>JBGVBS010000001.1:0-45277 GCA_045225715.1 Oscillospiraceae bacterium
AATCCCAGAAATGCACCAAGAGGTCTCAAGCCCTTATAAACAAAGGGCTTGAGACCTCTTGCACTTCTCTAAACTGACAAACTCGGGCGCGATCAACATTCGTTTCATCCCGCTTCCTCCGTTTATATCTGTTCTGCGTCTATTCTTACAAATACAGTGTAGATCGCCTTCCTGCAAATGTCACTGGCACTTGTGCCAGTGACAGCAGAGAAAAAACAGATATAATAGGATATGGTGGAATGACCGAAGCTGACTTTTGAGGAGGGATCGATCAATGAAACGTAGGATCCGGCAGGCGATATGCCTGTTGCTTGTGCTGATGATGAGCGTGACGCTGCTGCCGACAGGGGCAAGGGCGGACGCCGACACCAAGCCGTGGACGATCGCCGTGTATCTGTGCGGGACGGATCTGGAGTCGAATCAGGGCAGCGCATCCGACGACCTGTGCGAGATGCTGATGTCCGACTTTGACGACAGCGTGGCGAACCTGTTTGTGCTCACCGGCGGCACACGGAGTTGGGATGAGCAGTCGAAGAAGAGCTGGCTCCACAGCAATCGCACAAAAAACTATGTCAAACCCAACAGCGACCGTACGGAGGTCTACCAGATCACCGGCGGCTCGCACAAGATGAGCCTTGCGTGGGACTATCAGGGGAACAACCTCCCCCTGTCCGACAAGAGCACGCTTGTCCAGTTTCTGAAGGACGTGATCGACCATTCGCCATCAGAGCATATGATGGTCATTCTGTGGGATCACGGCGGCGGCCCGCTCGGCGGTGCGGAAAAGGACGAGTACAAGCAGCGCTGCATGCCGCTTGAGCAGATCGCCGCGGCGTTCAAAGAGGTGAATAAGTATCGTCAGGATAAGTTCGTAAATTCCGAGGTTATCGACGTGATCGGCTTCGACTGCTGCCTGATGGGAAATCTGGAGATCGCCTACGCTTTGCGCGGACAGGCGAAGTACATGATCGCCTCTGAGGAGACGGAGTGGGGTTACGGCTGGAACTATGCCGGCAGCCTCGGCGTGTTCACCGCCGCGAACCAGAAAAGCGGCGCGCTGACGGGCGCGCAGATCGGCAAGACGATCATTGATAACTTCAGCCACGAAAAAACGTTCGGAAGCTCGTGGGCATGGAGCAATCTTGACGAGATGAGCCTCGCGCTCTATGACCTGAACAGCGCCAAGGTGGAACAGCTGGCGACATCGGTGGATACGCTGGGCAGCAAGATCACGGATACGATGAACCAGAACAAGTCCACTTACGCCGGCGTGCTCCGCGCCGTGCAGAGCACGCACACCATGGCGGAGGGGCGCTACGGTCTGGTCGACGCCTATTCGCTCGCGGCGGCGGTCGCGAACGCGGGCGACGGCGCGCTCACCGAGGCGGCGCGCGACGTGCTGCGCCAGCTTGGCACGAACAAGGAGGACACCCTGCTGGACAAGCAGAGCGAGAATGGCGTGATCCTCTATCGCGGCGCATCCAAGGACATGGCGGACTGCGTCGGCATGTCGGTCTACTACCCCACCGCGCAGTCGTATTACGCTCCCGCGTCGAACTACTACGACGACTGGGAGGACTACTACGACTACGAGGAAGAAGATTACGATGAGTACGGCGACTACGACTATGACGATTTCGACTACGACGAGTATGACTACGATTACGACGACTATCTGAGCGATGAGGACTACGACGGCGATTACGAATACTACAGCCAGTGGGAATTCGCCAGCTATTACGGCTACTTCATGCTGGAGTTCGCGCAGAGCTACAGCAGCTACCGCAGCGCCCTGCCCAGCACGAACAAATCCGCCGGCATCGACCTCAAATTCCATGGCGATATCGTCGGCGCGCTGGACGAAAAGACGCGCGAGGTCTGGGCGAAGGTCGTGCCCGGCGAGGGCGAGACCGAGCGCGATGCGGTCGACTCGCTTTCTCACATGGACTCGCTGGTCGTGTTCTATATGCCGCAGGATGACGGCACGACGCTCCGCTTCGAGATGGCGCTTCTCCCGGTGGAGCCGGATTGGCAGAACAACCGCTTCGTCAGCGCGTTCGACTGTACGCTTCCCACGCTGAACGGCGAATTTTTCACGTTTGAGGTCGAGGATCGCGGAGGCAAGGCTCCGGCCTATTACATCCCGGTCGCTCTGAGCGACGGGAAGAACACCTTCGCGTGGCTCACCGCGCATCTGGACGGAAACAAGCTCGTTGTCGATTCCGCGGTCAACATCCTGCCCTCGAAGGATGGTGAGCAGCAGAGCCGCCGCTATGTGCCGGAGGAGGGGTTCCGCTTCCATACGCTGCTCCGCTACCGCACGGAGGGCGCGGAGGAATATACCTACGTCAAGAGCGCGAACGAGACCATCCTGACAAAATCCATCGGAGAGGGCGCGGCAGAGCGGTTCTACGCGGAGCTTGACCGCAGCTGGATGCCGACCGGAAACGTGGATGTTGTGTTCCGCGGCTATGACCTCGCGTACGACGTCTATGAATCCGCGCCCGTGGAGATCGCGCTTTACAGCAACGAGGCGCTGGAGGCGTCTGCGTGGGCGGCAGAACAGGGCATCGCTTCGGAAGGAATGGATTTGAACGCGGTATGCAGCCGCGCACAGATGGTGACATTCCTCTGGAATTCGGCGAGAAAGCCTGCGGCGGAGGGCGGCATGACGTTCACCGACGTTCCCGCTGAGAGCGACGCGGCCAAGGCGGTCGCGTGGGCGGCAGAGAAGGGCGTTACACTGGGCGTCGGCGATGGAAAGTTTGCGCCGGATGCCGCCGTGAACCGCGCGCAGGCGCTGACTTTCCTCTATCGTCGGGAGACCGGAGGCAGGGACGAGGGCGGCGCACGTTACTATGACGCGGCGGCAGCTTGGGCAGCGGAAAACGGCATTCTGGACGGAGAGCTGGCACCGAACGAGCCCTGCAGCATCGGAGACGTGCTGATTTGCCTCTACCGCACTGCGGCGAAGAAATAAAAAGCTATCATATTTAGAAAAAGGAGGAACAAAAACATGGCAGACGGAAAGGATCTGAAAGGCGGCAAGATCGAGGAGGCAGGTACTGTCAAGGTGCCCCAGCCCGGCAAGGGTCCCGTGACCCCGGTCAATCGCCCCAAGAACTGAACAGGGGTGAAACAGAAAGAAACCGGAAGCCTTTCCATCGGGAGAGACTTCCGGTTTCTTTTTTCGGTTGTTCAGCTCAGCGTTGTGCCGGTAAACAGACTGACGGCGAGGATGACGACGATCGCCAGAGGCGCGGCGAACTTGATGAGGAAGCTGTACGCCTTGATCAGCGTGAACTTCACACCGCAGCGCTCCACCTCGGCGACGGCATTCTCAGGCTTCCACGCCCAGCCGACGAAGATGCAGGTACCCAGCGCGCACAGCGGGATCATGATGCGGTCGGTGAGGAACTCCATCGCGTCGCACAGCGCGGGGAAGGTGACGCCGTTGGCAAAGTCGAACCAGACGCCCTTGAGCGGGAACGCTGCCTGAGAGCAGGTGTAGAGGCAGCCGATGAGGAACAGAACGATACAGGTGCCGATGGTGGTCGGGGTGCGCTTCCAGTTCATGCGCTCCGTGAGGAACGCGACGATGCCCTCGATCAGCGAAACGCTGGAGGTCAGAGCCGCGAACAGGAGCAGCAGGTAGAACAGGAAGCCGAAGAACGCGCCGCCGGGCATCTGCTCAAACACGCCCGCAAGGGACACGAACGCAAAGCCGCCGCCCTTGCCCACGCCCTCGGGACCTAGCGTTGCGAACACGGCGGGAACGACGATGAAGCCCGCGAGGATTGCGACCAGCGTATCCATCGTGCAGACGAGGAAGGTGTTCTTTGCGATGTCCTCCTCCTTCGGAAGATACGAGCCGTAGGTCACCATGATGGACATACCCAGCGACAGCGAATAGAACGCCTGGCTGAGCGCGATCAGGAACGTCTGCGGCGTGACCTTGCTTGTGTCGAGGGACAGCATGTACTTGAGCCCCTCGCCCGCGCCGGGCAGCGTCGCCGCGCGCACGAACAGGATGATGAGAATGACGAACAGGGCGGGCATACCGACCTTATTGAACTTCTCGATGCCGCCCTCGACGCCCTTGATGATGACAACGGCGCAGATGGCGATAAATACGAACGCGAAGAGGATGACCGTCCACGGCATGAAAGTCGCGCCCGCAGCGGGATCATAGCCCAGCATGCCGTAGAAATACCCCAGCGGATCGCCGTAGACACGATGCGGCTCCGCGACGTAACTGACGACGTAGCGCAACACCCAACCGCCGACGTGCGAATAATAGCAGGTGATGATGAATGCGACGAGCCAGCCCATCCAGCCGACCCAGCTGTAGCCCTTGTGTCCCAGTTTGCGGAACGAATCAACCACGTTGGATTGGCTGGCGCGGCCGACCGAAAGCTCCGAGAGCATGACCGGCATGCCGAGCAGCGGTACGATGAGCAGATACATCAGCAGGAATGCCCCGCCGCCGCCTTCAAAAGCCTTGCCGGGGAATTTCCAGATGTTGCCGAGGCCGACCGCGGAGCCCGCGGCGGCGAGGATAAAGCCAAGCTTGCTGCCCCATTGGGCGCGTTTGTTTTCCATGGTGCGTGTTTCTCTCCCTTTTTGCGATATTGCGCGGAAAATCCTCACAATTTTACAGGGGGCGCTCATTTTTGTAAAGGAAAAAATAATAAAGACATCCATTAAAAAAAGCGATATGAGCCGCTGCGGCCGCCGATGAAAAAAGCGCTTGCAATGAAAAAACGATGTGCTATACTTATAGACAAGTATTTCTGCCCGAATCGAGCAAAAATTGTTGAAAGTGTACAGACAGAAGTGGGAGGAAATCATATGGATCAATTGTTCAAACTCAAGGAGAACGGCACGACTGTGCGCACGGAGATCGTTGCCGGCCTGACTACGTTCATGACGATGGCGTACATCATCGCCCTGAATCCGAACCTGCTGACCAACTTTGCCGTGGGCACGCCGCTGTGGAACGGCGTGTTTCTCGCCACCTGTCTTGCTTCGGCGCTGGGCACGGTGTGCATGGGCCTGCTTGCCAACAAGCCATTCGTCATGGCACCCGGCATGGGCCTCAACAGCTTTTTCGCGGTCATTGCGGGCAACATCGCCGCCATGACCAACACGAGTTATGAGAACGCCTTTCAGGCGGCGCTGTGCATCATCCTCGTCGAGGGCATCGTGTTCATCTGCCTGAGCGTTCTGAACATCCGCGAGAAGATCGTCCACGCCATCCCGCTCGGTATCCGGCTGGGCATCGGACCGTCGATCGGATTGATGCTGCTGAACATCGGCTTCGGCTCGAACGCGGGCGTCCACTTCGCTACTTACTACGTCATGCGCGACTTCTTCGGCTCGATGACTCCCGCCGTGTTCAAGGGCACGATTGAGGGCGCGGGCGGCAGCTATGAGGAGATGGTGCTGACCGTCGTCACGATGTTCGTCGGTTTGTTCGCCATCATTCTGTTGGCAAAGAAGGGACGCAAGGCGGCGGTGCTGCTCGGTATGCTGATCGCCTCCGTGATCTACTGGGCGGGCTCGTTCGTCATGCTGAACACGAACCCCTTTGCCTCTCTTGCAAGCGCTTCTTTCATTCCGCCGTTCGGCGATATGTTTGCGACGACGCTGTTCAAGTTTAACTTCAAAGGCTTCTTTGACATCGGGGTGTTCACCGCAATCACGCTGATCGTCACCTTCTGCATGATCGACATGTTTGACACCATTGGCACCCTCGTCGGCACCGCGTCCCGCGCGGGCATGACCGACAAGGAGGGCAACATGCCGAAGATGAAGGAGGCGCTGCTCTCTGACGCGGTCGGCACGGTCGCCGGCGCCTGCATGGGTACGAGCACGGTCACCACCTTCGTCGAGTCCGCGTCCGGCGTAGAGGCGGGCGGCCGCACGGGCCTGACGGCGATCACCAGCGCGGCGATGTTCCTTGCCTGTATCTTCATCGCGCCGATCGCGGCGATCATCCCCGCGCCCGCGACCTCGGCGGCTCTGATCTATGTCGGTATCCTAATGCTTCAGGGTCTCCAGAACATCGACTTCAACGACATCGACCAGATCGCGCCCGTGTTTATCATGTTGCTGGCGATGCCGATCTCCGGCTCCATCGGCCACGGCATCGGGCTTGCGATCATTGCCCACACGGTCATCAAATTCTTCTCCGGCAAGGGCAAGGAGGTTTCGGGCCTGACCTATTTCCTCTGCCTTCTGTTCCTCATCAAGTTCTTCGTCGTCGTCTGATACCGCTGATGCGAGGCGCGATCTTTGACATGGACGGGCTCTTGATCGACTCAGAGAGCCTTTGGCAGCGGACGTGGTACGAGCTGGCGGCGGAGCGCGGCGTGACGCTGGGCGATACCTTCCCGCGGGAGATCATCGGAACGGGCGGCGCGCGGACGCGCGAAGTGCTGTCGCGCCACTATTGTACAGACGAGCCGGAGCAGATCCTGCGCGAATGCTCCGAGCGCGTACACGCGCTGGAGACGAACGGCGTGCCCCTCAAGCCGGGCGTACGTACGATCCTGGACGGCCTGCGCGCTGCGGGCTATCGTATCGCGGTGGCGAGCAGCAGCCCGCCGGACATGATCGAGCACAATCTGCGGCTTGACGGCATCGACGGGTATTTCGACGTGCTGGTTTCCAGCCGGACGGTGGCGCACGGCAAGCCTGCGCCGGACGTGTTCCTGACGACGGCGGAGCGCCTCGGCGTTCCGCCGGAGGAGTGCTGGGTGTTCGAGGACAGCCACAGCGGCGTGGAGGCTGGCTGGCGCTCCGGCGCCCGCACGGTGATGATCCCCGACGTCGTCCCGCCCGACGAGCGGGTGCGCGCCATGTGCTGGGGGATCTTTCGCGATCTTGCCGCGGCGTGGGAAGCAATCAGAGAATAAGAAAACATCGCACATATCGCTGGAAAAGAGCGATATGTGCGATGTTTTTGAAGAAAGCTCAGGCAACGCCCTTTTTCGCGCGCAGCCGCCACAGCAGCAGTCCTCCCGCGACGATGACCAGCACCGCCGACAGCGCCTGCGATACGCGGATCGGCGCGCCGAGAATGGTAAAATCGAAGAGATAAAGGCTATCCTCACGCAGACCTTCGATCCACACGCGGCCGAGGCCGTACCACAGCAGGTAGCAGAGGAAATTCTGACCGTCGAATTTGCGGCGTTTCGTCACGACCAGCCAGATCAGCAGGAAGCCTGTGAGATTCCAGAGGCTTTCGTAAAGGAACGTCGGATGCACGTCGTAGTACTCGCCTGTGACCGCCCACAGCCGCATGCGCCACGGTATGTCTGTCACCGCGCCGAACGCCTCTCGGTTCATGAAGTTGCCCCAGCGTCCCAGAATCTGTCCGATCAGCACGCCCATGACAGTGTCGTCCATCATAGCGAGATAGGCGAACCGTTTGACGCGGCTGACAACGTATGCGGTCAGAAAGCCCGCGATGATGCCGCCGTAGATGGCAAGCCCACCGTCCCAGATGCGGATCATCCTGCCGAAGTCCAGAGTGCCGTCCACCGTGCGGTAGAGGTCGAGGTAGAAGACGATATAGTACAGCCGCGCGCCGAGGATGCCGATCGGCATGCTCCAGAGCACCGCGTCCATAACGTTGTCCTCGCTCAGGCGGAACTTTGGCGCCTGCTTTATGCAAAACCACAGCCCGATCAGCAGACCGGCCGCAATGAAGATGCCGTACCAGTAGACGCCGTTGCCGACATCCAGCGCCTTGTTGCTTGCGGTGAACTGCCAGTCCCCGAACAGGCCGGGGAAGGCGATGGGCGAGGTGCTGGGGATGATATCCTTTAAGCTCACGCGCTCACCTCGCTTTTCGGGACGAGGATCGACGTTGCGCGACGTTCCTCCACGACGTTTTCCCGCAGGAACGATTCGACGTCCGCCTTTGTGATCGTGTCATACAGCTCGGGGAAGCGATAGGGGTCGAAGCCGCGAAAATATCCGTCTGCCATACCGATGGCGATGTTCTCGAAGGAGTTGAGCGCGCGCAGCGACGCGCCAAAATTCGCGCGGCGGATCTGCTGGTAGTAGGTCTCGTCCACGCCCTCGCGCGCGAGCCGCGCCGCCTCGTCCAATATTGCCTGCGCCACGGCTTCGGGGTCTCTGCCCTCCCCGCCGGCATAGAGGTACGCCGCGCCCGGAAGCTGGTCAAAATCGCCGCCGAAGCTGCCGTTGATGAGACCTGCGTCATAGAGACGCATATAAAGCGGGGAGGACTCGCCGAGCAGGATGTCGCAGGCAAGCTCACCGATCAGACTCTGACGGAACAGCGCCGTGCCGTCCACGACGGCGGGGCACTTAAAGCCCACCAGATACTGCTGCTGTCCGATCTCCATCGGGCAGACCGTTTCCTTTTGGCATACCGCGTTGTCCTCTACCGCGCCGTAGTCGCGCTCGATGGCGGAGCCGCGCTCCCCGGGCAGGACGTCCCGCGCGAGCGACAGCACCGCGTCCGCATCCACGTCGCCCACGACGCACAGCAGCATATTGCCTGGCGCATAGAACGCCTTGTGGCAGGCGTAAAGCGTCTCGGGCGTGATGGCCTGAATGCTTTCCACGGTGCCCGCGATGGGTACGCGCGCGGGATTCGTGCGGTACAGACAGCCGAGCAGATTCTTGTAGACGCGCCAGTCCGGCGTGTCCTCGGTCATGCGGATCTCCTGCGCGATGATGCCGCGCTCTTTGTCCACGCTCTCCTGCGTGAAATACGGGGTCGATACGAAGGACAGCAGGATGCGGAGATTCTCCTCAAAATGCTCTGTGCAGTCGAAGTAATACGCCGTCATGGAGTTGGCGGTGAAGGCGTTCGGCTCCGCGCCGTTCTGCGCAAGGACCTGCAGCGCGTTCCCGTCCTCCATGTCGAACATCTTATGCTCCAGATAGTGGGCGATGCCGGCGGGCGTGTCGTGCCAGACACCGTCCAGCCGGAACCTCATGTCAATGCCGCCGTAGCGTGTGGCAAAGAAAGCGTAGCGCTTCTGATAGCCGATCTTCGGCACCACGCAGACGCGCAGGCCGTTATCAAGCGTCTCGGCGAGCACCGCTTCGCCGATGCGCGGGTATTCGGTTTTTATCATCCGGCGTCAGCCTCCCCCTTGAGAAAGTACACGGTATCGAGCGTCATGCTCCGCGCGGCGGCGGCGACGCGCTCCGGCGTCACGGCGGACAGAGCGCCGATCAGCTCGTCTTCGCTCTCCCACAATCCGGTCGCCGCCTGGCCGAGACTGTTCTCCTCCATGCGCGAGCCGGAATCCTCCCGCGAACGCACGGCGTTCACCAGCACGCCCTTTGCGCCGTCCAGTTCCCAGGGCTCAAACTCGCCGCGCTTGACCGTCTCAAGTTGCGCAAGGATCTCGTCATGCGCCTTTTGATAGTCCGCGAACTCCACACCCGACGACACTGTGACGATGCCCTTGGAGCGGTGATAGCCGCTGGAGGCATAATAGCAGAGCGACAGCTTTTCACGCACGTTGAGGAACAGTTTGGAATTGCTGTAGCCGCCGAAGACGAGATTCGCCAGCATCATGGCATGCTGGTCGTCCGTCGCGGCGCGCCAGCCCATGGACAGCTTGCCCTGCGTCACGTCCATGGTCTCGGTCAGATAGCGCGGCTCGGTGGGCGCGGAGACGCGGCTCGACGGCACGGGAGCAATGCGCTTGCCCTGCGGCAGAAGCGCAAGGCCGCCGCGCAGCGCGTCCTCGACGCGCTCCTGCTCCGCGCTGCCGCAGTAGAACAGCTCCACACGGTCAGTCATCAGCGCGTGCTGATAGTAGTCCCGCAGCGCCGCGCGGTCGATGGCGGCGACCGCCTCCTCTGTGCCGAGACGGGGGATGCCGTAGCGCTCGCCGCGGCACATCTCCTCAAGGAGCCGCTTGTCGGCGTAATCCCGCTTGTCGTCAAGGATGGAGCGGATGGCGTCGGTCAGGTTGTCCTTCTCACCGTCTACGTAATCCTGCCGGAATGCACCGCTCTCTGTCGCCGGACGCAGCAGCACCTCGCCCAGCAGCTCCGCCACGGGTTCGAGCAGCTTTTCCCCTCCGGGGACAAGCTTGTCGTCAATGAAGCTGGCGATAAAACCGAGGCATCGGTTTTCGCCCTTCTTGCGCACGGTAAAGCTCAACCCCGCGCCGTAGAGCAGGTCGAGCGCGCGCGACAGCGACTGCATATCGGGGTACCGCGCCGTGCCGCGGTGCAGCACGGCGGGCAGCAGCGCGCCCAATGCGGCGGTATCCGCGTCCAGCGGTGCGATGAGCTGCGCGGACAGCAGACCGGTCTTGAATTTCGCCGCGTGGATATGGTTGAGATACACGCCAGGATACAATTCTTTGCGTACGGATATCATGACGATTCCTTTCTCGATGTGTATGATTCGCAGACTAGGATAACACAAAGACGCGGTAATGTGAATGCCGACGCTGAAATTATTATCGGGAAATTTCTGGAGGGTGATTTGACAGGGAACGGGATATACGGTAAACTGGACGCATACAAGACAGGATCAAAACGAAGGAGGCTGCTGCGATGAAAAAGACATGGATCTGTGTGCTGGGCGCGATGGCTGCCGCCGGAGCCGCCGCGCTGCTGCTCGGAAGGAAACGTGACGAGGAAGAACCGCACGGGAGCGGGGAAACGCATCCGGCGCCCCCGACCGCGGAGGAGGATACCGTCGCGTTCCCGCTGAAGAACAAGTACGCCGACTATTCCCGCGGCGAGAGCGACCCGATCTACAGATTCGAGCTGGAGACGCCGCAGGGCGTGCGGGAGGCGGTCGTGTCGGCGGAGCAGTACGAAAGCTGCTACATCGGCGACGAGGTGCTTTGCCGCGAGACCGGAAGAACGCTGGAAGTGATCTGAATAAAGAAAGAACGCTCCTGAAGCCATCGCTTCAGGAGCGTTTCGGTATGCCAATCAGTTCAGGGCGTCCTTCAGAGCCTTGCCGGCCTTGAACGCGGGAGCCTTGGAGGCGGCGATCTCAACGGGCTTCTTGGTCTGGGGATTGATGCCGGTGCGCGCGGCGCGGGTCTTGACCTCAAACGCGCCAAAGCCGACGAGCTGGACCTTGTCGCCCGCCTTCAGAGCATCCTCAACGGACGCAGCAAACGCGGTGAGAGCCTTCTCGCTGTCCTTCTTGGAGAGGCCGCTCTTCTCGGCCATGGCAGCAATGAGTTCAGTCTTGTTCATGGTTTCCTTCTCCTTCAATGGTATAATAATAAATGACATAATAAAGGTGCCTATAAGACATGAGCGTATTATGCCGAATTCCATCGCCGATGTCAAGAGCGATCCCGCAAAAAGTTTGAACTTTTTGCGGGATCGCAGGGAGCCTTATAGACTTTTTTACAAATACTTAACGACCGAGGTAGAGGCTCTGTCTTGCCAGCACGAGGTTCAGGAGCAGGTCGTTGCACGGGGTCGGGATGCCGTACTGCTTGCCGAGCTTCGAAACCGCGCCGTTGATGATGCGGATCTCGGTCTCGCGCTCGTGCGTGACCGCCTGCACCATGGAGCTGATCGTCTCGTAGGTGTTGCGGGAGACCTCGAAGGCGTGCTCGAGCTCAGTCTCATAGTCCAGCGTGCAGCCGGCGGCGTTGGCGACCTCGATCGCCTCCTTGCACAGCAGCTTCGCGGTCTCGCGGGCATACTCGTTGCTGCCGATGAAGCCGTTGGGCGTGCCCAGCAGGGCGCTGACGCCGTTGATGCAGACGTTGGCGGACAGCTTGTGCCAGATGGCGTTCATCACGTTCTCATGCACGTCGGTCTCAAGACCGGCGGCGCGGAACGCCTCGGCGACGGCCTCGACCTTCGCCATGGGAGCCTTGGGGGAGCCCATGTTCGTCGCGCCGTAGCCGGTGTTGCTGACGTGGCCGGGAGCGATGGGCGTCGCGCCGAAGGCGGTGTTGCCGATGATGATCTGCTCCTCGGGGATGACCTTGGCGATCTCGTCATAGTTGCCGTAGCCGTTCTGGAGGCTGAGCACCATCGTGTGCTCGTCGATCATCGGGAGCGCGTTGCGCATGGCGGACTCCAGGAACTTGTAGTGGACGAACACGATGACGAGGTCGCACACGCCGATCTCCTTGGGGTCGGTGGTGGCGATGGCGGGATGGAAAGCGTGGGTCTCGCCGGTGCCGACATCGGGAAGGCAGTCGTCAATGAGAATGCCGTTCTTCTTGATCGCCTCGATGACAGGGGCGAAGGTATCCAGCACGCAGACCTCGTGGACCTTGAGCAGACGGCTGGCGTAGCAGCTGCCGATAGCGCCGCAGCCGACAAATCCGATTTTCATGGGAATCAATCCTCCTACGATAGATAAATATGGATCACAGGGACTCGGCGATCGCGACGATGTTCTCGACGGTGACGCCGTTCTTGGCGAGCAGGCGGTCATAGGGAGCGCTCTCGCCGAACTTGTCCTGGATGCCGACGCGCTTGACCTTGCCCTTGCCCATCTCGGCGACGACCTCGCAGACGGCGGAGCCGAGGCCGTTGAGGATGTTGTGGTCCTCGACGGTGATGATCTTGCCGATCTCATTAACGCAGGCGGTGACGGCCTCGACGTCGAGCGGCTTGATGGTATGCATATCGAGCACGCGGGCGCTGATGCCTTTAGCGGCCAGCTCCTTGGCGGCGTCGATGGCGAGACGCACGGTGTCGCCGTTGGCAATGATCGCGACGTCCTTGCCGTCCTGGATCATGTGCGCCTTGCCGATCGTGAACTCCACGTCCTCACCGTAGATCTGCGGGATGGCGTCACGGGTGAAGCGCAGATACATCGGGCCGTAGGTTTCCGCCGCGGCGCGGACGAGCTTGCGCGCGGAATTGTAGTCCGCCGGCATGATGACGGTCATGTTGGGGATGGTGCGCAGGATGCCCATGTCCTCGATGGCCTGGTGGGAAGCACCGTCGTTGGCGGGGGTCACGCCGCCGTGGGAGCAGGCGATCTTGACGTTCAGGTTGGTGTAGCAGATCTCCTGACGGATCATCTCGCACATGCGCATGGAGCCGAAGGCAGCGTAGGTGACAACGAAGGGGATCTTGCCGCAGGTGGCGAGACCGGCAGCGACGCCCGCGCCGTTCTGCTCCGCAATACCCACGTTGATGTGCTGCTCGGGCAGCTCGTGAATGAACTTGGTGGACTTGCAGCTCTTGCCGATGTCCACGTCGACGACGAGGATGTTCTTGTTCTCCTTGCCCAGCGCTACGATCTCATCACCGAAACCGTCGCGGGTCGCGATTTTTTTCAGTTCGCTCATTTCCTTGTCCTCCTCTTACGCGATGATCTGAGCCTTCAGCTCAGTCATGGCCTGCTCATACTCCGCATCGTTCGGGGCGACGCCGTGCCAGGAGCAGACGTTCTCCATGTAGGAAACGCCCTTGCCCTTTACGGTCTTGCAATACAGGCACTTGGGCTTGCCGTTCTTGGAAGCGAGCGCCTTGTCGATGGCGGCGCACATCTGCTCCATGTCGTTGCCGTCCTCGACCACGATGTTCTCCCAGCCGAACGCCTCGAACTTCTTGCCGAGGTCGCCGTTCGGCATGACCTCATCGCAGGTACCGTCGATCTGGAGGTTGTTCCAGTCCACGAAGACGATCAGGTTGTCGAGCTGATACTTGTGAGCGGTGTTGGCGGCCTCCCAGATCTCGCCTTCCTGAGACTCGCCGTCGCCGATGGCGCAGTAGACCTTGAAGTCCTTGCCGTCCATCTTCGCCGCCATCGCCATACCGACGGCGCAGGCGAGACCCTGACCGAGGGAGCCGGTGGAGATGTCGATGCCCGGGCACTTGACCATGGACGGGTGGCCCTGCAGCGGGGAACCCTCCTTGCGGAGCGTGTCGAGCGTCTCGATCGGGAAGTAGCCCAGCGTGCCGAGCGCGGCGTACTGGATCGGGCAGACGTGGCCCTTGGAGAGCACGAAGCGGTCACGATCCTCCCAGTTGGGGTTCTTCGGATCGACGTTCATGTACTTGAAGTAGCAGGCGGTGACAAACTCCGCCGCGGACAGGGAGCCGCCGGGATGGCCGGACTGTGCCTTCCAGACCATGTCCACGACCTTCATGCGCAAATCGGTCGCGATGTTTTTCAGTTCCTTGATGGATACATCTTTCATAAGACATTCACCTCTTATAAATGTTGGATATCTGTTTTCCTCCCGTCGGGAGGCGGGAACGCGTTAGCTCCAGTACCGTTCGTACAGCTTCTCCATGTGTTCCTTCATGAAGGCGCGGGCGTCATCCGCGCGGCCGTCGTAGACCGCCTGCGCGATATGGATGTGCTCGCTGTAGTTGAGGTCGCGGTACTTCTTGGTGGAGACCGTGCGGCTGAGGATCAGCTCCCACATCTTGTGCTCCATCGCCTGAAAGACCATGTCCATGATCATGGCGTAGAGCGTGCTGCCGCTGGTCTTTGCGAGGAACAGGTGGAACTCCTTGTCGGTAGCGGTGGTGTAGAGATCGCTGGCAGCTTCCTCGCGCAGCCGCGCGATGATGCCGGCAAGCTCCGCGCGGCCGTCCTCATCGATGTGGAGCGCCGCCTCGCGTGCGATGTCGGGCTCCAGCACCATGCGCGCGCGGATGATCTCCTGCGGCTCGACGGCGCTGATGTTCTCGTTTGTGAGCGGAGCCGCCTCCTTGACGTAGTAGCCGGCGCCCTGCATCGAATCGACCAGGCCGTTGAGCTCCAGGGCGCACAGCGCCTCGCGCACGGGGACGCGGCTGACGCTGAACATCGCGCACAGATCCTTTTCGCTTGGCAGCTTCTCGCCGACCTGATACTGACCGGAGAGGATCGCGTCGTGGAGCTGGTTGTAGATCTGGATATAGAGCTTTGTGGTGGATACGGGCGTGAATGTTTGCATATTCTTTACCCCTTTGCCGGGATTCTTAACCAGCCCTTAACAGCGGGCGGGAGAGAGAAGGACGCGGCGCGCCCTCTCTATACACTTTTTACATCAGACTCGGCAGCCAGGTGACGAGGCTGGGAACGTAGGTGATGAGGAACAGGACGATCAGCAGCGGCACCAGGAAGGGCAGAATCGCCTTGTACATCTTCTCGATGGAGATACCGGCGCTCTTGGCGCAGATGAACAGGGACGTGCCGACGGGCGGGGTGCAGAGGCCGATCATGAGGTTCAGCACCAGCACGACGCCGAGGTGCAGCGGGTCGATGCCGTAGACGCCCATCAGGGGCACCAGGAACGGCAGCGTGATGGTCATGGCGGCGAGCGCCTCCATGAACATGCCGATGAGCAGGAACGCGATGTTCAGGATCAGCAGCATGACGTACTTGTTGTCGGTCAGGGACACGAGCGCGGAGCTGAGCGCCTGTGTCATGCCGAGCATCGTGACGAGCCACGAGAACGCAGCCGCGCCGCAGATGATGCACAGGATGCCCGCGCTGTCGCGCGCGGTGTCAATGAGCGCCTGCTTGACTTCCTTCCAGCCCATCTCGTGATAGACGATGACCGCGAGGATGAAGGCGTAGGTCGCCGCGATGCACGCAGCCTCGGTCGGGCTGAAGATGCCCGTCCAGATGCCGCCGATGATAATGACCGGCGTCAGGAGCGACAGGAACGCCTTTTTGAAGGAATCCCAGAGGTTCTTCGCGCTGAACTTGCTGACGGGGTAGCCGCGCTTCTTGGAGAGGAAGAAGACCAGAACGCTGGTGGCGACTGCGAGCAGCAGGCCCGGCGTCACGCCGCCGATGAACAGGCGGCCGACGTCCACCTCGGACATCATGCCGTAGACGACCATCGGGATGCTCGGCGGGATGATGGGGCCGATCGTCGCGGAGGCGGCGGTGACGGCGGCGGAGAAGTCCGGGTCAAAGCCCTGGTCGATCATGGCGTCGACCTCGATCTGGCCGAGACCGCCCGCGTCAGCGACGGCGGAGCCGCTCATGCCGGAGAAGACGATGGACGCCATCACGTTCGCGTGGCCGAGACCGCCGGGGATGGCGCCGACCAGCTCAGAGCAGAAGCGGAAGATCTTGCGCGTGACGCCGCCGGTGTTCATCAGCTTGGCGGCGAGGATGAAGAAGGCGATGGCGAGCAGGGTATAGGAGCTCGCGTTGCCGATGAAGCGGTGGAAGATCGCGTAGACGGGGAACTGGCCGGTGATGGAGGTGGTGAGCAGCGCCGCAATCGCGAGAGAGAACGCGATGGGCATGCCGAGGACCATCATCAGCAGGAAGCTGCCGACGAGCATCAATACGAGTACGGGAAAGCTGAAGCTCATGCCGCCACCTCCTCATCTTCCTTTGCCGAGGGAGCTTCCCCGGACTTGCGGTTGAGAATGATATCGACCAGATGCACGATGGAGATCGCCGCGCCGATGGGGAAGGACAAATAGTAGACGCCGCGGCTCAGGGGGATCGTCTGGTACATCTGGGTCCAGGCGTTCTGCACGACCTGAACGCTGTTGATGATGCCGACGACCATGAACACGATCAGAATGACGTCGATGACGTCCATGTAGACGCGCCACACGCCGGGCTTGAGCTTGTCGGTAATGAAGGTCAGGCGCATATGCTCCTGCTTATGGAAGGTCATCGGCATGCCGATGAAGGTCGCCCAGCAGAGGCCGACGAGCGTCAGCTCGTACTGCCACTTGACGGGGTTGCCGAAGATAAAGCGCATGATGACCGAATAGTCGATGACCAGGCACAACGCCACCAGAATGAAGCCGGTGATGACCGCGCAGATCTTATCCAGCATCAGACTGCACTGGTGTACTGCTTTTTTCATGCAAATACCTCTCTGCATTCAGAATGTATAAAGGCTTTCAGACGGGCAGAGGCACGGCACGAACGCCGTGCCTCTGCGTAAGAACACGATGGGCTATGCGCGATGCAGACCGATCACTTGAGGGCGTTGATGCGCGCGACCAGATCCTCAGCCCAGGGATTCTCGGCGTAGAAGTCCTGATAGACCTTCTGAGCCTGATCGATGAACGGCTGGGTGTCGGGATAGGTGACGATCATGCCGTCGGCCTCGAGGTCGGCGAGCTGCTCCGCTTCCTTGTCGCGGATGTCCTGACGGTGCTGGTTGCCGAACTCAACGGCGGCGGCCTTGAGAATATCCTGGATGTCGGCGGGGAGCTTGTTCCAGGTGGTCAGGGAGAAGATCATGTCCTTGGGCTGATACTGGTAGTTCACCATGGTCAGGTACTTCTGGACCTTCTGGAAGTTGTTGGCGTGGATGTTGGCGACGGGGTTCTCCTGGCCGTCGAAGGTGCCCTGCTGGAGCGCGAGGTACAGCTCGGAGAAGGCGAACGGGGAGGCGGAAGCGCCGTAGGCGTCGAAGATCGCGATGGTCAGCGCATCCTCGGGGGTGCGGAACTTGAGGCCCTTCATGTCGTCCGGAGTCTTGATCTCGACCTTGCTGTTGGTGAACTGACGCAGGCCGTTCTCCCAGTAAGCAAGCTGGATCATGTTGTGGTCGGACAGACCCTCAAGGATCTCCTGGCCGATCTCGCCGTCGAGCACCTTGTAGACGTGGTCATAGTCGGAGAACAGGAACGGGAGGGAGAGGACCTTGAACTTGGGGCACGCGTAGCTGGCCTGCTGGCCGGAGGGGAGCATCATGGCGTCGAGGGAGCCCATCTCGACCATCTCGATCATCTCAGCGTTGGAGCCGAGCTGTTCGGAGGCGAAGATCTGGATCTCGACCTGGCCGTTGGTGCGCTCCTTGACGGCTTCGGCAAAGCGCTCCAGGTTGACGTGAATGAGGTTCGCGGTGGTGTCGCTGTGGCCGATGCGGATGGTGTACTTCTGGCCGTTGTTGGCGGGGGCTGCGGTGCTGGAGCTGCCGCCGCAAGCGGCGAGCGCAAGCACCATGACCAGCGCGAGGAGCAGCGCGGTGAGTTTCTTGATGTTCTTCATGTTCATCCTCCTGAAATGTTTTTATTTGATCCGACCGTGTCGGAAAAATACAGGTGAAACTGTCTGCTTGTCATCTTGTAATACAACCATACAATGACACAACCAAAAAGTCAATGAATGATATTTTTTAACAAGCTTTTTGGCGCTTTTCCCAAAATTGACTTGTACCATTTGTGCTGTATGCTAATGGTACAACCAAACGAAAACGATACCGCTCCATTTTACGAGAAAATGGAGCGGTATATCATGTGATTATTGGATCTGGAACGCGCGAATCAGACGGAGCACGTCCTCCAGCGTCGCGCGGTAATATTCCGCGCTTTCAGCGGCGTAGTCGGCAAACGCCTTCGCCGTACGGTCGATGCCGAAGATGGCGGTCACGCCGAGCTCGTAGGCGGTATCCGCGTCGGGGGAGATGCTGCCGACGATGGCGACCAGCGGGACGTTCTTGGGCTGCGTACGCTTTGCGATGCCGGAGATGACCTTGCCGCGGACGCTCTGGCTGTCGATACGGCCCTCGCCGGTGATGACGAGGTCGGCGCCGTTCAGCTTGCCGTCAAAGTCCACCATGTCGAGTACCGCTTCGATGCCGGAGCGAAGCTCTGCGCCGAGGCATGCGGCGCAGCCTGCGCCCATGCCGCCTGCCGCGCCCGCGCCGGGCATATCCGCGACAGACACGCCGAGATCGCTGCGGATGATCTCCGCCATATGGGCGAGGTTTGCGTCCAGCAGCTCGACCATGGCGGCGTCCGCGCCCTTCTGGGGGCCGAAGACGTGCGCCGCGCCGAGTGTGCCGCACAGGGGGTTCGTCACGTCGGACATCAGCGTGACGCGCACGTTTTGCAGCAGCGCGTTCGCGGCGCTGTTGTCGATGCGCGCGATCTTGTCCAGCGTGCCGCCGACGGGGACGAACGCGTTCCCGTCCGCGTCGAAGAACTTGGTGCCGATTGCCGCGGCGCAGCCGCAGCCGCCGTCGTTGGTGCAGCTTCCGCCGAGTCCGAGCAGGATCTCCGTACAGCCGTGCTCGACCGCGTGGCGGATCTGCTCGCCCACGCCGTAGGTGGTGGTGCCGGCGGGATCGAGCCGGTCACCCACCATCGGGAGGCCTGCCGCGCTCGCCATCTCAATGATGGCGCGTTTGCCGGATCTTGCGTAGACCGCGTCCACGCGCTCGCCATAGGGACCGCTCACGCTGACCGTCACCGGTTCCGCGCCGATGGCTTCGACAAAGCAGCTCACCGTGCCCTCGCCGCCGTCGGCGACGGGGATGCTGACGACCTCGCAGCCGGGAAACAGCTTCGGCACGCTGTTGCGCGCGATCCCGCAGATCTCCTGACTTGACAGCGTTCCCTTGAACGAGTCGGAGATGACGATGATCTTTTTCATATTACTTGTTGACGACGTTCTGCGGCGCGCCGTCGAGCCACGCCTTGACGTTCTCCACGGTCGTATCCATGATGCGCTGGCGGCTGCCCTTCGCGCCCCAGCTCATGTGCGGGGTGATGATGCAGTTCTTCGCCTTGAGCAGCGGGTTGTCGCCGTGGATCGGCTCGGTGGACACGACGTCCAGCGCCGCGCAGGCGACCTTGCCGGAGTTCAGCGCGTCGGCAAGATCCTGCTCCACGACCATCTGGCCGCGGCTGTTGTTGATGATGATGACGCCGTCTTTCATCTTGGCGATGTTCTCTTTGTTGATGATACCGGTGTTGAATGGGAACAGCGGCATCTGGAGCCCCAGCACGTCGGACTGGGCGAACAGCTCGTCCAGCGTGACGTACTCCACGCCCAGCGCGAGCGCTTCCTCGCGCTGGCGTCCGTCGTAGGTAATGACGCGCATTCCCAGCGCCTTGGCGATCTCGGCGGTGTGGATGCCGATGTTGCCGCAGCCGAGCAGGCCGTAGGTCATGCCCGCCAGCTCGATCAGGGGATAATCCCAGAAGCACCAGTCGGCGTTGTTCTCCCACTTGCCCTCATACACGGCGTCGCTGTGGTGGCCGATGTGATGGCAGGCTTCCAGCAGCAGCGCGATGGCAAACTGGCTGACGGAGCGGGTGCCGTAGACGGGGACGTTGGATACGGGGATGCCCTTCTCCTTTGCCGCGGCAACGTCCACGACGTTGTAGCCGGTGGCGAGGACCGCGATGAATTTGAGGTTGGGACACTTGTCCATGGTCTCGCGGGAGATCGGTGTCTTGTTGACGATGGCGACGTCGGCGTCGCCGATGTACTCGGCGATCTTCGGAGACTCCTCATACGAGGTGCGGTCGTAGACCTTGAGCTCGCCGAGCGCTTCCAGGCCGCTCCAGCTCAGGTCGCCGGGGTTTTCGGTGTAGCCGTCCAGAACAACGATCTTCATGGTGGGGTTCCTCCTTGTATACTTATAATACAGACTCAGATATAATGTTATTTTTCATTATATGAGAAAAAAGGCGCCGAGGCAAGAGTGAAATCAAAAAAACGTGGAGTCGCGATTTCTGCCTTGCGAAAACGCGCAAAACAAGGTATGCTATAGACAGAAAAGATACGAAAGGAGCGAGCAGTATGAAGATCCTGTTTGTCACCAGCGAATGCGCGCCGTTCAGCAAGTCCGGCGGTCTTGCCGACGTCGCATTTTCCCTTCCTCCCGCGCTGAAGGAGGCGGGCAACGAGGTTGCCGTCATTACGCCGCTCTATCAATGCGTGCGCGAGCGCTACAGGGACGGCTTGGAGTTCGTCTGCTCGCCCAGAGTCCGGCTCGGCGAATGGGAGACCCGCTGCGGGCTCTACCGCGGCGAGAGCTGCGGCGTGACGGTCTGGTTCGTGGAGTACAATGATTTCTACGACCGTCCGCGGCTCTACGGCTACGATGACGACGCGCTTCGCTTCGCGTTCTTTTCCCGCGCGGTCATCGACCTGCTGCCGCAGCTCGATTTTGTGCCGGACATCCTGCACTGCAACGACTGGGAGACCGCGCCCGCGGTGCTCTATCTCAAGAACGATCAGGCGTGGCGGCGCGATCTGCAGCGCATCAAGTCGGTGTTCACCATCCACAACATCGCCTATCAGGGCCAATTTGGCGCGGAGGAGCTGGAGCGCACCTTTGCTCTGCCGGGCGGATGGTATCAGGGCGGCCTCGGTTACGAGTACGAGGGGCGGCATGACATCAATCTGATGAAGGGCGCGATCCTGATGGCGGACGCGGTGTCCACCGCCTCGGAGACCTACGCCCGAGAGCTGCACAGCCCCGCCTTCGGCATGGGGCTGGACGGCGTGATGGACCTGGTCGAGCGCAAAACCTATGGCATCCTCAACGGCATCGACATGGCGCTCTACGACCCCTCCGACGATCCGCGCATCCCGGCGCGTTTCACCGTCAAGAACCGCACCGGCAAGGCAAAGTGCAAGGCGTTTATCCAGGAGAAATTCGGCATCGCCGTCGAGCCGGAGTGGCCGCTGCTTTGCTCTGTGGCGCGCCTTGTCGAGCAGAAGGGCATCGAGCTCATCAAGGAGGTCCTGCCCGGCCTGATGCGCATGGGCGTCCAGCTCATCGTGTTCGGACAGGGCGATCAGCAGTACGTCGACTATTTCAACTGGGCGCGGACACAGTGGCCGGACCAGCTCGGCTTCTCCACGGAGTTCAGCGAGCAGACCGCGGCGGAGGTTTTTGCCGGCGCCGACCTCTACCTTATGCCCTCGCGCTTTGAGCCCTGCGGACTCTCGCAGATGATGGCGATGCGCTACGGCACGGTGCCCATCGTGCACGAGACCGGCGGCCTCAAGGATTCGGTGCGCCCATACAAGGATTTCGACGGCGTCGGCGACGGCTTCTCTTTCACGGATTACAACGCCAAGGCGCTCAATCTCGCGATCCAGGCGGCGGTCAAGCTCTACTTCGGCGACGCGAAGATGTTCCGTACGCTCGGCGAACGCTGCATGACGAAGGACTTCTCCTGGACAAAGAGCGCGGGTATTTATAATAAAATGTACAGAGACATCGCCGACATGGAGAGCGGAGCGGACGAGCTGAGTTTCGCAGACGCCTTCGGCGAGCTGCAAAAGACGTATAAAAAGCTCTATGCAGCGTTCCTTAAAAAGCACGGCGACACGCTGCCGGACGACTATCGCCGCGTGGTGCAGATCCAGATCCTCGGACGCGGCACGGGCGTATTCTACGTTGAGTTCCTCAAGGACGGCGTCAACATCGTTCCGACCACCTATCACGACGCGGACGCCGCCATCGCCGCCAGCTACGACAATCTGTGCGGTATGGCGAACGGCACCGTATCGGCGGACAAGCTGTTTATGAACGGACAGATGCGCGTGGAGGGCAACGTCTCCAAGGGCGCGGAGCTGCGCAGGCTGCTCACACCGCTGCGCAGGCAGAGCCGTGCGCAGCAACAGGAGGGATAAGCTATGGCAATCGTAGTCGTCGGCGCGGTGTTCGTGGACATCAAGGGCTTTCCCGAAGATCTGTACAGCCCCACCGGACGCAACGCCGGACGGGTGGAAACGGTGCACGGCGGCGTGGGCCGCAATGTTGCGGAAGATATCGCCAACGTGGAGCTGCGCCCGACGTTCGTCAGCATGGTGGACGACACCGGCTCCGGCGTGGAGGTGCTGCGCAAGCTGAACAAGCACAAGGTCAACACGGACTACGTGCTCACAGAGCCGGACGGTATGGGCATCTGGCTCGCCGTATTCGATAACACGGGCGATCTGGCGGGTTCCATCTCCAAGCGCCCCGATCTGCGTCCGCTGATCGCCCTGCTCGACGAGAAGGGCGACGAGATCTTCCGCGATGCGGACAGCATCGTGCTGGAGGTCGACATGGAGCAGGACATCGTCAAGCGCATCCTCCGCTATGCGGAAGCATACGGAAAGAAAGTCTACGGCGTGGTGTCCAATATGGTCATTGCATCCCAGCGCCGCGATTTTCTCCAGTCCATCGACTGCTTTGTATGCAACGCGGAGGAGGCAGGCATCCTCTTCGTGGACGACTTCAGCGACATGGAGCCGGACGATCTCGCGGAGGAGCTGTACCAGCGCATCGGCAAGGCGAATATCCCGTCCATGGTCGTCACGCTCGGCAGCCGCGGCGCGGTCTACGCCAGTCAGAGCGGCGAGCGCGGTTATTGTCCGCCGGAGTCCGTCACGGTGCGCGACACCAGCGGCGCGGGCGACGCGTTCTGTGCCGGCGTCGCCATCGGGCAGACCTACGGCAAGGATCTGCGCGAGTCCGTGCGCATCGGAACGCACCTCGCCGCCTCGGTCATCACCGTGTCGGAGAGTACCTGCCCCCGTTTCCTGCCGAAGGAGCTGGGGCTCGATATCGAAGTGGCGGAATGAATACATTTTTGTACGACTATACGACTGTCGGCACCGCGCTGGTGGACTCCATCATCCGAGGCTTTGACCCGGAGCCGGTCTCCGCGTCGGGCTACCGCGCCGAAAGCGGGACGCTGAACGTCGGCGGAGAGGCGGTCAACGGCGCGGTGGCGGCGGCGAAGCTTGGGCTGCGCACACGCATCCTCTGCTCGCTCGGCGCGGACGCAGCGGGCGACATGGTCGTTGCCGCGCTGGTGCGTGCGGGCGTGGATGTGAGCGCAGTTCTCCGCGACATGGAGCATCCGACGCCGGTGACGACAATGTTTGTCCGTGAGGATGGTACACGAAAATCCATCACCAACGCCGCGCACCGTTACAATTTCTGCCCCGAACGGCAGACGGAGCGCTTTGCGTCGAGCCGCGTTGTGACGCTCGCTTCGCTGTTCCGCGCGCCCTTTGACGATCCGGCGATCATCCATGGCGTGTTGACGGCTGCGAAGGCGCAGGGGAGTATCGTATTCGCGGATACCAAGCTGCCGAACTTCAGAAAGCTGGCGCTTGATGATCTGCGTGACAGCCTGCCGCTGATTGATTATATCTTTCCCAACGAGGACGAGGCAAAATACTACACCGGCGAAGCGTCGCCGGAAGCGATGGCGGATGCTTTTCTGCGCCGCGGCGTGAAGAACGTCATCGTCAAGCTGGGCAGCGACGGCTGCCTGTTCAAAAACGGGCGTGAGACCATTCGCCTGGACGCCTATGACGTCGACGCCGTCGACGCTACGGGAGCGGGCGACAACTTCATCGCGGGCTTTGCCGCCGCGCTGCTGCGCGGCGGGAGCCATACGGAGGCGCTGCGCTTTGCCAACGCCTGCGGCGCAATCTGCGCCACGGCGGTCGGCGCGTCCGCGGCGCTTCGCGACCGTGAGCAGGTCGCGGCGTTTTTGGACGCCCATCCTATGAAACAGGAGAAAACGATATGAAGAAAACCGCTATGCTGTTTGCCAACGGCTTTGAGGAGGTTGAGGCGCTGACCGTCGTTGATCTGCTGCGCCGCGCCGACATTGTTTGCGACATCGTGTCGCTGGACGGCGCGGCGACCGTTACCGGCTCGCACGGAGTCATCATCGGCGCGGACAGGGGCTTCGGCGACGCGGATTTTGCCGCGTACGACGCGCTGCTGCTCCCCGGCGGACAGCCGGGCACGAACAACCTGGCTGCCGACGAGCGTGTGCTCGCGCTGCTGCGGGAATTTCACGCCGCGGGCAAGCTGACCGCCGCCATCTGCGCCGCGCCGACGGTGCTGGCGAAGGCGGGGCTGCTGAACGGCAGACGCGCGGTCTGCTATCCCGGACTGGAGGACAGGCTGACCGGCGCGGTCGCGGGCAAGGAGACCGTCGCCGTGGACGGCACGGTCATCACAAGCCGTGGCGTCGGCACGGCGCTGGATTTCGCGCTTGCTCTGGTGGAGTATCTCGACAGCAGGGAGCACGCGGACGCGCTGGCAAAGGCTGTCGTTTACCGCTGATATGCCGGGGAACGGGCGCAGAGCGACGAATCCCGACGCTCCCTCTGCGAAGGCGGCGGAGCTGCTGCAGGGCGCGTGGGACGGTGCAAAGAAGGATCATTCACTCGCGTGGCGCCTGGCGGGGAAGTACCACTACGCCATCGCCGCGCGGCTGCGCGATCTGCGCGGCGCGAAGCGCCTCCGCCTGACGCAGGCGACGGGCTGGCTCAACGAGTTTCTGGCGCTGGAGCAGCGCTGCGACAGCAAGCGACTGCCGGAGGTCTTCCGGAGCCTGATACGCACGGGCGCCTTCCTCGCTGAAAAGCCGGACGGCTTGACCACACGGCACGTCCTGGAGCGCTATCCCTACGTGCTCCGCGCCGCGGCGGAGCAGGCGATCCGTGACTTTTCCGCCGCGCAGCCGGAGGCGGAACTCGCAAAGCTGCTGGACAGGAAGAATTTCCCCGCGCAGCTCCTGCTGACGGACGGGTTGGGCGCGGTGTGGTCGGTATGGTACGTGCCGCAGGCGATCCGCTCCAGCCTCAAACTGCTGCTGGCGCTCAATCCCAAGGACGAGTATCCCGAGGCGCGCGCCCTGCATCGGCACTTTATCCTGCACCTCGGCGGCACGAACACAGGAAAGACCTACGCGGGCTTTCAGCGCCTCAAGACCGCGCCGACGGGCGTGTACCTCGCGCCGCTGCGCCTGCTGGCGCTGGAGGCGCAGGAGACGCTGCTGGACACGGGCGTGGATTGCAGCCTCACCACGGGAGAGGAAGAAGACGTCCGCGACGGCGACACCCACGTCGCCGCAACAGCGGAAAAGCTCGATCTCGAGGCTCGCTACGACGTGGCGGTCATCGACGAGTGCCAGATGATTGCTGATCGCGAGCGCGGCTACGCATGGACGCGCGCGATCCTTGGCGTACTGGCACCGGAGGTGCATCTCTGCGCTGCGCCGCAGGCGAAGCAGCTGCTCATCCGCCTGATCGAGAGTTGCGGCGACAGCTATGAGGTGGAGATCCACAAGCGTCAGACGCCGCTGATCTGCATGTCCCACACGGTGGACTTTGACCACGTTCGCCCCGGCGACGCGCTGATCTCCTTTTCCAAGATCGGCGTGCTGAGTGCAGCGGAGGATCTGCGGCAGTCGGGCAAGGAGCCAGCCATCATCTACGGCGCACTGCCCTACGCCACGCGGCGGCGGCAGATGGACGGCTTTCTCGATGGACGGATGGAGTACGTCGTCGCCACCGACGCCATCGGCATGGGGCTGAATCTGCCCATCCGCCGTGTCCTGTTCATGGAGACGGAAAAATATGACGGGGTGGAACGCCGCGAGCTGAAGCCGGAGGAGATCCAGCAGATCGCTGGCCGGGCGGGGCGCTTTGGAATGTACGACAAGGGCTTCGTCGGCGCAATGGAGAACCTTGCCGCCATCCGCGCGGGGCTGGAGACGGTCGTGCCGCCGCTGCAATACGCGGTGACAGGCTTCTCCGATCTGGTGCTTTCGGTCGATTTCGACCTGCTGGAGGTGCTGACGGAGTGGAGCAATATGCCCGCCGTCGAGCCCTACCGCAAGCTGGATATCTCCAGATATATATCCGTCATTTCAAAGATGCGGGAAAAAGGCTTCGCATTGACAAAGGAACAGGAGTTGCGCGCGGCGAATATCCCATTTGACGAGACGGAGGACGCGCTCTCCGAGCTGTTCTTCACCTTCCTGCGCCGTTGGGCGCAGGGGGAAGCCGTCGAGCAGCCGGGGCTTCTGACCGACGGCGCCCCGACGCTGCCGGAGCTGGAGCAGTATTACCGCAAGCTCGACCTCTATTTCTCCTTTGCCAAGGCGTTTGACTGCCCCGTAGACGCGGAAAAGCTCCGCGACACCCGCGAGCGCGTGGCGGAGGACATCAACGATATTTTGATCTATCGTTTGCAGAACAACATCCGCTTCTGCGAAAAGTGCGGCAAGGCGCTGCCGCTGCACCACCGCGGGCGTCTGTGCGACGGCTGCTACCGCACGCTGCGCAAGCCCGTCGGCGGCCCGCGCCGGGGGATGAACAAACGAAAAAACAGATAGAAGCAAATGAGGAGGATGCGCTTATGGCTGCCGGAATCGAGATCATGGAAAAGCTGCTGTACGAGGTCGCGACGCTCTGCACGACGCTGATGGAGTTCTTCGGTATTTGCGTGCTGGTATTCACCGCCGTCAAGTGCTTTATCCGCTGGATCCGGCGCGACACCGAGATCCGCCTCACGCTGGCGCAGGGCATCGCGCTGGCGCTGGAGTTCAAGCTCGGCGGCGAGGTGCTGCGCACCGTTGTCGTACGAGAGTGGGCGGAGCTGGGGATCCTCGGCGCGATCATCATCCTGCGCGGATGCCTGACCTTCCTGATCCACTGGGAAATCAAGAACGAGGAGCAGGCGCTTCTCGCCAAGGAACACGCAGCGGAATAATGAAACCGGCTGTCGGGGCGCTCCGACAGCCGGTTTCGTTATGTAGTCATGGCGTCGTATGACGATACGGTGTGTTCTGACATCTGCCGCCCTGAAAGCGGTGCAGCTCCTCGGTCAAATGATCCCACCACAGCACATCGTTCGCGTCGGGATAGAATTCGAGGAAACGCCCGTCGAGAAACAGATAGAAGCGGGAGATGTCCGTGCACATACCGTAGGTCGGGAGCTGCGCGCTCGGCATATCAAAGCGGAAGGGCTTGCCCTCCAGCGTGCCGTCATAGTGCAGGCCGCCGTGGTCGAGCGTCAGCGTTCCGTCGCCGCAGATGACCGCGGTTGCGTCGCCGCGGAGCGCCCTGCGCTCGGGCAGGACGCCGATGCGGACGTGACCGCTGTGCCGGAAGTCCGGCTTGCGAACCTCCTGCGCGGCGCGTTCGCGCTCCAGGATCGTCCAGTCTGTCACGCGCTCGGGGCACTCGGAGCCGAATTCGGGGTGGAGCCTGTACGCCTCGTCCACGCGCACAGCGTTGCCGCAGGCGCGGCAGCGCAGCACATCGCCCAGCCCCTCGGTCTGATACAGCGCGCCGCAGCGCGGGCAGAGATAGAGCAGCGTTTCGAGCTTCTTTGCCATCTGTCCTTTGCCGTGGAAACGCACCCGCTCGGTCTCGTTCCAGATGTAGTCGTCATGGGCGAGCAGACGGTTCATCGTATCCTCGATCTCCGCCTCGCTCATGGCCGCGAGCTGCTCCGGCGTGAACATGCGGTCGACCGTTACGCCCACGCGTCCCTTGCGCCGGTCAAGGCAGTGCTTGGTGTAGGTGAGGTAGCCGCCCGCAATTTTGGCATAATACACCGGCAGCCCCAGTTTTTTGATAAGCTTCGCGCCCCCGGGGATACAGGGCTGCGCCATGCCGGTGATGGAGCTCATGCCCTCGGGCATGAAGCAGATGCTGCACCCGCTCTTTGCCGCCCGGAAGATCTCCCGCGCGGCGTAGAGATCGGGCGTGAAGTTTTTCTTGGGGATCACCTGCATGAATGGAAGCAGGATGCTGGTGGGAAAGCGGAAGAACTCGTTGTAGCCAACGACGTAGTTGAGCCGCTTCGGCCAGCAGGGCGGGCCGGTGAATTCATAATCGTTGCGCGAGGCGTGGTTGGCGATCATGACGATCGGCCCGCCTTCCCGTCCCGGGCGGGCGTGGTAGGTAAAACGCGTGCCGTCCAGCCAGGCGAGCAGCTTTGCTACCTGCATCAATATCCAGTACGGAACGGCAGGCGGCGAGTGGATCTTGCGCGAGTTGAGCCATTCTGCGCGGGTTTGATCCTTACGCATCCGCTCTCAGCCTTTCTTTTGGAACAAAGATGCGGGGCAATCCTCCGGCGCCTCGGGCAGCTCCTCGCCGCAAATCATCGCCTTGATGACGTGGCGGTGCGCCCAGACCATCCAGCCGAGACCGCACAGGCAGGCGAGCAGGACGCAGCAGAGCAGGACTTTTTTCAGCAGATCTTTCATCGGTATTTCCCCCCTTGATTCAAAATAGAAACCGTGGCAAACTGTATACCAATATCAACCGATAACAGTATATCGAAAAACGACGGAATGCGCAACAGATAAATTCCGCGAGTGCATTTGCCGAGCGGTGTCGCGACGCGTCCGGCAAGGGGGGTGACGGCATGGACGGCGACCAGAATCGGAAAGCGGCGGCAGACGCGAGGTATCGAGATCTGACTGAGACGCCGGTGCCGAAGCTGATCGCGCGGCTCTCCGTTCCGACCATCGTCAGCATGCTCGTCACCGCGCTCTACAACGCGGCGGATACCTTCTTTGTCGGACGCATCTCCACGGAGGCGACTGCAGCCGTAGGGCTGGCGTTCTCCGTCATGGCGATCATTCAGGCGCTGGGCTTTTTCTGCGGACAGGGCTCCGGCAACTACCTCTCGCGGATGCTCGGCGCACAGAAACGGCGGGAGGCGGAGGAGATGGCGGCAACGGGGCTGGCGCTCTCGCTGCTCCTTGGCGTCGTGACGACGCTCCTGATCACCCGCTATCTCCGCGTCATCGTCGTGTTTCTCGGCGCGTCAGGCGGCACCGTCGGCGAAGCAAGCGCATATCTGAGCGTCATCGCCCTCGGCGCCCCTTTCGTTATGGGACAGTTCGTGCTGAACAACCAGCTCCGCTATCAGGGCAGCGCCGCGTACGCGATGGTGGGCCTGCTCTCCGGCGCGATATTGAACATCGGGCTTGACCCGCTGCTGATCCTTGCGTTTCACATGGGCGTTCGGGGCGCGGCGATCGCCACCGTATGCGGGCAGGCCGTCAGCTTCCTCGTCCTGCTCGCGGGAACGGCGCGCGGCGCGAACCTCCGCCTGCGTGTACGCAACGTGCGCCTGAACGGACACTACCTGAGCGAGATCGTCAACGGCGGCTTTCCCGCGCTTGTGCGGCAGGGGCTGACCGCTATTGCCACCGTGCTTTTGAACCGCGCGGCGGGCGTGTGCGGCGACGCGGCCATCGCGGGTATGAGCGTAACGACGCGCGTGACGATGTTTGTATCCAGCGCCCTGATCGGCTTTGGACAGGGCTACCAGCCGGTCTGCGCCTTCAACTACGGCGCGGGGAAAACGTCCCGCGTGCGCGAGGGCTGGTTCTTCTGCGTGAAGTACGGCACACTGTTTCTGACCGCCATGTCGCTGTTCTGCCTGACCTGCGCGCCGCGGATCATCGCTTTCTTCCGCGACGATCCGGCGGTCGTCGCCGTCGGCTCCGCGGCGCTGCGGTGGCAGGCGGCGGCGCTGCCGCTGCTGGCGTGCATCGTGCTGACCAATATGATGCTTCAATCCATCGGACGCGGCGTCAAGGCGTCGATTACCGCCTCCGCGCGCAGCGGCATCTTTTTCGTCCCTCTGATCCTCACGCTGCCGCGGCTCTTCGGACTGACCGGTGTGGAGATGACACAGGCGATTGCCGACGTGCTGTCCGTGTCCATATCCATACCGCTGGCGGTCTCAGAGCTGAAAAAGATGGACTCTGCCGACAGGGCATAACCAAATCAAAACGCCATCGGTTCAAACCGATGGCGTTTTACCTCAGTTGAGGAAATCCTTGAGCTTCTTGGAGCGCGAGGGGTGGCGCAGCTTGCGCAGCGCCTTTGCCTCGATCTGGCGGATGCGCTCGCGCGTGACATTGAATTCCTTGCCGACCTCCTCCAGCGTGCGGGGACGTCCGTCCTCGATGCCGAAGCGCAGCTTGAGTACCTTTTCCTCGCGCGGGGTCAGCGTGGACAGCACGTCCACCAGCTGTTCCTGCAGCAGCGTGAAGCTTGCCGCTTCGCTCGGCTCGCTCGCGCCCTCGTCGGGAATGAAGTCGCCGAGGTGGCTGTCCTCCTCCTCACCAATGGGCGTTTCGAGGGAAACCGGCTCCTGCGCGATCTTTAGGATCTCGCGCACCTTGTCCACCGACATGCCCATCTCATCGCTGATCTCCTCGGGCGAGGGGTCGTGCCCCAGCTCCTGCAGCAGCTGGCGTGAGACGCGGATAACCTTGTTGATGGTCTCGACCATATGCACGGGGATGCGGATTGTGCGCGCCTGATCGGCGATGGCGCGGGTAATCGCCTGACGGATCCACCACGTTGCATAGGTGGAGAACTTGTATCCCTTGGTGTAGTCAAATTTTTCGACCGCCTTGATGAGGCCGAGGTTGCCCTCTTGAATAAGATCCAGGAACAGCATGCCGCGACCGACATAGCGCTTGGCAATGGACACGACGAGACGGAGGTTCGCCTCGGCAAGCCGCTGCTTGGACGACTCGCCCTTTGCTATGGTGGCATTCAGTTCCGCAAGCTCGGCATCGGACAGCTCAACGCCGTCCTTTTCCGCCTGCGCCATCTTTTCCTGCGCCTCAACGCCGGCGGTCATCTCACTCGCCAGCTCAACCTCCTCGGTGGCGGAGAGCAGGTTGACCTTGCCGATCTCCTTGAGGTACATACGGACGGGATCATCGATGGAAAAGCTGTCGATCAACTCGTTTGGGTCAACCAGCTCCTCCTCCTCGACCTCGGCGAGCGCTTCCAGCGGAGGTTCGTCGTCGCTGTCGTCGGAGTTGTCGGCCAAATCGGAACTGACCAGCGCAACGCCCAGCTTTTCAAGTGAATCGTAGACCTGGTCGACCTGCTCCGGCGCAAGGGTTAGCTCATCCAGCCGGTCGATCAGCTCGGACGCGTCCAGCTTGCCGTCCGCCTTTGCCCGCGCGAAGAGGTTGCGCAGCTTTTCGTGTTCCTGCAGAATGCTGCCGGCAGGCAGGGAGGCGATGGCCGCGGCGTCCAGCGGCGGCACCTTCTTTTCGCTCTCCGCGTTCTTGCGGTACTTTGCCGGTACTTTCTCGATCTCGACAGGAATCTCTTCCACATCTCCCGCGGCGGCGAGAATGCTGTCCGCTTCCGCCTCCAGATCGCGGGTATCAAAATCCTTGTCCATCTCAGATGCCATGTGTATGTCCTCCATCTCTATCTTGTGTTGCTGTGTTGCTTTTGCGTTTGCGGATCGCCGCAAGGAGCGGGTCTTCCGGAGTTGTTTGACGCTTGGCGCATTCGGCACGGATGATGGCGAGATAATCGCCCAGCGCTTTTTCCCGCGCCGTATGATCGCTGGACTCCGGTTTTTGCAGGATTCCCGCCAGATGGCCCAACTCGTCCGCGTTGAACTGCCCGTCCAGTGCGCTGAGGCGAATGGCGCCGCCGCTCTGCCGCTGTGCCCAGAGCGCGGTAAAGAGCCTGCCCAGAAGCGGGGAAGAGAACTCGTCCTCCCGCAGCGGCGGTTCCGCGGCAAACAACGAATGATCCAGCGTCAGCAGCCGCAGCACACCTTCCTCCGCGCGCGCCGAGCGTGTATTTTCATAGCGCATGGAGCGTTCCTTCGGCTGCGCCGCGACGGCGGGCCGAAGATCGTGCTTTTCCTGTTCGCGCCGATCCTTTTTGACCTTGCGCGAGAGGGTGCGCCGGACCTCCAGCTTCAGCGCGTCCGGGGAGATCCCCGCTGCCTCCGCCGCGCGAACGGTGTAGACCTCGCGCTCTACTGCGTTTGATACGGAGGCGAGCAGTTCTGCTGTTGCCGATGCGTAATCGATACGCCCGCGGTCGCTCGTGAGGTCGAATCTGCCCGCAAGCTGCGCCATGCGGAAGTCCATGCCGCTGCCGCTGCCGGAGAGCAGGCGCTCAAAGGCGTCGGCGCCCTGATACTTGATGAAATCATCCGCGTCCTGCTTGACGTATTGCCCGTCGACAAGACGCCTGGGCAATTCCAGCACGCGGACATGAAAATCGGTGTTGTTCAGCAGCGTCAAGGCCTTCTGCGTCGCCGCCTTGCCCGCGTCGTCGTTGTCGTAGCAGAGGATCAGCTCCTTCGTGTAGCGGGAGAGCAAATGGAGCTGCTCCTGCGTCAGCGCCGTCCCCATCGAGGCGCAGGCGTTGTCGAAACCCGCCTGATGCAGCATCACGACGTCGATGTTTCCCTCGACAAGCAGAATGTTTCCGCGCTTGCTCTTTTTGGCAAGGTTGAGGCCGTAAAGCACGCGGCGCTTGCTGTAGACGACGGTCTCCGGCGTGTTCATGTACTTTGCGCCGGGATCGTTCTTGTCAATGATGCGCCCGCCAAAGCCCAGCACGTCGCCGCGCACGTCGACGATGGGGAAGATGAGGCGGTTGCGGAACTTGTCGTATACGTGACCGCTCTGGCTTTTGACCGCGAGGCCGGAGGCAAGCAGCTCCGCCTGCGTGTAGCCTTTTTCCTGCATGGCGTCGATCAGCCCCTGCCATTCATCCGCCGCGGCGCCGAGACCGAAGTTGGTCGCGTTCTTCTGCGTGATTTTCCGCTCGCGCAGATACGCCATCGCCGCCGCGCCCTTGGGGGAATGGAGCTGGTCGTAGTAGAAACGCGCCGCATCGAGATTGAGCGCAAGCAGCCGCGACCGCAGACGGGACGAGCCGTCGTCGCGTGTTTCCTCCGGCACGGGGATATTCGCACGCTTTGCGAGAAAGTGGACCGCGTCGGGGTAGGAGAGGTTTTCGATCTCCATGATGAAATTGACGACGCCGCCGCCCTTCTTGCAGCCAAAGCAATAGTACATCTGCTGATCGGGACGGACGTGGAACGAGGGCGTCTTTTCGCTGTGGAACGGGCAGCAGCCCCAGTACTCCGAACCGCGCGGACTCAAGCTGACGTAGCTGCCCACGATGTCGACGATGTCGCTGCGCGCCGCCAGCTCGTCCAGAAAACGCTGATCGAACGCCACGCGAATCGCCTCCCTTTTTTCGTCGCTAAATTCCTTATACGCCAAAACTTATCCGAATCCTCTTATTTTCTTCAAAATTTTTTCGACAGAGTTTGACAAGCAGGCTCCTATGCCATATAATACTTTGCACTGTTGGTTTTGAAGAGAGGAGGGCGAAGTATGGATATCCATCTGTTTGCCGTGAAGCTCGACCGCCCTCTGACGGAGGACGAATCAAACGCGTTCCTGCGCATCATGCCGGACGAGCGGCGTGAGCGACTTATGAGGGTGCCTCGCGAGGAGCTGCGGCACGAGCCGCTGTGCGCCTACGCGATCCTCTATATGGCGACGCACAGCCTGTACGGATGGAAAAAACTGCCGCGGATGCGCTACAATAAATACGGCAAGCCGGAATTCGAGGGCTACCCCGACGTACAGTTCAACATCAGCCATACGCGCAACGCCGCGCTGGTCGGGTTGCACGACGAACCGTTGGGCGTGGACATCGAGAAGCTGCGCCCCGTGAGCGAGCGCTCCATGCAGCGCATCGCGGGCACGGCGTCAAAACAGGAGTTCTTTGAGAGCTGGGTGCGGCGCGAGGCGCGCACCAAATACAGCGGCGCGGGACTCGGAGGTATCCGCGAGGTCGAGCGGCCGGAGCTGCGCGGCGAGCGCATCGTCTATCTGGAAACCTTCCCCGATTACGTCGCCTGCCTTTGCACGCATTCGGACGCGCGTGTGCGCGACGTGCGAACCTTCACGATCAGCTGAGGCAAAAAAGCAACCTTTGCGGGTTTTATCAACTGAAAATCGGAAGAGCGTCGCTCTTCCGATTTTTGCTTACAATTCAACAATGTCAAAGCTGTGTCCCACATGGGGCAAAAACCGCTCGATGAGATCCCTCGTTGCGATCGTCAGGCTGGCGGTGTTGTCGCAGGGATGACAGGCAAAACGCTCCGCTTCCGCGACATCGCGATCCATGATGAGATGGACGCGGCGTTCGGCGTCATTCGCCAGCCCCAGCACGCTTGCCGAGCCGGGGGAGCAGCCAAGCAGCTCCTCCATTTTTTCCGGCGGTGCGAACGACAGCCGCGACGAGCCGATCTGACGGCTCAGATCTTTTGTATAGAAGGGCTTGTCCTCGGGCATCGTGAGCAGGTAGAACGCCGTTTGCTGACGGTTGCAGAGAAACAGGTTCTTGCAGATGCGCGCGCCCAGCGCGTCGCTGATGGCGGCGCAGGCGTCCATCGTCTCCGCTGCCTCATGCTCCACACGGCGGTAGGGAATACCCAGCGCATCCAACAGGGCGAACGCCTTTTTCGCGCGCTTGGAGCTCTGCTCCGGCGCGGCGGTATAGAGTTCGGAAATCCTCATCTTTACCGGACGTCCTTCAGCAGGTTTTCGCCGGCCTTGTAGATGTCGCCTGCGCCGACCGTCAGGATCAGGTCGCCCGGCTGCGCAACGTCGCGCAGAGTCTCCGTAACCTTGGCAAGCGTCGGACAGTAGATCGCGCCGGGTATCTCCTTCGCGAGGTCGTTGGACGAGATGCCAAGATCGTTCTGTTCGCGCGCAGCGTAGATTTCAGCCAGAATCAATACATCGGGCAGCTTCAGCTCCTCGACGAACTCACGGAACAGCGCGTGGGTGCGTGAGTAGGTGTGCGGCTGGAACGCGCAGACGATGCGCCGATAGGGCAGAGCCTTCGCCATCGTCAGCAGCGCGTGCAGTTCGCCGGGGTGGTGGGCGTAGTCATCGTAGACCGCTGCGCCGTGATAGTCGCCCTTGCGCTCGAAGCGTCGTCCCGCGCCGTGGAAGGTGGCGAGTCCCTGCTCGACGGCGCTGCCCGGCAGACCGAGCAGATACGCGCCGGACGCCGCGGCGAGGGCGTTCATGATGTTGTGTGTCCCGCCGACGTTCAGCGCGACATGCGCATAGGATGTGCCGCGGATAACGACGTCAAACGTGGGCAGTCCGCCTGCCCAGACGACGTTTGCCGCGTGGCAATCGGCGTCCGCAGCATTCAGGCTGAACCAGAATGCAGGGCACTCATAGCCCGCGAGCGTCTCCCGCGCACCGCTGTCGTCGCGGTTAGCAACAACATAGCCTCGCTCCGGCACCAGCTCAGCAAAGCGGCGGAACGAGCGCTCCACGTCCGCGAGATCCTTAAAGAAGTCGAGGTGATCCGCCTCAACATTGAGAATGACCGCGACTGTGGGGAAGAAGCTCAGAAAGGAGTTGCAGTATTCACAGCTTTCTGCGATGATGGTATCGCCCTTGCCGACGCGGTAGCCGGCGTGCAGAAGTTCCAGCGTGCCGCCGATCATGACCGTCGGGTCTTTCTGCGCCGCCATGAAGATGTGCGTCGCCATGGAGGTCGTGGTCGTTTTACCGTGCGTGCCGGATATGCACAGCGCGTTTTGGTAGCCCTTCATGATTGCGCCCCACGCCTGCGCACGCTCAAAGACCGGGATGCCGCGCGTAACGGCGCCTGAAATCTCGGGGTTGTCATCGTGGATAGCGGCCGTGCGTACCACAAAATCGCAATCGCCCAAATTCTCGGCGGCGTGGCCGATGGCGACGGAGATTCCGAGGGAGCGCAAATGCTCCACCGCGGGGCTTTCGTTCATATCGCTGCCCTGCACGATGAGCCCCATGCCGTGCAGCACCTCTGCCAGCGGGCTCATCGAAACGCCGCCGATACCCGCGAGGTGCGCGCGCTTGCCGGGAACGAGACAGGTGGAAATATCCATTTATTTCATATCCTTTCAGGATTTGCAAATTTGAGCCTGTATAGTATAATATAACCCAATCCAAAGCGCAATGCTTTTTTTGAGGAGCGAGCAATGACGATTCCGGATTATGTCAACCAAATACTGGGGCGCTTTGCTGATGCGGGATACCGCGCGTATCCCGTGGGCGGCTGCGTGCGCGACGCGCTGCTCGGCATGACGCCGGACGACTGGGATCTTACGACCGATGCGCCGCCGGAACAGACGATCGCGCTGTTCGGTACGGCGGCGCATCCGACGGGGCTTCAACACGGCACGATAACGGTCGCGCTGGACGGGCGCAATGTGGAGATCACCACCATGCGGCACGACGGCGCGTACCGCGACAACCGCCATCCTGAGAGCGTTACCTTCACCGACCGCATTGAGGACGACCTTGCGCGGCGGGATTTTACGGTCAACGCCATGGCGCTTGCGCCGGACGGCACGATCATCGATCCTTTCGGTGGACAGCTTGATCTCAATCAGCGCGTGCTGCGATGCGTCGGCAGCGCGCGGACGCGATTCGACGAGGACGCGCTGCGTATCCTGAGACTGCTTCGCTTCGCGGCGCGGCTGGGCTTTGCCGTAGAGGGCGCAACGGCGGAAGCCGCGCGGGAAAAGCGCGTTCTGCTGGATACTGTCGCGGCGGAACGTGTTTACTCGGAAATGAATAAGCTCCTCTGCGGTGAGCATGCCGCAGAAGTGCTGCTCTCGTTTCCGGATGTGCTGGGTGTCGTCATTCCTGAGATACTTCCCTGCGTGGGGTTTGACCAGCGCAACCCGCATCACTGCTTCGACGTGTGGGAGCATACGGCGCGAAGCGTCGGCGCGGCGCCGCCGCGGCGCGAGCTGCGCTGGACGATGCTGTTCCACGACCTCGGCAAACCGCATTGCCTGGCGCTGGATGCGGACGGGATCGGGCATTTCTACGGACACACGGCGATTTCCGCGCGGCTGGCGGAGGAGATCATGGCACGGCTGCGCTTTGAAAAGAGCCTTGCCGCACAGGTGCGCGCGCAGTTGGAGTGTTTTGACGATATGTTCCCGCCGGAGCGCGCCGCGCTCCATCGCGAAATGGCAAAACGAGGCAAGGCGGCGACTGCAAATCTGCTGTTGACGAAGCTTGCGGACAACGCAGCGAAGGCACCCGACGGTCTGGAACGTGCGCAAAAACCGTGGCGTGAAGCGCAGACGGTCTACGACGCACTGATCGCCGAGGGCGCGTGCTGCGAGCTATCGGAGCTGTTGGTCAACGGCGGAGACATGGCGGCGCTCGGCTTCCGCGGACGCGACATCGGCGCGGCGCTTCGGAAGATCCTGGACGAGGTTGCGGCGGAAAAGCTGCCGAACGAAAAGAATGCGCTCATGCGCCGCGCGGAGCGGCTTCGGCGCTCCGGCTTCGGCGCATGAATCCTGTGGCAAGACTTGCAAGAGAGAAGCGGCTTTGGTATGATCAATCGTCATCCTGTTTGGCGGACCCCATACAGGGAGCGGCAAGATAAGCGCCGGAGCGCCAAAGCAATCAAACTGTGACGGAGGAAACCCGTTTTTATGTATCATATTCTCATTACCGGCTATTACGACTCTGACAATATCGGCGATGAGCCCGTTCTTCGTACCGTCGTAAACAGCATTCGCACACAGCTGCCGGACTGCGCGCTGACCGTCCTGTCACGTGATCCCGCCGGTACGCGCGGGAAGTACGGCGTGGAAGCGTTGGACTGCATGGCGTCTGCAGAGGTTGAGCGCGCCGTCAAGCGCTGCGATATGCTGATTTCCGGCGGCGGGCACCTGCAAGACGATCTTGCCGTCATTCGGCTTGCCAGGCGTTACAAAAAGAAGGTGCTAGTCTGTTTGCCTGACTTCGACTCCATCGACCGTGCAGAGAACTGCCGCGATGCTGCCGGGGTGCTGCGGAGGGTGGATGGAATCGTCGTATGTGACGAACGATCGGAGGAGGCGTTTCGGGAGAGCTTCCGACAGGTCGTGGAGCAGGGAATGCAGCAGACGGAGGCGGTGTCCGACCATGCCGTGGAGCTGCAAGGCAAGCTCGATGCCAATGATGACACGATCTGCGCCCTGCCGGAAACGGATGCAGCGCCGCGCACGCCGGAACAGAAGAACGCACAGGACGCGAAAACCGGCGTCAAAACAGCAGGCGCGATCGGGCTCGTGTTTATTCTTACCGTGGTTGCCAGAATGTCGGGTATTGTGCGTGAGATGCTGCAGGCGCGCTATTTTGGCATAGGCGCGGACGCCGATCTTTACACAGCGTCGTTCAACTCGACGATTTATCTCTATAACAACATCTGTTACGCATTGTGCATCGCGGCGGTGCCGATCCTGACCAGAGAGTTCTCCGTTGAGCGCAGGAAAGGAATCCGCGCGGCAAACAACCTCGTCACGCTGACGCTGCTCGTGTCGCTTGCTGCGATGGGCCTGTGGCAGCTTTGGGCGTCCACACCGCTGGTCGGCATGATATGGAAAAACGCGGCGTCGGATTTGAGCCGACTGGTGTTATATATCCGCGTCATGGCGCTATCTCTGCCTGTCGTGGCAGTAGCATACCTGATGGTGGCGATGTTTCAGGCGCTGGACCACTACACGCTCCATGGCAGCATGAGCTTGCCATATAATCTGTTTCTCTCACTGTTTATGATCGTGGTCGGCGCGCGGCTGGGGATCGGCGGCGTTGTTGTCGCTGCCACGGCGGCATGGCTGCTCCAGCTTGGCATGAGCATCCCATACGCGGTGAAGGAGCGTTATTCTTATCGCCCGACGCTTGATCTCCGCGCGGACTACATTGGTTCATACTTCAAGACTGCGGCGGTTACGGTTCTGACGACCTCGATTTTCCTGTTCTGCTATCTGATCGACACCTCCCACGCCGCGTCGTTCGACAGCGGGGCGGTCAGCGCCTTCTATTATGCGGACAAGCTTTTCACGCCGCTGACGACCACCGTGCTTTACAGCATCAGCGCGGTTGTATTCCCGCGTTTCAACCGCGAGGTGACAAGTGCAGACAGCAAGGGCTATCTCAGTTACATCTGGAATGTGACAGAAAGTACGTTGCTGTTCATATTGCCTATCTGCGCCACGATGTGCGCGTTCGGCAGAGATATCATTCAGGTTGTCTTCGAGAGCGGCAGCTTCACCGGCGAGTCCAGCACAATAACCGGCAACATCTTCATGATGTATGCCTTCGGCATGTGCGGCTTCGCTGCGCTTGATTTGCTCAACAAGGCATATTATGCGATGAAAAAGACGCTGGTTCCGCTGCTGGTCAATCTCTGTATCCTGCTGGTCAATCTGGCGCTTAACAGCGTGGCGCGCACCGCGGCGGAGGTGGCGCTTGCGACCTCAGCCGCTATCACGCTCGGCGCCATTGTTATGGCGGAGAAGCTGTTCCGCGGCTCCGGCGCGGCGCGCTTTGCGCCGCTTTTCAAGGGTGTTGCCGCAACAGCGCTGATGTATGCTGCGCTGTACGGCGGGCGAGCGCTGCTCGTCAATGGTTCGGAGAACAAGGTCGTGCTTGTTGTCAAGTGTGTCGCGGTCGGCGCTGTGGGGTGTGCCGTCTATTTCGGCGTCAGCGTGGCGCTGAGGCAGGAGCAGGTGCTCTCTTTGGCGGAGCTGGTCAAGGAACGCGGGAAAAAACAGTGATCAACATTACAAAATGGAACGATTCGACCGTGTGTGTCATGATGACCACGACGCAAAGAATCTGATCATAATACCTCGTACCGTTGTTTTGGTACGAGGTATTCTCGGCTGTTGTGATCTTGCGGTATCGAGCGCATGCGGGGGTTCTGTCTCAAACGATGGCGTACAGCTCCCGCAGGTCTGTGATCTCATAGTCTACACGCAGACCGTCCGGGTTCGGTGAGCGCCTGGGATTGTACCAGCAGCAGGGGATGCCGTAGTTGTTTGCGCCCAGGATATCGCTGGTCAGCGAGTCGCCGATGAGCAGGCAGTTTTCCTTCGTGATGCCGTCAATGCGGGAAAACACATAGTCGAAGTATGCCTTCGTCGGCTTCTGCGCGCCTGCCTCCTCGGAGATGAACGCCGTCTCCAGATACGGTTTGATCTCCGCTCTCGCGAGCCGGCCGCGCTGCACAGACTCGACGGCGTTCGTCACAAGGAACAGCCGGTGCGTCTGTGCCAGCGTTTGGCAGACCTCCACGGAATGCAGCGTCGGGAACGAGCAGGTTGCAAGCGTCGAAAGATGCGCCTCATTTGCGGCGGCGGGGTCGGCATCGACGCCCAGCTCTGCGAACAGACGGCGGAAACGCTCGATGACAATGAAGTCCTTGCTTGCCTCTCCGCGGTCGAACATCGTCCAGCAGGTATTGTTGTGCGTACGGAACATTTCGAGCAGTTCCTCGGAAAACGTCAGCCCGATCGCCTCGCAGGCGGCTGCAAAGGCGCGGCGGTCGGCTTTGCCGAAATCGAACAGTGTGTCGTCGGCATCAAAAAGCAGATAGGGATAACGCATCGGAACCTCCGAAAAACGATTTGCGACAGTATACCACGTTTGTGTGCGCGGCGCAATCACCTGAACGGCACTTTGCTCATAACATGGGGCGAGAGGTGATGCGCATGGAAACGGTCGGCTTTTTGGGCGGGGACGCTCGGATGGTGTTCCTGGCAAACATGCTCGCGGCAGATGGGTTCAAGGTGCGGTCGTGGTGTCTTGCAGGCGCGCCGAACGAGGGAACGCCCAGCGAGGCGCTGGCGGCGGATCGGGTCGTGCTTCCCGTGCCGCTGCAAAAGGAAGGAAAGCTGAACGGCACAAAGATGCCGCTCGGCGAGCTGTGGCCGCGGCTGAACGCGACGCAGCGTATTTACGCCGGAGCGGTTCCCGCCGCGGCGTGGGAGCAGGCAGAACTGCTGGGACTGCGCCTGACGGACTATTATGCCGACGAGGCGCTGGCGGTCAAAAATGCCGTGCCGACGGCAGAGGGCGCGATCGCCGCGGCGATGGAGCGTCTGACTGTCACGCTGCGCGGATCTCCCTGCCTGGTGGTCGGTTTCGGGCGCGTGGGCAAGCTGCTTGCTCACGACCTCGCTGCCCTCGGCGCGCTTGTCAGTGTCAGCGCGCGGCGGTTCGACGATTTTGCGTGGATCGACGCGCTCGGATACAGCGCCCTGCACACTGAGCGGCTGACGGGGAAGCTCGGAGCTTTTCGCGCGATCTTCAACACGGCACCGGCAATGGTGCTTTCCGCCGGCCTGCTGGGCGAGCTGCGCCGCGACTGCGTGCTGATCGAGCTGGCGTCCTGCGACGGCATCGACGCGGAAGCGGCGCGCGTGAAGCGACTGGACTATGTCAAAGCCGGAGGATTGCCTGGTAAGGCAGCGCCGGAGACGGCTGCGCTCGCCCTCAAGGAGACGCTATATCGGATTTGGGAGGACGAGAGGGAATGAAGCTGGGCTTTGCGATCTGCGGATCGTTTTGCAACCATCATAATATATTGGAAGTTTACGAAGCGTTATCGGAGAAACACGAGCTGATCCCGATCCTGTCGGAGCACACGGCACAGTACGACACACGCTTCGGCACGGCGGAGGACTTTGCCGAACGGGTCGAAACGATCGCGGGCAGACGGGCGGTCAAAACCATTGTTGAAGCGGAGCCGCTCGGTCCGTCGAACGCCATGGACGCGCTGGTGATCGCGCCCTGTACGGGCAATACGCTCGCCAAGCTCGCCGCAGGTATGACCGATAACGCGGTGACCATGGCGGCAAAGTCGCATCTGCGCAACGGCAAACCCGTTGTCATCGCGCTGGCAACCAACGACGGCCTGTCGGGAAGCGCTCCGAATATCGCGGCGCTGCTGAACCGCAAGCACTATTATTTCGTGCCCTTCGGGCAGGACAATGCGGCGGCAAAGCCAACCTCTCTGGTCGCGGATTTCACGCGGATTGAAGCGACGTTGGACGCCGCGCTGGAGGGGCGGCAGTTGCAGCCGGTTTTGCTGTGAAAAAAGGGGCGCTCAGCGCCCCTTTTCCTTGTCGAACCAGTATTCCCGGAACAGCTTGTACTGCGCGTGGTCAACGCGTGCGATGCGATAGAGCCGCTTGAGGTTGAAATCGTTCGGATTCATCAGCGTGCGATCCGCTTTGAGCTGCTTCAGCTCCGCCCTGAGCGCCGGATCGGAAACGTACCGGTCAAGAATGCCGCGCGGTACGTTTGACCATAACGCGGTGTTGTGATTACAAAGGCAATCATCGCGTCTGCCGTAGACCACGTCGTCGGCGAAGAGCTTCATGGCGTTGATGCCGGCCGAGCGTACAAAGTAGCTGCTGCGCCCCGGGCGCGGATTGATCTCAAAGAGCAGATAGCGACCCGTGCGGCGGTCGTACTTCATGTCGATGTTGGCGAAGCCGACGTAGCCGATCTCTTCAAGAAACGCTTTCATGCGGACGTACAGCGCGTCGTCTCCGCGGGAGATGACAGCGGCATAGTTGCCGATGGATTTGGGATCGTAGTATTCCAGCACCGGCTGACCGAGGCACATCATGCGAACCTTGCCGTCGGCACCGGAGTAGCTGTTGAGTACGCGCATGGCACCGTCGCCGCCCGGAATAAACTCCTGTAATATGAGCTCGCCCCGATAGCCCGAAGGGTTCATGTTGGCGATCATGGCGAGGTAGTCCTCCCGCGTGTCGAAGAAGAACACCTTCTTTTGCCCCTCAAAGTGACAGCGGAGGTAGTCCAGCGCATTCCCGTTTTCCGGCTTGACGACGATGGGAAAGTCGAACGGGAGCCGGCCGAGCACGCTTTCACGCTCGTCCGGCGCGGCGACGACGGTTCTGGGATAGTCCATGCCGTGCGCCTCGCAAAGCGCGTAGAAGCGATCCTTGGTGTCAAAGGTTTCCAGCAGCTCCGCGCTGTTGAAGCGATTGGCAATCAGCCCGTCGAACTGCTCGTAATGCCGACACAGCAACCCTGCGTAGTAGTCGGAACAGGGAATGACAAGCTGTTTCTCGTATTGATCCGCGTGCTCGCGCAGTACGCCGAGCAGCGCGCCGGGGAACACGTCCTCGCGCTCAAAATTCGGGATGACACGCAGATCGAACAGCTTGCTGTTCTTCGTCGGCGAGAGCGGAATGGTGCACAGCACCAGCGGACGAACGTCGTAGGCTTCGCAAAACAGCCGTGCCGTGCCATAGGCGTTTTCGTCGCTTCCTAAAATAATGGGGAGAAAATCTTTCATAGCGGGTGCGCCTCGTCGTAGGTCTTCAGGTGCTTCAGCGTCATCTGTACGTCGGAGGGATAGGGTACAAAGGCGTTGCCGCGTTTCATGTATTCCTCCTCCCCCTTGCCGGTCAGCAGGATGACACGGGGGTTGTCCCCCTCGCAGATCGCGCGGCGGATGCACTCGTCGCGATCCTCCAGAACAAGATGCGGCGCGTCTACGTGCTTTTCGATGTCGGCGGCGATCTGATCGAACGGCTCCTCGCCGCTGTCCTCTTCGGTAATATAGACGAAGTCGCAGTTCTGCCCGCTCAGTTCGCCGAGGTCTTTGCGCCGCTGGAGCGCATGGGAACCGGGGCAGCCGAAGATCGAGATCATGGACTTGCCGGGATACTCCGCGCGCGTCGAACGGAACAGGGCGTCAAAGCTCATACGGTTGTGCGCGTAGTCCACGATGACGGTTACGTTCTTGTCGCGGCTCTCGTAGACCTGCATCCGCCCGCTGGCGCGCGCGACGCGCAGGCCGCGGCGAACGCTTTCCTCGGGGATGTCCAGCGCCATCGACATGGCGATCGCCGCCAGCGCGTTGGACACGTTGAACAGGCCGGGCATCGTGATGGAGAAATCGCCGTTGTACTTCGGCGAGCGCACGGTGAAGTACAGCCCGTCGGCGCGCTTTCCGACCTTCTCGCAGTACACGGCGTCGCTCTCATGCGACCCGAAGGTAATGAGCTTGCAGCGTCCCTCAGCATAGGCGACGGCGCGATCCATATGCTCGGCGTCGGTGTTGACGCAGCCAACGCGGCACTGGTCGAAGATTTTCAGCTTGGACGCGAAGTAATCCTCAAAATCGGGATGCTCGATCGGGCTGATGTGATCCTCGCCGACGTTGAGGAACGCGCCCACGTCAAAGGTCATGCCGCGCACACGCCCAACCTTGAACGCCTGGCTTGACGCCTCCATGACCAGATGTGTGATCCCGCTGTCATAGGCGTTCTGAAAATGCCGATACAGCTCCAGTACCTCCGGCGTCGTGATGTGCGACTCCTCGCTGATGACGCCGTCATAGGTGTCGATGGACGAAACCAGTGCGCAATCCGGCTTGCCCTGCGTGGATAGCCAGTCGTTGAGGATGTAGCGCATATAATACGCTGTCGTGCTCTTGCCCTTTGTGCCGGTGATGCCGACGGTGACAAGCTTGTCCGTTACATTATTATAATAGAGGCGTCCCAGCACGACCAGCGCGTGACGGATGTCACTGACGAGAAGATACGGCGCGGTTACATTATAGGCGCGGTCAGCGACATAGGCGACGGCGCCTTTGCCCAGCGCGTCCTGAAGATAAGCGTCCTTGAAGTGCGCGCCCTTGCAGAAGAACAGCGCCGTGCCGGAAACGGCGCGGTTGTCATAGCTGAAGCAGTCGATGCGCTTGCGGGCAAGCGCGTCATCAACAGTGGAATCGAGCAGCAACCCGGTGCTGCGCAGCGCGTCGATGTATTCTTGCAGAGTGTGAAGTTGGATCATAAACAGAACGCTCCTTACTCATCGGTTTGGCATATAGTATAACATCTGCTGGCGATATTTACAAGGAGAACCGTGCTTTTTCCGCATAGAACACACGTTATGTCTACGCTTTGTGTACAGTTTGCACAAAGCGAAAAAAATGTCAAAAAAGGTGTTGACAAATCAGTATTAGACGAGTATAGTAACGACTGTTCCGCGGGCGACACGGACAAAACGAAATTGCTCGAATTGTTCGAAAAATCGCCCAAACGAGCGAGTACCTTGTAAATTAAACAACGAAGAAATGACAAAAGCACCAGAGTTCGGTGTGAGAGATCACACTGAAAAGAGA
>JBGVBS010000002.1:0-33692 GCA_045225715.1 Oscillospiraceae bacterium
GAAACTATTTTGAATGAATTATCGTATTCTTTTCGTTTTCCCCTCTTAATTGCTATAAATATGGCCTTTTTCAGCAAGCCCTAATTACGACCCAATTATAAAAAGGAGAATTAAGTATGAAAAAGCAATTAAATCGTTCGGCATGGTTTGCCCAACCACCACAGTCGATATAACCTAATACAGCTTCGAAAGATGCCAATGAAAAACCCAAATAAATTCAGGGAATTTGCCTTGCTTGTTAGCGGTGGGCTTTTATTCACCAGTATAATTCTTGTGAATCTAACAAGAATTATAGCCTTCGGCGTTTTGGGCATAATGGCGATTGTTTCTTACGTTGTTTCGTGTCTCGCTTTTTGGGTCTGCCCGAACTGCAAGAAGCATTTGCCGTGGAAAAGTGAAAAGATCTATTTTTGCCCCTATTGCGGGTATCAAATCGAAGAGCAGCAGAAATGAGCAATTAGGGTGAGTTTCGCGTATAATAAGAACATCCCTCTCGCGGGTTCAAACGATGAACCCGCGAGAGGGCGTTCTTCAGCTTACCACTTGGAAAGTATCTTGCCGTAAATCTGCTTTTTCTCCATGTTGAAGCTCTGCACCAAGACGATCACGGTATCGCCGACCATGAAATCGGAGTCCTCGTGCTGATACGAGTAATCGCACATCAGCACCGTATCGTCCGGCAGGTTGCAGAACACGCCGCCGCCATACTTGCCGGAGATCGTCGCCATGCGGCGACAGCCCTCGGGATGGCGCAGCATCGCGCCGTCGAACGGGTTGGCCTCCGTCTCCTTGATGGAGATGACGGGCTTGTGCGTTTCGGGATCAAAGCCCTTGAAGATGCACGGAAGCTCCATGCCGGGATGGTACTCGTTCCGCAGGTCGGGGATCGCCGTGTAGCGGATATCCCGCTGCGTCAGGTCGATGTCGTAGCCGTAGCACTCCACAAGGCAGCGCCGCGGTCCCACCGACAGCAGCTTGCAGGTGAGGCGCGCGCCCTCTGTGCAGAGCGCGGGGCGATGCGTGAAGTAGTAGCGCCGCGCCCGCATCGCCATACGGCGCGAGGCCGTGGCAAAGTTGCCCTCGCGGTCCACCTTCGTGATGATGAAGTCGAAGTTTGCGCCGGTCAAGCTCTGCGCGACGTAATCCGGCTTCTCGTTCTCGGAAAACCACAGCTCCGTTTCAGGAATGAGAATGCGGATGCGGTGCAAGACGACGACGGCGCAGTTCATCATCTGCATCGCCTGTACCCGCGTCGAGCGGTCAAAGACCTTCGCCTTCATCGGATCGACGCCCAGCACTCTGCCGTGCAGGGCGCTTCTGCCGCGGTAAGAGGCGTAGATGGCGTTCCACTCCGCGCGCTCGGCGGGCGTCAGGTGCCGGTCCAGCTCGTTGAACTTGAGCGCGTAGAATTTCTGACGGTCGCTCAGCTCCGGCGTCGGCTCCTCCTGCGCGGCAAGCTCCTCCGGGTATTCGTCGGGGATCACCGCTTCCGGCGCGGGCATCTCCGGCCCTTGCGATTCTTCCGCGGGCACTGCGGCAGCGGGCGTTTCTTCCTCTGCCACTGGCGCTGCGTCGCCGAGGTCACCCTCGATCTCCAGCGCGGGGATGTCGGAGAGGTCCACCGCGGGGGCGGGCTGATCCTCGACCGGCTGCACGGTCTGCTCTGTCTGCTGTTCTTCTTCAACTTTCTTTTCCTCCATGATCTCAGCTTTTTTTCTTGCCATAGATGTCCTCCTTTTGCAAAATTTATTGCTCACAGCTCTTCCGAGCCGTAGAAGCCGTGTGTGCCGTCCTGCTTGCGGACGGCGAGGAAGTGGTTGGGCGGAAGCGCCGGCGCGCCGTCCCCGGGCAGATACTCGGAAAGCCAGATCACGCGCTGGTCGCCGCAGGTCTTCAATTCCGCTTGCGCGGCGTCCATATCCTCATAGCGGATAACGACGAAGGCCGCGGCGGCGTCCCCGCCCAGAGCGAAGCGAAGCAGGAGCGGCGGCGGAAGCCTCGCCTTGTAGAGCGGCGCGGTGCCGCCAGTCAGCTCCAGCATGACGTCGATGGCCTCGAGACGGTGCGCGTTGGGCCTGATCCTGTCGATGCGCGCAAGGTCGCCCTCCAAGCGCAGCTCGCCGACGCAGTTGCGAAGCTGGCGCAGCATCGCGTCGAGTTGATTTGCCGCCCGTTCCTCCGGCAGCAGGGAATGCGCCATGTAGAGCTTCAAAAGCTGCTCCCGCTTGACGCAGCCGAGGTTGCGGATGGCGTCGAGGATGAATTTCTGCTGCTTGGAAAGCGTCACGTGGATCGCCTCCCTTCCGAGGGCAAGGCAAGGCTGTTGAGGTACGGATCGACCATGAGGTCGCTCTCGCTCTCGCAAATGGCGTTGAAGATCGTCGCCATCGTGTAGGCGGTGGAGTTCTTCACGGGCTTTTCCAGATTCGATGCCAGCTTGCTTGCCGCGTCCCGGAGTATCATGTTGTCCAGCTCCCGTAATCGGGATCGAACGCGCTTTTGCGGCAGCGTGGCGTTGCCGATGCGAAGGCTCTCCGAGTAGAAAAGCCGCTCGATGGCATTCTCAAACACCCGCGCCGTTTCGGGAGGGAAATACGAAAGCTCACAGGCGTCCAAAATGCCCGTGAGCTCTGCTTCATTGTCCTGTCCGTCTGTCTGCTTGGCTGTGTGCGCGGTCTCCACGGACGGACTGACTTCTTTCTGAATCGGTTCTTTATTTCTTGTTTCTTTCTTACTTGGCGGCGTATTCCGCGGTTCTGCAACCGCAATATCGTCGGTTCTTGAGCCGTCGATTTGACCGCTCTGAACGCGCCGATTCTGCGGTTCTTGCGCGACCGCGCCGCTTCTCGCATCATCAAGAGGCGCAATATCCGCGGTTCTTGAGCCGCAATCCTCGTATTCCTCCGAGGAGAACGGCACGCACTCGTAGGCGGGATCATCCCGCGGCTCCACGCGGGCAAGGTAGATTTGATTAGCGTCACCGCGCCCGCAGCGTTTCTCCCAGATCAGTTCCCTCTCAGCGAGCGCGTGGAACGCGGCAGTCACACGCTTTGCGCAGATGCGAAGCTCGTTCGCGAGCGCCTGACGGGGGAAGATGACGAATACCTCGCCCTGCTCGTTTACCCAACCTTTTCTGCGCGAGAGCTGAAAGCGGTTAAGGAGAAAGGTGTAGGCGACCTTTGCGTCGAGGCTGAGGTCAGCATAGCGCGGATCAAAGAATAACCAGCGCGGCATCTGCATATAATAAATAGTTTGCACGTCCGTCTGCTTCATTAGCGTGAAGCACGGGCGTGTCTTCATCTCTGCTGCTTTCATGGCGCAGTACCTCCTAAAGCGGGATATGGTGATTTATATTGAAATTGGCGAGAGAGAATGGTACATTGATGACAATTAATGAATTGAAATTAAGAATGTATCGTTATTTATGAGCAGGATCACAGTCAAATCGAAAGTCACATTCTGTTCTAAAACTAGCAAAAAGTTTCGAAAGGGTTGGGTACGCCATGCGTCTAAAACAAAATGCGGGAAACTATGCGCTGTCTTTCTTTAATATTTGGCTGAATGATATGGATGCTTTCAGCGAGGATGGCTGTCGCAAGTCCGCGACCTTTGTACATGAGTTTCTTCACTATCTGCAAGATCTAAACCTCCCCTATAACATCCGGCTGAACATGTCCCAATGGCGCCGTTTCGGGGAGTTACGGAATGCGGTTCGGAAGATCAACGACGATGGCAAGGGCAGCGTTACTGTCCACCTTCCGTTCGACAAGTGGAGCGAAGAAACGCAGATGGTTATCAACCAGCAGGACAGCACCTTGGGCAGTTCTAAAATGATACACGATGTAACTTCTCTGCCCGAGATAGAGTCCACATCCGACCATGTAAATGGTGTCTATGATCTCCGTCTCCAAAAACTTCGGAAATTTGATGTCTATCAATACACAGCAACAATCAAAGGAGAACCGTACCAACTTGGAGCTGGGCAGCTTTTGGAGTACATCGCATGGAAAATAGAGACGAAGCATTGCCCCAGCGGAGTGGAAGTTCCTTCGTTACCCTACCGAGCTGTGGACATGCTGTTTGAGAAATACAATCTAGGCCTTTTGCCCGACTGTATACGGATAAACTATGTGGAACTGAGCCTATACAACGACAACCCTATGCGTTTCCTTATCCATTCCATTTTGGAACCGAATCAAGATATGAAGTTTTTGCCTTCTATAGATTATCAAGAACTATACAAAGATTGTTATCAGAGGAATCTCAGCACTATCTTTTGCACCACAGACGGAATATGTGAGACCTTGGCGCAGAAGCGGAATCGGCGTTGGACTGACTTAGTGGAGCTCTTGGATGGACAGTTCCGGCAGTTCCCCAATATACGTGCGTGGATAACAAAAGTAAACCAATACGCTTTGAATCACTGGCAGGATCATTTTCTCTTTTCAGACCTTTACACCATGAATACATCTCAGTTCCAGAAAGAAATCTGGAATCTGGTGGAAGAACTGGGTGTGCCGCTGATTTTCGATAGCAGAAAGGAGCCATTCTCCGTGGGAGCAGTAACGGACTGCAGTGAGTTTTTGCAGTTCTATATTCTGCAGGAGTATCTGGACTATTTGACCGAAGGCAGTCCGAATGTGCTGGAGTTGCGTAGCTCCAATGAGTGTTCGGCAGTGGTATGCCCCCTGCTTTTACAGGAAATCAAATGCGGCACTCTGGACGAAAACGGAAATGTTTTGGTTCGGGATGGCGAGGATGAAGGAACCGCGCACTGTTATGACTCTGATGATTTTGTAAGTTCGTTCAAAAGCACGGTAGACTGCCCTTACAAGCGGTTTTTGGAGCAACACGGCCTTTCTAAGCTGAAAGTTATCGAGAAGATTTAGGTACATGTCTTACCTTGAAGCAGATATTTTTCGCGGTGTTTTCTGATTACAGAGACTAATTGCCTGCGATATCTCCGCGCACCCTGTCCATCGTCAGCTCCACGAGCGGGGACTTGCGCTTGAGTTCCGGGAAGTCGTACTCCTTTACGCCTTCATCAAACTTCGCCGGCACGGGCGCGGCAGGGGGCGCGAGATTGTTTTTCGGCATAGGCTTTTTTGTGGACTGCCTTGCGGCGCGCTCCGCCCGCTGCGTGGCCTGTTCGTCCTCTTTCTTCTTCCAATCCGGCGTATAGTCCAAAACGCGGCAGGGCCGGAGCTTGCCATAGGCGGGCAGCTCCTCCGGCGCGAGCTTATACAAAAGCGCGGGCTTATGGCCCTGGAAGAACGCGATGCACTTCCTGCTGTCGAGGCGCAGGATCTCGTCGGGTAGCATCAGCTCGCGCGCCGTGTTGCTCCGCGTCTGCGAATACGGGCGCGGCGTGTTGTAGATGGGCGAGAAAAGCGGCGCCATCGGCATCTGGTTGTTGATGACCGAGATCGTTACCTTGCCGCACTTCTCGGAGATGTATTTTGCCGTGGTCATGTCGTTGCAGCCCATGTAGAGCGTCTGGTTGAACGTGGCGAGCTGATTCTCCCACTCCTTGCGTGGGTACTTCTCCTCCCACTGGGAGAGGCTTTGCACGACGATCTGGCAGGACATATTAAAGCCGCGGATGCTGTTGAGCGCGTCCGCCATGCCCTCCATGTACCCGATGTTGCAGTATTCGTCGAGGCAGAAGTTGACAAGCACCGGCAGCCGCCCGCCCGGGCAGCGCAGGCGCGCGTGGTCGGAGAGCTGCGGGATCGCCAGCGAGAAGAACAGCGAGCTGAGGAATCGGTAGGCGCTGTCCTGCGCGGAGATGATGACGAAGTAGGCGCAGGGGCGTTTGCCGGGCAGCGTCAGATCGACGTCGTGGTTGCTGGTGATCTTTTCCACGAGTTTGTTCTGATAGATGGCAAGCCGGTTGCCGAGGCCGATCACGATGTTGCCCCACAGGTTCTCCTTTGCCTTCAGAAACAGCCCGTGATGCCCCTTCGCCGGATGGTCTGGCGGGAGCGCGGCAAGCTTCGCGTTGATCTCGTTGATGCTCTCGGTGGCAATCATGCGGTACACCGCGCCGATGCTCCGCTGCTCGATGGGAAGCAGATTGCCGTTCGCGTCTTGGAGATTGACGACGTAGTGCAGCAGCGCCATGAACAGGTTCAGTTCGGCACGCGCCCAGAAATCGTCCGCCTCGTTCGGCCCGGAGGTGTTCTGGATGATCGTGTTCGCCACGGTCTGAACGAGCTGCGTTTCCTTTTCCAATCCGCTCAGGCAGTTCCAACCGTCGCTGTGTTCCATGTCAAGGAAGTTGACCGCCTTGACGTAGTGGCCCTTCTCCCGGAAGTACGGCGAGAGCTTTTCAAACAGTTCGCCCTTGGGATCGGTAATGAACACGGACTCTCCGCGGTCGGCGCAGCCGATGAGGAACGGGATGATAAAGCCGCGGCTCTTGCCGCTGCCGGGCGCGCCGATGCACAGGAGGTTGTTGTTCTCGCTGGGCTTCATCTCATGCGCCACATACAGGTCGTACTTGGGCGGATCGTCCTCGTGCGTCTTGTGCTTGCCGAGCATCATGCCTTTGACCTCCGCGACCGGCCCCAGCTCCAAAAACGCGCGCATCTCCTTTTCCGTGAGAAAGCCGGAGGTGCCGTGCGTCCCGTCCGGGATGATGTTAAAGCCGCGCGGATCGCGCTTGTATTTGTACCCCGAAAACCAGAGAAAGCCCTTCTTGGTGACGAGGCAGGTCATCAGCGCGATGAAGAACGTCACCGCGAGCCCCGTGGGCGTAAACACCGCGATGAGGTTTTTGAACGGGTTTGCCACCCAAATGCTCTGCACGCCCTCCTCCGTCCGATGGAAGGTGCTGGCGATGCCGAGCCGGATGGAGTTAATGAACATACCGTAGAAGTACCAGCCGACGAGTCCAAAGGAGACATAGGCGGGTATTTTTTCCTTGTGCCGCTCATACCAGCTTCCGAGCCTTCTTTCCAGCCGGTCTTCCACTTTTTCGAGCAGCTTGGATAAGCGGGGCATTGATATACTCTCCTTTCGCATTTCGATAGGGCGTGGCCTCCGGCGCATGGAGCGCGAGGCGGTCGCCGAACAGCTCGCCCTCCATCTCCGGCGTTAAAACAAACACCTTCGCCTTGCCGGTGTCCGCGTAGCGGGGATAGAGGACGTCGGAAGCCTGCGCCTCCAAAGCCGCCATGCTGACGGCGGGAAAGCCGCGTCGCTTCGCTGCGGCAACAGCTCGGTCGATGCGCCGCAGATCCATGTCGGCGGCCATGACGAAGGGCGCGCCGCGAAACATCGCGTCCCATTCCGGCACGCCGGGAGGCGGCGGAGCGTATTCCGATTGCAGCGTCGCTTTGGCAAACCATTGCCGGTAGCCCGGCACGGACATGATGCGCAGCTGCTTCGCGCCCGTGTCGTTGCAGGGCAGCAGGTGGATGGGAAAGGTGGACGCCCGGTAAGCGTCCCCATAGCGTACCTTCTTGGCGTCCTCGCCGTGGTTGCAGTCCCGAAGCTCGGCGATAATGTCCGCGTAGCTCTCGCCGGCAAAGATAAATGCCTTTGCTGCGCCCTTGATTCGCGCGCTCTGGTTGACAAGCACGTTGATTTCATCGACAAAGGCGATATTCCCTATGCCGGGAGCGACATAGTGCAGGGACGCGACGAGCTCGGGCAGACGGAGCAGCGCGGCGACGCGCGTGCTGCCCCACGGGTTGTAGCCCCGGTCCCGAGTGATGCTCGACGGGAACAGCGTGGGGCTGGCGGCAAGCTCTTCGACGCGTGTGGTGAAAACATTGACGCCCGCCCGGTACGCCGTGAGCGTCAGACGGGACAGGCGGAGGCGGCGGTCGATCGCCGCCTGATGGTAGGGCTGCTTGATGTTGGGGAGCTTCCCGCACAGGATCGTGTCAAGCAACTCGCGCCCCTGTGCCGTGATGACAAGCGCGCCGCTCGACTCGTGCAGCTTGATAAGCCCGAAAGCGGTGAGGACGGCAAGCTCTGCCTCCGTCGCAATTTCCCGCAGGTCTTCACGCCGCACATATTGGCACCAGCAAAGGAGCCTCAGCGCATCGACGTCCCTCTCGCTGAAAATCAGAAAGCCTCGCCTCCCTTCGTCGGTTCCCGCCTGCGCCGAAACCGCCCTTGCACCGTTCCGGCGCAAGGACGCTTTCGGCTTCGGCTCGGGCGCGGAAAAAGCATCGAATCTGTTGCCTTACATAGTAGACAGATTGCCCGTCGTTTTTTGCCTGCCCGCCGCCGTGCAAAGTCCTGTATTCATCGGGCTTTGCGATATGCGGACACCCAACAGATTTGTTTTTTGCCGCAGCCCTTGAAAACGGAGCCGTTCTGCTGCCTGTCTGTTGCCTCTTTTTAGGGCCAGCGGCCTTCATAGATGTTGCTCGCGGCGTAGTAGCCAGAGTGTCCGGCAAAGAAATCCGAGGCGTCGCGCAGGTCTAAAAGCGAGATGTGACAGACGCCTTCGGCGCTCCGCTTCGAGAGCAGCGCGACGCTGAGCGTGTACTGGTCGTCGTCGGGAATGAGCCTGCCCTTGATGGCGTTGCTGACCGCCTTCCACCCCTTGTTGTCCTGGTCGAAGATGTGGCGGCCGGACACGTCGCTGTGCTCGTCAATCACAAGGAGCGCCTGCTCGAAGCGGGGGAGCGTTCCGCCCTCCGCCTCATAATCGTCCAACAGACGGCGGATCGTGTCCGTCAGATACGCCGGCGTCTGATACCGGCAATGCGGCAGAAGCGTGTTCAGCGTGATGTGGAGCCAAGCCGAGCCCAAACCGAAGGTCTCCACGCTGCCCGCGGCGCGCAGCGATTTCAGCGCCGGTCTTTTGGCGTAGCCGCCCGCGCCGGGCGACGCCCGCTCACAAAGCTGCCGCAGCTCCAGCGTCGCGCGTTCAAAGAGGTCGGCGGTCTGCTCCAAGGTCTTTTGCAGCTTTTTCGGCTCCGCTATCCCGCCGTCCGCGGCGGCGACAAGGCTGCCGCTTTTGGTATAGGCGTCGCCGATCAGCTCTTGCAGCCGGATCATGTCCTGCTTCAGCTCGCTCATTCGGCGTCACCATCCCTCCGCATACGCAGGTCGGTGGAGGAGGTCGTAATGGCGTTGTACTCCCGCTCCGTCGCATGGAACGCGACGGGAACGTGATTATAGCCGGTGCACAGCAGCCCCTCGCCGCGTCGGAAGCGCGTGATCTGCCGCACTTCGTCCTCGGAGAGATTGAGAACGCTCTGGATGAGCCGCGCCTCCTGCTCCTCCATCTGCATCACCAGCTTGATGCGGCTGGAGTCCAGAATACCTTTTCCGTACTTGCCGCCGTCGAGACTGAACAGGTCTTGCATCCCCTGCGTGGACGTGATCGCGATACCGCCGAGACCGCGGATCGTCTTTACCATTTCCTGCACAAAGCCAGCGGCGAGCGGATTGGAGTTTGCCCCGACGAGGCTCCACAGCTCGTCGGCGATCAGCGCGGACAGCTCCGTGCCCGCGTCCATGATAAGGTCGTTGGCGATGTCCGTCGCCCAGAAGATACCGGGGAGCTGGAGGTCGTCGGGCATACCCGAAACGTCCAGCACGATGTACTTGTTGTCGAGGTCGATGTCGTTGCGCTTTCCCATCGCCGCGGCGCTGCCGGTGACGTAGCGCGCCAGAACGACGGCGAGGTGCCTGGTTTCCGGCTTCTCGTTCAGCACAGCATACCAGTCGGGCAGGATCGGCATTTCGCGGAACGCACCCGTTTCGTCGGTGAGCGTGGCGTTGTCGAACGTAATGCCGTAGCGCCGGTAGCACTCCACAAGCGAGCCGTCGAGGTAGTTCCGGTCCTCGTCGGACAGGTCGCGCTTCTGGAGCGAGTACCAGATGATAAGGTGCGAGATCTTGTCCGCAAGCACGCTGTCGTCGCGCGCCGCGAGGTTTTTCAGCCCCGCGTAGGAGTCCAGAGACCTGCGGCGGATCGCCATGATGTTCGGGCAGTCCGGCGACGACGGGGAGAGGCGCAGATAAAGCCCGCCCATCAGCTCGCACAGCGGACGGAACTCATGTCCCTTCTTCGGGATCACGAAGATAACTTGCTTGCCCTGCTGCCGCAGCCGTCCGCCGAGGCAGTTGAGCGTGAACGTCTTGCCCGCGCCGGAGCTGCCGCCGATCCAACAGTTGCCGTTGGTGTACTTGTAGTCGTCGTAAAAGTCCAGAAAGACCGGCGAGCGGTTATACATATTGAGGCCGAGGAAGATACCGTTGCGGTCGCTCAGCTCATACGACGCGAACGGGAACGCCGCCGCGACGCCGCTGGTCAGTGCGTTGCGGCGCGCCTTGCGTTCGATGTCAGGATCGAGCGAGAGGACGGGAAGCGCGGAGAGGAACGCCTGCTCCTGCTTGTAATCGCAGCGCCGTGCGATCATGTCAACGGACACACAGAGCTTTTCCACGGCGGTTACACGCTGTTCCAGCGTTTCGGGATCGTCCGCCGTGACCTCAATGAGCGTATACATATAATAGAAGTCCTCGCCCTGGCGGTTCATGGCGTCCTTGAGGTAAAGCCCCGACGCGATGGCGCTGTCCAACTCCTCATAGTCCTGCCGGTTATCGCCGACGTCGCGCATACGCGAGCGGTTCATCATCGTGGTCTGCGAAATCTTCGAGAGTATCTTTTCCCGCGGCTGGCGCCTGAAGGTGTAGACTATGCTGACGCCCTCGCCCGCCTCCACGAGCGGGGAAAGCCAGCAGGAGCCGACCGTCGTGGAATATCCGTAGCCCGTCACATAGAGATAGGCATGGAAAACGCCGTCCACCACGATGTAGTCCTTGCTTTTCGTGTTGACGGCGGTGGGTGAAAGGATATCGAGGATCGTGGTCGAGCCAGCCTCCAGCTCCGAGAGGTCTGGCTTTTCCTCGCCGAACAGTAGACGCTTCAAAAACGGCTGCTTCGGCGGCGCGTTCCCGTCCGGCGCTTTCTTGGCGGGGCGCTTCACAGGCGCGGCTTTTTGGGGCTGCGGCTTCGGATTTGCTTTTATATTCTGCTTCTGCATTTTTTCACTCCTCGTAGATGCCGTGGATCGCGGTCGTCATGTCAAACACACTGTCCGGCAGGGGGACGCGGCGGCTGGTCTTCTTGTTGATAATCTCGTACAGCAGCTTGAGCATAAAGTTATCCATGTACTTCGGCTCCAGCACCTCCAGCTCGCAGACGTCCAGATACCGCCGCGCCGTGTCCGCCTCCTCGTTGAGCCGGTCCACGATGCCGCGGACGGTGTTCCGCTTCGCCTTCATCTGCATTTCATACTCAAAAATGATAAAAAAGCGGTGCCACAGCGCCTCGCTCGCGATGCCCTCGCCGATCTCGCGGATGTTGTCCTCGATCATCTCGCGGCATTGCTCGTTTGTCTCGGTCTCCGCGTACCGCTTCATGCGCTCGACATACTCCCGTGTATCGGCGGCAAGCGTCCGCACCTCGACGGACATATTGCCCGGCGCGATCTTGAGATACGCGGCATACGCCTCGATGATCGCCTGCCGGTCGGCGGGCGAAACGAGATAGATGTTGACGGGCAACACCTCAAGGATCTTCACAAAGCGGTTGTCCTTCGTGATGACCGCGCCGCCTATGATGTTCTTGACGGGCAACCACGCCTGTATGCTGTCGGGAAACGTATCGGTTCCGCCCGTGCTCTTGACGGGCGCGCCAAAAAGCCATTCTTTCAAACCCATTTATCGTTTTGCCTCCCCTCTGAAATAAAGCATTCTGCGCCGTTTGCGCCAATGCAGCCAGCCTTTGAGCCATCGCGTCAGGCTGTCGTCGCATATGCCGGTGAGCGCGAAACCGCCGAGCGGGATCACGACCATGATCGTGACGGCGATCTTCGGCGTCAGCGCCAGCGGCAGCAACGCGAGGCACAGGTACAGCGCGGGAATGGTAATTATCGCCGTTTCAATGACGTTGCGTATCTCGAACAGTCCGAGCACGCGCCCCGCGTCCGTGAAGTTCGCGGGGATGTGGTAGGTGTCAAAGTTCATCGTGCTCCACCTCCATCGGTTTGAGAAGATGATCCCGCGCCAAAAGCAGCTCGCAGCTCAGCGCCTGATAGGTGCTGCATTGCGCCCGCGCATAACGGTAAAAGCCCTCCATGATTCGGGCCTGCTGCTCTGAAGATACTGGTGTTTCCCCTCTCTCCAGCGCGCTTAGGTATTGGTTGGAGAGGGAAAGCACAGATGCGATTTCATCCAAAGAAACTTGATACTTTTGCCTCAGCTTCCGAAATTGTGTTGTCGTTACCATTTCATCCGCCCTCCTCATAGTCAATATACGGCAGCTTGTACCACGCCTGCCAGCCGCGGCCCGCTACCTCCGTTTTGCAGACGCCCTTGCTCGTACCCATCGCCTCGACCGCGTACCCGCCGCCGATATAGACGCCCGTATGCCCTTTTTTCCAAAGCACGAGGCCGGGGATCTCAGGCATATCGGCAATCTCGCCGTGCTCCGCGCCCCTGTTCACGGCGTCATGGTACATCTGGTCGGCGTTGTAGTCCGGCACACCATGCGAGCCATACTTGATCTGCCCGCTTTCGGCGTCATACCATCCGTAGCTCTTGATAAGCCCGATGCAGTCAGCCGTGCGCCGTCCCAGATAGTTCTGTTCGATAAACGCGCGGTATTGTCCCACGCCGTCCGGGTATTGCTGTACCTTGTACTCCAGGAGCGAGGGCGTCAGCACGTTGCCGAACGTCCCCCAGACATACCCCCAGTTGTTTTCCCACGCCTGCACCGCGTAGGTGGCAAGGTCGTGCGCGTTTTTCATGGCAGGGTTGATAAAGCGCGAGGTGTCGATGTCGGTGCCGTAGGCGTCGCCGTGCTGAATGGTGCCGGTATAGCCGCTGTCGCCGCCGTAATTCGTCGTGCTGGGGAACTTTTCGGCGTACTTCGTCATGGCGTCGCTCCTGGAAAATGTCTCAAAGATCGCGCCCGCCCACGTTTTCGCTTCGTCGGTGAAGCCGAGCCGGTCCATCCATTCATCGGGATCGAGCTTGTCCACCGTAACGCACAGCGTGGTTTCCCCGCTTCCGAAGAGAAACGAGGAGCGGCGGAGCTTCGCGGTGCAAAGCTCACGGATCTCCGCCACGCTCATTTCCTCCAGATTTTGCTGATGCGCCGCGGAATTGATGGCGGTGAACCATTCGAGGCTTTCCTTGTCGAAATGGCTGGCGACTTCGATGCGGTCGATGGTCTTGCCCTGCGCCTCATACTCCGCCGCGATGCTGGTCACGATGGCGTCAATCACCGTTTTGTCGAACTCCGAGACGCTCATGCAGACGCTTCCGATGCCTGCGGCCTGCTGGTTCATGCGGACGATGCTCTCCGTCTCGGAGGTATCGTAACCGAAAAAGATGTTGGGGATCGCGCTGATGATCAGCACGGGAAAAACGATCAGCGCGACGATGATGCCGACCACCGCCTTGATGAGCGCCGGCGCGGACTCCTGAACGGCGACAACCGCCGCGCCCTTGAGCCCCGTGGTCGCCGCCGTCTTTGCGATGCGCCGCGCGGCGTTGCCGAGCCGCGCGAGCGACGCCGCTGTTTGCAAGCCGGAACGGTTATTCTCCTGTTCGCCCATCGTCGGCGTCCTCCTTCCTCTTGTCGGTAGTCTTGGCCTCCGCGTCGTCCGCTTTCTCTTGCCTCGGTGCGCGTTCGTGCTTGTCCTTTTGGGACGTGCGCGCCGGAACCGGCGCGCTTCCTGCGGTGCCGTGGCGCAGAATCGGCTTTATGCCTTTTTCCGAATGCCCGTCCCGTGTCCGCAGCCTGCTTTCCTGCCGTGCCGCGGTGGGGAACGTCGGCTTGTGCGCGCACTCCGGCCTTGTGCCGGACGGACGCGCTTTTTCCTGCGGTGCCGGGCTTGCAGCCGCGGGCTTTCGCGTCTGCTCAGCCGTTGGACGGGAGCTGCGCGCTGCGCGCGCTTCCTGCGGTGCCGTGGCGCTCACAGGCGCCTTTGCCGCAAAAACGCCGCCAACGCCGGAGGAACGCGGCACGCGTGTTTCCTGCCGTGCCGTGTCTGCTTTGGCAGCGGGAGAAACACCGCCTTGCGGTGCTTCCCGCGCGGTCGGCGCGGCGCTGCCCTTCGCCTGTTCCGTGCCGCCTGTACGTTCAGCCGCGGCGCGAGGCATTCCGCTCGCCACGCTTACGGTACACTGGATAAAGCGCGACACGTTCGCGGCGGGCTTCCCCTGCTTCGGGACGACGGGCTTGACGACGCCGGAGCCGCCGCCAACAGCGCCCGTCGCTTTCTCCGCTCCCGTGCGGAGCTGCTGCGACGATTCCGCGGAAGAGCGTGTCGTTTGGACCTGCGTTGTACGGAGCGCGTTGGTGATGCGAGTAACTGCCGCGGTTCCTGCCGTGCCGGGCTGAACGCCTGCACCGCTGCCGCGAGCCGCTGCGCTCGCTGTCCCGCGCGCTGTTCCTGCGGTGCCAGGACGGACGCCTGTGCGCATACCCGTACCCCCGCAGGAAGCGGAGGCCCCGCTTCCTGCGGTGCCAGGATGGGACGCCGCAGCAACACCCGGCGCATTTGCCGTATCCGAATGCCATCTTTCCTGCGACGCCATGCTGTGCGTGCTGCTGCCGCCCGCCGCCGTATGCTTTGCGGTCGTGCCGCCGTGCTTTACCACGCTGGGGGCGCGCGTTGTGCCGGGAGGCACGGAGGTCTTGCGCTCCGCGCCCTTCTCGCCGCCCGCGCTCTGCTTCTGGACTGCTGCCGCGCCGGTCATCTGCGCCGTGCCGTTCAAAGCGGCGTCCTCTTTGTCGTCTGGAATGATTGTAACGGGGCGTCCTGCCGGCTGCCAATTCTGCCCGTTCGCCGCCGTTCCGTTCTGGGGCGCGGTTTTCTGCTGCTGCGACTTCGCGCCCTTTACGCCCGCGCCTCGCTGCGACGCTCCCGCGGTAGATTTTCCAAAGTGCGGTTTGCCGCCGTTGGCGTTTGCGCCCGCGCCACCGCTCTTTCCGGTGGCGATTCCTGCGGTTCTGACCGCCTGACTCACCATCGTCCGCATGACGGTATAGGCAAGGATACCCGGAAGGCTCCGTCCGCCGAGCCCGTCGCCCGTGATGGCGGGGTTCAAGCCGATGCGCGTGATGATGGCGTCCACCTTGCGCGCGAGCTTCACGACGCCGAAGACCAGCGCGATCCAGAGAAAGATGTCCGTGCCGGTCGGCGGGCTTCCGAGCAGGGAAAGCAGGAGCTTGAAGCAGATCATGTTGCTGACCATCATAAAGCACATGGAGCCGAACATCCGGCACCAGCCCGTGAAGATGTCCGCCGTGTTCTTGCTGCCGCCGACGCCGAAAGCGAGCGGCGCACAGATCGTCAAAAACGCGAGCACGAGGTATCGCTCCACGATCTCCAGCAGGAAGCGGAACACCTTGAACATCAAAATAAGATTGACGATGATGATGAGCAGCCACGACGCCGCCAAGCCGGTGAAGGTGGATTCTCCGACCAGCTCCACGTCCGATACGTCCACCATATCGAGCAGCTCGACGATCCGCGCGGTCATGTCAAGACCGAGGCGGCAGATCTGCGGGCTTGCAAAGAGCAGGAAAGAGAAGACGAAGCTGCGCGTGAACAGCGTTTTGGGATCTTCGCCCTCAAAGCCGAGTCCTGTCATCATGCTTTTCGCAGCTTGGAACACGAGATTTCCCAGAAGCAACGCCCAGCCCGCCGCGAGCATGACCTTCATGATTTCGGGGATCACGGGGATATGGGCTTTCAGATAATCAAAATCGACGCTCAAAACGTCCGTGAAAGCCGAGAAGAAATACTCCCATGTTTCCAGAATCAAGCCGTAGAGCCATTCGATCAGCCCTTGGAATAAAAGCTCCAGCAAGCCGATCACCTCCTTGTTGCCGGAGCGTCAGGCATCACGGCTCCAGCGTCGCGAGTCCGTCAAACAGCGGCACGATGTACGCGATGAACGCGCCGATGCCGTTGATGATCGCCCACGCGATCCAGATTCTTTTGAGCCAATCCCACGCCTGATCGGATTTCTGCTGTGTGTTTGAGAGCTTTGCGCCGATGACGGCGACGGCGGACATACAGCCCGCCAGCACCGTGCTGATGCCGGCGATGCCGTTGTAGACGTCCACAATGATAGTTCTCGCCACGGTCCACAGGTCGTTTACCGCAAACGCGGGCAGCGTCAATGCCGAAACAATGAGCAGCAGGGAAAGGCAAATGACGTATGCGCGATAGATTTTCTTCATTCAGCGTCCTCCATAGAAAAAATAGATAGAAGCGGGCTGTGCCGCTTCCATCGGGGTTTGCGGGTGTCAATACCCACTTTGCACAAGATTTAGCGTTTTTTGTCGTATAACTCCACCACTTGACCTGCCATATTGTGCCTGTTATACTGCAAGGCAGTTGTGTTTGGGAGGGACAGGCATGGGTGAGAATATGCGTTATACCGACGAGGACATCGCCATGATCGACGGTGTGATCGGCGCTCTGTATCCGCGGATGCCGGAAAGCTCGCTGCGCGAGTCTTTCCGGAACGTCCACGAGCATCTTCAAGCCGGCGCGGTGAACGCATCCGACCTCAAGCGCATCGAAAGCGCGCTGGAGTTCTCCGATCCCGGTCAATGCACGAGCTGCCACAAGGAGGGCTACCGCGACATGACCGTGCTCCTTCTCAAAACGAAAGCCATGCTCCGCGCCGTCTGAGCGCATCGCGGGAAGGTGAAGCAAAATGGTGTATGCCTGCGAGCTGTGCGGCTTCCTGTTTATCCGGCACGAGTATCCCGACCATTGCCCGAACTGCAACCGCGAGGCGGTGCGTCCGGCGACGGAGGAAGAAGCAAAGGCGTTGGAGCAAAGGATCAAAGTGGAAACATAGTTATCATCCGCAAGTGGGGAGAATCCAATCTCCCCACTTGCGTTTTTCTTAATACCCCGTCTTGGGAAGCGGCTTCGGCGGGTTCAGATTGACGACAATGGTGATCCAGCTCGCGTTGGCTGTCTCCCACGTGCCGCCGTACTGTCCGCCCGCGTCCGCGCGGTTGATGACCTGATACCCGTTGACCGCCGTGGGGCTGACGGAAACGGTCAGCGTCGGCTTCGCGGTGCATTGGAAGCCCGCGGGGACCGTCCCGAAGTCATAGAGGATATCCGTCACGACCTCGCCCGCCATCAGCTGCAAGCCGCTGAGTTGGAAGGCGTAGTTGTTCGTCGAGAGCAGGTTGGACGCCAGCACGCGATACCCGTTCACATTGGTCTTATACAGGACGCGGTAGGTAAGGCGCTGGCTGTAGGTGCCGGTGGTGAGCGCCGTCGCGCTCGTTACGTCGTAGGGAATTTTATCGTGGAAATAGAACGATTCGAGCGGCACATTGGACGTGTTGGCGACCGTGAAGGTGTACGCCATGCGGTTTCCTGCGAGCACTTCCTTGATACCCGTCTTCGTCAGCACGACGCCCAGCTCCGAGGGCTTGTCGTAGACCGCGAGCTTGATGATCTGCCCCGCGTACTCCAGCGTCACGTCAAAGGTCTGCGGCGACACCTGCCAGAATTTCGGGCCGGACACCTCGCGCACCTGATACCTGCCGAGCGGCAAAGGTTTCGACGCCGCGATGCCCCGCGCATCGGTCGTGATATGAGCGATAACGGCGTTGTTGCGCGGATTCACGATCTCAAAGGTTGCGCCGGCAAGCGGCGTACCCGCCGCCTGTCCCGTGACGGCGTTCGCTTCCGCGGCGTACTTGATGACCTGGATCTGCGCGCTCTGCGCCGTGTTCTCCCACTCGACAAGGGCAAAAGCGCCGGGCTTCACGGTCACGTCGCGCAGCTTCGTGTCTACGACGTATCCCTCGCATTCGAGCTCGCGCAGGCGATAGCGCCCCGCGTCCAGCTCGATGCGGGCAAAACCGCGGTCGTTGGTACTCAGCTCACCGACCACGTTGCCGCGTTCGTCGTAAGCAAGGAATTTCGCCGCGTAGATCCCTTCGCCGGTGTTCGCGTCGATTTTGTGGATCTCGATACCGCTGATCGCCTTGTCCGTCAGGCAGAGCGTGTACGTTTCGCCGTCCTTGATGGAGAAATAGTGCGGCGTGGGATCGACCTTGTACCCGTCCGGGGCCTTGACCTCGACCGCGTAGAAATCGCCCTCGCCCAGCTCGACCGTAACGCGCCCGTCCGCGCCGGTGACGACCGTGGTGACGAGCCCCTGGTTCATCTGCCGAATCTCATATTTCGCGCCGGAAAGCCTTGTCCTCTCGTTCGCGGCGTCGGTTTTAATGAGTTCGAGCTTGCCCAGCGTCTTGTCGTAGAAATCCATCTGATTGCCGCTGTTGTCGCCGCTGTTCACGACGGTCGGGCCGCCTGTGGCGCTGCCTGTCGCGCCGACGATCACAGTCTGCGCCGTACCGCCGCCCTGCACGGTGATGGTCTGCACCGTAGGATTGAGCGCGTAGCCCTTGACCGTGCGGATCTCCTTCGCTTTGATGGTCGAGCCGACCGGCGCGGAAATAACGATCTGCCCCGCAGAGTTGGTGGTGTACTCGCCGCTGCCGCCGCCGATGGGCGCGCCGCTGCCGTCCGTCAACAGGAAGGTAACGCCCGCGAGCGGCGTCTTTTTGCCGTCGTCCGCGTACTTTTGGATGATGACTTTTTGCCAAGGCACATTGAAAAAGCGCAAGGTCTGCGTATCGCCCGGACGGACGACGACGGTTTGCGTCCGCGTCGCTTCGTCGATGGAGTAACCCGGCGCGCTGGCGATCTCGGTCGCCACGACCGTCCCGCAGATGCCGGTTACAAGGATCTTGCCCTCGGCATCCGTGTAATACTGCCCGTTGCTGGAGAGCTTGCCGCCCGCCTGATCGACATACCGCCCGTCCGCGTAGCGCAGTTCAAAGAGCGCGCCCTCGACAGCGGTTTTCTTGTCCGTCGCGCTCTGTTTCAAGATGAGCAAATTGCCCTTTTTCAGATTGACAAAATCCACGCTCACCGTGGCGCCGGGCTTGATGCGCACCGTCCGAGCCACGTCGTCGAGGACGTAGCTGTCGTCGGCGCACTTCGTTTCCTTGATGATCAGCGTCGTGCCGGGATCAATACCCTCGATCAGCGCGCAGCCGGAGACGTCCGTCACATACTTGCCGTTGGCGTCGCCGATAAGCGCGCCCGTGGAGTCGGTCACCTGAAACTCACAGTTGCGGAGCGGATTGCCGTCGCCGTCCGTTTTGCGAATCAAAGCCGCGCCTTTGGGACTGTTCCCAAAAAACAGCTCGACGACGTCCTGCTCGTTGCCGGAGATGAACGCGGTCTGCGGCGGCGTATCAATGACGTGCTGCCCGTTGCTGGACAGCTCGGAAACGATGTACGTTCCCTTCTTCAGCCCCGTGACGGTCGCCGCGCCGTTCGGTCCCGTCTGGACGGTCTTGATGACCGTGCCGCCCGTTCCGGAGGTGTCGGTCATATACTTTATTTCAAACCAGCACGAGGAAAGCGCGGCCTGCGTCACGGAGTCGAATTTCCAGATGACGAGGGCGCTCAGCGGCGTATCCTCCACGGTGACCGTCTTCGAGTCACCCGCCGCGAGGTAAAATTCCTGCGGCTGCTCGTTCAGCGCAAAGCCGGTCGGCGGCGTTACCTCCGAGATTTTGAACCAGCCGCTTTTCTGATGGGTGAGCGTGAAGGTGCCGTCCGCTCCCGTGTAAAAATAGCCGAGGTCGTTCAGCTCGCCGGTTGCCGTGCTGTCAGAGGCGTATTCCACATGGAATTTCGCGCCGGGCAGCGGATCGCCGGTCACGGACGACACCTTGCGCACCGTGATGTTCGGCTTTCTGTGGTCATAGAAAAACGCCTTGCGGTCACGGTCGCGGTACAGGGTGACAAGCTGGCTCGGCGCGTCTTTCAACCAATCGTTCGGGACGGATTTTTCGGAAATCTGGTAGACGCCCGGCAACAAATTCCGCAGCTCGGCGCGCCCGTCCGGCCCCGTCTTGATTTCGTCAACACTGTGTCCGTCCGCAGCCCGCACTTCAAAAACACAGTTTTCAACGGGTTCGTCCTCCTTGCCCGCCGTGTATTTGTAGACGTACAGATTGGGGCGGTAATGGTTCTCCAGCACGATCTCGCTCGTTTTGCCTGGGAACATTTCGATGTGGTATTCCTTGGTGTCGAGCAGCAGGTCGTTTCTCGTGGACGTTTCGACGAGCGAATAGACGCCCGGCTCCAGATCCGTCCAAAGGATCTCGCCCGTGCTCGACGTCGCTTTGTCAAGGTATCGGCTACCATCCTCGATCTTCGCCAGACGGTAGCTTGCTCCCGCGACGGGCTTGCCCTTGCTGTCCAGCTTGAGAAGGTGGAATTGGGGCAGGCGGCTGTTGGTAAAGGTGAATTGCGCCTTGTCGTTGGGGTGCAGTTGGATAATGCGCTGCGCGTCGTCGATGACGTAGCCCGCGCAGGATTTTTCCGTCACGACATACGCGGTGCCTTCGGGCGCACAGGGGAGGTTTTCAAGGCTGATCGTACCGTCGTCCTGCGTGCGCAGCTCGACGGGGCCGTAGGAGCCGTCCACCGCCTTAATCTCAAAGACCGCGTTGGCAATCGGTTTGGAAAGGTCGCTCGAATCCACCTTGATGAGCCGGTTGATGGAGGGCTTGGCGTCGTTGAAGAAAACCAGGTCGCGGATGCCGTCGCCGGCGCGCAGCTCGATCTGCTGCGGTGTGCGGTCAAGCACGAAGCCGGGGTTGCCCGTATCGACTTCCTGCACCAGATATGTTCCCGGCTGCGCGTTGAGCAAACGGATCTCGCCCTGGAAATCCGTCGTAAATCTGCCGAGCGACGTGCCATCGCGCCAAATCTCAAAGGTGACGTCCGGCATGAGCGCCAGCTTTTCCTTGGAGCGGTCATATTTTCGGACTCTGAGACCGGGGCGCTCCTTGTTTACGAAGCGCACCTCGGAGGTTTCGCCGGAAACGACGGTCGCGGTCTTGACCGCTTCATCGTCGAGAATCCAGCCCTCGATGCCCGCGGTCTCGCGCACCTCGTAACCGCCCGGTTTGAGCTGCGTAAACGTGCATACACCGCCGGGGCCGGTCTTTGCGGTCTGCATCGCCCCGGTCTCCAGATTCTTGATCTGAATGGTAACGCCGACAAGGTTTTCGCCGGTATCGCTCATTTTATGGACTCTCAGGTTCCCGTAGGGCTCGTCCCAAAACGTCAAAACGCCCGGATTGAGCGCGGTCACGGTGACATGCTGCGTCCGCTCCTCCGGTAAAAGGTGAAATGTGGGCGGCATCAATTCGGTCACGGTGTAATTCCCATAGATGTGAATGGGGACAGTGAGCACACCGCCCTCGGCGGTAAAGCTGCCGTAGGAGCTGCCATCGGGATAAAGGATTTCAAAAACAGCGCCGTCCAAAAGCGCGCTTGTCCCAATCTCGCGCTTGTAGATGGTGAGCGTGCTGTCGTCGGGCGGGGGATTGCTCGAAAAGCTGCTGATCGCGTTCGCCGTCAGCGGTACGTCGGGATCGGTGTCCAGCATATACTCTTGCAGCTCGCCGTAGCGGTCTTCTTCGAGCGTCTTTGCCGCGTAGATTTTGTAATCGACAACGGTGCCGTTGAGGATGAGCTTGCAGGTGCCGCTTTTGCCCTCGACCGCGCTCGCGGGATAGACGACCTTAACGCGTGCCTGATAACCAGCGCCCTGCGTGCGCGTGGTATCCAGCAGCACCTCGCTGATCTCATGGTTGTCCATGTCCATGATCTTCGCACCCGCGGGCGCGCTCTCGTCCAGTGAAACATGGACGGGCGTGAGCGCCCAGGTATCGGAGTCGATTAGGAATGTCTGCTCATAGCACTGCGCGCCGTTGATCGTCGTTTTCGTCGCGGTCGGCTGATCTGCGGTCGCGGTCAGCTTCGGGGTATAAAGCTCCGTCCAATACATACCCCTGTTGTAAATCGCTTTCGTGGCCGCGAGCACACGCTCCGCGGCTGCCTTGTCGGAGCCTGTGAGGTTGGGATTGATGCCGAGGCCGGAGACCGTCCACTCGCCGATCAGATAGATCCAGAGGGCGGTTTTGGTCGCATAATAGGCTTCGGCGGCGCTTTGCAGGCCGAGGTCGGCAAGCGTCATGTGCGGGTAACCGTTGGAAATGATCCCGCACACCTTCGGATCGGAAACGGCGCTCTCGACCGTGTATTTTACCGCCGTTCCCTCCGGCGCCTTCTGCGGTACGCCGAAACGATAGGGATCGACGCAGTAAGCGGGGATCTCCTTCGTTTGGCCCGTGCGCTCGGAGGTATAGAGGTAATAGGTATAATGCTGTTCCTTGATGGAGCCGTTCATCGTCAGCCAGTTCAAGCTGTCGTGCGAAGCGTAGATATCGACTTCCGCCATCGCATCCTCTAAAGACGACACGGCGCTCGCGGGAACGGCAAGCGTGCTGAAAATGGTGAGTACGGCAAGAAATGCCGCGATGATTCGTTTTGTCATTTGTTCCTCCTTCAAAATGGGAAAAGGCATGAAGGAGGTTTCGGCACAGCCCCCTTCCCGCCTTTTGGAAAGCAAAAAGCACACCGGACGGTGTGCTTTCTGCGGCAAGGTATGAAGTTGTGCTCCGCTGGGAATCAGATGGTGCAGATGAGATAGCGCGTGTACTGGAAAACGCCGTCCGAATAGAAATCGAAAGCGTCGATCCAGAACCGACCGCACGGGAGATTGACGACCTGCTTGGTCAGCTCGCTCTCACGCCACGGCCAGAAGTTCCCGGTATAGGGATCGTACTCTTCAGGGATGGTGTAGATCACCTTTGCGAGCGGCTTTCCGTCGCGCCACGCTTCCGGCTGCTCGCCGATCGCATTGTAGAGCGTATAGGTCATTCTTCTCAGCTCGTACAGGTTGCGGACGAAAAGCACGTCCTTCCCGCCGCTGTTGGGGAAGTGCCTGCACTCGACCGTGGGAAGTTCCAGCGCGGGGAATCGGCTCCAGTCGCAGGTGGGAGCCGGGAGGTCGGGCAGCGGCCCCGGCGCGAAGACGCTGTTTTCAAAACGCTCCGTGTTCTTGATGGTGTAGAGTGTCCCGTCGTCGCAGCGGATCACGTCGCCGACCTGCGGGACGTACTTGCTGCCGTCCGTGGGCAGCGAGACGATCCTGCTTCCGATCTCCTGCGCCAGAGTGGTGTTGACGGGCACCTCGCCGGTATAGGGCGCGTCGCTCTGCACCTGCACCGCGCCGCCGTCCCAGTAGACGTTGAAACCGACCGCTTCTCCGGCGTCGCGGAGCTTGACGTAGTTGCTGCCCGCGATGTTGTAGGCTTCCAGCTCCACGCGCTTGCCGTCCACATAGACCGGCTGCGTACTGCGCGTCGCCGCGATACCTGCCGCGGCGTTGATGGCGTTTCCGTTCAGCAGGACTCCGCCGATCAGTACGCCGATCAAAACATAACCGATTTTCTTCATGATGTTCCTCCATTCTGTTCTGCGTTGTTATGAACGGATGTCCTCCTTTCCTTGGTTCTACTTGGAACATAAGCCAGAACATCGGTTTTGTCAAAGGATTATTATAAACGTCTTCGCCGATAAAACTGTCACGCAATAATTATCCGTCAAACCGCGCAAATTGCTTTTTGATTACGGCGGATTTCAAACATTCCGTCAAAATTAATTTTTGCCGGCAAAGGCGTTTATTTTGCGATGCCCTGCACGACAACGCGCCTGGAGGGCTGGTTGGCAAGGCAGGTCGTGATCGTGATGCGGTTGTCCGCCGACGCCTGCAAGCGGCTCCAATCCGTGCTGGAGATCGTGCCGACGAAGCTGACCTCATACGTTCGCGTCCCGTAAACGGTTGTATAGGTGATGGTGTCGCCGATTTCCAGATCCTTGATCGCGCCGATGGAATACCGACTGCCGCGGTTGTGCGCGCAGAAACAGGCGTTGCCGTCCCACGCGCTCGTGGAGCTGTAGTGCGCGATGCCCTTGCTCATGCTCTCGCTGGTCTCGCCCTCCCACACCTTCATGTCGATGCCGAGCGACGGGATCTTGATCGTGCCGATACTGCCGTCCTTGCGCATCATGTCCACGGCGCTGGTGTAGGCGGGCTTGCGGTAGACCGTTTCCGTCTGCTGCGGTACGGACGCGGCGGAGGGATTGACGTTCAGAATTTCGGGGATGCCGCCGTAGTCGATGGCAAGACCGCCGTAGGAAGCGGTCTGCCCGGGCAGGCACACCTTTTCCATCGCGCCGGTGCTGGTATTGCTGTAAACGCCGTAGGGCAGCTCGACCGTCTGAAAGTCCGAAACATTCTGCCCGCCGTAATTGTACTGCGCGCCGTAGACGTCCTCATACTCGGTCGGCGTGTAGTAGTCCGTGCCGTCGTCGCTCTCGAAATCGTAGTCCGACGCACGGACGGGAATGGGGATAGCGAGCAGCAGGGCAAGCGCCAGCGCCGCCCCGCGCGCCTTATTGTTCAGCTTCATGTACCATGTCCTCCTGTTCTCTGTAATCTACATACCCCCCGTAACGCTGCTTCCTGCGGCGGACGATCAGGTACACCGCGCCGGCGATCAGCAGCGCGGCGCCGAGGCCCGCGGCAAGCGGTACCCTCGAAACGGGCGCCTGCGCGCTCTCGCCGGGTAGTACCGCAATGCTTTTCGTTTCGGCGCTCTGTGCGACCGGCTCGCCGGTATAGACGACGGTGTAGGTCACGTCCCTGATCTCTTCGCAGGAAACCGCACCCGTGTAGTCCACCGTGGTGATATAGCCGGTCGGCGTGGTGTAGGACGCCTTGCCGGAATAGGTGGCGATCGCCACATAGCTCGACGGCACCAGCACGTCGTCCACCAGCGCGGTGCTCTGCACCTGCCAGTCCACGCTTTCAAGCTGGATGGTCCTGCCGTCCTTGACCGTGCTGCCGGGAACATACGCCATATCGTTGCTGTCGCAGTTGCCGATCTGCTTGGTCTCGCGGATGGTATAGCTGCCGGAGGTATAGCCCGCCGGCTCGGTGCGGATGGTGGTGTGGTCGAGCGCGAGGACGCCGGAATAGCGTCCGTCGTCGTACTCCATCGTCGGCTCCAGCACGTCGAGGATCGCGGAGAGGTCTTTTTTCGCCGTTTCGACCGTGACCGTTTCGGTATGCTCCTTCTCCGCCTGGAAATCGTTTTCCTGCTTGGTGATGTCCTTGAAGGTGTAGAGGAAACCCTCATACTCAAAGGGCTGCTCGATCAACTCCTGTGGATCGACGTCCACCGGGACGGTGAAGGTCTTGATGTACTGCTGGACGCCGTTGAGGTTCTGTACGACGGTGCTGTTCGGCACCTGCATCGCGAAGACGCCGACCGTACACATCAGCGCCAGGGCGCACGCGACGCCCCCCGTTAATAGTCTTTTCATGCTGTTTTCATTTTCCTCCGTGTTTTTTAATAGGCGCGAGCGTCCGGGCAGACGCCGGTACTCCCGCGCCGCGTGATGGCTGTCTTTCGATTGGCCTCTGGCTACGGGCCGAGCGGCTGGCAGCAGGTGATCTCATGCACCGCCCACATCACCGCCTTCCGCTTGGAACTCGCGCAAGCGCCTAACAAAGCTCTCACAGAAAGGCTCGATCAGCGCAGGGTTGCCAACGATCCACCAGATCGGTTCCGGGAGAGGGCGGAGCAGGGCGTCGTATTGCAGACAGATATAAAGAAGTATCTGCTGCGCGTCGCCCGCGCTCCGCAGCTCCTCAAAGCGGTCGCATATCACGCAAACATGCTCCATGTCCGGCGATGACTCGCACAGGTCGTCAAAGAGCAGCCCCGCGTAGACGCGCGCAATAACAGCGACGGCATCTTGGTCGGTGCGCCCCTCCGCGTCCAGAAAACCCATCCGCATCTGCCGCGCTCTCGCGGAACCGTCGAATGGGCCCGCCGTCCTCGGCGTGTTGTATAAATTCATGTTTCCTCCGTTTCCGGGCATAAGAAAAGGCCCAACGTCAACCGTAACGGTCAACGCTGAGCCTTTCGCCCATGGTATTCAGTTATTTCTTGCCTTTTTCGTCTTCCGAGGCGACCGCCTCGATCATGTTCGTGACGACCGTGCCAAGCTGCGCGGCGTTCTGCGGCGTGACGACGGGCTTGCCCGTGCGCTCCTCCAGAGCCTTGCGCGCGATACCGGCGACCTCGCCGCCCTGGCGAGCGACGTCAACGCTCTCAGAAAAGCCCTCCGGCTTCTCGGCTTTGGAGATATCCCGTGTGGACGCCTCCGCGAGCATCGTGAGCACGAGCTCGGTGTCGCTCATGTTGTCGCGCAGGTTCTCCTTTTTCAGCCCCTTGAGGTTCTTATACTGCCGCGTCGTCATTCCCGACCATGCGTGGGTGATTTCGTCGGTCAAAATGGCGTACTCCTTGCCGGGACGGATGCCGCGCGCCTTCCATTCCTCCGTCAATTCGTTGCGAATACGGATGGAAAGGAGCCGCTGATGTACCCAATCGGGATCGTAACCCTTTTTGAGATAGGTTTCGAGCGCCCGGTCTATGGCCTGTTCGGGATCAATGGTTTCCTCGATGCGCTCCCGCCCGACCTGTGCGAGCCAGAGCTTGAACGGTTCCGCCTTGGGCGACGGGATGGACTGCACGAGGCGCAAAAGCTGCTCCGTGTCGGCAACGTCGGTGAGGCGCTTCTTTCCGTCTGCGGCGGTCATCTTCAAACCGTGACAATTTGTCACGGTTTCATTCCCTTCCTGCTTGAGCCGCTGCTTCAGCTTTCTCCAATAAGCCGCGGCGTCCCTGCTCTCCGTCAGCACGGCGACCACGTCCACGATGGAATAGTACCATTCCTCTTTCTCCGCGTCCCATGCCATGCGGATCGGCTGATCCTCGAAAAGCTCCAGCTTGTCCTGCTCGCTCATGTTGCTGCCCTCTCTTTCTTTCGTCAGCATTATATCTCACCCCACGCGCTCTTGCAAGAAGGCGAGAAACATCTGCTCCAGCTCCTTCTCGCTGCCGAGCTTTTCCAGATACGGTGCGAACGTCTTGCGCGAAAACGTGATGTTCTTCGGCGGCGCGAGTTTTTTCCGCTCCGCGATCGCGTCCGCCTCGCGCCAAGCCTGAAACACGTCCTGCCGGTTTGCTGTGGGCGGCGGGCATTTCTGCGCGATGTACTGCATGGTCGCCTTGTTGACCTGTTTCCCGTAGTCCACGCAGATCTCCACAAACGCCGCCTGCGTTTCCTGGTCGTAATCCGCCATGATGTCGGCGCTCGCCATATTGAGCAGTCTGGTATTGTCTTCGAGGGCGTCCAGCAGCTCCGGCACGAGGTTCGTCAGCTTGATCGCCTTGCGGATCTCATACTCGCTCACATGGAAGAACTCCGCGACCAATGCGCGCGCCGAATACTTCTGGCGATTTTCGCCAGAAGTTGCTTCACCCTCTGCCGCGTCAAACTTCTGGCGATTTTCGCCAGAAGTTTTGCTTGCAGTGCCAATGTACCATTGCCCTTGTCGATTCTTCGCTTCCAGCAGCGCCTTGTATGCCTTGCCGCGCTCCACGATGGAAAGGTGCTGCCGCTGGATCAGATTTGTGCTGATGGCAATTACAATGGCGCGGGCGTCGGTCGCCTCCACGATCTCCGCCGCAATCGTCGTCCAGCCCGCGAGGCGAGCCGCGGCGACGCGGTTGTGTCCGGCAAGGATCTCATAGCGCCCGCCCTCCTTGGGACGGACGATGATCCGCACCATAAGCCCCTCTTCCTGCAACTGTTCTGCAAAGGCTTGGAGCTGCTGCGGGGGATAGGGGCGAAAGCCGATGTCCGCCGTGCTGAACGGATCGAGCAGGTCAAGCGGCAGCTCCGCGATGGAAACCGACTTCGCGGGCGGGGCTTCGCGGAATATCTTTTGATACGCCTCGTCGCTCGCTGCCAGCTCCGACGCCTGCTTCGCAGACGCCATACGGCTTTTGAGCAGCGCGTTCATGTCCTTCTTAGCCAAGCCGCATCACCTCCCGCGCGAGGCTGCGGTAGGACTCGGCGGCGGGGTTTTTCGGCGCGTAGTCGAGGATGCTCATGCCTGCCGCGGGACACTCGGCGACCTTGATGGTCTGCTCGATGGGGCGCTCGAAGACGTGAAACTCCGTGCCGTACAGCTCTCCGACGCTCTCGCGCACACTCTGGCAGAGCTGCGGGCGGGACTGGTACATCGTCAGCAGGATGCCGGCAATCTTCAGCTTGGGGTTAAACCGCAAGCGCACCTTCTTCACCAGCTCCAGAACGTCCGGGATACCCTCGCTCGCCAGATAATGCGCCTGGACAGGGATAATGCAGTAGTCCGCCGCCGTCAACGCATTGACCGTCAGCAGTTCGTGCTTGAGGCCACAGTCAATGATGATGTAGTCGTATGTGCCCCGCACAGGCTTCAGCGCCTCAGCCATGACCTTCTCGCAGGGACGCTCCGCCTCGCCCACGGCGTTGTACTGCGAGAGCTGCATCACTTGGAGCCGCGCTGCGGCGTCGGACAGCTTCATGTTCGCGGGGATCAGATCAATGCCGCTGTCCGTATGCAGAATCGTCCGGGGCAGATGCAGCTCCACGTCCTCCGGGGAGTCGATGGCGGCAAGAAGGAGCTTCGCCAGCGTGTTCTTCTGCTCGGCGGGCGTAAAGCCCAGCGCGGCAGTCAGGTTGCCCTGTACATCGTTGTCGATCAAGAGCACCTGTTTCCCCGCAGCGGCGAGCGCCGCGCCGAGGTTTAGCGCCGTGGTCGATTTACCCACGCCGCCCTTGGAATTGGAAATTGCGATAATCGTATGTTCACGCATGATAAGCCCTCCGTATCAAATCAAAGTGGATCGCCGACTTATGTGCAACGCCATGAAACTCCTGTGTTGCGATGAAGTCGAGCAGTGCTTTCTTCGGAATAAACAGTTTCCCATAAGCGTAAATGCCCGGAATCTCATATTTGATACGCCACCTATAAATCGTTTCCTGCCGATATCCCAGAAGATTGCCCGCCTCAGCCGCAGTAAGCAAGTCAGGAACATTCGCCCATTCTTTCTTTGCTATGATGCGCATTTGTTCCGCATAGGTCTTGCTGTACCGGCGAAGATCCCCATATAGCCCGTACTCCTTGCCAAATTGCTCCGGGTCTCGCTTCAATGCAAGCAGGAACCGTTCAATTTCCTGCCTTTCTATGAGGTAACGATTGAGTTTTCTGTGCGTGTCAATAACAGGGATCGCACCTTCATCAATGAAACGCTTCGCTCTCCGCTTGGCGATGTGGCAAATCTGCCGAAATTCGTCCTGCGTGTAATACCGCTGTGAAGCACGCAGTTTAGCAGCTTTACCCATCACACCTTCACCTTCAGTCTGCGGCGGGCATAATCCTCACTAAGCACATAGTCAATTACGCTGCTTTTGGGTATATAGTAATATGGCTTGATGAAGATATGCCTAACCTTGTCCTGCTGTATCAGGCGACGGGCAAATGTATCGCCGATCCCTCCGAGCATTTCCCTGAATTGGACAACTGTAACCAAGTCCGGGTATTTCTTGTAAAGCTTCCAAAAATAATGTCGTTCTCTCTTTCTACTCATGCTGTGCTCCTTTTCCAAAAGAAATAATCTCTTGTCATTGGCAGGGCACCGCACTTTTCAAAAATGTCTCTCTAATTCTCTCCTAATTCTCTCCAAACGTCTTTTTTTCTTCAATTTTGATTGAGTCAAATCGAATCGAAATTTGTCAAAAATCGCGATTTTAATAGGGTTTCAGGCATGTAGTGCCGCGCATTGTTGCGGTCCGATTTATGGCGAACAAGTCTCAAAATCCACCGCTGGCGACAGCGTACCGGTTCGAGTCCGGTCACCGGCACCAAAATCCCGAATGCGCTTCTGCGCTTCGGGATTTTTTGCGTCGGTATCACGCCGCATGGGTATGATACTTTTCAATTTGTTTACATAATTTACCTTGCAATATGCGTCGATTCCCGCTATAATTCATTTTATCATGGAGAGATATGGGGTTTCCCATTCAGATAAAGGAGGCAGCACAGGAGTGATTCGACTCAAGGATGTGCACAAGGAATACGAAAACGGAACGCACGCGCTGCACGGCATTACGCTGACGATCGAGGATGGCGAGTTTGTTTTTCTGGTCGGCCCGTCCGGTTCCGGTAAATCGACCATCATCAAGCTGCTCACAGGCGAGATCATCCCCACCAGCGGGCGTGTGAATGTCAACGGCTTCAGCCTGACAAAGATCTCCGATCGGCAGATCCCGCTGCTGCGGCGGTCGATCGGCGTCATCTTTCAGGATTTTCGCCTGATCGAAAAAAAGACCGTTTACGAGAATCTGAGCTTTGCCATGCGCGCCGTAGGCGCATCGCCGCGTGCGATCCGCAGCCGCATCCCCTATGTTCTGGAGCTGGTAGGGCTGGAGGACAAGGCGAGCCAATATCCGCATGAGCTCTCCGGCGGCGAACAGCAGCGCGTTGCCATCGCCCGCGCGCTGGTGAACAATCCCAACACCATCATCGCGGATGAGCCGACCGGCAACCTTGATCCTGCGCGCTCGCTGGAGATCATGCGTCTGCTCGGCCGCATCAACGAGTTGGGCACAACGGTGGTCGTCGTCACGCATGAGCGCGACCTTGTCAATCGCTTCCACAAGCGCGTCGTCCTGCTGGAGAACGGGCTTATTATGGGCGACGGCCTGGGCTACGACGCAAAGTGAGGTGAACGAAGATGAAACACGATTTCGGTTACTTCATGCGCGAGGGCGTCAGCAACCTGTTCAGTCACGGCTTCATGTCCTTTGCCGCCATCGGCATCACGGTGGCGTGTCTGCTCATCATGGGCACGTTTTCTTTGGTTGCGTATAACGCGGAAATGCTGCTGGAAACACTGGAGAGCGAATATGAGATCCTCGCATTTGTGGACGACAGTTTTTCCGACGCGCAGGCCAAGGCTGTCGGACGCGCGATCGAGCAGCTGGACAACGTCAGCCGCGTCGAGTTTATCACGCGCGAGGAGGCAATGGCAAAATTTGAAGAGCGCAGTCTGGACACCTATATGCGCGCCAATATCAAGCCCGAAATGTTCCGCGACCGCTATGCGGTGTTCGTAAAGGATCTGAACCTCGTCCAGCAAACCGCCCGCGAGGTGGAAGCCATTGAGGGCGTTGGCGAGAAGAACGTCCGCGTGGACGAAGACATCGCCGGCGGATTTATTCTGGTGCGCAACGTGGCGGGCGCGGTCAGCCTTGCTCTCATTGCGATCCTGCTGGTGGTTTCAGTCTTCATCATTTCGAATACGATCCGTCTGACCACCTTCGACCGGCGCGATGAGATCGCCATCATGAAGATGGTGGGCGCGACAAACTGGTTCATCCGCTGGCCCTTCGTGTACGAAGGGTTTCTGCTGGGCCTGTTGAGCGCGGTTATCGCGTTCCTGATGCAGTGGCTTGTCTATGCTTCGGTTGCCAAGGGTATTGCCGCCGCGGACACGCTGCAATTTCTGAGCGTTGTGCCGTTCCATGACATCTGGGAGCCGGTGGCGCTGATTTTCGGTGCGGCAGGCATGGTCATCGGCATCGGCGGCAGTCTTATGGCGATCCGCAAGTTCCTGCAAGTCTGAACAAGGGGGCACGTTCATGAGGAAAAGGGTTTTGCGCGGCGCTCTCGCCGCCCTGTGCCTGATCGCGCTCCTGTTTGCGGACGCGGCGCCGTTCTCGCTCACGCCCGCCGCCTCCGCAGTGACGCAGGCGCAAATCGACGCGAAGAAAGCCGAAAAGAAAGCGTTGGAATCACAAAAGTCCGAATTGCAGTCACAGCTTAAGTCCCTGCAAAAGGAAAAAAGCAGCGCCGTGGCGCAGAAGGCAAATCTTGACACGCAGATCGCCGTTATTCGCTCCGAGATCGCCAACACAGAGGAGCAGATCACACAATATGAAGATCTGATCACCCAGACAAAGGCGGAGATCGCGGACACACAGGCGAAGCACGAGGCTCAGTACGAGCTGTTCTGCGCCCGCGTACGGGCGATGGAAGAGCGCGGGACGGTATCCTACTGGTCGGTGATTTTCCATTCGGCGGACTTTTCCGAAATGCTTGCCGCGATGGATTTTATCGGCGAAATCATGGAGAGCGACCAGCGCGTGATCGACGAGCTTCAGGCCACGGAGGAACAGCTTGCCGCAGAGCAGGAAACGCTGGAGGGCCAGCTTGCCGAGCAGGAGGCCGTCCGCGCGGAGCTTTCCGCTCGCAACGCCGAATTGAACTCCCAGCTCAAAGAGGCACAGTCGGTCATCAACGGCCTCGCCGCCGATGAAGCGGAGTACAAGAAGCTGATCGCCGAGAAGGAAGCGCAGGCGCTGAAGGAGCAGGAAGAGATCCAGCGCCTGTCCCGCGAGCTGGCTGCTCAGCAGGGCGGGACTGCCACCAAGGGCGGCTACATCTGGCCGTGCAGCAGCCATTACGTTACCTCTCCGCTCGGTTCGCGCTACACGGGCATCTCGGGCGCGTCCACGAACCACATGGGTATTGATATCGGCCGCGTGGGATATACGACACAGGTGGTCGCCGCCAAAGCCGGCACAGTCATCGTCTCCAGCTACAATAAATACCGCGGCAACTACGTCGTCGTCAGCCACGGCAGCGGTAACACAACAACTTACCAGCACCTCTCCAAGCGTTCAGTCAACGTGGGCGACAAGGTAGCCCAGGGCCAGGTGGTCGGCATCACCGGATCCACCGGCGTTTCAAGCGGTCCGCACCTGCACTTTGAGATCAGTGAAAACGGCCAGATCGTCAATCCGCTGAAGTACCTCACCAACTACATCAAGGGTTGGTAAATCCGCGACATTAAAAACAGCTACCTCTCATACTCTGAGAGGTAGCTGTTTTTTTGAGGTGCGCCATGGTTGCCTATGTCGCTTATCGCTCCAATGCGTCCCCGCCGTACATTGTGTTCTCCAGCATGAGGTTCCGCGCAGTTTTTGTGTCTGAGGGCTGCTCGTTCTTTGCCAGATACTCCGCCCGCGCCGCCGCGCGCGTGTTGCGGCGCGAGGGCGTTCGCTGTGCGGTGTTTCCGCCGGAGTATCCACACCGCAAACTGTTTGCGCAATATGGCGTCACAGCCCCTTCTCTCGCGCCGCTTTATCGCGCCTCCGCCGCCGGGATCACTCGGCGGTATATGGAACAGCGTGGCATGGACGCGCACTGCGCGACCGTCACATTCGCGGCGCAGTCCGTCACGCCGGAGCTGTCCCGCTGCGTCGAAACGCTGTGCAGCGAAATACGCTATATATCCCTTTCCGTGCCGCGCGGCGGAGATTCGCTGGTTGAGCGACTTCGTATCCGCTATGGCGTTGCGGCAAGCAGCGCGGCGCCGCACGCCGACATCACAATTGTGTTCGACGATACGCCCGCCGACGGCGAAGCGCTTTGCTTGAACGATACCCTCGGCGTCGTCTTTGACAGCGAACATCCGAACGAGCTGCTTGCCGCACTATACCTTGCGGGCGCGCTTGACGCAGATGCGCTGCGCGTGAGCTCAGTCACTCCCACAGCGGGCGGATGAGCCAGGCAGGACACAGGCGCTTTCTTTTCTATGGCAGCTCATTCAGCAGGGCGCCATTCCAGCGGCGCCGCACCGGATAAAGCGCAAGTCTGCCTCTGATCGGGTAGGAGGGGGTGACTAACCCCCGTCCTCCCACAACACCGTACGTGCCGTCTTCGGCATACGGCGTTTCGGTTGGTCTTGG
>JBGVBS010000003.1:0-8392 GCA_045225715.1 Oscillospiraceae bacterium
GTATGAATCGAGAGATTCACGTACGGTTCCGTGAGAGCCTTGGGGTGAAAGTCCCCTTGGCCACTCGACTGGGAGGACGGGGGTTAGTCACCCCCTCCTACCCGATTATCGATTCAGGATCAGACGTCGACGCCGCCGTCCACGCGGAGCAGCTGGCCGTCGATGAAGGAGGAGTCGGAGGTCGCCAGGAACAGCGCCGCAGACGCGATCTCGCTGCCCTCGCCGAGGCGGTGCAGGCAGGTGCGGTCGATCATCGGCTGGAACACGTCCTCGCCGCCGACGGAGGCGAGCATCGCGGTCTTGATTGCGCCCGGGCAGATGCCGTTGACGTGGATGGTGGGCGCCAGCTCGTTCGCCATCGCCTTGGTCAGGCCGACCATGGCGTGCTTGCTGGTGACGTAGGCGACGAAGCCCCAGTGCGCCGCCCAGCCGACGATGGAGGCGACGTTGATGATGTGGCCCTCGCCCTTTTCCTTCATGACGGGAGCGACCTTCTGGCTGAGCATGAGCGCTGAGGTCACGTTGATGTTGATATCCTCCATGAACTCCTCCGCCGTGATGGTGGCGAACTGCGCCAGCGACAGCATGCCGGCATTGTTCATCAGCACGTCAACCGTGCCGTACGCCGCCATCGTGGCGTCGAAGATGACCTGCGCGAAGTTCTTATCCGACGCGTCCGCGATGACGTAGATCGCCTCGCCGCCGTCCGCCTTGATCTTATCCACGACCTCCTTGGCGCGCGCCTCGTTACGTCCGGTGACGACGACCTTGGCGCCCTCCTTGGCGAACAGGTACGCGGTGTCGCGGCCCATGCCGGAGGTGGAGCCGGTGATGATAGCAACTTTTCCGTCGAGTTTGCCCATGAGTTAGTTCCTCCCGAATGTTTGTTGTTGTGGAATTGCAATTCCACAGTTAGTTTGTGTCAAAAAAATAGCACAATATGCAGGGCTTGTCAATCCATCTTGCAAGATTCGTCAGATTTGATATAATCATGGCAAATCGTCAGGGAGGTTTATGCCATGCGACGCAAAGACCGTGAGCTCATTGACCCCGCAGCCATCGAGGACATCCTGAAAAGGGCGCTCGTTCTCCGCCTTGGGCTGGTGGACGGGGGTCTCCCCTACGTCGTGCCGATGCACTACGGTTACACGCTCGATGACGGAAGGCTCACCTTCTTCCTGCACAGCGCGAAGGAGGGACGCAAGCTGGACGTGATCCGCGCGAACCCGAACGTCTTCGTGGAGCTCGACACGGACGTGATCCCGATCTCCGGCGGCGAGACCGCCTGCCGGTACGGCTCGGCATTCTCCAGCGTCATGGGCTCCGGCAGGGCCGTGATCGTCGAGGACGCCGCCGAAAAGGCGCGCGCGCTGGAGATCCTGATGCGGACGCAGACCGGACGCTTCTTCCCCATCACGGAGCAGATGGCGGAGGGCGTCGCCGTCATCCGCGTCGATATCGGCGAATACAGCGCGAAGCAACGGCCGCGGTAAGCGTCCGAACCGCGCGAGCATGCGATGAAGAAGGAGTCCGCCTTTTTTCGGCAGACTCCTTCTCCATAAAGTGCCGGTTATCCGGCGCTTCCTTTATGCGTGATTCAGGTGTACGGCGACCGCCGCCTCGCGCGGGTACGGCTGTTTTTCCCAGCGTCGCGCGAGCGCGCGCGTCTCGATGAAGTAGAGCGTCAGCAGCAGCGCGTCGGCAAAGACCCACGCCGCGCCGTTGGCGATGCAGACGGCGCTGAAGCCGAAGCTGCTCACCAGCCCGAACGCGACCAGCGCGCGGGCGGCAAGCTCGGCAAGCCCGGCGCTCATCGCCTGGTTGGAGAAGCCCATGCCCTGCAGGCTGTTGCGGTAGATGAAGACGATCGCCAGCAGCGGGTACGCCGCGCCGTTGACCGTCAGATAGCGGTGGACGTCCGCGAGGATCGCCGGGTCGGCGTGGTCGAGAAACAGCGACGCGACGGCGCTGCCGAGGTAGTAGTTGAACAGGAACGCCGCTGCGCAGAAGGCAAACGAAACGATCGTGATATCTCGCACGCCCCTGCGGATGCGCCCGAGGTCCTTCGCGCCGAGGTTCTGGCCGCAGTAGGTCGCCATCGTCGCGCCGACGCTGTCCAGCGGGACAGTGATGAGCATATGCACCTTCGCCGCCGCGGCGACCGCAGCGACCGCCGCCGTGCCGAGGCCGTTGACGGCACTCTGGATCATGATGGTGCCGATGGCGGTGATGGAGAACTGCAGGCCCATCGGCACGCCGATCGTGGCGATCCTGCGCATACGGCGCGGGTCGGGGCGCAGGTCGTCGTTCGCGAGGCGCAGCATCGGCACGCGGGCGTGGATGTAGACGAGGCAGGCGACGCCGGAGAGCGCCTGCGAGAGCACGGTCGCGTACGCCGCGCCCTCCACGCCCATGCCCAGCGTACGCATGAACAGCACGTCGAGCCCGATGTTGCCGACCGCCGCGGCGATCAGGAAAAAGAGAGGCGTGCGGCTGTCGCCCAGCGCGCGCAGCACGCCGGAGCTGAGGTTGTAGAGGATGGTCGCTCCCGCGCCGAGGAAGACAATGTAGATGTAGCGGTACGCCTCGCCGAAGATCTCCGCGGGCGTCCGCGTGATGCGGAGGATGTCGTCCGTCCAGAAGAAAGCGAGCAGCGTGATGAGCGCCGAGAAGATCACGCCGAGCCAGACGATCTGCCCCGCGCGGCGGCGCACCTCGTCGCCGTCGCCCGCGCCGAAGCTCTGGGCAATGGGGATGGCGAAGCCGGAGCAGATGCCCAGCGCGAAGCCGAGTACGAGGAAGTTGAGCGCTGCCGTCGAGCCGACGGCGGCGAAGGAGTTGACGCCGAGGATGCGCCCGACGAGGACGCTGTCGGCGATGCTGTAAAACTGCTGAAACAGGTTCCCGACGATCAGCGGCGCGCAGAACGCGAGGATGCGCCGGATCGGAGAGCCCGTGGTCATGTCGCGGGTCATGAAGATTCGCTTCTTTCCTTTCCGTTTGGTTGCCATGATTTTAGTCTTTTCCCCAAAGAATGCAATAGCAAAAGCGCCCAAATATTTGGGCGCTTTTTACAGTTGCTTTGTAGCGATTTTGTCTATCATGCACGAATATTCGACGAATCACTCTCCGATGTTCCCGCGCAGCACCTTGCCGATGTTCCAGGTGTGCGCCGCCATCTGCGCCGCTTTGACGCGCTCGTCCGCCGTCTCGTAGGGGAAGTGTCCCGTCTGCGCGCCGCAGTCCATGCACATGGCGTACCAGCACCAGCCGTTCTCCTCCTCCAGCAGGCCGGCGCCGCCGCAGTAGGGGCAGTCGTTCAGGGGATTCTGTTCAAAAATATCCATCGTGATCCTCTCCCTATTTTATATTGGTAAAGCTCATTCGTCGAACAGCGGCGTGGAGAAATAGCGCTCCGCCGTGTCCGGCAGCACCGTGACCACGGTCTTGCCGGGGCCGAGCTTTTTTGCGAGGCGGATCGCGGCGGCAACGTTCGTGCCGCTGGAGATGCCGCACATCAGGCCCTCTTCCCTGCACAGGCGGCGCGCGGTGTCCAGCGCCTCGTCGTCGCTGACGACGTAGATGTCGTCGTAGATCCTGCGGTTCAGGATCTTCGGGATGATGCCGTCGCCGATGCCCATCTGCAAATGCGTGCCGATGTTGCCGCCGGCGAGGATCGCCGCGTTCTCCGGCTCTACCGCCCAGATCTCGATGTCGGGGTACATCGCCTTGAGCACCTCGCCGATGCCGGTGATGGTGCCGCCGGTGCCGATGCCGGAGCAGAAGCCGTGGATGGGCTTCGCCGCCTGCTGCATGATCTCCAGCGCCGTGAAGCGCTTGTGCACCAGCGTGTTGTTGATGTTCTCGAACTGCTGCGGCACGAAGACGTTGGGGTTCTTGCGCTTCATCGCCATCGCCGCCTGCACGCACTCCTCGATGCACGCGCCGATGTCGCCGCCGTCGTGGATGAGCTGCACCTCCGCGCCGTAGTGCTGGATGAGCATGCGCCGCTCCTCGCTGACGGAGTCGGGCATGATGATGATGGTGCGGTAGCCCTTGACCGCGCCCACGAGCGCGAGGCCGATGCCCTGATTGCCGCTGGTCGGCTCGACGATGATCGTGCCCTCGCCGATCAGGCCGTCCTTCTCCGCCTGCTCGATCATGTTGAGCGCCGTGCGCGTCTTGATGGAGCCGCCGACGTTGAGCGCCTCGAATTTCACGAGGATCTCGGCGCTGTCCGACTCCGCCATGCGGTTGAGGCGGATGAGCGGGGTCTGGCCGATGGCGTCCAGTACGTTGTTGTAGATCATGATAGGTATTTCCTTCCGGGTCGCATAGTTTCACGCCGTGCCATTGTAGCACGGCGTGAGGAGAATAGCAACCATTATTCTCGATTCGGCGCGCTCCGGCTTACTGAGCTCCGAAGCGGGAGAATACGAACCGCCCCGATTCGGTGAGATCCTGCTCCGTCCACGCCTTGTCCGGCTTTGTGCCGCTGCGCAGCGCGGGGAGAAGTCTCGTATTTTGGCGGATTCGACGGCATAATCGCCCCGCGCATCAGGCAGCAGCGCGCGCATCATGATCTTGGCGGCAAGCTGGCGCGTTCAGTTCATCCTTTGTCATTGTTCCACCGTTTCCTCCGATTCCGTCCACGCGGCAAACGCCGGGCTGCTTCAGCGCCCATGCCGTTGCCGCATCGACCGCTTCCGTAGCGTAGCCGTTTCCTTGCTTTTCTTCCGAAATCCCATAGCCGATTTCGACCGATCCGTCCGCGCAAATGCCTTTGAAGCACAAACTGCCGACATGCGCCCCGCTTTTCAGTTCGATGAACCAAATCGCATACCAGTCCCACTCCTGCGGATGATCCAGGCAACCCTGCAGCATTTCCTTGTATGCCGTTATCGGGGCCTCGTCTGTCTGCGCTTCGATAAAACGGGTCATTTCGTCCAGCGACGCGGTATGTAATCTCAGGCGTTCCGTCTCAATAATCATATTCTTCTCCCCGGGCGAATCGCTCCCCGCTCTTTCGCGTTCTCCTTCTTCAAATATTCCTCCTCGGTCATCACAGGGACACCGGCGTCCAGCAACATCTGTGCGAACACGCCGTTTCCCGCGATGCGCTTGCCGGTGAAGCTGCCGTCGTAGATGACGCCCTTTCCGCAGGACGGGCTGCGCGCCTTCAGAATTGCGCCGGTGCAGCCATGTTTTCGGCAAATCGCCATCGCGCGCTCCGCGCCGCGGACGAACGCCTCCGTCACGTCCTCGCCGTGCTTGCTGAGAATACGCCCGTCGGGCTGTTTCTCGCTCGGCGTACGCGGCGTCGGAAACCCGCCGAGTACCTCAGGGCAGACCGCACCGCTTCGCCGCACTCCACAAGCGCCCTGATTTCCGGCACAATGTTGTCCTTCCCGTCGTAGCGGCAGGGCTCGCCCGCGAGGCATTTGCTGACAATCAACATGGTTTTCCCTTTCAAATCAATATCCCGTTGCAGTGGTCGATCTCGTGCTGGATGATCTGCGCCGTAGGCGCAACAGCAAAAAAGAGGCTTGCTTTCTCAAGTCTCTTTTTTGTCAGTGCAGGTCGAAATGGCTCTCCGTTTTTTTCTTTATTATTATGTCAGAACAGCTCGGTGAACTTCGCGCCGTCCTCGATCGCGCGGGTCATCTCCGCCATCTTCGACGTATCGCCGATGAGGATGACGCCCGCGAGGCGGCTCTTGCGGAAGTAGTATTTCTCGTAGTTGCCGCGCTGCGCGTCGCGGATCTCCACCGTGCGGAGGTTCGGTTCGAGGGTGTCGGGTCCCTCCTTGCCGTTCGTGCCGAGAGCAAAAATGGCGGTGTCCATGGCGTTGATGGACATGGCGCTGCCATAGGGGCGGAAGGTGATTGCCTCGCCCGCGGCGTTCGCGCCCGCCGCGCGTCCGGTTTCCGCCGCCTGCGACCAGAAACCGTGGGGCGCGCCGTTAAACTCGGTGCAGTCGCCGCATGCCCAGACGTCCGGCGCGCTGGTGGCGCAGTGGGCGTCGATCTTGACAAGGATGTTCGTTTCGATGCCCGCCGCCTGCGCGATGGCGATGTTGCCGCGCATACCGGTGGACATGACGACCAGCCCTGCCTCAAAGCGCGTGCCGTCGGCAAGCACCACGGCGTCGTCCGCGATCTCGGCGATCTTCGCGCCGGTGACAACATGGACGCCCGCTTTTTCACAGGCGGCTTGCAGCATCGCCGACGCCGCGTCGTCAAGCTGGCGCGGCAGGAGTCCCGGCGCGGTTTCCAGCACGGTCACATCGAGCCCGCCCTTCTTGAGCTCCCAGCCGCTTTCCAGGCCCATGACGCCGCCGCCGATGACAACGGCTTTCTTCGCGCCCTTCGCGATTGCCTGCGCCTTCTCGCAGTCCGCCACGGAACGGATGGACACGACATGCGGCTTATCCGCGCCCGGGATGGGCACAACGAAGCAGCGCGCGCCGAGCGCGTAGATCAGCTTGTCGTAGGCGATTTCGCCCTTCTCGGTGGCGACGGTCTTTGCCGCCGTGTCGATGCTCAGCACCGTGGTATTCAGAAGCAGCTCGATATCCCGTTCGTCGTACCACGCGCGGTTCTCGATGGCGAGGCGGTCGCCCGTGAGGTCTTGCAGCAGCACCTTGGTCAGCATCGGACGGTTGTAGGGCAGGTGTGCCTCCGCCGTGACCAGTTTGATTTTCGCCGTGGCGTTGCGTTCCCGAATTGCCTCCGCCGCGTAGTGCGCGCCCGGGCCGCCGCCGAGGATGACGAAGGTCTCCTCCGTGTCCTTGCGGAAGTCGGTGCCGGTGTCCTCCACGGGGACGAACTTGTCGCTGCCCACGCCGCAGACGGGGCAGGTGTCCATGGACGCGTCGAATACCGCGCCGCAGACGAGGCACTTCATCAGGCTGCGCGAGCCCTTGGTGCTGAGCTTCACGACCTCGGGTTTCCCCTTCATCAGCTTGCAGCCGAAGCCGTAGCCGTACTCGTAGGCGTCGAGCAGTTGCGTTTCGCTGGGCTTGAGCCGGACGCGGAAGCCCTCGTCAGGCACGTTCATGCGAAGCTGGCGCAGGCGCTCGATCAGGTGCGGCACACCCTCGCCGCTCCAGCCGTAGCTGCCGAAGGCGCTGGCGAGCTTGCCGCCGTGCACCGGCGGGAACAGTCCCAGCGTCAGGCTGTATATGGGCGAGAGCGCCTCGCCGAGAATGGTGGGCGAGCCAAGCAGGAACGCGTCGCAAGTACCCAGCTCCGCGCCCACCGCCGCCGCGTCGGCGGTCACCATGTCGTAGTAGTGGATATCCGCCTTGTCGCCGCAGGCGTCCGCGATGCCCGCGCCGATCCGCTGCGCCAGCTCACCCGTATAGCCATAGGCGTTGACGTATGGGATGACCACAAGCTTCTTCTCGCGCGGCGCGGGGACGGCGCACCACTCACGGTAGAGCGCGAGAATATCATCGATATGGCTGTCGTGCACGGGGCCGTGTCCGGTGCAAATCATGTTGAGTTTGAGACCCCGGATGCGGTCAAGCGCGTCATTCATGAACGGGTGGCGGAAGGGGCCGATGATGTTGTCGAAGTAATACTTCGTCGCGCGCAGATAGCCCTCCGTGTCCGTGACGCTGCTGCGCAGGATGCCGGGGTGGCTGTAGTGGCTGCCGAAGGAGTCACAGGTGAACAGTACGCCGTCCTCCTCGACGTAGGTATACATCGTGTCGGGCCAGTGGAGCTGCGGCAGGATGAGAAAGCGCAGTGTCTTGCCTCCGAGGGACAGCGTGTCGCCGTCCTGCACGGCGCGGCTGTTGAAGTCGTGGTTGATGATCTCCTTGAGAAAACTCAGCGCGGTGGATGTGCCCACGACCACGGCGCGCGGGTTGAGGTCAAGGATTTTCTCGATCGCGCCCGCGTGATCCGGCTCCGTGTGGTTCATGACCACATAGTCGATGGACTCGATGGGGGTGACGTTCTTGATGTTCTCCACATACCGATCCCAGAATTTGAGCTTGTTCGTCTCAAAGAGCGCGGTCTTCTCGCTCCCCTTGAGGACATAGGAGTTGTAGGTCGTGCCGAATTCCGTCCGCATGACAATGTCGAACACGCGGAGGTCGGGATCGAGAATGCCGTTCCACCAAAGGCCGTCGGTCAGCTGCAATGATTTCATATTCGCTCCTCCTACAATGTAAAATTCAAGCTTTTCTTAAGCCGCTCTCAATTCGTATGATACTACATTTCCTTGCGTTTGTCATCCACCAGTTTGCAGCCGCTTTCATGCGCGGAAAAACGCTGACAAAAGAAGATCAGAAAATAATCGGGTAGGAGGGGGTGACTAACCCCCGTCCTCCCACAACACCGTACGTGCCGTCTTCGGCATACGGCGTTTCGGTTGGTCTTGG
>JBGVBS010000004.1:0-9857 GCA_045225715.1 Oscillospiraceae bacterium
CCCCCCCCCCCCCCCCCCCCCCCACCACACTATACTTATTTTATGCGTTTCTGTCAAGCCGGAATCAATACTCGAAGATACTGCCGCCGACGAACTCGCGCACGAGAGAATTCTTCGGCACATAGGGCGTGGTCAGCGGCGGAACCGACTTGACGACCTTCATCAGATCGGTCAGCCCGTGCGACTCGATGAACGCGTCGTCCAGCTGCTCATGGAACTCCGGCAGCTCGCGCAGATATTTCGCGAGGATGCAGGGCTCGTAGTCGTGGAAGGTGTTGATGTGGATGGCGGCATTGCCCTTGTGCGGCTGAATGTAGTTCAGTTCCCCGCGATCCACGCTCTGTGAGCGCTCGATCGTCTCGCGCAGACTGTGGCCGCGCCCGATCAGGTCACGGATCATGCGGCGGGCGACGCGAAGCTGCTCAGGCCGTACGATCTTATCCTCCATCGTAATGATACGGGTACGCGGCGCAACATACACGCCCGTGTACTCGCCATTCAAAAGGTCGAGGATCAGCGGATTGAGCATATGGATGCCCTCGGCGATGACGATGCCATCCTTATCGCCGTGGAGCGTGCGATAGCCGCCGACGTCGCCCTTCACAAAGTCATACCATGGCGCTTCCACGTCTTCGCCGTCGGCGAGGCGCAGAATGCAGTCCGCGAGCCCCTGACGATCCACGCAGTAGGGCGACTCCCAGTCCGTCGCCTCCGGCGGGCGCTTGCTCAGCGGGAGAAAATAATTGTCCATGCTGACAAGACTCACGGGGACGCCAAGATTCTCGAGATAGACCTTGAGACGCATCGCCGTCGTCGTCTTGCCGGAGCCGGAGGGGCCGGTCAGGCAGACGATGGGCTTATGCTCCCGGTCGCGCAGGATCTTCGCGGCGGCGGTGCTGATCTTGTCGCGGAAGCCTTCCTCGCAGCGCAGCACGAACGCAGTCTGATCCTGCATCGCTTCGGTGATGTCCTCAATGTTGATGACGCGCATACGGCTTCTCCTTACTTGCTCGCGCCGTTGCCCGACCCCGCAAGATCAGGCAGCTTTGTCGCCTTGACGGCGACCTCCAGCGCGATCTTCATCATATTGGTGAAGCTGTTCTGGCGTTCCGCGGCGTCCAGCTCCTCGCCGGTGACGAGGCTGTCGGAGATCGAGCAGATCGCCAGCGCGCGCTTATGGGTATACGACGCGTTGCAGTACAGCGCCGCCGCTTCCATCTCTACCGCGAGACAGCCCATCTTCGCCCACTCCATCGAGGACGCAGCGGCGTCGTAGAACGTGTCGGAGGAAAACAGGTTGCCGACGGGCATACGCACGCCGATCTCGCCCGCCGCCTCGACCGCCATCGTCAGCAGGTCGTAATTGCAGATGGGCGCAAACGTGCCGGGCAGGCGGTACTGGTTGGCGAAGCATGAGTTCGTGCAGGCGCCCATGCCGGCGACCACATCGCGCAGCTTGAGGTCGGGGGAGATCGCGCCGGCGGAGCCGATGCGCAGGATGTTGTCCACACCGTACTGGGTAAACAACTCATAGGAATAGATGCCGATGGACGGGCAGCCCATGCCGGACGCCATGACGCTGACGGGGACGCCCTTGTACGTTCCCGTGTACCCCTGGATGCCGCGCACGTTGTTGACGAGCCTGGCGTCGGTGAGGAAGGTCTCCGCGATCAGCTTCGCGCGCAGGGGGTCGCCGGGCATCAGTACGGTTTTCGCGAACGCGCCGAGTTCCGCGCTGTTGTGGGGGGTAGCCATATCATAATCTCCTTTCCTGTTCTGACAAAACGAGGGATTTCCCTCTCACTTCTCCAGCGCCTTGACCGCCTTGACGATGCGCGACGTGCCGAGCCGCAGCGCGCCGAGCGCCAGATAATCCTCCGCGTCCTTGAGGTCGGCGATGCCGCCCGACGCCTTGACCTTCTTGCCCTTGCAGTGCTCGACCATCAGCTTGACGTCCTCGCGGGTCGCGCCGCCGCCGGCAAAGCCGGTCGAGGTCTTGATGAACTCCGCGTCGGAGCGGGAGACGACCTCGCAGAGCTTGATCTTCTCCTCCTCGGTGAGCAGGCAGGTCTCGATGATGACCTTGAGCAGGCGGCCGTTGCACGCCTCCTTGATCTCGTTGATCTCGTCCTCGATATCGTCCCAGCGGCCGTCCTTGACCCAGCCGAGGTTGACGACCGTGTCGATCTCGCCCGCGCCGTCGAACACGGCGTTTTCCGCCTCATAGCACTTGACCTCGGTGGGGCTGTAACCGTTGGGGAAGCCGATGACGGTGCACACCGGCAGCCAGCTGCCCTTCTCGCGCCAGTTGTCGGCGATGTACTGCGCCGCGCGCCTGACGTAGCTCTGCGGGATGCAGACGGACGCGCAGCCGTACTTCATGCCGTCGTCGCAGATCTGTTTGATTTCGTCCCATGTCGCTCCCTGCGCGAGCAGGGTGTGGTCTACGTAACGCAGAATCTCTTTGACGTCCATAACAAAAAGTCCTCCTTACGGTCGATAATCGTAGTCAGTATAGCACAAGGTTATGCATTTGTCTATATCGAATGTCGGCGGAATGTACAAAAAGATGCATTGTTGATAGTAATTGCGATTTCATTTTGCATTCCAATGGGGATGTCGGTAAAAGCGATTGATTACTCCGATTATGCATTGACATCATCGCTTCTGACTTTATCAAACGAGGGAGATACTCAATTATTGAGTGCTTCGATATCACCGTTAATACCAAACATAACATATGCGGTTGCAAGATGACATTGCCTAACAAATGGGTCGAAAACATAAGTGCAATTTCTCAAAGTGAACAATGAGAGGGCGTTGCACACCCGGCGGCAGGTGAGGCAAAAAGAGAGGGAACAGGCTTTCCTGTTCCCTCCGAAAATGTTCGATTTTTCTCTGCTGAATCGGTTGTTTCGCTTACTTGAAATACCGCTTGAGCAGGCCTTCGAGCGCCTTGCCGTGGCGGGCCTCGTCGCGCGCCATTTCGTGCACGGTGTCGTGGATGGCGTCGAGGTTGTTCTTCTTCGCGCAGGCGGCGAGGTCGAACTTGCCCTTGGTCGCGCCGAACTCGCACTCCACGCGCCAGGCGAGGTTCTTCTTGGTGCTGTCGGTCATGTTGACCTCAAGGTCAGAGCCCAGCAGCTCGGCGAACTTGGCGGCGTGCTCCGCCTCCTCGAACGCGGCCTTCTCCCAGTAGAGCGCGATCTCGGGATAACCCTCGCGGGCGGCGACGCGCGCCATGCACAGATACATGCCGACCTCGCTGCACTCGCCGGTGAAGTTGGCGTTGAGCTGCTCAAAAATGTACTTCTTGGTCTCGTCGTCAATGTCGGGATTATTCTTTACGGTCTTGGCATAGATGCCGAACTCATGCTCGGCGGCGAGCTTCTCGCCTGCCTTCATCTCGCTGAACTTGCTCGCGGGGGCCTTGCAGACGGGGCACTGCTCGGGCGGGGTCTCGCCTTCCCAAACGTAACCGCAGACGGAACATACCCATTTCTTCATTGTCGTGTCCTCCTTGTAAAATAGTTAGTTTGTGCCGTGCCGAAAGTATATCATGCGGCACGGTCTTTTGCAAGCGATTGTTGCGGCGAAGCGGCGCGGATTTTAAATTGTCAACCACCATCTAATTATGGTTGACAATTTGGGGGAATGGGCGTATAAAGGAGTGGTACACCACTGCACAGGAGGCATCCTCATGTCCAAATCCGTCGCCGAAAAGCGGTTCTCCACCGCCGAACTCGTCTATATCGCCGTCTGCACCGCGCTGCTGGCGGTCTGCTCGTGGATCTCCGTCCCCGCGCCCGCGCCGCTCGTACCGTTCACGCTGCAAACCTTCGCCGTGTTTCTGGTGCTGCTGCTGCTCGGCGGCAGGCGCGGCTTTTTCGTGGTCCTGACCTATATCCTGCTCGGCGCGGCGGGGCTGCCCGTATTCACGCAGTTCATGGGCGGCGTCGGCGTTCTGTTCGGCACGACGGGCGGCTATATCGTCGGCTTCCTGTTCACCGCCCTGATCTACCGCGCGCTGGAACGTCTGACGCAAAACAGCGCCGCGGGCAAGCTCGCGGCGCTGGTATTGGGGTTGATCGTCTGTTACGCCTTCGGCACGGCGTGGTTCATGGTGGTCTACGCGCGGCGCTCCGGCGCCGTCGGGCTGATGACCGCGCTGGGCTGGTGCGTGCTGCCGTACGTCATCCCCGACCTCGTCAAGCTGGCGCTGGCGTGGGGGCTGAGCGCGGCGCTCAAGCGCCACGTCAAACTGTAAGATCAGGAACGCAGCTCCATCAGCTTTTGCTTCAGCTCGCCCTCGATGCGGCCCAGCTCCTGCTCGGCGGCCTTGCGCTTCGCCGCGCCCTCGCGCTGGATGTTGATGACCTCGTCGAGCGTGGAGACGAGCTGTTCGTTCGTGTGCTGGAGCGTCTCGATGTCGATGACGCTGCGCTCCGCCTCCTTCGCCGTGGCGATGGTGCCCATCTTGAGCATGTCGGCGTTCTTGCGCAGCAGGTCGTTGGTCGCCTCGGTGACGGCGTTCTGCGCCGCCGTCGCCTGACGGCTGTGCTCCATGCCGAGCGCCAGCACCATCTGGCTCTTCCACAGCGGGATGGTGTTGACCAGCGAGGACTGGATCTTCTCGACCATCAGCGTATCGTTGTTTTGCAGCAGGCGCGTCTGCGGGCCCATTTGCAGCGATACCATACGCGTCAGCTCCAGATCGTGCAGCTTCTTCTCGAAGCGGTTGCAGAGGTTCGCCATGTCGTTGTACGCCTGCGCGTCCTCGGCGAGGCCGCTTGCCTCCGCCTTCTTGCGCAGCTCCTCCAGCTCGCCCGCGCGGATCTCTTCCAGGCGCTTTTTGCCGGCGATGATATACATCGTCAGTTCCTTATAATACTTGAGGTTCAGCTCATACATCTGGTCGAACATCGCGATGTCCTTGAGCAGCGTGACCTGATGGTTCTCCAGCTCCTTCGTGATGCGATCCACGCTGGACTCCGCCTTGCTGTACTGCTCCTTCATCAGCGCGAGCTTGTCCTTCTGCTTCTGGAACAGGCCGGCAAGGCCTTTCTTTTCCTCCTTGCCGAAGCCCTTGACCTCCAGTACCAGATTGGAAAGCGTCTCGCCCACCTCGCCGAGATCCTTGTTGCGGACACTGGCAAGCGCGTTCTCGGAGAAGGACGCGACGCTCTTCTGCGCCGCCGCGCCGTAGTTGAGCACCAGGTTGGAATCGGTGATGTCGATCTTCTTGGCAAACTCCGCGACCGCCTTCTTCTCCTCGTCGGTCAGCATGCTCTCGTCCAGCTCGACGGGCTTGACCTCCTCCTTCGCCGGTTCGGCGGCGGGTGTGGCCGGGGTCGGCACGCTGTCCAGCGTCAGCTCGGGCACGGCGGTCGCCGTGGCGGTCGGTTCCAGCGTCAGTTCGGGTATGGAATTGTCAGCCATTGTCTTATCCTCCCAGTAGAATGTATTTATGATGCACGATATGATTTCCTGTCGTTCTGTCGCTATATTATAGTATCCCTCACACATGGGGTCAAGCGAAAAGTCCCGCCGACGGCGGGACTTTTCGTATGTTTCCTTACGGTTCGCTCGTATGATCCGCCGGCTCAGACGCAACGGTCTTGTCCTTTTTACGGAACAGCCCCTTCTTCGCGCCCGGGGCTTTTTTCGCTCTGAGGCGCTTGATGAGCTTGACGATCACAACGATCACGGCGATGAACACCAGAATGCCGAGCCAACTGTAGGCAAGCCATTCGGCGAAATCCTCCAGATTATCGCCGAAGTCGCGCAGGCCCTCGCGGAATGCGTTGCCCATACGCTGTCCAAAGGTCAGCGGCGCGCGCTCCTCCTCCGTGACCCGATAGACCTCGTTGAGCGTCACGTAGATGGTCGAGTATCCGATCAGCGAATCGTAGTGGCGCAGTTCGCCGGAGAGGGATTCGATCTGATACTCCACGTCGGAGATCGCATTCTCAATGGTGATGATGTCCTCCATGTTTTCCGCCTTGCTCAGCAGCTCCTGCAAACGGTCGAGCTTGATCTTCGCCGTTTCGAGGCGGGATTCCATGTCGTAGTAATACTCGCTCACATCCTCGGCGCTCTGGCTCTGATAGCGGACGCGGCACAGCTGACCGATCTGGTGCAGGAAAGTCTCGAACTGCTCCGCGGGAACACGGACGGTGTAGCTGGAGCTGCGGTAGTTGGCGGAATAGCTGTTGCTGCTCTGGCTTTCCAGATAGCCGCCGAGCTGCTGCACCAGTGTACGGACGTCGCTCTGTGCTTTTTCGTACTCAGTGGTCTCCAGCTCCAGATTGGCGCGATAGATCATCTTCACGCCCTCGGGCAGGTTGGAGCGGGAGTTTCCGCCGGTGCTGCCGGAGGCCTGCTTCATCTCCTCCTCCATGGGCGCCTCCATGGCATTGTCCGCCCAGTAGCCGCCGTAGTCCGCCACTGCCGCAGGCTCCGCAGCCTCCGTCGTAGCGTAGGACGATCCGGCGCCGGAGGCGCTGTCCTTCGCGCTTCCGCCGCAGGCGGTCAGGCCGAACAGCAGGAGCAGGCTCATCAGGATCGCAAGACTTCTTTTCTTCATCTTCTCCACCTCAATTCTCATGTTTTGGGTTTCTGAACAGTAAGACGGGGATTCTGCGGAAAAAGTTCCCGTGTTATTCCAATTCATCCAATGTCATGCTGAAGCTGTCCAGACAATGCGCCAAAAACCAGTCCAGCTCCGGCAGGCGCATCTCCGCCAGCGCACGATAGGTCTGCTCCGCCGCGCGCTTGAACTCCAGATTGCCCGCCTTCAGCTCCTCGACGCACTTGATGTACGCCGACAGCTTGTCCGCCGCCTTGACGAGGCGCTTGATATCCGCATCCTCCTCGTAGATCACGGGGCGGTAAGTCTCCGTCAGTTCCGGCGGCAGAAGCGAAAGCAGCTTGTCCGCCGCGACGCGCTCCACCTTGCGGTAGGAGCTTTTGATCTCCGGGTTATAGTACTTGATCGGCGTCGGCATATCGCCGGTGATGATCTCCGTCGCGTCGTGGTAGAGGGCATAGACCGCCACCTGCCCCGCGTCGACGACACCGCCAAAGACTTCGTTACGGATGACGGCGAGCGCGTGCGCCAGCACCGCGACCATGTGGCTGTGCTCCTGCACGTTCTCGGAAAAGCTGTTGCGCATGAGCGCCCAGCGCGGAATATAGCGCATCCGGCCGATGTAGGCAAAAAAGTGGCTCTTCATTCTTCCAACTCCCCGTACAGGCGCTCGCCGTCGCTGCGAACGATGCGGACAAGGCGCACCTGATTCTGCAAATCTTTTTCTTCTATATGGACCTCCGTGTAATTCGGCGCGTGTCCGGCGCTGCCGTCGGTCTCCGCGCCCTCGAAAAGCACCGGGAATGTCTTGCCGACGCAGCGGCTGAGGTAATCCGCTTTCATCCGACGCGCGGCAGCAGCGGCACGAGCGGCGCGCTCCTCCTTGACAGATTTCTCCACCTGCGCCATCGCCGCCGCCTTAGTGCCAGGGCGGATCGAATAAGGGAAGACGTGCATATCGGCAAAGGCACACTTCCCGATAAACGCCAGCGTCTCGGCAAACTCCGCCTCGGTCTCCTCCGGAAAACCGGTGATGAGATCGGTGGTTATGGCGGGATCGTCGAAATACTCCCGCAGCAGCGCGCAGGACTCCTCATACCGCGCGGCGTCATAGCGTCGGTTCATCCGCCTGAGCGTCGCGTCGCAACCCGATTGGAGCGAGAGGTGAAAGTGCGGGCACAGGTTCGGCAGCTTTGCCGCGCGCTCGCAGAAATCCCGCGTGATCGTGCGCGGCTCCAGCGAGCCGAGCCGCACGCGCACCTCCGGCGCGGCGCGGCACACCAGCTCGATCAGGTCGATGAGAGAGACGCCTCCCGGGAGATCCTTGCCGTAAGACGATATTTCGATGCCCGTCAGCACGATCTCGCGGTAGCCTTCGGCGGCGAGGGCGCGCGTCTGCTTCTCCGCCTCCGCCATCGGCAGCGAGCGAACGGGGCCTCGGGCGAACGGGATGATGCAGTAGGTGCAGAAATTGACGCAGCCGTCCTCGACCTTGAGCATGGCGCGTGTGCGCGCCGCCATGCCGCCCGCGGGCAGGACTTCAAACTCGCGGCGATGCAATGCGTCGTCGAGGTGGACGATCCTGCGCTTCTCCGCCGCGGCCTGCTCGACCAGATCGAGGAAATGGGTGCGGTCATTCGTGCCGGCAAGCACATCCACGCCCAGCTTCGCCACATCGTCGGCGTGCGTCTGAGCGTAGCAACCGCAGGCGGCGATCACCGCATTCGGATTTCTCGTCTGCGCACGGCGGAGCATCTGGCGCGATTTTTTGTCGCTGATCGCGGTCACGGAGCAGGTATTGACAATGTAGGCGTCCGCCTCGTCCTCAAAATCTGCCAGCTCATGCCCGCGGCGCAGCAGCTCGTGTTCGATTGCCTGAGTCTCATACTGATTCACCTTGCAGCCCAAGGTGTGAATGGCGATACGCATATAGGATTCCTCTTGCTATTTTCTCGGTTTAATTTTATAATTATATGTTGATTTTTACAGATATGCAAGCCTGAATGCGAGGAAACGCCATGATCTATCTAGACCACGCCGCAACTACGCCCGTGCCGCCCGAGGTGGCAGACGCTGTGCGCGACGCGCTGGTGACTAAATACGGAAATCCCAGCTCCCAGTATTCTATCGGACGCGAGGCAAAAGCGCTCGTCGCCCGCTGCCGCGCGACCGTCGCAAGCGCGCTGGGCTGTAAACCGGAGCGGCTTGTTTTCACCTCCTGCGGCACGGAGAGCGACAACTTCGCGCTCCGCCTCGCCGCGTGGCAAAATCGTCACGTCGGAAGACACATCGTCACCACCGCCGTCGAGCACGGTGCGGTGCTGGAGCCCTGCCGCCAGCTTGAGCAGGAGGGCTGGACGGTCACGTATCTGAAACCCGACAAAAACGGCAGCATCGCCGCCGCGCAGGTCGCGGAGGCGCTGCGCCCCGACACAGCGGTCGTGTCCGTCATGCTGGTCAATAATGAGACGGGCTGTGTGTTCCCCGTGCGTGAGATCGCGGACGTGCTGCAGGCCGCGGGCTCGAAGGCGCTGCTGCATTCCGACGCAGTGCAGGGATTTTTGAAAATCCCGTTCCGCGCGGAGGCTCTGGGTGCAGACCTGATCTCGATCAGCGGGCATAAGCTCGGCGCGCCCAAGGGTGTCGGAGCGCTTTTCGTCGGTGAGCGGATCAAAAACCCACGTCCTCTGCTTGCCGGCGGCGGGCAGGAGGATGGCCGTCGCTCCGGCACGGAGGCGACGGCGCAGCTTGCGGGCTTTGCAAAGGCGGTGGAGCTGCGCCTCGCAAATCTCGACGCGGCGCTTGGGCACACGGCGGAGATCAAGGCTTACGCGCTGGACAGGCTGCTCGCCATCGACGGCGTGGAGCGCGTGGGCGACGGTGCAGCGCCTCACATCCTTGCGCTGTCGCTGGCAGGTTATCCCTCCGCAAACGTCGTGGAGGATCTGAGCGCTCAGGGTATCTGCATCAGCGCGGGCAGCGCCTGTCACCGCGGAAAAGCCAGCCACGTCTACGAGGCGATGAATCTGCCGAAAAAGATCAAGGCCGGCGTGCTGCGCATCAGTTTCGGTCCTGAAACACAGCCGAGCGACGTCGACGCGCTGGCGGACGCACTGCGACGCCACCGTGACACAAGGTTTCCCATGCTGTGATATAAGCGGAATCGGGTAGGAGGGGGTGGCTAACCCCCGTCCTCCCAGTCGAGTGGCCAAGGGGACTTTCACCCCAAGGCTCTCACGGAACCGTACGTGAATCTCTCGATTCATAC
>JBGVBS010000005.1:0-6353 GCA_045225715.1 Oscillospiraceae bacterium
TGTGGCGATACTTGCTGACACTCCCCGCAACATTATCCCAGATTTGGTCGTCGTGCGATAGGGGACGGGTTATTTACCGTTTACGAATTTTCTTGTTCTCTGCGATAGGAAATTGCTCTGGGATCTTAGCATCCATAGCTGCATGACGGACTTCCATCGGGGTTTGAGTGTTAAAACGCTCCTGAAATCGCTCGTAGTTGTAGAAGTGAATGTATTTGTCGATGGCAGCTCGGAGTTCAGCCTCATTAGTGAATTTGGTCAGATAGTACATCTCCGCCTTCAGAATACCCCAGAAGCCTTCGGTAGGGCAATTGTCGATACAATGACCGACACGAGACATGGATTGCTCCATAGTCTGCTGAGAAAGCTTAAACCGGAAAACCTTACTGGTGTATTGGAATCCTCGGTCGCTGTGGAAAAGAGGATGCGCATCAGGATTTGCCAAGATTGCCTGCTCAAACGTGTCAAATACAAGCTTATTATCGTTCCGGGTACTTACCACATAGGAGACAATGGATCTATCGTAGAGATCCAGGATTGCACTCAGATAGAGCTTGTGAACAGCGGGGCCCTCATACCATTTGAATTCTGTAACATCGGTGGCCCATTTCTGGTTTGGACGTGCCGCATTGAAATCTCTGCTCAATGTGTTCTCCGCCGTGGTTTCCGGTGTGGAATTTGCATACTTTTTCTTCTTTCTCCGAATGACAGAGTGGATATTGAGCTCCTTCATAATGCGGTGAACACGATTCCGGCTGTAGTTTGTGCTGTTGAGACGGTTAATCCAGGATGCCATGCGGCGGTATCCCAGAATGTGATTGAATCGATCGTCATATTCCCGGATCAGCTGGGCAATGGTTTCATTCTCCCTCTCCACTTCGGGAACCTCTCTCGACAACCATTTGTAGTATGCCGCCCTCGTTACTCCAAGCTGTTTACACATCCAGTTGATGCTCCAGTGCTTTTTCGTATAGAAGTGCTGGATTGCCATGTATTTCGGGGCGTATCTCAGTCTGCTGATCTTCACCCCCCCTCGAATTCCTTCACTTTTTTTAGCAGTTCTACCAGCTTATCCTTTTCTTCGAGATTCCGCTTCAGACGCAGATTCTCCCTGCGCAAGCGCTCGAGTTCATTCACCTCTTCATCGGTCTTATGATGCCCCCGCCGATCAGCGAGGCCGGCCTCACCGTCAGCAGCATACTTCTTAACCCAGGTGTATACCTGACTGTAGGACGCGTCATAGCGTGCAGCTGTGTTCTTGTAATCTCTTCCGTGAGATATGCAGTATTCGACGATTTCCTTACGCTCTTCCAGCGTAGTTTTCCTTTTCGCTTCTGCCATATAGACCTCCCGTTTCGGATCGTAGTCCTTGAGTTCCATATTGGCATTATACAACTGTATCCACGACAGGAGAACACTTTTGACTGAAATGTTGTTTTTTGCAACAACTTCATTGACACTGCCTTCACCACGGATCACCGTCTCCACACATTGCAGCTTGAATTCCCTGCTGTAGTGTGCATTGCCTGCCTGTACAGCAAATGCGGCAGCTCCATGCTCTTGATATTTTTTGACCCATTGCCTCAGACTCCAATCGTTGATCCCATTTGCCCGAGCAATGGACTTGTAGGAACCTTGCCCAGATAGATACTCCTCTATCCGAGCAAGTATCCATTCCGGAGTATGTTTCCTTCTAGACATAAAAATCCTCCTGAAGTAGATTTGGTTATTTCCCTTGTCTACTTCAGGAGGATCATATCACTTTTTTCAGGTGCGGGAGAGACGTTTTAATCATCCAGCCATGTATCCGCCGTAAGCAGTTCGTCCGTGGCGTGGAACAGGCTCATCGCCGCGTCGCCGAGTTTGCGGTGGATCACCTCCATCGCCGCGCCGAGATTTGGCGGGCGCGAGGTCAAATTGTGACAATCCGAGATCAACAGCTGCGCAACGCCGTCGCGCAGGCAGCGAAGCATTTTGCCTCTTGTGGCAAAACGCAGGAAATGTTCCGCGCTGATTTGTGTCGGCAGGCCGAGGGAATACAATTCACGGAGCATTTTTTTGTCCTGTGTGTCGACGTAACGGTCGATATGCGCAATGACCGGCACGAGCGCGCGCTGGTTCAGAAGCTCATAGAGATCCCGCAGAAAGCGTTCGCTCCAAGGCGTGAATGGCGGCTCCAGGAGCAGATAGTTCGTGCCCTCATAGCAAAGCTCGTTCAGCTCCGGCCAGTCGGACATACCTGGCATCCACGCCACCTCCGCGCCGAGCGACAGCTTCGGCAGCGATTCCCTCTCCTCCGGCGCAAGCGCGTCCAGCGCCCGGCGCAGCGTGCCAAAAGCCTCCGCGCGGCGGCGCAGGAACGTCCGGGGAGACTCCATGTCGTGATAAAAATGCGGCGTCAGCACGACGGAATCGATCCCCTGATCGCGTTCCGCCCGCAGCATGGCAAGGCTCATCGCGGTATCCCGCGAGCCGTCGTCCATACCGGGCAGAATGTGTGTGTGAAGGTCGGTCATTGATCCCCCTGTTTCGGCTGTTCCGGCGGCGGAGGAGGCGTTTCGGCATAGGGCTGCTGGTTGTTGGTTCCATAGCCGTAGGCGGCGTTGCCGTAACCGCCGTAGCCGTAGCCGCGTCCGTAACCGTAACGTCCGTATCCGTACCTGCCGTAGCCGTATCCGCCGTAGCCGGCGTAGCTGCCGCCGTAGCGTCCGCCGTAACGACTGTAACGACCGTATCGGCCGTAACCGACGCGCTTGTAGCCGTAGCCGCCGCCCTGCCCGGTGCCGTTGAAGATGACGCCGAGGATCTTGGCATTGGCGTATTCGAGCTGGTAGATCGAATGCATGACCGCACGGCGGTCGCTCTTCCCCGCTCGCACAACGAACAGGTATCCGTCCGCGACCGGCGCAAGCACCATGGCGTCGGACACCACATCCACCGGCGGCGTGTCAAGCACGATGTAATCAAAGGATTTCTTGCAGCCTTCGAGCAGGGTCCGCATGCTTTCCGAGCTGAGCAGCTCGGAGGGGTTGGGCGGGATCTTGCCGGAGGAAAGCAGCCACAGAGGTTTCTTTTCGCGGATCCGAACGACCGCGTCGTTGATGTCTGTTTTTCCGATCAGCACGTCGGTCAGGCCATCGTTCGTGCCGACGTCCAGCAGACGGCTCATCTTGGGCTTGCGCAGGTCGCAGTCGATGATCAGCGTGCGGCTGCCCATGTCGGCAAAGGTCATCGCCAGATTGGCGGCGGTGATGCTCTTTCCCTCGCTTTGAAGCGAAGACGTGACGGCGATCACGCGGCAGCCCTCGACGTCCGCGATGGAGAACATGACGTTCGTTCGCGCCGTCTTATACGCCTCGCGCAGGAAAAAGTCGTTGTTGCGCCAGATCAGATATTTGCGCTCTTCCCGGATAGCGTCCGCAGAGGACGCCTCGCCTTTCTTCTTGTCCTTTTTCTGAAAAAAGCTCATCGATCGTTCTCCACTCACATATCATTCAGCCGGGGTCATCTTTTCTTTGTCTATTGCTTCCGTGTTCTTTTTCGCGGCATCGGACTTAGTTTGGTACCCGTACTTGCTCGCGTACTTGCTGAGGTGCCGGCTGCCGAGCTGCGTAAATTCCGGTATCTGGCCAAGCAGCGGATACTCGCAGATGTAGCTGAGATCCTCCTCGTCCATGATACGGACGTCGGAGAGGTATGCGACCGTCACCAGCACGCCGGCGACGACGATGCCGATCAGAAGCCCGATGAGCGCGTTACGCGTGTTGCTTGGGTAGCTCTTTCCGGACGGCACCTTGCCGTAGTCGATCACCCTCGCGGAGCTGCCCTCAACGATTTCCGCCAGGACTTCCGGGAAGACGTCGGCGATCGTGTTAGCAATGAGAGCGGAGCGCTCCGGATCGGTCGTGGTGACCGTGACGGTGAACAGTTCCGTATTGTCCTGCTGTTCCGCGGAAACGGCGTCCTTGAGATAGCCCGCGGAATATTCGTTGTTCAGCGCATTGGAGACGGCGTTCATCACGCGGTCGCTGTTTGAGATCGTGATATAGGTCTTGACCAGATTGCGCGAGGCGGACATATCGCTGGTCGTGACGTAGTCCGTCTCCCCCATGTCCAGACGGTTGTTGACATACAGCGAGATGGACGACGTATAAAGCGGCGTCAGATAATACAGCGAATAGATGATCGCGATCGTCATGGCGACCGCGCCGCAGATCGCAAAGATCCACCAGCGGTGCAGATAGACAAACAGGAGCCGGATGAGGTCGATCTCGACCTCCTGATTGTTCGTCACGTTCTTTTGATCCATGATTGCTCCCACCCTTTCCCTTACGCTGTGACCGCCGCGGTCTTCATCTCGTCGGATTCGTTCGCGCAGTCGTTGACCTCTTCCGGCGGACGGTAGGTCGGTACGACGCTGCGGAAGGCGGCGTGCATATCGCCGTTTTCCTCCGCCGCCCTGACCAGCAGGTTGATCTTCCGCTCGATCTGTTCGCGCGTACAGCGCGCGTCGCGCTCGATGTAAATGAGATCGTTTTCCGTCTTATCCAGCGTCTCGCTCTTCATCAGCAGTTCCTCATAGAGCTTTTCGCCGGGACGAAGTCCGATCTCTCTGATTTCAATGTCCTTGTCCGGTTCCAGTCCGGACAGTCGGATCATGCTGACCGCCAGATCGTAGATCCGCACCGGCTTGCCCATATCCAGCACAAACAGCTCCCCGCTGTGTGCCATGGCGCCGGCCTGCAGCACAAGCTGGCTCGCCTCCGGGATCGTCATGAAATAGCGGATGATTCGCTTGTCCGTGATCGTGACGGGGCCCCCCTCTTCGATCTGGAGACGGAACAGAGGCACCACGGAGCCGTTTGAGCCGAGCACGTTGCCGAAGCGCACGGCGGCGAAGCTGGTAACGCTCTGGTTGCGCGACTGAACGATCATCTCGCACACGCGCTTGGACGCGCCCATGATGTTCGTCGGGTTGACCGCCTTGTCGGTGGAGATCAGAATGAATTTCTCAACACCGTACTTCTCCGCGGCGTTGGCGGTGTAGTACGTGCCGAGCACGTTGTTCTTGACCGCCTCCGCGCCGCAATGCTCCATCAGCGGCACGTGCTTGTGCGCGGCGGCGTGGAATACGACATTGGGACGATAGCGGTCGAAGACCTCGTCGAGCCTCGCGGCGTCGCGCACGGAACCGATCTCCACGGACAGTTCAAGGTTGTTTCCGTAGAGCATCCGGAGTTCCTGCTCGATCTCGTAGGCATTGTTCTCATAGATGTCGAAGATCACAAGCTTGCGCGGAGCGCAGCGGGCGATCTGACGGCACAGCTCAGAGCCGATGGAGCCGCCTCCGCCCGTGACGAGAACGGTCTTATCGGAATAGAACCGTCTGGAACTCGCGTTTTCAAGGTCGATCGGCTTGCGGAACAGGATATCCTCGATCTTGAACTCGCGGATCTTCCCCATGTGCGGCGATGGTTCGTTGTCCTTCACCAGCGCGTCGCATAGCTTGACCTTGCAGCCGAGCCGGGCATAGTGGTTATAAAGCCCCATCAGGAAATCGCTGTCGTCAGAGGCGATCGTCACGATGACCGTTTCGATCTGTTCGGCGTGGATGCGCTTCGCACCCTCCTCGACGCTGTAGATCGGTATTCCGCCGATGTATTTACCGACTTTGGCTATGTCCTTGTCGATGAAGAACACCGGCTCATACTCCGAACTCGGGTTGCGCTTCAGGTCGTCAGCCAGATAGGATCCGATGTGTCCCGCGCCGATGACGGCAACGGCGCTGCGGTGCCGCGGCAGTTCGTATTGTGTGCTGCGCTTGTAGAGGATGCTGTATGCAAAGCGCGACGCAAGCGCCAGCAGCAGATCAAACGCGCCGACAACGGCAAGCTGCCAGGTCTGGGCGCTGTTGCCAAGCGCCACGGCGAGAATCAGCGTGGCAAAGCTGCCGCAAAAATCGGCGATGACCAGATACAGATACGCGCCGGCGGTGCTGTATCGCCATACATTGTTATAAGCACCGAAGATCATTCGGGCGGCAAAAATCAACGCAAACTGTACGGCCGCCCAGCAGAAGAAGGCTCCTGTGTGAACGGTCCAAAGCGTAACGGTATAGAACAGCAGGCAAATCGCGCAGGACAGCACAAAAAACAGGACATCAAACAGGACCAGCACCGTTCGGCGGCCCCGATTGATCCCCATGATTCGATTGATCATCTTTTTCATGCTTTCCATGCCCTATCCGCGCTTTCTCTTTTTACGCGCTGTCATGGCGCGGCTACATGAACCGCGCCATGACAACCCTGCAAAATGCATTTATACGGTGGGTCAGCCCTTGACGGTTTACGTAC
>JBGVBS010000006.1:0-3918 GCA_045225715.1 Oscillospiraceae bacterium
CACCGGCGAATCCTCCGGCTCCAGGGCGACGACCTTGACCGCGGGATTCTGCTCCTTCAGGTACTCTCCTGTGCCGGTCACCGTGCCGCCGGTCCCGACACCTGCGATAAAGATATCGACTTTGCCGTCCGTATCATTCCATATCTCCGGACCGGTGGTTGCCTTATGGATGGCCGGATTCGCGGGATTGACAAACTGTCCGGGAATGAAGCTTCCGGGGATCTCTTGCGCCAGCTCCTCCGCCTTCGCGATGGCGCCCTTCATGCCCTTCGCTCCCTCGGTGAGCACCAGCTCCGCACCGTAGGCTTTGAGAATATTGCGCCGCTCGACGCTCATGGTCTCGGGCATGGTCAGGATGATGCGGTAACCCTTCGCCGCCGCGATGGCGGCAAGCCCGATGCCGGTGTTGCCGGAGGTCGGCTCGATGATGACGCTGCCCTCATGCAGCAGCCCCTTTTCCTCAGCGTCTTCGATCATCGCCTTGGCGATGCGGTCCTTGACGCTGCCCGCGGGATTGAAGTATTCCGGCTTGACGAGGACGGTGGCGTTCAGGCCCAGTTCTTTTTCGATGTTCGTCACCTCGACCAGCGGCGTATTGCCGATGAGGCCGAGCGTACCCTTGTAAATGTTGGACATGATATGTTCCTCCTTATTTTACTGCCGCAAAACCCTTTTCGAGGTCGGCGATGATGTCGTCAATGTGCTCCGTGCCAATGGAAAGACGGATGGTGTTCGGATGGATGCCCGCCGCGTCCAGTTCCTCTGTGGTGAGCTGGGAGTGCGTTGTCGTCGCGGGGTGGATGACGAGGCTCTTTACGTCCGCCACGTTTGCCAGCAGGGAGAAGATCTCCAGACCGTCGATGAAGGCGAACGCCTCCTTCTGCCCGCCCTTGATATCGAAGGTGAAAATTGACGCGCCGCCGTTCGGGAAGTATTTCTCGTACAGCGCATGGTCGGGATGGTCGGGCAGGGAGGGGTGGTAGACTCTCTCTACCAGCGGATGGTTCACGAGATAGTCCACAACTTTTTTCGTGTTCTCGGCGTGGCGCTCCAAACGCAGAGACAGCGTCTCAGTGCCTTGGAGCAGCAGGAACGCCGCGAACGGCGAGATGCACGCGCCCGTGTCGCGCAGCAGGATCGCGCGGATATAGACCGCGAACGCCGCCTTGCCCGCCGCCTCGGTGAACCTTACGCCGTGGTAGCTGGGGTTCGGCTCGCTGAGCCACGGATAGCGCCCGCCGGCCGCCCAGTCGAACGTGCCGCCGTCCACGATCACGCCGCCCAGCGTCGTGCCGTGTCCGCCGATGAACTTGGTCGCGCTGTGGACGACAATATCCGCGCCGTGCTCGATGGGGCGGATGAGGTACGGCGTTCCGAAGGTGTTGTCGATGACCAGCGGGACGCCGTGCGCGTGGGCGATCTCCGCGAGCGCGTCGATGTCGGGGATGTCGCTGTTGGGGTTGCCGAGGGTCTCAATGTAGATCGCCTTGGTGTTGGGTCGGATCGCCGCCGTGACCTCGGCGAGATCATGGATGTTGACGAACGTGGTCTCCACGCCGTAGAGCGGGAGGGTGTGCGAGAGCAGGTTTGCGCTGCCGCCGTAGATGGTCTTCTGCGCGACGATGTGCTCGCCCGCCTTTGCCAGGGCTTGTATGGTATAGGTGATCGCCGCCGCGCCGGAGGCGACCGCCAGTCCGGCGACGCCGCCCTCCAAAGCGGCGATGCGGTCCTCGAACACGCCCTGCGTGGAGTTGGTCAGGCGCCCGTAGATGTTGCCCGCGTCGGCGAGACCAAAGCGGTCGGCGGCGTGCCGGGCGTTGTGGAAGACGTAGCTTGTGGTCGCGTAGATCGGCACCGCGCGGGCGTCGCTCGCGGGATCGGGATGCTCCTGCCCGACGTGGAGCTGGAGCGTTTCGAATTTGTAATTTGACATGACGAATATCTCCTTTTCGGTTCGATTTGTGATTTGGTCGAGCGAAAAGGGCAAAAGCTTTAGCAGGGGTGGCAACGCACTAAAGATCATTTGCCTTCTTTTCTTTCAAGAAAAGAAAGGTACATTCGTCCGAACCTGAAGTTCGCCCTCAGCAGACGCTGAAAGTCACTCGGCATATAGCTTCACTCCTCTACGGTTTCTTCTCCGGGTGCTTCGTATAGTAGTCCTCCAAAGCGGACTGGATAGCCTCTTCCGCAAGCACCGAACAGTGCATCTTGTAATCGGGCAGACCATCCAGCGCCTCGGCGACCGCCTTGTTGGTGAGCTGCGCCACCTCGGAAAGCGGCTTGCCCTTGATGAGCTCCGTCGCCATGGAGCTGGATGCGATGGCGCTGCCACAGCCGAAGGTCTCAAACTTCACGTCGGCAAGGGTGTCGCCCTCGATCCGGAAATACATCTTCATGATGTCGCCGCACTTGGCGTTGCCCACCTCGCCCACGGCGTCCGCGTCCTCAATAACGCCGACGTTGCGCGGATTGCGGAAGTGATCCATCACCTTTTCGCTGTATAAAGCCATGTTCGATGCCTCCTTACAGGATATGCGGCGTTTTGCCGCTCATGAGGTCGCGCCAGACGGGGGAGAAGCCCCTCAGATACGTTACGACCTCTTTGACGTTTTGGATGATATACTCCACTTCCTCCGCCGTGGCGTCCTCGCCGAGCGTCAGCCGCAGCGAGCCGTGCGCCACGTCGTGGACGCGCCCGATGGCGAGCAGCACATGGCTGGGATCGAGCGAGCCGGAGGTACACGCGCTGCCGGACGAGGCACAGATGCCGCGGTCGTCCAGCAGGAGCAGGAGCGATTCGCCCTCGATGCCCTCGAAGCAGAAGTTGACGTTGGAGGGCAGGCGGTGCGCCGCGTCGCCGTTGAGCGCGGCGTGCGGTATTTCGGATAAACCTGCGATCAACCGGTCGCGCAGCGGAAGCAGGCGCGCCGTTGTTTCCTCCATATGGGCGGCGGATTCCTTCAGCGCCGCCGCCATGGCGGCGACTCCGGCGACGTTTTCCGTACCCGCGCGTTTGCCGCGCTCCTGCGCGCCGCCCTCAATGAGGCTCGTCAAACGGACGCCCTTGCGCGCGTACAGGAAACCGACGCCCTTGGGACCGTGGAACTTGTGACCGGAGGCGGAGAGCAGGTCGATATTGTCCGCGCCCACGTCGATGGGCAGATGTCCCACCGCCTGCACGGCGTCGGTGTGGAACAGGACGCCGCGCGCCCGACACAGGGCGCCGATCTCGCGGATGGGCTGGATGGTGCCGATCTCGTTGTTGGCGTACATGACGGACACCAGACAGGTGTCGTCCGTGAGCGCCGCTTCCAGTTCCTCGACGCGCACGACACCGTTTTCGTGGACGGGCAGCAGCGTGACCGTGAAGCCCTCTTTTTCCAGCGCCCTGAGCGTGTGCAGCACGGCGTGATGCTCGAACGCGGTGGAGATGATGTGCGTCTTGCCAATCTTTTTTCCCAGCGCCGCCGCCGAGCGGAGCGCCTGATTGTCCGCTTCGCTGCCGCCGGAGGTGAAGGTGATCTCCTTGGGCGATGCGCCGATGACCGCCGCGATCTCGTCGCGCGCCGTTTCCAGCGCTTCCTTCGCCCGCTGCCCCAGCGAATAAAGGCTGGACGGGTTGCCGTACTGCTCCGACAGACAGGACAGCATGGCGTCGATGGCGGCGCGGCTCATCTTTGTCGTCGCGGCGTTGTCTGCGTAGATCCTCATGGCTGCGGTCTCCTTGCTGCTTGATTTGTTCCACACTATACAACTAATTACCTACTATGTCAATAGGTGAATTGGACAATTTACCATTGAAATCCTATTTACCCTTCGGTATAATAGGCAAAAAGAGTGCGCCGGTTCGGTGAGTGCGGTATAGTCGGGTGAAACACCCGACCCGATAAAGCTTGGCAGGCAGTCGGTACTTAGCCT
>JBGVBS010000007.1:0-17922 GCA_045225715.1 Oscillospiraceae bacterium
GGCACCGACCATGCCGGCATCGCCACGCAGATCAAGGTCGAGGAGGATCTGCGCGTCAACGAGGGCAAGACCCGCTACGATCTCGGACGTGAAAAATTCCTCCAGCGCGTGTGGCAGTGGAAGGAAAAGTACGGCAACCGCATCGTTCAGCAGCAGAAGAAGATGGGCTCGTCCTGCGACTGGTCGCGTTCCCGCTTCACGATGGACGAGGGCTGCTCCCGCGCCGTGCGCGAGACCTTCTGCGAGCTGTACGACAAGGGCCTCATCTACAAGGGCAGCCGCATCATCAACTGGTGCCCGCACTGCCTGACGGCGCTCTCCGACGCCGAGGTCGAGTACGTGGACAAGCCCGGACATCTGTGGTACATCCGCTATCCGCTTGCCGACGGCTCCGGCGACATCGTGGTTGCCACGACACGCCCCGAAACCATGCTCGGCGACTCCGGCGTGGCGGTCAACCCCGAGGATGAGAAGTTCATGCACCTGATCGGCAAGACCTGCATCCTGCCGCTGGTGAACCGCGAGATCCCCATCGTGGGCGACGAGTACTGCGAGATCGGTTTCGGCACGGGCGCGGTCAAGATGACGCCCGCCCACGATCCCAACGACTTCGAGGTCGGCCTGCGCCACAACCTTGAGGTCATCCGCGTCATCGCGGACAACGGAACGATCAACGAAAACGGCGGCAAGTACGAGGGCCTCGACCGCTACGAGTGCCGCAAGCAGATCGTGAAAGACCTCGAAGAGCAGGGCTACCTGGTCAAGACCGAGGACTACAGCCACAACGTCGGCACCTGCTACCGCTGCCACAACGACGTGGAGCCGCTGATCTCCGCCCAGTGGTTCGTGAAGATGGAGCCGCTCGCCAAGGAGGCGCTGCGCGTCGTCAACGACGGCACGATCAAGTTCGTGCCCGAACGCTTTGCCAAGACCTACACCAACTGGATGGAGAACTGCCACGACTGGTGCATCTCCCGTCAGCTCTGGTGGGGCCACCAGATCCCCGCGTGGTACTGCGACGAGTGCGGCCACATCAACGTCTCCCGCACCGATCCCACCAAGTGCGAACAGTGCGGCTGCGACAAGCTGACGCGCGAAGAGGACGTGCTGGACACCTGGTTCTCCTCGGCGCTCTGGCCGTTCTCCACGATGGGCTGGCCCGACACCGACGCCGACGACCTCAACTACTGGTATCCGACCTCCGTCATGGTCACGGGCTACGACATCATCTTCTTCTGGGTCGCGCGCATGATCTTCTCCGGCATGGAGCAGATGAAGAAGGAACCGTTCAAGACCGTGTTCATTCACGGCCTTGTGCGCGACGACAAGGGCCGCAAGATGTCCAAGTCGCTCGGCAACGGCATCGACCCGTTGGAGATGGCGGAGAAGTACGGCGCGGACGCGCTGCGCTTCAACCTCATCACCGGCAACAGCCCCGGCAACGATATGCGCTTCTATGTGGAGAAGTGCGAGGCGATGCGCAACTTCGCCAACAAGATCTGGAACGCCAGCCGCTTCGTCATGATGAACCTCACCATCGACCACGTCGAGCTGCCGGAAAAGCTGGAGCTGGAGGACAAGTGGATCCTCTCCAAGCTCAACACGCTCATCCGCGAGGTGACGGACAACATGGACGCCTTTGAGCTGGGCGTCGCGTCCGCGAAGATCTACGACTTCATCTGGGACAACTACTGCGACTGGTTCATCGAGCTGACCAAGGCGCGTCTGAGCGGCGACGACGAGACCGCGAAGAAGAACGCGCAGAACGTGCTCTGCTACGTGCTGATCGAGACGCTCAAGCTGCTGCACCCCTATATGCCGTTCATCACCGAGGAGATCTGGCAGGCGTTGCCGCACGGCGCGAACGACGCGGGCGTGGAGTATCTGATGCTGTCGAAGTGGCCGGAGTGGAACGACGCGTTCGCGTTCCCCGCCGAGGAGGCGGCGATGGGCGACGTGATCGAGGCGATCTCCGCCGTCCGCGCGCGCCGCAACGAGATGAACGTCGCGCCGTCGAAGAAGGTGCATTACACCGTCGCCACCGCGCATGAGAGCGCGTTCACGGCAGGCGTACCGTTCTTCCTGCGCCTTGCGAGCGCCAGCGAGGTGACGATCGCCGCCGCCGACGCGCCTGCCGCGGAGGGCATGGTAGAGGTCGTGACACACGCCGCGCGCGTGCTGATGCCGCTGGCGGAGCTGGTGGACTTCGAGAAGGAGCTTGCCCGCATCGCGAAGGAGAAGGCGAACGCCGAGAAGAACCTCGCCGGCATCGAAGCGAAGCTCGCCAACGAGAAGTTCGTCTCCCGCGCGCCGGAGAACGTCGTCAACGCCGAGCGCGAAAAGGCGGCGAAGCTGCGCGCGTTGATCGAAAAGCTCGACGCCTCCGCGAAGGCGATGCAGAAGTAAGACAGATCGAAACCATTTCCCGCCTGATCGAGGGAAATGGTTTCTATCATACAAACGAAAAAAGGGAGGGCTGCCACCATGCAGAGGATCATGCTCGGCTCCACCGGCATCGAGATCGAGAAGAACGGATTCGGCGCGCTGCCGATCCAGCGCATTTCCAAAGAGGATGCGGCGTATCTGCTGCGCAAGGCGTACGACGGCGGCATCAACTACTTCGACACCGCCCGCGCCTACACCGACAGCGAGGAGAAGGTGGGCTATGCCTTCGCCGGGATGCGCGACAAGGTCGTCATTGCCACCAAGTCCGGCGCGAAAAACGCCAAAGACCTGCGCGCCGACCTCGAAACCAGCCTGCGTATGCTGCAAACCGACTACATCGACGTCTACCAGTTCCACAACCCGCCGTTCTGCCCGCTGCCCGGCGGGGAGGACGGGCTCTACGACGAGGCGCTGAAGATGAAGACGGAGGGCAAGATCCGCCACATCTCCATCACCAACCACCGCCTCGCCGTGGCGCAGGAGGCAATCGACTCCGGACTTTACGCCACGCTCCAGTTCCCGTTCAGCTATCTCTCCGGCGAGCAGGAGCGGAGGCTCATCGACGGCTGCCGCGCAAAGGGCATGGGCTTCATCGCCATGAAGGGCATGGCGGGCGGCCTGATCCGCGACGGCTGCGCCGCGGCTGCGTTCATGGAAACGCAGGAGGGCGTCGTGCCGATCTGGGGCGTGCAGCACGAGTGGGAGCTGGACCAGTTCCTCGACTGCGTGAAACACGGCGCGGAACTGACCGACGCGCGCAAAGCGACCATTGCTCGAGACCGCGAGGAGCTGTGCGGCGACTTCTGCCGCGGCTGCGGCTACTGTATGCCCTGCCCGCAGGGGATCCTGATCAACCAGTGCGCGCGCATGGCGCTCATGGCGCGCCGCGCCGGGCCGCGCGACTGGAAAACGGAGCACTGGCAGACGGAGATGGAGAAGATCAAAACCTGCGTCCACTGCAACCAATGCGCGGCGAAGTGCCCCTACGGGCTGGACACGCCGCGCCTGCTGCAGGAGCAGTACGCAGAATACCGGAAGATTCTGGAACAAAGCGAATAAAAACAAATCAGCCCGCCGCGTTTCGCGCAAATCGGACGCGGCGGACAAACTATAATCGGACTGTGTGAAATGCACGGTCCGATTTTTTATGCAGGGGAGGACGCGCACAATGGAGGTGCGAACGAAAAACAGGGGGCGGGAGCTGGTCGTAAGCCTGCGCGGCGAGCTCGACCATCACGCGGCGCATGAGACGGTCACCGCCGTCACGCGAGCGATCGACGCGGCGCTGCCGCGGAAGCTGACGCTGGAATTCGGCGGCGTCACGTTCATGGACAGCTCCGGTATCGCGGTGGCGATGCGCGCCATGCGGCGCATGGCGGCGCTGAGCGGAGCGACCGAGCTGAGCGACGTGCCGCCGCAGGCAAAAAAGGTGTTTGACGCGGCGGGCATTCCCTGCCGCGCGAAGGAGGAAACGACATGAAGGTGAAACCGAACAACTACATCGCCGTCGAATTTCTCAGCCGCAGCGCCAACGAGGGCTTTGCCCGCGCGGCTGTGGCGGCGTTCGCCGCACAGCTCGACCCGACGCTCGACGAGCTGGGCGACATCAAGACCGCGGTCAGCGAGGCGGTGACGAACGCCATCGTCCACGCCTACCCTGACGAGCTGGGGAAGATCAGCCTGCGCGCCGGCGTCTTCGACGGCGGCGTGCTGGAGATCGTCGTGCGCGACTGGGGCCGCGGCATCCCCGACGTGGAGCAGGCGCGAAAACCGCTCTACACCACAGGCGGCGAGGAACGCAGCGGCATGGGCTTCACGATCATGGAGAGTTTCATGGATAAGCTGAGCGTTCGCTCGAAGCCGGGGCACGGCACGGTGGTGACGATGAAACGCGCCATCGCGCAGCGCGGCGGGAGAAAATGAGCGCGCCGACCGCAGCGGAGAACCTTGCTCTGATCGAGCGCGCGCAGCGCGGCGACGAGGACGCCTGCGAGCGCGTGCTGACGGAGAATGTCGGGCTGATCCGCAGCGTGACGCGGCGGTTCTCAGGGCGCGGTGTGGAGCCGGACGACCTGTATCAGCTCGGATGCCTTGGATTCATCAAGGCTGTCAAGGGATTCGACCTTACATATGGGACGCAGTTCTCCACCTACGCCGTGCCGAAGATCGCGGGCGAGATCCGCCGCTTTCTGCGCGACGACGCGCCGGTGAAGGCGGAGCGCAGCGTACGCGAGCGCGCGCTTGCCGTCTGCGCCGCGCGGGACGCTCTGCGCGACACATTGGGACACGAGCCGACGCTTTCCGAGCTGTCGGAGGCGACGGGGCAGCCGCCGGAGGAGATCGCGGAGCTGGAGCTTGCCATCGCGCCGCCGCAGTCGCTCTCGCAGGAGCTGGGCGACGGATTGACGCTGGAGCAGACGCTCGCCGATCCCGCATCGGATCAGGACGAGCGCATCGCGCTCCGCGCCGCGATCGACGCCCTGCCGGAGCGCGAACGCATGACGATCCTGCTGCGCTATTTCAAGGGGCTGACGCAGGAGCGCGCGGCGCGGGTGCTGGGCGTGTCGCAGGTGCAGGTTTCGCGTCTGGAGCGCAAAGCGCTGGAGCGGCTGCGCGAGGCGCTTTCCTAGGAGGCAGTGCCCTCCTCCGGAAGCGCCGGCGCGTCGTTCTCCGGCTGCATCTCCGGCATCTGCGCCCAGTAGCGGCGCGGCATATCCTTGATCATTTTCCGAGGATTTCTGCGTTCGGGAATGGCAATGGTGTCGTAGAACCGCTTCCAGAGCCGCCGGTACGCCGCCTCCTCCGCGTCGGGCGGCGCGGGGTCGTAGGAGTCCAGCGGCAGGATGCGCGAGCAGCCCTTGGCGTACATCAGCGCCTCGCGGTGCGTGCGGTCGTAGATGAAGAAGCATTCGTCGTGGCAGCGCTGGCAGAAATGGCCGCGCAGCAGGGGCAGCACGCGGTTCTGCGGCTCAATGACCGCGCCGAGCGTGCCGCCGTAGTCGGAGAAGCGCACGAAGCCGCGCAGATGCTCGACCTCGGTCATCAGACCGCGCACCGCCTTGCGCAGCGGCAGGTACGCCTCGTCGCTCAGCCGTGACAGATACGGCGCGCCTTCACGGTAGAGCTTGGCGACGAAGCGGTAGATCGCCGTCTCGCGCTCGGGCATACAGGTGAGGTACGCGCGCCAGAGGAACGGCGTTACATGCGGAGACAGCTTTTGCAGGCTGCGGCGGATGCGCTCCGCGTGCGCGCGCTCGGTGACGACCATACGCATATCGTACAGGCACCATTCGGCGTCCTCCTCGCAGATGATCGAGGTGGGGCGCTCTTTTTGCGTATAGCTTTCGTAAATGCAGCACAGCAGCCCTTCAAAGCTGCCGTCGTACTGATAGATGATGTCTCTCCATTCCATAGCGGCTCCAATCGTGGTTCAGCCTGTCGGCGCGAACAGCGAAAGCTGCTCCGCCTGCTCGACGGGCAGGGCGGCGCGCTCGACCGCCATCAGGTTCGCCAGCACGCCGGCGTAGCTCAGACGCAGCGGCGAGGCGAGCTGTCCTGAGCAGGTGAGAAAGTATTGCGCGCGTTTCATCACGACGCCGAGCTTTTTGAGGTCGTCGGCGTGGACGGGGCCCACGCGCCGCGCGACGAGGATGCGCTTCGCCGACACCGTGCCGACCCCGGGCACGCGCAGCAGCGCCTCGTAATCGGCGCGGTTGACCTCCACGGGGAAAAATTCCGGGTGGCGCAGCGCCCAGCAGCACTTGGGGTCGAGGCGCGGGTCAAAGTCCGGGCGGTCGTCGTCCAGCAGCTCCTCGGCGCGGAAACCGTAGAAGCGCAGCAGCCAGTCCGCCTGATACAGCCGGTGCTCCCGCAGGAGCGGCGGCTTGGTGTCGAGCGAGGGGAGGAGCGTGTTTTCCACCACCGGCACATAGGCGGAGTAGAACACGCGCTTGAGGCGATAGCGCTGATACAGCGACTCGGTGAGGTTCAGGATGTGCCGGTCGCTCTCCCGCGTCGCGCCGACGATGAGCTGCGTCGCCTGTCCCGCGGGCGCGAAGCGCGGCGCGGACTTGTACTTGGCCAGCTCCGTTTTGCTCTCGATGACCTGATCGCGGATCTGGCGCATGGGGGCGAGGATCGCGCCCCTGGTCTTGTTCGGCGCGAGGGCGCGGAGCGATTCCTCGCTCGGCAGCTCGATGTTGACGGACAGCCGGTCGGCGAGCAGCCCGAGCTGCGTCAGCAGCTCGCTTGACGTGCCGGGGATCGCCTTGGCATGGATGTAGCCGTTGAAGCGGTACTCCTCGCGCAGCGTGCGCAGCGCGGCGATCATGCGCTCCGTCGTGCGGTCGGGCGAGCCGAGCACGGCGGAGGAGAGGAACAGCCCCTCGATATAGTTGCGCCGGTAGAAGCCGATGGTCAGCTCCGCCAGCTCCCGCGGCTCGAAGGTCGCGCGCGGCACGTCATTCGTGCGGCGGTTGACGCAGTACTTGCAGTCGTAGGAGCAGTCGTTGGAGAGCAGCACCTTCAGCAGCGTGATGCAGCGCCCGTCCGCGCTGAACGCGTGACAGCAGCCGGCGACGGCGCTTGAGGTGCAGCCGATCATGCCTGCCTTGAACCCGCGCTTTGCGCCGCTCGACGTGCAGGCGGCGTCATACTTCGCTGCGTCGGCGAGGATCGTCAGCTTGTCCAGCAGCTCCATGGCGCGCCTCTTACGCGGCGAGACGCGCGCGCTCCAGCGCCAGCTCCGCGGCGGCGCGGTCGGGCGCAACGTATCTCATGCGGCGGGGGGAACGGCGGCGCGCCGCGCGCGGCGTGTCGATCCACTCCACCAGCTTCATGAACTCGCTGACGAGCACAGTGACGCCCACCAGCATAAAGAAAAACGCAATTCCGCTCATGTCGATTACCTCCATAGAATTTCTGTTCGATTTGCATTATAAATCGAACAAATGTGTTTGTCAATAAGAAATCGAACAAAAAAGCGAAAAATCTGAAATAACTCTTGTAATAGACGGGTGGATACGCTATAATGTGGCGGCAAACCAGAAAGGACTACCAGATATGGAAGAGTTTAGCAAACGATACTGCGTTGCCCGACGCGCCGCCATCGCGCGGGACTTCCGGCGGCTCAATCCGGAGCAGCGCCGCGGCGTGCTGACGACCGAGGGGCCGCTGCTGCTGCTGGCAGGCGCGGGAAGCGGCAAGACCACCGTGCTCATCAACCGTGTCGCCAACATCCTGACCTACGGGCGCGGCAGCGACTGCGACGAGGCGCCGGACTGGGCGAACGAGGACGACCTTGCGTTCCTTGAAGCATATCCCGATCATCCGACGGCGGAGGAGCGGGGAAGGATGCGCCGCCTCTGCGCCGTCGAGCCGGCGAAGCCCTGGCAGGTGCTGGCGGTGACCTTCACCAACAAGGCGGCGAACGAGCTGCGCGAGCGTCTGGACGCCTTCGGCATCGAGGGCGCGCGGGACGTGTGGGCGCTGACGTTCCACTCCGCCTGCGTGCGCATCCTGCGCCGCGACATCGACCGCCTGGGCTTCTCCAACGACTTCACGATCTATGACGCCGACGACTCCCGCCGCGTCGTGCGCGACGTCACGCGCGAGCTGGAGCTGGACGAGAAGACCTACCCGCCGCGCGAGGTGCTGTCGATCATCTCCAGGGCGAAGGACGCGATGGAGACCGCCCGCGACTTTTCGGAGCACTGGAGCGGCAGCGGCGACTGGCGCAAGGAGAAGATCGCAAAGATCTACGCCAGATACGACAAGATCCTGCGCGAGGCGAACGCGCTGGACTTCGACGACATTCTGCTCCGCGCGGTGGAGCTGCTGCAGGGGTTTCCGGAGCTGCGCGACTACTACCGCCGCAAGTTCCGCTACGTGCTCATCGACGAGTATCAGGACACGAACCGCCTGCAATACCTGCTGATGAAGCAGCTCGTCGGCAGGGACGGCAACATCTGCGTCGTCGGCGACGACGATCAGAGCATCTACCGCTTCCGCGGCGCTGACATCACGAACATCCTGAACTTTGAGAAGGAGTACAGCGGAACGCGCACGATCCGCCTGGAGCAGAACTACCGCTCGACCCAGCACATCCTGTCCGCCGCCAACGCGGTCATCGCCAACAACGCCGGACGCAAGGGCAAGACGCTCTGGACGGACGCGGGCGACGGCGACAAGGTGACGATCAAGACCGGCTTCAACGAGCAGGATGAGGCGAATTACGTCGTAAACGCGATCATGAGCGACTTCGGGCGCGGCAGGAACTGGCGCGACAACGCGATCCTGTACCGCATGAACGCGCAGTCGAACGCGCTGGAATACGCCTTCAAGCGCAACGGCGTGCCGTATCAGGTCGTGGGCGGCATGAAGTTCTTCGAGCGCGCCGAGGTCAAGGATATGCTCTCCTACCTCGCCGTCATCAACAATCCCGCCGACGATCTGCGCCTGCGCCGCATCATCAACAACCCGCCGCGCGGCATCGGGCAGACGAGCGTCGACGCCGTCCAGCGCCTCGCGGCGGAGCAGGGCGTGCCGATGATCGAGGTCGTGCGCCGCGCGGACGAGTACGCCGAGCTGAGCAGGGGGGCGAACAAGCTGCGCCTCTTTGCCGCCATGCTCGACGAGCTGCGCGAGGCGGAGCAGGACGAGACGCCGCTGCCGGAGCTGTACGACCTTGTGTGCCGCAGGAGCGGCTACACCCGCGCGCTGGAGGAAAAGAACGACATGGAGAGCCGCGGGCGGCTGGAGAACGTGCAGGAATTGAAGTCCAACATTCTCGCGTTTCTGGAGCGGGAGCCGGAGGACGCGACGCTCAGCGGCTTCCTCAACGAGATCGCGCTCTACACCGACCTCGACAGCGCCTCGACGGACAACGCCGTGACGATGATGACCATGCACAGCGCAAAGGGACTGGAGTTTCCCTGCGTCTATGTCGTCGGCATGGAGGAGGGCGTGTTCCCCGGACAGCGCGCCGTCGGCGAGGAGGACGAGATGGAGGAGGAGCGCCGCCTCTGCTACGTCGCCATGACGCGCGCGAAGGAGAAGCTGACGCTGACGAACGCGAAGCAGCGCATGCTCTTCGGCCGCACGACGGCGAACGCGCCCTCGCGCTTTCTGAAGGAGGTGCCGGAGGCGGATTCCGAGTGGATCGGCAGGCCCGACGCCGCGCCGCGCACCTACGGCGTGGAGCGCTCGTTCGGCGACTGGGGCGACGGCTACGGCAGCTTCGGCATGGGCGGCGGTTTCGGCGCCTCACGCAGCGCGTCCCGCGGCGGAAGCCCGGTGAAAACCAGCTACGAAGCGCCGCGTAAAGCAAAACCGCCTGTCAGACAGACAAAGCCGACAACGGCAAAACCGGCTGCGCTCGAACTCCACGCGGGCGACCGCGTGCGGCACGAGGCGTTCGGCGAGGGCATGGTGACGAGCCTCACGCCGATGGGCGGCGACGTTTTGATCGAGATCGCGTTCGACGCCATGGGGACGAAGAAGCTGCTGCTCAAGTTCGCGGGCCCGAAGATGACAAAGCTGTAAAGAACGCTTTGAGAATAAACAAAGACGCTTGCGCGGCCACGCAAGCGTCTTTGCTTATTCAATGGTTCCTATTGTTTGCCCGCCAGATAATAGTCGCTGTTTCCCGGCCTGTAGAACGGGCAGTCGTTCCGGCGGCGCTCCATCAGCGCGGCAAGCTCGTCCTCATCCAGATCCTGCTCGCAGACGTAGTCGTCGTACTCCTCGTCATAGGTGCAGTGGATGCAGTCCTCACAGAGGGTCATTCCTCATGCTCTCCCGCGTAGGAGTGGTGCAGCAGCTCGTGGCGGCGCTCGTTAAGATCCTCGGCGTACATCGCGTTGAGCACGGGGTTGCGCTCGGCGCGCTTGAACATGGCGCTGCGGTCGATCTCATAGAGGCCCTCGGCGCGCTTGAGCTTGCCCGCCATCAGCGAGTAGGGCTGGCCCGCGCCGCTGACGCAGCCGCCGCGGCAGCTCATGACCTCGATGATGTCCACCTGCACCTCGCCGGCGGAGACCTGGTCAAGCAGGGTCTTGGCGTTGCCGAGACCGTTGACCACCGCGACGCGCACGATGCGCCCGCCGACGTCGAACTCCGCGAAGCGGATCGGCTCGTTGCCGCGCAGGCCGCTGCGGGAGATCATGCGCAGCGCGTTCTTGCTCTTGTCGGGCAGGCAGTAGCGCACCACCGCCTCGGCGACGCCGCCGGTGGAGCCGAAGATCTCCGCCGCGCCGGAGCCCATGCCGAACGGCAGATCGGGGGATTCCCTTTCCAGCTGCTGGAAGCGGATGCCCGACTCCTTGATCATCTTGATGACTTCCTGCGTCGTCAGCACGAGGTCGACGTTCGGTTCGCCGAAGCGCGTGAACTCGGGACGCGCCGCCTCCATCTTCTTCGCCGTGCAGGGCATGATCGCGATGTGGAAGGTTTTCCGTCCGTCTTCCTTGTCCTTCTGCTGGTAACGGTCCTTGAGGACGGTGGCGAACATCTGCATCGGGGAGAGGGCGGAGGAGAGGTTCTTCAGGAACTCGGGACGCTCCTGCTCGACGTAGCGCACCCACGCGGGGCAGCAGGAGGTCATCAGCGGCAGATTCTCGCCGGTTTCGAGGCGGTGCAGGAGCTCCGCGCCCTCCTCGCGCACGGTGAGGTCGGCGCCGAAGATCGTGTCGTAGACCTCGTCCGCGCCCATGATCTTGAGCGCCGTGACGAGCTGGTCGAGCACGTTCTCTCCGGGCGGGATGCGGTACGCCTCGCCCAGCGCCACGCGCACGGCGGGCGCGATCTGGAAGACGACGCGCTTGGTGGGATCGTGCAGCGCTTTCCACGCAAGCCCGATCTCGTTCTTGACCGTGATCGCGCCGGTGGTGCACACGGCGGAGCACTGGCCGCAGTTGACGCAGTGGGTCTCCGCCATCTGCGCCTCGTCCGTGGCGGCAATGTGCAGGTCGGGGCCGCGGCCGGCAAATTTGAGGATGCTCATGCCCTGCATCTCCTCGCAGACGCGCACACAGTCGCCGCAGAGGATGCACTTGCTCATATCCACCGTGATCGCCTTGCTGCTGCGGTCGACGGGCGGGAGCTTGCGCGTGTCGGGGAAGCGGATGTCGTGGATGCCGAAGCGCATCGCCATCTCTTGCAGGCGGCAGGAGCGGTTCTTCTCGCAGGTGGTGCAGTCGCGGCAGTGCGCCGCGAGGATCAGCTCCATGATCGTGCGGCGGTAGCGCAGCAGGCGCGAGGTGTTCGTGCGGATCCTGAGGCCGTTGCGCGGCTGCATCTGGCACGCCGCCTCGATGTTGCCCTTGTCGTCCTCGACCATGCACATACGGCACGCGCCGTAGACCGACAGATCGGAGTGGAAGCAGAAGTTCGGCATTTCCACGCCCGCCTTCTGGCAGACCTCCAGGACGCTCTTGTGGCTGTCGTCGAATTCAACGAGGATGTTGTCCACATACATCGTGCCGTTAGCCATCGATGACCACCTCCTCGATCGCGCCGAAGGCGCAGAGTTCAATGCAGGTATAGCACTTGACGCACTTGCTCTGGTCGATCACGTACGGGCTCTTGAGCACGCCGGAGATCGCTTGGGCGTGGCAGGAGCGGGAGCAGCGGGAGCAGCCCTTGCACTTGTCGGGGTTGATGCGCACCTGCTTTTTGTCGTAGGGAACGCCGTCGCCGGCAATGATCGGGAGACGGGTTTCCTTGGCGCACAGGGGACACGCGCCTTCGATGTGGTTCTGGAAATCGTCGGCGAACTCGGTCGACGCCACCTGCAGCGTCGAGCCGCTGCCCTTGCCGAGCGAGCAGAACGCGGTCATATGCACGACCTCGCCCAGCTCCAGCATCATGCCGACGTCCGCGTCGTCCGCGTCGTACTCGACCAGCCTGCCCATCAGCTCCGCCATGCGCTTCGTGCCCTCGCGGCAGGAGACGCACTTGCCGCAGAAATCCGCCTGCGTCGCGCGGAGGAAGCTGTACGTGACGTCCACCATGCAGCGGTCTTCATCCAGCACGGTGATAACGCCGTCGCCGCGTCGGCAGCCCCAGGGCGCGAGCGCCTTGAAGTCCAGCGGGAGATCAAGCTGCTCCGCCGTGACAAGACCGCCGGACGGCCCGCCGATCTGCATCGCCTTGAACTGTTTGCCGTTTGCCATACCGCCGCCCAGATCCTCCACGATCTGACGCAGCGTCATGCCTTTTTCGACCGTGATCCGGCCGGGGGTGCACACGTCACCCTTGAGCAGATAACTCTGTCCCATAATCGCACACTCTCTTTATGTAGAATATTGAGGGGTATACATCATTACTCTACCATGCCCCTATGGAATTGTAAAGAGCTTTGCCCTGCCCGCAGGGTATTTTTTGCACGGCTTTCTGCGGAAAGGCGGCGCGGCTTCGCTTGACACTCGTTTGCGGCTTTGCTATCATACTGTCTTGGAAAAAACACGGGAGGTTTGCATATGAATATTCTCGTTACCGGCGGAGCCGGATACATCGGCTCTCACACCGTCGTCGAGCTGCTCGCCGCCGGACACGGCGTCGTGGTGGTCGACAACCTCTCCAACGCCTCGGCGGAGGCGCTGCGCCGCGTCGCGGAGCTTGCGGGCGTGGAGAGCGTTCCGTTCTATCAGACCGATCTGCGCGACCGCGCGGGACTTGAGCGCGTCTTCGCGGAGAACGCGCCGTTTGACTGCTGCATCCACTTCGCCGGGCTCAAGGCGGTGGGCGAGAGCGTCATGAAACCCTGGGAGTACTACGAGAACAACATCGGCGGCACGCTGACGCTGCTCGACGTGATGCGCCGGAACGGCTGCAAGAGCATCATCTTCTCCTCCTCCGCCACGGTCTACGGAGACCCGGCGACGATCCCCATCACGGAGGACTGTCCCAAGGGTCAGTGCACCAACCCCTACGGCTGGACGAAGTCCATGCTGGAGCAGATCATGTCCGACCTTTATACCGCCGACGTCAAGGCGGGGGAGGCGAAGCCGTGGAACGTGGTGCTGCTGCGCTACTTCAATCCCATCGGCGCGCACCCGTCGGGGCGCATCGGCGAGGACCCCAACGGCATCCCCAACAACCTCATGCCCTACATCACGCAGGTCGCCGTCGGCAAGCTCGACCACCTCAACGTCTTCGGCGACGACTACGACACGCCGGACGGCACGGGTATCCGCGACTATATCCACGTCGTCGATCTGGCGCGCGGCCATGTCAAGGCGCTCGCCGCTGTCGAGAAGAACTGCGGCCTCGCGGTCTACAACCTCGGCACGGGGCAGGGCTACTCGGTGCTGGACGTGGTGAAGGCGTTCGAAAAGGCGAACGGGCTGGCTCTGCCCTATGAGATCAAGCCGCGCCGCGCGGGCGACGTGGCGAAGATGTACTCCTCGCCGGAGAAGGCGGAGCGTGAGCTGGGCTGGACGGCGGAGTACGGCATCGAGGAGATGTGCCGCGACTCGTGGAACTGGCAGAAGAACAACCCCAACGGCTACAAGGAGTGAGACTATTATGAATTATCTTGGTATCGACCTCGGCGGAACGAACATCAAGGGCGGCGTCGTCAACGAAGCGGGCGAGATCGTGCGCGAGGCGTCGCGCCCGACGATGGTGGAGCGCGGGCCGGAGGCGGTCGCGGACGGGATCGCGGCGCTCATCCGCGAACTGGAGCAGGGCGAGACCTTCGGCGGCGTCGGGCTGGGCTGCCCCGGCACGGTGGACGACGAGAGCGGCGAGGTGGTCTGCGCATTCAACCTCGGGCTGATCCACTACGATCTGCGCGGCGCGATCCGCCAGCGCACGGGTTACAGCATCCGCCTCGGCAACGACGCCAACGTCGCGGCGCTGGCGGAGGCAAGCGTCGGCGTGGGCCGCGGCGCGCACAGCACCGTCGTCATCACGCTCGGCACGGGCGTCGGCTGCGGCGTGGTGCTGGAGGGCAAAATGCTCACCGGCTGGACGGGCGCGGCGAGCGAGCTGGGCCACATGGTCATCGCTGAGGACGGCGCGCCCTGCACCTGCGGACGGCGCGGCTGCTTCGAGGCGTATTCCAGCGCCACGGCGCTCATCCGCATGACGAAGGACGCCATGGCGCAGTATCCCGACAGCGCCATGCACGCCGTCGCGCAGGAGAACGGCGCCATTGACGGGCGCACCGCGTTCACGGCGAAGGAGCGCGGCGACGCGCCGGCGGCGGAGGTCGTGCGCCGGTACGTCAAGTACCTCGCCGCGGGCGTGACGAACGTCATCAACATCTTCTTCCCGGAGGTCATCGCCTTCTCCGGCGGCATTGCCAATCAGGGCGAGGCGCTGCTGGAGCCGCTGCGCGAGGAGGTCAGCCGCCAGGAGTTCGGCAGCCGCTACGTCAAGCGCCACACGAAGCTCGTCCGCTGCGAGCTGGGCTACCAGTCCGGCATCATCGGCGCGGCGCTGCTCGCCAAAGAGTAAACCGAAGACAGAAAAATAGAACCGCTTGCGCGACCTGATCGCGCAAGCGGTTTTCCTTTACAAAGGCTTTATTCGTCGAGCTTCAGCTCGATGGGGCTCTGCGCCTCGCGTGCGAGGTCGCTTTGCGCCGCCTCGGCGCCGGCGGTCTCCGCCGCATGGGCGAAGCGCTCCGCTTCGGCCTCCTGACGCGCCATCCGGCGGCCCTCCTCGTGCGCCTGACGCGCGGCAAGCGCCGCCGCCTCGCGTTCCTGCGCCACGGCGTCGTCCTTCTCCTTCGCGGCGCGCTGCAATTCCTTCTCCATCACCTTTTTGTTGTGCTTCTTTTCGATGCCGTGCACGACGCCCGCGATGCCGGCGATGACGATCAGGACCACGCCGATCCAGCTCGCGAGCTTGAGCTGGAACAGCGTACCCAGCGTCCAATATTGATTATGTACGCCGAGGAACGCGAACAGAACCGCCGCCGCCAGCGCCGCGCCGAAGAGCAGCACCCACAGCACCGACTTGACCGCCGAGCGCGCGCGGACGCGCAGATAGTTGAACAGAAACAGCACAGAGAGCAGCAAAAATGCCGGGTACTGCGCCAGCAGCAGGTATTTCCAATCCACCATGATGATCGTCTCCCTTTACAGCATGCACTTGCCCCGCGTGAGATACTGCCCGTTCTGACCGCCGACGACCTCGCCGCGATCCACCGCGAGGCGGCCGCGCAGGTACACCGAGCGGATGGAGCCGCTGGTCTCGAAGCCCTCAAACGGCGTGCTGCCCGCGCGGCTCGCCAGCTCCGCGCCGCGCAGCGTGTGATCCGCTCTGGGGTCATAGACCACGACGTCCGCGTCGCTGCCCGCCGCGATCGCGCCCTTGCGCGGATAGAGGCCGTAGAGCTTCGCGGGGTTCTCGCTCAGCGCGCGGCACATCCCCGCGAGGCTCATGCGGCGCTGCGCCACGCCGCCGGTGTAGATCAGCTCGCCGCGCGTTTCGACGCCGGCCAGCCCGCCGGGGATCTTCGTGAAGTCGCCGCGCCCCATGTCCTTCTGCTCCGGCGTGAAGGAGCAGTGGTCGGTGGAGACGGTCTGCACCTCGCCGCGCCGCAGCGCGCGCCACAGCGCGTCGGCGTCCGCCCTCTTGCGGATCGGGGGCGCGCAGACATACTTCGCCGCCTCCGCCCAGTCGGCGCCGTAGTACACGGAATCGTCGAGCAGCAGGTACTGCGGGCAGGTCTCGACGTAGACCGTCTGGCCGCGCTTGCGCGCCGCGGCGATCTCGGCGAGGGATTCGCGGTTCGTCGTGTGGACGAGGATGACCGGCGCGTCCGCCGCCTGCGCGATGCGCAGGATGCGGCCCACCGCCTCGGCTTCGAGGAAGTCCGGGCGCGCGAGCGGGTGGGCAAAGACCTTGTCCGCCATGCCCGCAGCCTTCAGCTCCGCGATCTTCGCGTCGATGACGCCGGCGTTCTCGCAGTGGAAGCCGCACACGCCGCCGCGCTTCCGCAGCGCGACCAGCGCCTCGTAGAGCGCCCGGTCGGGGAGCAGCATGGCGGGGTAGGTGAGGTACATCTTGAACGACGTGATGCCGGCGGCAAACATATCGTCCAGCTCGCGCTCGATGGAGGCGTTCCAGTCGTCGATGGTCATGTGGAAGCCGTAGTCGCACCAGCACCTGCCGTCCGCCTTTTCGTGCCAGCTTTTCAGCCCGTAGGCGAGCGTCTCGCCCTTTTCGGGGCAGGCAAAGTCGATGACGGTGGTCGTGCCGCCGCGGACGGCGGCGCGGGTGCCGCTGTCGAAATCGTCCGCCGTGACCGTGCCGCAGACGTGGAGGTCAAAGTGCGTGTGCGCGTCGATGAAGCCGGGGAAGAGGTAGCAGCCGCTCACATCCACGACCTCGGTGTCCCACGGCGCCTTTGCCATGACGTGCCCGACGGCCTCAATCTTTTCCCCGTCGATGAGCACGTCCGCGCGTCTGGAGGACTTCCCGCTGACGACGAACCCGCCGCGAAGCAGAGTTTTCATAGGCGTTGCTCCTTTACACAAATGATTTCCTGTATAGGATAGCACAACTCGCCGAAGATTTCCATAGCGAGTTGCATAAAGCGAACAGAGCATCTTCGTTAAACCATACAAAATATACAACAAGATACTTGACTTTTTAGGCACAAGGACTATACTAAGCCCTGTGAAGTTCCGACTATTGTCGGTACACATGAAATGAAGAAGTATAGGAGGAAGAAACATGAAGAAAGTATTTGCGATCGCACTGTCCCTCATTATGGTGCTGAGCCTGCTCGCCGGCTGCGGCGGCGGTGGCAGCAGCGCACCCGCCGAAACCACCCCGGCGCCCGCCGCGACCACGCAGCCCGCCGAAACCGGCACGGAGCCCGCGCCTGCCGCCGACCCGATGGAAGAGCTGATCGCCGCGGCGAAGGCCGAGGGCGAGCTGGTCGTCTACGGCTCCTGCGAGGAGGACTACCTCTCCGCCGCCTGCGCGAACTTTGAAAAGCTCTACGGCATCAAGACGCAGTATCAGCGCCTGAGCACCGGCGAGGTGCCGACCAAGATCGAAGAGGAGAACGGCAACCCCTCCGCGGACGTCTGGTTCGGCGGCACCACCGATCCCTACAACGTATGCGCGAGCGAAGGCCTGCTTGAAACCTACGAAGCGAAGAACGCCTCCCACCTGCTCGGACCGGCCTACCGCGACAAGGACGGCGCCTGGTACGGCATCTACAAGGGCATCCTGGGCTTCATGGTCAACACCGAAGAACTCGAGCGCCTGGGCCTGGAAGCGCCCGCCGACTGGCAGGACCTGCTCAAGCCCGAATACAAGGGCCTGATCTGGCTGTCCAACTACAACACCGCCGGCACGGCCAAGCTGGTCATCAACACCATGATCCAGAAGTACGGCCATGACGAAGGCATCCAGTACCTGGTTGACCTGGACAAGAACATCCAGGTTTACACCAAGTCCGGTTCCGGCCCCTCCAAGAACGTGGGCACCGGCGAATGCGTCATCGGCATC
>JBGVBS010000008.1:0-22429 GCA_045225715.1 Oscillospiraceae bacterium
CCGGAGCCGACGGTACGGCCGCCTTCACGGATAGCGAAGCGAAGGCCGTTCTCGATGGCGATCGGGGTGATCAGCTCGACGTCCATGTCGACGTTGTCGCCGGGCATGCACATCTCAACACCCTCGGGGAGGGAGATGACGCCGGTAACGTCGGTGGTACGGAAGTAGAACTGGGGACGGTAGTTGTTGAAGAACGGGGTGTGACGGCCGCCCTCTTCCTTGGACAGGACGTAGACCTGGCCCTTGAACTTGGTGTGGGGATGGATGCTCTTCGGAGCAGCCAGAACCTGACCACGCTCAACAGCCTTCTTGTCGATACCACGCAGCAGGCAGCCAACGTTGTCGCCGGCTTCTGCATACTCGAGGGTCTTGTGGAACATCTCGGTACCGGTGACGGTGGTCTCGGTGCTCTCGTCCTTCAGGCCGACGATCTCAACTTTGTCGCCGATCTTGACGCGGCCACGCTCGACACGGCCGGTAACGACGGTGCCACGACCGGAAATGGTGAAGACGTCCTCAATGGGCATCAGGAACGGCTGATCCGCCTTACGATCCGGAGTCGGGATCCAGCTGTCAACAGCATCCATGAGTTCCTTGATGCAGGCATACTCGGGGGCGTTGGGATCGGTGGACTCGCTGACGAGGGCGTTCAGAGCGCTGCCGCGGATGATCGGGGTGTCATCGCCGGGGAAGCCGTAGAAGTCAAGCAGCTCGCGGACTTCCATCTCGACGAGCTCAAGCAGCTCCTCATCGTCGACCTGGTCGCACTTGTTCAGGAACACCAGGACGGAAGGAACGTTAACCTGACGGGCAAGCAGAAGGTGCTCACGAGTCTGGGCCATGGGGCCGTCGGAAGCAGCGATAACGAGGATTGCGCCGTCCATCTGGGCACCACCGGTGATCATGTTCTTGATATAGTCGGCGTGGCCCGGGCAGTCAACGTGAGCATAGTGACGGGCTTCGGTCTCATACTCAACGTGAGCAGTGTTGATCGTGATGCCGCGCTCGCGCTCTTCGGGAGCCTTGTCGATGGAGCTGTAGTCGGTGTACTGAGCCTTGCCCTGCATGGCGAGCCACTTGGTGATGGCGGCGGTCAGGGTGGTCTTGCCGTGGTCGATATGACCAATGGTGCCGATGTTTACATGGGGCTTGGTGCGCTCGAATTTCTGCTTAGCCATTGTAAAATCCTCCTGTAAAGATGATTGGTTGTTGTTTGACTGTAAAATTTCGCATAACAAGGTTATTCTACCGTAAGTTATGCCATTTTGCAACTGTTATTTTCCGGATAGGCCGATTCACATGCTGCGTCTGCCGGTGCGGCTGTCGATGATCTTCTCCTGAATATTCTTCGGGATCTCGACGTAATGGGACGGCTCCATGGAATACTGGCCACGGCCCTGTGTGCGGGAACGAAGGTCGGTCGCGTAACCGAACATTTCGGCCAGCGGCACAAACGCATCGATCTGCTGCGCGCCGGAGCGTGCCTCCATGCCCTGGATCTGTCCGCGGCGGCTGTTGAGGTCGCCGATGACGTCGCCCATATACTCGTCGGGAACAATGACGGAGACTTTCATGATCGGCTCAAGAAGCGTGGCTCCCGCCTTCTGACAAGCCTCCTTAAAGGCCATCGAACCGGCAATCTTGAACGCCATTTCAGATGAGTCGACCTCGTGGTACGAACCGTCATAGAGCGTGACCTTGACGTCCACCACCGGGTAACCGGCAAGTACGCCGGAGAGCATTGCGCCCTTGATACCGGCGTCGATCGCGGGGATATACTCCTTGGGCACCGCACCGCCGACAACGGCGTTGACGAACTCGTAGCCCTTGCCGGACTCGTTCGGCTCGACGTGGATCTTGACGTGACCGTACTGACCCTTGCCGCCGCTCTGACGGGCGTATTTCGTGTCCTGATCGACTGCCTTCTTGATGGTCTCCTTATAGGCGACCTGCGGCGCGCCGACATTCGCTTCGACCTTGAACTCACGGAGCAGACGATCGACGATGATTTCCAGATGGAGCTCGCCCATACCGGCTATGATCGTCTGACCAGTCTCCTCATCGGTGTAGGTCTTAAACGTGGGGTCCTCCTCAGCGAGCTTCATCAGCGCTACCGTCATCTTCTCCTGACCGGCTTTGGTCTTGGGCTCGATGGCGACACGGATGACAGGTTCGGGGAACTCCATGCTCTCCAGTACGATGGGGTGCTTCTCATCGCAGAGCGTATCGCCCGTCGTGGTGTTCTTGAGGCCGACGGCGGCGGCAATGTCGCCGGAGTAGACGGTCTCAATGTCCTCACGGTGGTTGGCATGCATCTGCAGGATGCGTCCCATACGCTCACGGTGGCCCTTTGTCGCGTTGAGCACGGCGGAGCCGGTGTTGAGCGTACCGGAATAGACGCGGAAGAAGCCAAGACGTCCGACGTAGGGATCGGTCATGATCTTGAACGCAAGGGCCGCGAACGGCGCGTTATCGTCCGAGTGGCGCTCCTCTTCCGCTTCAGTCTTTGGATTGATGCCCTTGATCGCAGGGATGTCGGTAGGCGCCGGCATATAGTCCACGATAGCGTCAAGCAGCTTCTGGACGCCCTTATTGCGGTAGGACGTACCACAGGTGACAGGGATCATCTCGACGGCCACCGTCGCAGCGCGAATCGCCGCGCGGATCTTTTCGGTGGGGATCTCCTGTCCTTCGAGATACATTTCCATGATCTCGTCGTCGAACATCGACACGGCGTCGAGCAGCTTCTCGTGATACTCCTTCGCCATATCCAGCATATCCGCGGGGATCTCCTCCACGCGCATATCCTTACCCATCTCATCGTAGTAGACGTCGGCGTTCATCTCGACCAGGTCGATGATGCCGCGGAAGTCCGCCTCCTTGCCGATGGGGAGCTGAATGGGAACGGCGTTGCACTTGAGGCGCTCTTCGACCATACGGAGCACGTTGTAGAAGTCGGCGCCCATGATGTCCATCTTATTGACGTAGATCATGCGCGGGACATGATAGTGATCCGCCTGACGCCAGACTGTTTCGGACTGGGGCTCCACGCCTCCCTTGGCGCAAAGCACGGTCACGCTGCCGTCCAGCACGCGAAGGCTTCGCTCGACCTCAACAGTGAAGTCGACGTGGCCCGGCGTGTCGATGATGTTGATGCGGTGATCGCGCCAGAAGCACGTGGTCGCGGCAGACGTGATCGTAATGCCGCGCTCCTGCTCCTGCTCCATCCAGTCCATCGTAGCAGTACCCTCATGCGTTTCGCCAATCTTATAGTTAACGCCCGTGTAATAGAGGATACGCTCGGTGGTCGTGGTCTTACCGGCATCGATGTGGGCCATGATGCCGATATTTCTGGTTTTTTCGAGAGATACCTTTCTGGGCATAACAGAAAACCTGCCTTACCAGCGGAAGTGCGCGAATGCCTTGTTGGATTCGGCCATCTTGTGAGTATCTTCGCGTTTCTTCACGGCGCTGCCGGTGTTGTTGGCGGCGTCCATGATCTCGCCGGCGAGACGCTCGGCCATGGTGCGCTCACCACGGGCACGCGCGTAGCTGGTCAGCCAGCGAAGGCCGAGGGTCTGACGGCGGGCCGGACGGACCTCCATCGGGACCTGATAGGTCGCGCCGCCGACACGGCGGGCCTTGACCTCAAGACTCGGCATGATGTTTTCGAGCGCCTGCGTGAACACGTCCAGCGGCTCGTTGCCCGTCTTTTCCTTGATCGTGTCAAACGCACCGTAAACGACCTTCTGCGCAACACCCTTCTTGCCGTCGAGCATGATGGAGTTGACCAGCTTCGTCACCAGTACGCTGTTGTACATAGGATCGGGCAGGACTTCTCTTTTGGGAACATTACCTCTTCTGGGCACTATGCTTCCCTCCTTCATTATAAAATGATGTCATCGGTACTCACATCGGGTTTCCCGATGTGTTTTGCCTGCCAAAGAGGGTTTGTCTACATATATAATGATAGAGAACCGTTTGGCAAACTACTTTTTGGGTCTTACTTCTGCTTCGGGCGCTTCGCACCGTACTTGGAGCGACCCTGTCTGCGGCCGTCAACGCCCTGGGCATCGAGGGTGCCGCGGATGATGTGGTAGCGCACACCGGGGAGGTCCTTGACACGACCGCCGCGGATCATGACCACAGAGTGCTCCTGCAGAGAATGACCAACGCCGGGAATGTAAGCGGTGACCTCGTAGCCGTTGGTAAGACGCACACGGGCGATCTTACGGAGGGCGGAGTTCGGCTTCTTCGGCGTCGCGGTACGGACCGCGGTGCAGACGCCGCGCTTTTGCGGGGAGCTGAGGTCGGTCTGCTTGTTCTTCAGGGTGTTCAGGCCGTACTGCAGCGCGGGAGCGGTGGACTTGTAGGTCGACGTCTCTCTGCCCTTGCGCACCAACTGGTTAAAAGTAGGCATTCATGTTCTCCTTTCTCTGTTTTTTTGCGTGGACGCACCACGCAGAGCGGTATTTTAACATAGAGGATCTGCAGAGTCAAGTATTTTTTCAAGAAAAACCACGATTCAAACCATCTCGCCGCCGCATTCTGCTTTTTTATCCGCGCAGCTCGTCCTGCGCTTCGCAGAAGGATACGATATCGTCAAATTCCGAACCGAGTGTCTTGCGCAGCAGGCCGATCAGCGCAACCACGCCCTCGCGTGTGAGCAGGATACTGGTCAGCGGCTCTCGTTTGCGTACGGAGGCGGACACAGGGCCGTTCTTGGTCATCTGCGTCTCCCCGTCCATGAATTGCAGCATAAAGTCGAGCTGGAGCTCGACGGTGCGGCCCTCCTGATTGGCGTTGCGGGCGATGCTGAAGGCGTTGGTAAAAAAGGGCTTCATTTCATAAGCCTCCCATCATTCAGAGTTTCTTTATTATATCCCTCGACAAATGCTTTGACAAGCGCCGGCATTGGCTTATAATGAGAGCAAAGAAGAATAAGGAGGGCAAACGATATGGAAAAACCGACCGAATATACTCTGACCTGGACCGTTACAGACGACATGACTGCCAAGCGCATCGGCAGCGCGGGCGCGAAGATCCTCTCCACCCCAAACATGGTTGCGCTGATGGAGGCGGCATCGCTGGAGCTGGCAAAAGCGTACCTTGACGAGGGCATGACGACCGTCGGCGCGGAGATCTACTGCAAGCACCTCGCCCCGACGCCGGTGGGCATGAAAATCACCGCCACCACGCGTCTGCGTACCATCGAAGGGCGCAAGATGTGGTTTGACATCGAGGTGAACGACGAGGAGAAAAAATGCGGCGAGGGTTGGCATCGGCGCGTCATGATAACGCCCAAGGGGATCGGCGAAAAAACCGAGAAAAAAGCAGAATAACGTTTCTTAATGAAAAACCGGCTGCGAGGCAGCCGGTTTTTAATCTTTTTCCAGAGGATGAAAATGCTCCCAAACCGCCTTTGCCGCATTTTTCGGCACGACGGCTTCCAGCGCCGCCTTATCCGCCTCGCGGATCGCCCTGACGCTCCTGAACGTCTTCAGCAGCGCCGCCTTGCGCGTCTTACCGACGCCGGGAATATCGTCCAGTGCCGAGTGCATCGACGATCTGCTGTGGCTCTCGTGGTGAAAGGTGATGGCAAAGCGGTGCGTCTCGTCCTGGATCTGGCCGATCAGCGCGAATACCGCAGGATTGGCGCGAAGGTCGATTTCACGTCCCTCGGCGGTGACGAGCGCGCGGGTGTGGTGTCGGTCGTCCTTGACCATGCCGAAGATCGGCAGCGGCACGTTCAACGCCGCGCAGACACGCTCCGCCACCGCCGCGTGAGTCGCGCCGCCATCGATGAGCATAACGTCCGGCAGCGGGGCAAACTTCTCGTCGCCGTCCAGATAGCGCCTCAGCCGCCGCGTCAATACTTCCTCCATGGATGCGTAGTCGTCGGGACGCCCGCTGACCGTCTTCATTCTGAACCTGCGGTAAGCGCTCTTTTTCGGTTTCACGCCGTCGTAAACCACCATGGACGCGACAATGTCGCTGGCGCCGGTGTTGGAAATGTCGTAACTTTCCATGCGGCCGGGCGGTTCCGGAAGATCAAGCATCTGGCGGAGCGTCTCAAGCGTCCTGTTCTCCCGCTCTTGCAGGGTAGTCACCCGCTCCACGTCCTCACGGGCGTTGCGCTGCGCCATGCGCAGCAACTCCGCTTTGTCACCGCGTTGCGGAACATGAATGCTGACTCTCCGTCCGGCGTGTTCAGTCAGGACACCCGCCAGTTCATCAGCGTCCGACGTCTCACAGGGCAGCAAGATCTCATGCGGCAACACTGCGCGGGGCAGATAATACTGATTGAGCAGCGCGGCGAGCATATCCGCTTCGCTCTCGTCCGTCGGCGCGGTGAATACGTCCGTTTCGCGGCCCGTAACCGCGCCGTCTTCCACATGAATGACCGCCCAGCCGCACTTCGCCGCACCGCGGTAAACACCCCAGACATCCGTATCGGCGCAGATGCCGGCGATGACCTTCTGCCGCTTGCCCAGCGACTCGATGGCGCTGATGCGGTCGCGCAGCGCAGCCGCCTGCTCAAAGTGAAGCTGCTCTGCCTCGCGCTGCATTTCCTCGCGCATGGCGCGGGTCAGCGATCTGTAATGTCCGGACAGCAGCTGCGCCGCCTGTTCCAGGCGATTCTCATACTCCTGTTCATCGGGAATGCCGCGACAAAATCCGTCACAGCGCCCCATATGGTGGTTGAGGCAGGGGCGCTCCTTGCCGACGTCGCGCGGAAACTTCCGCGTACAGGTCGGCAGCTTGAATGCCGCGCAAACCGCGTCGATAGCGGCGCGCGTCTCCCCGCGCCCTCCGAATGGGCCAAAGTAGCGCGCGCCATCGTCCTGCGGCTTATTGACCATGGAAAAACGCGCGTAGGGCTCCCGTCCCAGGCGGACGAAGGGATAGCCCTTGTCGTCCTTGAGCAGGATGTTGTAGCGCGGCATGTGCTGCTTGATGAGCGAGTTTTCGAGGATCAGCGCTTCAAACTCCGTGGAGACAAAAATCGTGTCAAAGTGATCGACCTGCGAGACCATGCGCCGCGTCTTCTCATTGTGAGAGCTGTTCTCCTGGAAATACTGGCTGACGCGGTTTTTGAGCTTCTTCGCCTTGCCGACATAGATGACCTTGCCCGTTTTGTCCATCATCAGGTACACACCGGGCGCGAGCGGAAGATCGTTTGCCTTTTCCCGCAGCTCATCCTTGGTCACAGTCTCGCCTCTTTTCTGTCAGATCACGAGAAAAAGACGGTCTCGCATCCACGAAACCGCCTCTCCTCTTGTGTAGCTCAATTATTCGCCGAAGTTGCCGGACACCAGCTCACAGAGGGCGTCCACGGCCTCCTTTTCGTCGGAACCGTCGGCCAGCAGAGTGATCTCCGTACCCTTACCGATACCGAGCGAAAGAACACCCAGCAGGCTCTTCGCGTTTACACGGCGCTCGTCCTTCTCGACCCAGATACCGCTCTTGAACTCGTTAGCCTTCTGGATAAAGAACGTAGCGGGGCGCGCGTGAAGACCTACCTCATTGTTGATCATGACGTTTTGCGTATACATATTTGTTAAGCTCCCCTCTCCTGAACGTCTTATATTATCGGTGTGCTTTATAATATATACCATAGAACCGCGCTTCGTCAATGCTCTTTCTGAATATTTCCTGTAAAATTCCGCCGCGATTTTTGTGCAAAACACTGCTCTATAGCACATCTATTGCAAAATTTTTGTCTGCTGTCCTAACTTTTTGTTGGTTTTAGCGAAGCTCCACAACCGTAACGCCCGCTTCGCCCTCGCCAAAGGCGCCAAGGCGGAAGGATTTGACGTTTTTATTGCGCTTAAGGATCGCGTGAACCGCCTTGCGCAGCGCTCCCGTGCCCTTTCCGTGGATGATGGTAACGCTCTCCAGCCGCGACATAACGGCGGAATCGATGTAGCTTTCGACGACGCTCTCCGCCTCAAGGGACTCCATGCCGCGGATGTCCAGCTCACGCGGCGCGGACGCGGCGCGAAGAACCCGGCTCCCGCCGCCCTTAGGCGCCGTCTTTGTCGTCAGCGCGGCGCGCTCGTCGTCCTCAACGAGCCGCACCTCGTCCGCCTTGACCTTCATGCGCAGCGCCCCAGCCCTGCATTCCAGCGTACCGCCGCTGACGCTCAGCACTTCGACGCGTCGTCCGGTGCCGGGGATCTCGACCAGATCGCCGGCGGTGATGGGACGGCTTGGCTTGGGAACGGGTTCCTTTATGTTGTCACGAACACCCGCCTTGTCACGGGCAGCATTGAGCTCACGCAGGATGTCGGCGCGTTTTTCGTTGATCTGCTGGGATTCCAGCTTTTTCTGCTCCTTTTTGAGCGCGTCCAGCTCGCGGAACGCGGCGTCCGCGGCGGCTCTCGCGTCGGCGAGGATCCGCTTCGCCTCCGCCTCGCCGCGACTTCTGGCATTCTCCTTCGCCCGCTCCATCTGTTCTCGGAACTCCCTCGCCTTGCGGGCGTCCTCCTCGCGGCGGGCAAGAAGCCTGTCGGTCTCCTCCTTTTCCTTTTCGAGCGCCTGCCGCTTCTGCTCCAGCTGCGTCAGTACATCCTCGAAGCGGACGCTTTCGCCGCTCATCTGTGTCTTCGCGCTCTCAATCACGCGATCGGGCAGGCCGAGGCGTTTGGAGATGGCAAAGGCGTTGGACTTGCCGGGAATGCCGATCAGCAGGCGGTAGGTCGGCGCAAGCGTTTCGACATTGAACTCGCAGCTTGCGTTTTCCACGCCCGCCGTGGTCATGGCAAAGGTCTTCAGCTCGGCGTAGTGCGTCGTAGCGGCGACCTTCGCGCCGCGCGAACGCGCCTCCCCGATGATGGCAACGGCAAGCGCCGCGCCCTCCACGGGATCGGTGCCAGCGCCCAGCTCGTCGAACAAGATCAGGCTGCCGTTATCCGCCTCATCCAGGATCTGCACAATGTTTGTCATGTGCGCGGAGAAGGTGGAGAGGCTCTGCTCAATGCTCTGCTCGTCGCCAATGTCGGCAAGCACGGCGGAAAACACGCTGACCGCGCTCTGATCTGCGCAGGGGATATGCAGTCCGCACTGTGTCATCAGGCACAGCAGTCCCAGCGTTTTGAGGCTGACGGTCTTGCCGCCGGTGTTGGGACCGGTGATGACGAGCGTGTCGAAGTTCCTGCCCAGTTCAATGTCAATGGGCACTGCCTTGCCCTTTTCCAGCAGCGGATGCCGCGCGCGGCGCAGATATACGCCTCCGCCCTCGCGCACCTCGGGACGCATAGCGTCCATATCGTAGCTCAACTCGCCGCGGGCGAAAATGAGGTCGAGATGGACGAGCATATCGTAGTTCCAGATAATATCTTCCTCAAAGCCAGCCGCCTCGGCGGAGAGCGCCATGAGGATGCGGTCGATCTCCTTTTCCTCCTTGGCCTCCAGCTCCTTGAGCTCGTTGTTCGCCTGCACAACGCCCATCGGCTCGACGAAAATCGTCGCGCCGCTCGACGAGGTATCGTGCACAAGGCCAGGCAGCTCGCCGCGGAACTCGGACTTGACGGGTACGACAAAGCGCCCGCCGCGCTGTGTGATCAGCGCCTCCTGCAACACGCTCTTGTAGCTCGGCGAGGAGATGATCTTCTGCAAGATCTGGCGCCCCTTTGCCGCCGCCGCGCGCTTATGGCGGCGGATGTCGGCAAGTTCCACGCTCGCCGCGTCCGCGATCTCATCCTCGCTGACGATGGCGGTGGTGATCTTTTCCTCCAGATAGCGGTTCGGACGGAGCGAGAGGAACATTCTGTCGATGGCGGTCGGCTCATCGGCCTCCGGTAAGTACTCGCGGACACGCCGCGCGTTGGTCAGCAGACCCGCGATGTCCAACAGCTCGCGCGGATTGAGTGCGCCGCCGCGCGAGGCTCTGCCCAGCGCCTCCGCCACCGGCTTCACGCCGCCGAATGACGGGCTGCCCTTGAGGGCGATCATCCCCCGTGCGGCGTCCGTCTCATCCAGCAGGCGCCGCACCTCGTCGAGCTCCGTCGAGGGCGTCAGCGCTCGCGCACGCTCCTTTGCCGCCGTGCTGACGGCATGGCGTTCCAGAAGCTCCAGCACGCGGGGCAGCTCCAGCACACGGATGGATTTTTCAAATAGCTGTGTCATAAATCCTCTCAATCTGTTATGTCGGTAGTTTCAGGCTCTTATAGAAATCAAGCGTGCGGAAATCGCGTTCAAGCTGGACGCGGGCAAACGTCTCGCAGGCGCGCGCAAAACGCTTCATTGTCTCACCGTTCAGCGCAAAGGATAGCATCCGCTTGTGCTCGCTGAAGAGCACGTGGCGCATTGCCGCCAGCGAGCCGGCGTCCAGCGGCAGCAGTCCCTGCGCCGCGCCAGCGCACCGGCTGCACACGACCACGCCCTGCCGCGCATCGAACAGCGGATCCTCCGGCGCGGTCTTCCCGCACACTGCGCACTCCGCCGTCAGCGGCTCGTAGCCGGAGAGGGACAGCAGCTTCAGCTCAAACGCCGCCTTGACCAGTTCCGGCGGCTTGCCGAGCGTGTCCAGCGCATAGAGCGTGTTGAGCAGGAGCGACAACGTCTCAGGCGCAGGCTCGTCTTCGCCCGTCACTGCTTCCGTCATCTCCGCAAAGTAGGACGCGAGCGACAGCAGCTCCACATCGCGCCTCACGTTGTCCCACAACGAGATGGTGGACGCCTCGTCGAGCAGATACCAGCCTCGCCGCTCATAGACCACCAGCTCTGAAAACGCCAGCAGCTCGCTCGCCGCCGCAATGCGACTGTTTTTTCGCCGCGCGCCGCGAGCGATGACCGCGAGTTTTCCATGCTCGGCGGTCAACACCGTCAGTATTTTATCGGCCTCTTTCGTCTGTGTCTCGCGCAGCACGAGGCCCTTTGTCACGATCTTCTCCGGCATAGGGTTCTCCCTGCTTTGCCATCATATAAAACGTCGGGTTTCCGGTTTCCAGAAACAATCCAAAATAGCCGTCCATGATATCACCTCATGGTTAGCATGGATGGTTTCGGGCGCGTTATCGCTGGAAATTACTGTTCATCGTATCCGAAGCTGCGGATATAGTTCAGGTTGTCTCTCCAGTTTTCCTTGACCTTGACCCAGGTTTGCAGATAGACCTTCGCGCCCATGAATCGCTCAATGTCGTGGCGCGCCTCGGTGCTGATCTTCTTGAGCATCGCGCCGTTCTTGCCGATAATGATGCCTTTGTGGCTCTTCTTTTCACAGTAGATGGTCGCCTCGACCTCAATGACCTCGTCGTCGCGCTCGATGAAGCGGGTGATCTCCACCGCCGTGCCGTGCGGGATCTCCTTGTCAAGGTTGCGCAGCATCTTCTCGCGGACGATCTCACCCACCACCTGACGGTCAGGCTGATCGGTCACCATGCCGTCGGGGAAAAGCTGCGGGCCCTCCTCGGCGTACTTCGCCAGCTCGATCAGCAAGTCGCGCAGGCCATCCTGCTTCATGGCGGAGATGGGAATGACCGCGTCAAAGCTGTGCGCCTCACTGTACGCCGCAATGACGGCAAGCAGGTCTTCCTTCTTCTCGATCGTATCAATCTTGTTGATGCAGAGAACAGCAGGCAGGCCTGCCTCTTCAATTTTCCTGATGAGCTCCTGCTCGGGGATGCCGACGTGGGGCACCGGTTCGACCATCAGCACCACCGCGTCCACGTCCGCGATGCTCTCGCGCGTGACTTTGACCATATAGTCGCCGAGGCGGTTCTTCGCCTTGTGGAAGCCGGGCGTATCGAGAAAGACAAATTGCGTATCGTCACGGTTGACGACGCCGTAGATGCGGTTGCGCGTGGTCTGAGGCTTGTTGCTGACGATGGCGATCTTCTCGCCGACGAGAGCGTTGGTCAGCGTGGACTTGCCGACGTTCGGCCGTCCGCAGACGGTGATCATGGCGGTTTTTGTAATGTTCATTCGTTTACCTCATCGAGTAGTTCAGTCAGTATTCGGATGGTTCTGTAAATCTCGCCGCAGTTCGGGCACTGCCAGTCCATGTTGTCGCGCCTGCGTTTATGCAGCGGTACCAACGCGGCGGCATTGCACTTGGGGCAAGGCGTTGGTTCCCCGCGCCACAGGCGCTTCAAAAACGTTCTGTCGGGTTTCGCGCTCACCGTTTCAGCTCCAGCTTGTCCATGACGATCTCCTCATGCGTGCGCATGAGGGCTTTCTGCTCGCCCTCATCCAGATGGTCGTAGCCCAGCAGATGCAGCACCGAATGCGTCACCAGATACGCCAGTTCGCGGCGATTGGAGTGGCCGTATTCCTTTGCCTGCGCGGTCACGCGCTCGTAGGAGAGCACCATGTCGCCCAGCGGGATCAGTCCGGTACCGGGATCGGCGTCCTCCTCCGTTGGCTTTTCACCCGCTTGCAGCTCCAGCGCCGGAAAGGACAGCACGTCCGTCGGCGCGTCCACGTTCCGCTGCTCCAGATTGATGGCATGGATGCCGTGATCGCTCGTAACGAACACATCGATCTCACAGGGCAGCGTCACGCCCTCGCATTCGAGCGCCGTGCGGATGACGCGACGGATGAATGCCCGCAGGCCGTCGTTGATGCCCGGAATGTCCGCCGTAATGGGAATGTAGTGCCGTTTTGCCATCATCGTCTCCCCCTCAGTCTGTTGTTCGCCTGTCGCTCGGTACGTTCCTTCGCCTCTTCGTACTCCTGATATGCCTTGATGATACGCTGCACCATGACGTGACGCACCACGTCCTGATCGTTCAGCTCGCAGATGCCGACGCCTTCAACGTCCCTGAGCACGCGCACCGCCTGCTTGAGGCCGGAAAGCTTGTCCGCAGGCAGATCGATCTGCGTCGCGTCGCCGGTAATAACCATTTTCGAGCCGAAGCCCATACGGGTAAGGAACATCTTCATCTGCTCACAGGAGGTGTTCTGCGCCTCGTCGAGGATGATGAAGCTGTCGTCCAGCGTACGCCCGCGCATATACGCCAGCGGCGCGACCTCAATGTTGCCGCGCTCCAGATATTTGTTGTAGGTCTCCGCGCCCAGCATGTCGAACAGCGCGTCGTAGAGCGGGCGAAGATAGGGATCGACCTTGCTCTGCAAATCGCCGGGCAAAAAGCCCAGCCGCTCGCCCGCCTCGACCGCGGGGCGCGTAAGGATAATACGGTTGATTTTTCGCTCTCGGAACGCGGCAACCGCTGCCGCAACGGCGAGGTATGTTTTGCCCGTACCTGCGGGACCGACGCCGATGGTAACGGCGTTCTCAAAGATCGACTCAACGTATTTTTTTTGCCCGATGGTCTTGGGCTTGATGGGTCTGCCCTTGGCGCTGATGCAGATGACGTCCTGCGTCAGCTCGCTGACCTTATCCTCCTGCCCCGCACGGGCAAGCCCAATGACATAGCGCACGTTCTGCTCCGTAATCGTCTCGCCCCGGTTGGAAAGCGTGAGAAGCGCCGTCAGCGCCTTGGCTGCGAGCATGACGTCCTCCGCCTCGCCGTTGACGCGAAGCTCGCCTTCACGGTTCGCCACCGTGACGCCGAACTCTGTTTCAATCAGGTGGATGTTTTCGTCGAACGAGCCGAACAGGTTCACCGCCTGTTCAAGGCGTTCGATGCTGATGCGTTGTTCCATATGTCGTCCTTCTTTCGTGAAAGGGGTACTCTAATTCATGGGGATCGGCACAACCTCGCCGATCTGCTCGATGCACTCCGCGCTGAGCGTCACCAGCAGCCAGTCGCCCCGCGCCGCGCTGGCAATGCGGGAGGATACGATTTCCCCGTCTCCGCCGAGCAAACCGGTCAGATGCTTTTCCAGTGTGGTCCGGCCTAGTTCCTCCGCTTCGACGCGGCTGCGCTCCATGCGGACGGTATCAAAAGGCAAAAGCGTCTCTTTGACCCATGTGACAGGCAAAATAAGCCCGCCGGGCAGTGACCATTGTTTTCGACTGATTATTTTATCATAACCAGCCGGCAAATTACTAGCCTCTTTTCCGATGATTTTTAGCCGATTTTCGCCCCACAGGATCGCGTAGGCGTGTTTTTCACCATCCAGGGGTGTTTTTGCGTCGTAGGACAGCGGTATTCTTGCCGAAAGCTCATACCACGTCCTTCCCCAAACCTCTCCCTTACCTGCGAGGAAACGTGTACCGACTACAGGCGACTGCACGCCATCCGTCTCCACCACACCGCTGATGAGAAGCTGCCCTTTGCGCACCGTCGCGCCGCGCAGCACCTTTGCCTCGCCGTCCAGCGCGCGCACTTCTGTCACCAGCGCATCACGCGTTGCAACGACATTCGTTGGCGCGGACTCGTTGACGATCTCCGGCTTCGGAACGCGCTCGCGTACGACCACCGTGGCGCGGCAGCCGCGCGTGTTGACCGTCAGCCACGCCAGCTCAGGCAGGCGGGGCAAGGCGCGGTTGCACAGATCGTGCTGTCGGAAACCATAGGCGAACGCGCCGCGTTTTACGCCGCAGTCCGCCAGCACACGCAGGATTTTTTCCTTCGGCACGGCGTCGTTGCCTTCCACCTGCAAATCCCAGATAAAACAAGAGCCGAGCGCAAGCAGCAGCGCGCAAGCCGCTGCGCCTACCAGCAGCGCATAGCGCCGCCGCAGCCGCCCCAAAACGAAGGGAACGCCCTTGACTCGCTCCACGCGCGCCTCCGCGCCGAGATCGGCGCACGCCATTTTGAGCCCCCGCCAATCGTGTCGGTTCACGGTGAACGCCAGTTCCTCCGCTCCGAGAAACCTCGGTTCGCGCAGCGCGATGCCGCGCGCGGCGCAGACGTTCAGCACCCGCTCTGGAAAGGCGCTTGTCACGCGCACGCGCACGACGCCCCGCAAAAACGATATGGTTTTTTGATACATGGCGTTACCTCACAAACTCCACCGCGTCGATGCATCCGCGGATACGCACGTCATGATCGCTCATGCTCCGCAACTCCAGCGCCCTGCCGCGTACGCGCACCACGACGCCGCCGGTCGAGACGTCGATCTGCGTGTCGCTGAAGGACAGAATACCGCCGTGTCCCTCCAGAAAGAATTGCCGGTCACCCAGCAGTTCCATGTGCGTCAGCCCTGCCACCAGATCGGCGGGCAGATCGAACAGTTCCGCCATGCGGGTGCGCATCTCCTGTGTTTTCCCGTATCCGTTCATAGTCCACCCCTTCGGCAGAGTATATGAGCGCGATTCGCACCGCTTGCCTGTCCTAAGGGCTGGGCGGCGCTCATATGCTGGTCCGAGGTGGTTGTGTGGAAAAAGTTAAGGATCTTTCGCTTGTCTTCCTGCTCGCTTTGTTTGCGGCGGCGCTTGTGCTGTACCCCTCCGAGGCGTCGGACGCCGCGCGGCAAGGGCTGTCGCTGTGTCTTCAGACCGTGCTGCCGTCGCTGTTTCCCTTTTTTGTGCTTTCGTCTCTGTTCATCGCATCCGGCGCGGCGGATAGCCTTGGACGCGCATTGGCGCAGTTCATGCGCCCGCTGTTCCTTCTCAGCGGCGATGGCGCGGCCGCGCTGGTTCTTGGGTTGACGGGCGGTTATCCCGTCGGCGCCCGGATAGCGGCGGAGCTGTATCGCGCGGGTACGCTCTCCAAGCCGGAGGCAGAGCGCCTGCTCTCATTCTGCAACAACGCCGGCCCCGGCTTCATTCTCGGCGTCTGCGGCGGCGCCGTGCTGCAAAATGCTCGCGCAGGGCTGTACCTCTACCTTGTCCACGTCACATCCGCGGTGCTGACCGGCGTCGCTCTGCGTGGCCTGTCAACGATGGAAAGAGCAGCATCGCCCCTATCCCGCAAAAAGGAAGCGACGTCTCTTGCCGCCGCGTTTCCCGCCGCCGTGCGCGATTCGTTTGCCGCAGCTTGGAGCGTGTGCGGTTTCGTCGTTCTGTTTGCGGTGGCGCTGCGGTTTGCAGCCCTTCTCTTCCCCGGGCATGTCTTGCTTCTCGGATTCATTGAATTGACGAACGCCGTGCTGTCGCTCCCGCCCGACCGGAGCGGATTCGTCCTCTGCGCGGTATTTCTCGGCTGGGGTGGACTGAGCGTCCACGCGCAGACACTCTCGGTTCTCGACGGCACGGGGCTGTCCGCGCGGTTCTACTTTCTCGGAAAAATAACGCAAGCGGCGCTGTCCGCGCCGCTTGCGTTATGGATATCGAGTTGGCTGTATTGATTATCTTTGTCCCTTATCATACGGGATGCCCTCCGCCTTGGGCGCGCGGGAGTTCTTCGACGTGAACGCCAGCACGACCAGCGAGATAACGTAGGGCAGCATGTTGTAGACCGAGCCGGGGATGTTCAGCGCGACCAGCGCGGGGAAGCCGAAATACACATTCGAGAGCGCGCGGAACGCGCCGAAGAGCAGCGCCGCGAGCGCGATGCGCGTGGGCTTCCACTGTCCGAAAATCATGACCGCAAGGGCAAGGAAGCCGAAGCCGGCGACGCCGTTTTCAAACTTCCACTCCGAAACGCCGGCGAGGATGTAGCAGATGCCGCCCAAGCCGCCGTAGACGCCGGAGATCAGCACGCCTGCCCAGCGCATCTTCAGCACGTTGATGCCGACGCTGTCTGCCGCCTGCGGGTGCTCGCCGCAGGCCATGAGGCGCAGGCCGAAGCGTGTCTTATAGAGAACGACATAGGCGATGACGAGCATGATGATCGCGATGAGCATGAACCAGTTGAATTCAAAGGCTCCAATGCTTACAAGGAATTTCTTCTTGGCGTCAACGTACTGGATGGTGGAGGATACGTCATCCGGGTTCGCCTTGGTGTTGATCGCCTTGACGAACACGGTCGCCGCGGCGACGCCGAGCAGGTTCAGCGCGGTACCGACGATGGTCTGATCCGCCTTGAAGTTGATGCACGCCACGCCGAGGAGCGACGCGTATGCCACGCCGAAGAGGATCGCGCCCAGCAGCACGCAGAGGATCAGCGGGAAGGCGCCGAAAGAGGACGGCAGATAGCGCATCATCAGCGCGCCGCCGAGGGCGCCGATCACCATGATGCCCTCAAGTCCGAGGTTGATGACGCCGGAGTGCTCCGCGAAGCAGCCGCCAAGCGCGACAAGCACCAGCACGGAGGCAAAGATCAGCGTGTATTGGAACAGCAGCAGCATTACTTGTCGCCCCCTTTCTTCTCGGCCTCACTGTCTGTCTTGTGCCTCGCCTTTTCCTCACGCCTGGCAATGCCGGTGTTGATGGCATATTTGATGAACAGCGTGAAGCCGCAGAGGTAGATGATGAGCGCCGAGATCAGGTCAGAGATCTGGGACGAATACATGGTCTTGTCGACGTAGGCGCCGCCGACGGTGATATGCTGGATGAAGTAGGACGCAAAGATCGTGCCGATGGGATTCAGTCCGCCAAGGAACGCCGCGGCGATGCCGTTGAAGCCCATGCCGGGGACGGAGGACTGCGTGACCGACCACTGCTCATAGTCGGTGAGATACAGGAACGCGCCGCCCAGCGCCGCCAGCGCGCCCGCGATGACCAGCGTGAGGATGATGTTGCGCTTTTCCGCCATACCGGCGTACTTCGCCGCGTTCTTGTTGTTGCCCGTGGCGCGCAGCTCGTAGCCGAGCTTCGTCTTGTCCAGCAGGATCAGGATGGCGACGGCGAAGACGATGGACAGCGGGATGGCGATGGTGACGTTGCCGTTGTTGTTGAACATCGCGCCCAAGCCCGCCGTGGGGAGCATCGCCTGCGGCGCGTCGGTCTTGAGGTGGAGCGTGTAGGGGCTGGTGGACTCCTTCACGCCCGCGAGGAGCATATTGGTGGTGTAGAGACCGATCCAGTTGAGCATGATGCCCGAAATGACCTCGTTGACGTTGCAGTACGCCTTGAGCAGGCCGACCAGCGCGCCGTAGACGCCGCCGACGACGATGGCGAACAGCAGGCACGGCAGCCAGCTCCAGTGCCACGCCAGCGCCGCGTAGATGCTGGCGCAGGAGCCGACGACGTACTGACCGGCGACGCCGATGTTGAACAGGCCCACCTTATAGGCGAACAGCACGCTCAGCGCGCACATCAGCAGCGGCGCGGTCTTGACCAGCGTGTTGCCGAAGTTCTTCGCCTGAAGGTTCGCGCGGGAGTAGTTCCAAAAGTTTTTGACGACCGCCAAGATCGCCTCGCCCGCGCCGGCGGGGTTGATGAACAGGAGCACAATGTAGCCGAGCAGCAGGCCGAACACGATACACAGCAGCGACGCGATCAGCGACTGGACGGCATTGCTTTTGAGCAGGTTCTTTTTCTCTTTCATGCGCTCACCTCGTCTCTCTTCGCGCCCGCCATATAGAGGCCGAGCTCCTCCTGCGTGGTGGTCTTCGGGTCAAGCTCGCCGACGATCTCGCCCTCATACATGACGAGAATACGGTCGGGCACGTCCATGACCTCGTCGAGCTCCAGCGAGATCAGCAGCACCGCCTTGCCGGCGTCGCGCTGCTCGACCAGCTTCTTATGGACAAACTCGATCGCGCCGACGTCAAGTCCGCGGGTCGGCTGCACAGCGACAAGCAGATCGGGATCCTTATCGATTTCACGGGCAATGATCGCCTTCTGCTGGTTGCCGCCGGACATGGCGCGGGCATGGGTAATGGGACCCTGGCCGGAGCGCACGTCGTACTCGTCGATCAGGCGCTCGGCATACTTGCGGATGTTGTCGCGGCGAAGGAAGCCCGCGCCGCTGGTGAACTCCGGCTCAAAATAGCGCTGGAGCACGATGTTGTCTTCCAGCGTATAATCCAGCACGAGACCGTGCTTGTGACGGTCCTCGGGGATATGGCTCATGCCGGAGGTGCTGCGCTCGCGGATGGAGGCGTGGGAAATATCCTTGCCCGCCAGTTCGATCTTGCCCTCGCGCAGCGGCTCCAGTCCGGTGAGTCCGTAGACAAACTCGCTCTGGCCGTTGCCGTCGATGCCGGCGATGCAGACAATCTCGCCGCGGCGCACCTTGAGGGATACGTCGTGAACGGCGTCCTTCTTATGCGCCTTGGACGCAACGGACATATGCTCGACGTTGAGCACCACGTCGCCGACCTGTGCCGGCTTCTTTTCCACGTGGAAGTTGACGTTACGCCCGACCATCATGGCGGACAGCTCCTCAGGGGAGGAGTTCTTCGTCTCGACGGTACCGATGTACTTTCCCTTGCGCAACACGGAGCAGCGGTCGGCGACCGCCATGATCTCCGCCAGCTTGTGGGAGATGAAGAGGATGCTTTTCCCCTCGGCGGCAAGGTTTTTCATGATCTTCATCAACTCGTCGATCTCCTGCGGCGTCAGCACCGCAGTCGGTTCGTCAAAGATGAGGATCTCATTGTCGCGGTAGAGCATTTTGAGGATCTCGGTGCGCTGCTGCATACCGACGGTGATGTCCTCGATGATCGCGTCAGGATCAACCTGTAACCCATACTTATCGGAAAGCGCAACCACCTTTTTGCGCGCTTCTTCCTTTTGCAGGAACCCGTTTTTTGTCGGTTCCACGCCAAGGATGATGTTGTCGAGCACGCTGAAGCACTCGACCAGCTTAAAGTGCTGATGCACCATGCCGATTCCGAGCGCGTTGGCGTCGTTCGGATCCTTGATCTGCACCTCTTTGCCGTCCTTCTTGATGACGCCTTCCTCCGCTTGATACAGGCCGAACAGGACGCTCATCAGTGTGGACTTGCCCGCGCCGTTTTCGCCGAGCAGCGCGTGGATCTCGCCGCGTTTCAGTTGCAGGGTAATGTTGTCGTTGGCGATGATGCCCGGGAACCGCTTGGTGATGTTGAGCATTTCAATCGCATACGGCGTTTCCAAGTGAACCCCCTCCTTTTCTGCTGTGCCGGTCGGGACCGGCGACATTATGCTGAATGGAATTATATAACCGTTGACGCAATAATGCAAAGAAAACTTGTGAGGAAGGCAAATTTTTTGTTATGTCGCACAAAAAGTGCCGCGCCCGTCCATCAAAACGCGACCCCGCTTAAGCAAAAGGAACGCCTGCAAAGCAGGCGTTCCTTTTGCTTGTGTATCATTACTTGATGTTGCCGAGATCGGAAACGGCAATGGTGGTCGCCATGTCGGCGGCACCCTTGGTGATGTCGTTGGAGACAGTGACCTTGCCGGCAAACATATCGGCGACGAGCGCCTCGTAGTCAGCCTGCTTGAAGCTGTCGCTCCACTGCGTGCTGCCCATCGGGATCTGGACGTAGTTCTCTTCCGGGTTCGCGGAGACGAGGCCGAGCGTATCGACCAGGCCGCCCTTGAAGCTGCCGTCGCTGACCTGCGTGAGCAGGGTGTTGACGGTGGCAGCGAGGCCCTTCATGGCGGAGGTGACCGTCATGCCCGCGCCGTAAGCGCCATCAATGGTGGGAGCCTGGTCAACGTCAACGCCGATGACCTTGCCGCCGACCTTGGCAGCCGCCTCAGCCGCGGAGGTGAAGATACCGCCGCCGCAGGCGAACACGACCTCGGTGCCGTCAGCGTACCAGGTATCCATCGCGGCGGTGATGTCGCCGTCGCCGTAGAACTGGTTGCCGTAAGCGTACTTCAGGGAGACGTCGGTCTTGCCGTCGGCAGCCGCAGCGGCGTCAGCGCCCTGCACGAAGCCGTAGCCGTAGCGAACGACGGCGGGAACCGCCATGCCGCCCAGGAAGCCGAGCTTGCTGTAGCCGAGCTTGACGGCAGCGTAGCCTGCCATATAGCCGCAGAGTTCTTCCTGATACACCGCGCAGTAGAGGTTCGCGGGAACCTGGAAGCCGTCGCCGAGGTCGCCGGCGCTGACGTCCAGCGCGATGAAGGTCACGTCGTCATACTCGGGAGCGGTGGCAACGATGGCGGGGCCGAACGCGTAGCCGGGCATAACGATGACGTTGTAGCCTTCGTCGATCGCCTTCTCGATCATGGCGACACGGTCGTCGTCAGAGTCGGAAGCGGGCTTGAAGTAGGTGAAGTCAACGCCGTTGGCCTCGCTCCAGCCCTTCGCCGCCTCATAGGTGGTCTGGTTGAAGGACTGGTCGGTGATGTCGCCGTAGTCGGTGATCATCGCGACCATCATGTCGGAGGCAGCGGGGGCCGTCTCCGCGGGTGCAGCCGCGCTGCCGGAGTCCGCCGGTTGAGTCGTCGTCTCCGCCGGAGCAGGCGTGCTGGTGGTTGAGGTGGAGCTGCCGCCGCAGGCGACCAGCGCGAGAACCATGGTCATCGCAAGGACGACCGCAAGAAACTTCTTCATGTGCATTACCTTCCTTATCATTTTATTTGGACATCGTCCAAAATCAAGTATAACAGAGCGTCTCGCTTTATTCAAGCGTCAGATTACAATTTCGGTAAATTTCATTGCGTTTGACAGGCGTATGATATCGCAAACGGTTTACGACAGCGTCAAATCCCCGTCCTTGACCCAGCCCGCTTTGCGGCAGAATGCATTGAGCAGCGGGCAGATGACCGCAGGCATCACGACGGCTATCAAGACCAGCCCCAGCCAGTCAAAGCCCGCAGGAGCAATAGCCATCGCTCCGCGCTCGATCGCCGCCTCGCTGGGCGCGAGCCAACCAGTCCACACACCGATGGGCCCGCAAAGGCCGCAGGTACCCATGCCGGAATTGATGGGCGCGCCGTTCATTTCCAAGCGGAACACGCAGGTAGCGACCGGGCCGGTGATGGCGCTCGTCACAATGGGCGCGATCCACACGCGCGGGTTTTTCACGATATTCGGCATTTGCAGCATGGAGGTGCCGAGCCCCTGTGATACCAGTCCGCCCCATCCGTTCTCGCGAAAGCTCATGACGGCGAAACCGACCATCTGCGCGCAGCATCCCGCGACCGCCGCGCCGCCCGCGAGGCCGGTCAGTCCCAGCACGGAGCAGATCGCCGCGGACGAGATCGGCAGCGTCAGCGCGATACCGACCAGAACGGAAACGGCGATCCCCATCCAGAAGGGCTGGAGCTTGGTTGCGGAATCGATGACCAGACCGAACGCCTGCGCCGCCGCGCCGATGGGCGGTGCGATCCACTTTGCCAGCGCCACGCCGATCAGAATCGTAACCGCCGGGGTGACGAGGATATCGACCTTGGTCTCCTTGCTGACCGCCTTGCCGCACTCTGCGGCAACGATGGCGATGAAGAGTACCGCCAGCGGGCCGCCTGCGCCGCCCTCCGCGTTTGCCGCCCAGCCGACGGCGGCGAGAGAGAACAGCACCATCGGGTCAGCCTTGAGCGCATAGCCGATGGCAACAGCCATCGCCGGGCCGGAGACCGCCATGGCGTAGGTGCCGATGTCGGTCAAAATCTGCACGCCAAGCTGCTGTCCCAGCGTCTTGATGATGGTACCGATCAGCAGGGAGCAGAACAGGCCCTGCGCCATAGCGCCCAGCGCGTCGATGCCGTAGCGTTTTGCGGAAAACTCGATGTTTTTACGTTTGAGAAACGCCTTGAAATCAGACATATCAAGTGCCCTCTTTTCTGCAAATGTGGTTCGCGGGCGCT
>JBGVBS010000009.1:0-15782 GCA_045225715.1 Oscillospiraceae bacterium
TACACGTTCCTTCCATTTGGAACCTTCACACAATGGGGCGGGATCTCGACCCGCTCGTTTACCGCCAGTGCCATACGCAGCCCCCCCTCGAAGTATGTTATTAGTATAACATACTTCGCCGAAAAAAGCAAGTGCTGTCTCCCATTTTGTTGCACTTTTTCAGCTATATGCAATATATTTCTGCTTATTTTGCGACCTTGCTTGCGTATGTTATCTTTTTTGAAAAATTTAGGTTTGAAAAATTTAGGATAGAGTAAGGGAAAACTGCATATCCGGACATAAGAAAATGCCCTGAAACGTTTTGTTTCAGGGCATTTCTCTTTGGCAGCGGGTGAAGGATTCGAATTATCAAGGCGCTGTAAATGGCTGTAAATGGAAGTGCAACAAACGCCTATTTTTCGGGCTTTTCGGTGTTTAAGTGTAAATTGTTGATAAGGGAAAACAATCGGCATAAGGGAAAACATAAGGGAAAACTTTTTTGAAACACTGGAGGGGTATATGCAACGTCTGTTCTAATCTCTCCCAAGTCTATTTAGTAGCCGCGCAACGCAAAAACGGCACTTCTAAAATATTTCGCAAATGACAAAAAGACAACCAAGAGCATACCGCCCTCGGCTGTCTTTTTGCTGTGTTCAACTATATGGCATCTTGATTCAGACCGTCCAAAACGGACTGCGGAGCCGTCCGCCCTCGGAGATGAAAAAGCAGCCGCACAAACTGCTGTTCGGTTAGCGTGGTTTGCTTCTTCAAAATCTCCTTTGCCCTGCTATTCAGCGGTGTTGCTTTCCACCACGAAAAATCATCGGCATATCGGACGGCAAAGACAGGGAGCGCGGCACGGTTGCCAAGATCGACAAGCGTTCGATATTGCGGAGCGTTCACAAACTGCTGCGGCGCGTGTTGAGACTTGTATTCAAACAATCCCACTGCCTTGCAATCGTCATACTCGCAACAAAGAAAATCAATGTCTGTCATCGGACAATTCAAGCCATATTTTCGATGTCGTTCGGAAAGTTTTTCGTCGCGCCAATGCGTTCTTTCAATTTGACTCGTTCATATCACCGTCCTTTTTTATTCGCCTTATCGCTTCGCGCTCAAAAAATGCCGCTGCATCTTCCTCTGTGCGAAAGCGCGTGCTTGTCAGGACGCGATATGCTCCAAATTCATCAAAGCTGTTTCCACGTTCAAGCACGACGCTACGCGCCTTGTGTCGGCTTTCTCTTAAAACGGTTATAGTGTTCATTTGCTGTAAATGTTCAGCACTTCGGCGTTTTTACTGTTCGCCTCCGCTTTTGCTTTGCCGATGTTTCTTGCCTGTTCAACGCCATCGTAAGGCTGTGTAATATTCGCCGCTGCGCTCTGCCTGTCGCTGATAAACTGCTCGGCTGCGGTTGCGTTCTCGCTGTCCTCATAGCTTTTGAGTTGTGAAATGCTCGGCGCGGTGTTGTTCCATCGTTTGGACATTTCATCAAGGCTCTTTATGGCATTTTCAAAACTGCCGCGCTGCACGATGAGGCTCACGCTGTCCCAACTGCTGCCTGTGTCTGCGCCATTAGCACCGAGGCGCGGCGTTCCAACGTACAACTTGCAAAGCTGCGAATGATTCTCAATCGGTGAGTAATTCTTTGCCAACTCACCGAGGCGGGAAAGATTTTCAAGGTCTTTTTCCAATTCTGCAAAGCCTGTGTTTTCAATGCGGAAAGTGCTGCCTGTCTTTTTGAGGGCATTGTTCAGCATATCAAGCCCAAGAATATTTCCGCTGTTCATTTGCAAGAGGCCTTCAATCTGCGTCTTTGTTGGCTGAATATTGAAATCAGCAAAGCAGCGGAGTAAATCACAATAAGCGGGATTAGTGCGCTCGGCGGCAAGCGAAAGCATTTCCTTATGAAGTGTCTCGACTTCGTTTGCTACGGCATCGGTAAACTCTGCCCGCTTTTTGTCAAGCTGCGCCCGCGCCTCGGCGGTAAGGGATTCAAGAGCCGTTTTGTATCTGGTGCTTTCGTCCTTAAACATTTTGGAATCCTCACGCGCCTGCTGTTCCTTTTCCAAAAAGGAATCCAAAGCGGCGGTAACTGCGCAGCGGTAAGCTGTCGCGCTGCCGATGATAGTATCAAAGCTGTTTTTGCAATTTCTGTTCATATTTTATCTCCTTTTTCTTAATCTGCCGGAAGTTCTGCGTATTTTTGAGCCACTTCTGCCGCCGTCAAATCGCTGGAATCATGGAGGGCATCACGGGTATTGACAACCTCGACTTGCTGCACATCTTTCCACTTGTAAATTGCTTTTGCAACAAAAATTCCAAAAATCGGGTGTACTCCACCGATTAGAGCGGCATTTGATAACAATTCCGCACAAGCGTCAAAGAATGTTTCTAAAAACTCCGTTGTCCGGCTTGTTGGGTTCTTTGCCATATAATCATCAAGCGCCGTGCGGGAGATACCACAAGCCCTTGCAAGCCCGATTTTCGACGGCAAGCAACCTGTGGCATCACAACTTGTCAGATACATTAAAGCCGTGCTTCTTACCAATTCGGTATTGTTCAAGCTGATACGTTCTTTTGGCATCCGCTCAATGCTTGCTTTTGTGTCGGAAATCATCGCGCTGATACGTTCACTTGCATCGGCATCTTTTGAATACAGCCGATTTTTTGCGGTTTGTTCGTTCATTTCGCACATTTCGCTGTATGACATGATTGGATTTCGCGGTTTCATAATGCGCCTCCTAACTTTGCACGATAAAAACTAGCTGTATAATTCTGCTTTGTTTTTTTGCAAATTGAATACATTTAGTATTTAATCTTTGCAGCTTGTTTTAATTCAAGGATAAGCTGAATCGCCATCAATCGGTCAGCGGTTGCGGCGTGTTCATCGTCTCGAACCTTGCGACAAAGCGCGAGAGCTGTGGGAAAGTCATTTATGTCTGCTCTGTACCTCGCTTCTTTCTCTGCAAGTGTTTTGTTACGCTTCTCCTGCGGTGTCATTGGTATGTCTCCTTTCTGTTTTCTCTCTGGCGCGGGTGCATCAAACACCATTTCGCGCTCTTTGTAGTGCTAACCGTGCCGCCGTTTTCTGCGCCTCGCTGGCTGTCCGAGGCGGGCGAATTTTCAGCCATGTTTTCGGGACAAGATACTCAACCGCCGCGCCGTCATGTGTGGTGCGAATCAATCTCACATCGGCGGGACGCTCGGCGGCAAGTTTGGCAAGCTGCCGGATCAGCCTCTTGTTATGCGTGTAGATACTCGCCTCGGCTTCTTCTTCATTGAAATTAAAAATGCTTTCTGCTTCGATTTTGGAAATCTTCATTTTCTCACCCTTTCAATTAAAAGTGCTGTCCGAAAACTGGACAACGTACTGTCCGAAAACTGGACAAGACACTATCCAGTTTTAAGTACATAACCCTTTGCACTATCCGAAAATCGGACAACCATTCTGACTTTTTTATTGCTTGCACTGTCCGAAAAATGGACGCATATCAATATTAGCCATTCATAAGCGTTCTTTTATTTGCTTTCTTCGGCGTTCAACTTCCAACCGAGAGAAAAGCGATATTTGTTTGCGTCACGCATGATTTTTCCGCTGTACTCTCGTTCGATAAATTTGGCGGTAATCAAACCGTCTATGCTTGCGCGGGCTGTTCCGTGTGGGATTCCAAACTGTTTGAAGCACTTGCGCGGAAATTCAAACTCGCGCCGCCCTTTTGCATAGCAGACCATGCAGAGATAGCAATATCGCTGTGAAGGTGTAAGCGCATGGAAAGCCTTGCTTTCAAAAAGTGAAGTCCCGACTTGTGCGTAGCCCGCTGGCTCGCGGTTGTCGATGTTTGCTGATACCCACGGTTGGAGGGCATAAGCCTTTGGCGACCTACGTTGTGCCATCGCCTCCAAACACTTCCTCTCCTATTTGCCGAGCAACCCACCGTTCGAGTCCTGCACGGCTGATTTTTCGCCGTCTGCCGATGTAGAAAGCGGCATCAAAATCGGCACGGTTCAAAATTTGATATGCTGTCGGGCGAGAAATGCCTAAAATTTCCGCCATTTCAGACACATCAAGAAGGAGTTTCTCCATTGTTCGCCTCCTGCTCGGCGGCAATCTCGCGGACAATTCCGATAAGCCGTTGTGTTTCAACCTCCGGCAATTCTCGGCGCAAGTGTCGGGAAAAATTGCCATCGGTTAAGCCTACACGCTCGGCAATCATCCAGAGCGGCACTCCGAGCTGCTTTGCTTCTGCTCTAAGTTGATTGTTTGAGGTTAGTTTCATGTTTTTCGTCCTTTCCGTATGTATTTAGTGTTGACAGCCCTTTAATTCAGTGATACAATAACAACGAAAAGAGCAACAACACTTTCGTTGTTTAGAATCTATCACGGTTTTCACATATACGCAAGGAAAACTCTTTGTTAGAAAAATAAACGAATTAATATAATATAATTTCGTTGTTATTTCAAAAGGAGGGCAAAAATGGCAAGGACAAAAAGGAAGAAAACAGAGGCATCAACCGCATTTGCTACGATTCTCACAAAATACATAGAGTACAAAGAGAAACAAGGCATCACACAGAAGGAAGTTGCAAAGTCTCTCGGTATGTCTCCAAGTATGCTGTTTGCCTATGCAAGTGATACGCAAACGCCCACTATTGATATTTTTTATAAGGCTTGCAAAGCTATGAATGTTTCCGCTGATTTCGCGCTCGGTTTGAGTAAAGTACAAAGCACGGACACAAAGCACAAGACAGCAAGCAATCACTTTGGACTTGATGATGTTGCGGCGGCTCGGCTGCTTGAAATCAAAGGAACGGAAGAGGGCGAGGCGCTACAAAAGCTGTTGGCGGTTGATACTTTCGTATCTGAATACCTTGCTGACATAGCGGAGGCGATAGCGTTAAAAAAGAATCTGCCTGCCGATGCAAAAGAACAACCGAAAGAATATGCCGCTATGCAAGCTGTGTTCGGTGCAATAGCAAAAAAGACAGCCCGCTTGCCCGATAGTAACGGACAAATCAAGCTGTCAGAGTTAGAGACAATCAATTATTTCATTCAATGTGCGGCAAATGCATCACAGGAGATCGTAAAACACATTATTGATAGGGAGGGTGCAAACAATGGCGAACAGTAAAAACGCTGCGGGCGCGGGTACAATTCGCAAGAAGATTGTCACGCGCAAAGGGAAAGAATACCAATATTGGGAGGGAAGAATCACGCTCGGCACGGACAACGGCACGGGCAAACAGATTCAAAAGTCATTTACAGGCAAGACGCAAGCAGAGGTTAGAAAAGCTATGAGCGCGGCGGCTGCTGCCGTTGACGATAAGAGCTATTTTGAAGCGTCAAAAATGACTTTCGGAGCATGGCTTGATACCTGGCTCTCGGATTATCAAAGCGACAAGAAGTATCTGACAACAAAGCAATATCGAGCTGCTGTAGAATCGCATATCAAGCCCGCACTCGGTGCTGTAAAGCTAAGCGACCTAACATCTATCCATATTCAAAAGTTTTATAACAAATTGCTGAAAAGCGGTAAGCAAGTGCCGAAAAGGGACGCTGACGGCAAGATTATCAAAAAGAACGGCAAGACGGTGTTTGTGAATGAACCGCTTGCAAGTAAAAGCGTCCGAAATATTCATGGCTGCGTCGTTAAGGCGTTGAATGTCGCTGTAGATATTAAATTGCTTCGTGACAATCCTGCGGAGCGGGTAACACTCCCACGGGTAGAGAAAGCGGAAATCAAGCCTCTGGACGATTCACAAGTGACGGCGTTTCTCAAAGCGGTACAGGGTGACGATTGCGCGGCAATTCTTCAAACAATCCTTTTTACAGGCATGAGAGAGAGCGAGGCAATCGGGCTGTGTTGGAATTGCGTTGACTTTGATACAGGCGTGATAACGCTTGATAAGCAGCTCCAAAAGAGAAGCGTAAAGGACGGCGGCACGGTGTTTACATCGCTAAAGAACGGCAAGGCGCGGACTGTCACGGCTGCTCCCTCGGTGCTTCGGATATTGGAGCAAAGAGCAATAGAGCAAAAGCAAGAACGCCTCCGCGCCGGTGAAGCATGGACGGGCTGGCAATCGGAGAAAGAGCGGAAAACCTCTCTTGTGTTCACGACGGCAACGGGATCGCCAATCACGCCGACAACACTACGGCGGCACTTCAAGGCGATTGCAGAACAGATAGGAGCGCCGGAATGCCGTGTGCATGATTTAAGACATTCTTTTGCGGTGCTGTCGTTACAGAACGGCGATAGCGTCAAGACGGTACAGGAAAACCTCGGACACGCAACGGCAGCATTTACTCTTGATGTTTACGGACACGTTAGCGACAAGATGAAGCGGGAGAGCGCGGCGCGCATGGAGCAATATATCAAAGCTGTTTCGGAGGGCTGAATAAGGGAAAATAAAGCTGGTAAGGGAAAACATAAGGGAAAACTGCATATTTAGACATAAGAAAAAGCCCTGAAACCCTTTAGTTTCAAGGCTTTTCTTTTGGCAGCGGGTGAAGGATTCGAACCCTCACAAACGGAGTCAGAGTCCGGTGTGCTACCATTACACAAACCCGCTATCTGTTCGTCAGCGAACAAACGTTATTATACAGGTATTGTGGGATTTGTCAAGGGGTTTTTCAAAAATTCAATCGCCAAAATAACAATCAAATGATCCCTAGCAGCCATTCCGTCAGGAATACAGATACGCAGCAGGACACCGCGACGGGAAACAGCCCCGCGCCGATCCACGCCAGCACCACGCCGACGACCAGGGCCACGACGCCTGCGAGCGGGTGCTGCGCGGCGTCCACGATGGCGGGGAAGGTCATGACCGCCAGCGTGACGTAGGGGACGTAGAAGAGAAACGAGCGCAGGAAGGTATTCGTGATCTTCCTGCGGATCAGCGTCAGCGGCAGGGTGCGGATGAGAAGGCTGACGCCTGCGGCGACAAGAATGTAGAGGTAAATGCTGCGCGTCATGCCGCGTCACCCCGTTTCTCGTCATCCTGTTTCACAGGGCGGATCAGCGCCGCGGCGCCGGAGATCGCGACGGTGAGGAGGATCGTCTTCATGCCGCTCGACAGATCGCTCACCAGCGGCAGGATGGAGAAGGTGTAGCTGCACACGAAGGCGATGACGACCAGCACAGCGATGACGCGGTCCAGCCGCGCGGGCGGAATGATGATGGCGAGGAACATGCCGTAGATCGCCACGCTCAGCGCGCTGACCACGTTCGCCGGCAGGATATTGCCGGCTACGATGCCGCACGCCGTGCCGGACGACCACATCAGGTCGGCGACTAGAAACGCGCTGTAGAGATATGCGGGGCGCAGCCAGCCCTTGTACGCGATGCCAAGGCCGAAGATCTCGTCCGTGATGCCGAACCCGAGCAGAAGGCGGTGCAGCACGCCCGTCTGCGGCGCGAGCTTCTGGCTCAGCGCCGCGCTCATGAGCAGATAGCGCATATTCGTGACGAAGATGACCGCGGCGACCTCCCAGTACGCGGCGTGCGCCGCGATGAGGGAGAACAGCGCGTATTCGCCTGCCGAGGCGTGGTTGAGAAAGCTGGCGATAAAGCCCTGCACGGGGCTCAGGCCCGCCGTTTTGGCGGTGATGCCCAGCGAAAAGGCTACGGCGAAGTAGCCCAGGCCGATGGGCAGACCGTCCCGTGCGCCGCGCAGGATCTCGCGGCGCAGATCAGTCGATGGCATGGGAGGGTCCTCCGGTGAAATCAGTCGATGTGGATGACGCGCTGGATCAGGTCGTCCGGCGTGACGTTGGGATTGTGGTAATGCTCGCGCTTCTGCGTGATCTTACCCAGCGAGATCGCCTCCTGCGGGCAGTATTGGAGGCAGGCGAGGCACTGCAGGCAGTCCGTTCCGAACTGCGGCTTGCGGTCCACGAGCTTGATGTTGCCCTTGGGGCAGATCTTGGCGCAGGTGCCGCAGCCGATGCACATGGAGCTGACGGCAAACTTCTTTGCTTTGCCGCCCGCGAGCTTGCCGAACGCCTTGCTCTCCGCGACGTTGAGCGGATTCGCTTTGGGGCGCTTTTCGCTCTTGGCAAGAGCTTTCACGCTGCGGCCGATGCGTTTTGCCTCACGCTCCGCGCGATCCTGCGCACGCTCGGGCGAGAGCGGCGGCATCATCAGCGTGTGCGGGAACAGCCAGATGCAGCTGCACTGGTGGCTCAGCACCTCCCAGTAGTCAAGGTGGAACAGCGCATCCACGGTGGCAAGCCCCGTGCCGGGGTACGCGGCGCAGGAGCAGACTGCAAACTTGTATGCGTCGTCGCCCACCTGAATGCTCTTGAACGAGTCCTCCACGCCGCCGGGCAGTCCGCCGCCGTAGCAGGGGAACACGAAGCCGACGCGCTTTGCGTGGCGCACGTCCGTGACCTCCGGCGCATGGCGCATCATGATGATATCGGTGTCGCCCAGTTCCCGCGCGATATTCTTGGCAATGTCGAGGCAGTTGCCGGTTCCGGAAAAGCAAAAAATGACGTTTTCGCTCATGTCGCAGCCTCCTTGATCGTAGCAATAAATATAATTATATGGTAAGACGCCGGTTCTTGCAAGGGGAGAGGTCAGATTTTCCCGACGAGCCGCGCCATGTCCTCCGGCAGCGGCGCGGTAAAGTGCAGCGACTCGCCGGTGACGGGCTGGGTGAACCACAGCTCGCAGGAGTGCAGGGCGGGACGGGCAATAAGCGAGCGATCCTCTGTGCCGTAGAGCCAATCGCCCGCCAGGGGGTGACCCAGCGCCGCCATGTGGACGCGGAGCTGGTGCGTGCGGCCCGTCTGCGGCACGAGACGAAGGAAGGAAAAGCCGTCGTTCTGTTTCAGCACCTCATACTCCGTCTGCGAGGGCAATCCGTCGCCGCACACACAGCGCCTGACGATGGAGCCCTCGGCGCGTCCGATGGGGAGGTCGATCATCCCGCGCTCCGGCGCGACGCGCCCGAGCGCAACGGCGCGATACTCGCGGCGCAGGCCGTCCGTGTGCAGCGCGACGCGCAGGCGGTCGTGGATGTAGCCGTTCTTCGCGGCGATGAACAGGCCGCTGGTGCCCTTGTCCAGACGGCTGACGAAGTGCGCGGCGCTGCCGTCGCCGAGGTAAGACGCCAGCGCCGAAGCCATGTCGGGGGAGTCCGGCTCCGCGCGGCGCGGGTGCATGGCGACGTTTGCGGGCTTGTTGATGACCAGCAGATCGTCGTCCTCGTAAACGATATCCAGCGCGAGGCCGCAGGGCGCGAGCGCCGGCGCCTCCCGACGTTCGGCAAGCGCGACCGTCACCGCATCGCCGGTATGGACAAGGGCGTTGACGTGGACGGGCGCATCGTTGAGCAGGATCGCGTTTTCCCGCCATTTGAGGCTTTTGAGGAGGGTGTAGGACAGGTGAAGTTCACCGCGCAGAATGCTGCGCAGCGGCTGGCCGTCCCGCTCCGCGGGCACGGTGTAAGTCAAAAATCTCACGGCGCCACCCCTTTCGACAAAAGAGTATAGCACTTTCGGGAAAGATATGGTATCCTTTTCTCAAGGAAGAATCATACTTGTTAAGGAGAATGCTGAATGGAGAACAGAACGACCATCTGCCTGCTCAACGATTCCTTTCCGCCGCAGATCGACGGCGTGGCGAACGCCGTCGTCAACTACGCGAAGAACATTGAGGCGCGCCACGGACACGCGATCGTGGCGACGCCCAGCGTCCCCGGCGTGACGGACGAGGGCTATCCCTTTCCCGTGCTGCGCTATCCGAGCATCGATACGCGCAAGCTGGTGGGCTACGTTGCGGGCTACCCCTTCTCGCCGGACACGGCGCGGCGGCTGGGGGAGGAACATACGGCGCTGCTGCACACGCACTGTCCCGTCGCCTCCACCTTCCTCGCCCGCTCACTGCGCGACGTGCTGAACGTGCCGCTGGTGCTGACCTATCACACGAAATTCGATATCGACATCGCCAAGGCGGTCAAGAGCAAGATCCTGCAGGAGGGCGCGATCCGCGCGCTGGTGCAGAACGTGGAGGCCTGCGACGAGGTCTGGGTCGTCAGCGAGGGCGCGGGACAGAACCTGCGCTCGCTCGGCTACGAAGGCGACTATATCGTGATGGACAACGGCGTGGACGTACCGCGCGGCGGCGTGTCCGCCGAGGATGTTGCCGAAACGGTAAAAGGTTACGACCTGCCGGACGGCGTTCCGATGTTCCTCTTTGTCGGGCGCATGATGTGGTACAAGGGCCTGCGCATCATCCTCGACGCGCTGGCGGCGCTGCGTGAGCAGGGGACCGATTACCGCATGGTGTTCATCGGCGCGGGCGCGGACTATGACGAGGTGCGCGCGTACTGCACGGAGCTCGGAGTCGACGACCGCTGCTTCTTCACCGGCGCGATCTCCGACCGCGCGGCGATCCGCGCATGGTACACCCGCGCCGACCTGTTCCTGTTTCCCTCGACCTTCGACACCAACGGGCTCGTCGTGCGCGAGGCGGCGGCGAGCGCGACGGCGACGGTCATGGTGGCGGGCTCCTGCGCCGCCGAGGGCGTGACCGACGGGCAAAACGGCTTCTTCATCGAGGAGAATGCCGCCTCGCTCGCGGCGAAGCTGACGGCGCTGTGCGCCGCGCCGGAGGAGATGAAGCGCGTCGGCGAGCATGCGCAGGCAGAGCTGTACCTCTCCTGGGGGGACGCGGTGAAGCGGGCGTTCGAGCGCTATGAGATCGTCATCGACAACTACCGCAGCGGGAAGTATCCGAAGCATACCAAGCCGCTCGACGGCTTTCTCCGTTCGCAGGGCGAGCTGATGGATACGTTCGCCTATATCGAGGCCATGGGCGACGAGCTGCGCGGCGATCTGGAAGCCGACCGCGACGAGCTGATGGCGCGCTTCCGCGAGGGCCAGGAGGAGGTACGCGCCTATTTCCGCGAACAGGAGGCAAAGCTGCGCGAGGGACAGGCGAAGATGAACGAGCAGATCGATCTCATCTGGAAGAAGATGGACAGATATCTGTAACGAAAAAGGACGGCTCAGCCGTCCTTTTTTGATGCGACGCAACAGAAGGGAAACCCGCCGCGCGTTCCTCCGCGTTATCGGTTCAGATAGGTTTTGCAGACTTGGTCTGCTTCTGCGGCGAGGCGGTCCTCGTCCACCGTGACGAGACGGCCGTGCTCGACCGTGACGCGTCCGTTCACGACGGTGGTATCCACCGCGCCGCGCAGACCGACGGTGGCAAGCACGGACTTCGGATCGTACAGCCCGCCGACCAGCTCCAGACGCCGCGCGTCCACGAGAAACAGGTCGCAGCACTTGCCGACGGCGAGCTGCCCGACGTCGGCGCGCCCCAGCAGCCGCGCGCTGCCGCGCGTCGCCAGCTTGAGGATGTCGTAGCCGGACGGCGCGGCGTGGCTGGAGTGGAGCCGGTGCAGCAGGTACGCCACGCGCAGCTCCTCCATGAGGCTGCTGCCGTCGTTGGAGGCGGAGCCGTCCACCGCGAGGCCGACGGGGACGCCCAGCTTCAGCATCTCCGGCACGCGCGCCACGCCGGAGGCGAGCTTCATGTTGGAGATGGGGCAGTGGGCGACGCCGGTGCCCGTGTCCGCGAGCAGCTTCAGCTCCGCATCGTTGAAGTGGATGCCGTGGGCGTACCACACGTCGCTGCCGATCCAGCCGAGGCGCTCCATGTACGCAAGCGGGCGCACACCCTCGCGCGCGAGCATGTAATCCTCCTCGTCCTTCGTCTCGCACAGGTGCGTGTGCAGTCTGACGCCGTACTGCCGCGCCAGCACCGCGCTCTCGCGGAGCAGGTCGGCGGAAACGGAAAACGGCGAGCAGGGCGCGAGCGCCACGCGGTGCATGGCATAGGGCTTTGGGTCGTGAAAGCGCCCGATGGCGTCGGCGGAGTCGCGTAAGATCTCATCCACCGTCTGCACCACGCTGTCCGGCGGCAGGCCGCCGTCCTTGACGGAAAGATCCATGCTGCCGCGGGAGGCGTGGAAGCGCATCCCCAGCGCGTCCGCCGCCGCGAACTGCGCGCCGAGCAGGTCGCCGCTGCCATGGGGGAAGACGTAGTGGTGGTCGAAGCAGGTGGTGCAGCCGTGCTTCATCAGCTCGCCCATGCCGGTGAGCGACGAGAGCCGCACAACGTCGGCGTCGAGGTTTTTCCAGATCTCGTAGAGCGTCTTGAGCCAGTCGAACAGCTCCATGTTCTGCACCTCGGGCAGGTTGCGGGAGAACACCTGATAGAGGTGGTGGTGCGTGTTGACCAGCCCGGGATAGCAGAGCATATGGCTCGCATCGAGGACGACGTCGGCACTGCGCGGCAGGGACGCCCCGATGGCGCGGATGACGCCGTCCTCAGCGTAGAGGTCGACCTGATCGTATACCGTGTCGGAATCGTCGCACGAGACGAGGGTCCGGATATTTTTGATGAGTAAGGTGGACATGGTTTCCTCCTATGAGAAAGAGCGGCAAAAGCCGCTCTTTCCATATTCAAATCTTAGAAAAGCTTCTGGTCGGGACAACCAAAGCCGGACGCCCGCCAAGCTATAGTCTCGGACTTGACCGTCCGGCTGGACTAGCGTTCTTCTCTGAAGTAGCTCAGTCCCAGGCTTGCGGGGGGCTGGTTCTCGCGCTTCTTACGCAGGGACACGATGATCAGCACCACCAGCGTGATGACGTAGGGCAACATCTTGAACAGCTCCAGCGTCCTGCGCGACAAGCCGGGGATGTAGAGGTACGCCCAGTACACGAAGCCGAACAGGTACGAGCCCCAGATCGCGTTGAGCGGCTTCCACGTGGCGAAGATGACCAGCGCCACGGCGAGCCAGCCGAGGCCCTCGATGGTGCCGTCGTTCGCCCAGGTGCCCTTGATGTAGTCCATCGTGTAGAACAGGCCGCCGAGACCCGCGATGGCGGAGCCGCAGATGATGGCGATGTACTTGTACCTCGTCACGTTGATGCCCGCCGCGTCCGCCGTGCCCGGGTTCTCGCCGATGGCGCGGAGGTTCAGGCCCGTGCGCGTACGGTTGAGGAAGTAGCGCATGGCGATCGCCAGCACGATGGCGAGGTACGCCATGAAGCCGTGGGCGAAGAGCAGCTTGCCGAAGGTGCCCATGTAGCCGAGCTTCGTGTAGGCGATGTAAGCGCTGGAGGTGATGGGCACGCTGATCTGACCGACGCCGCCGGCGAGCGTGTTCAGGCTCGCGCCGAAGAAGTTGGCGACGCCGCCGCCGAAAATCGTCAGCGTCAGTCCGGTGACGTTCTGGTTGGCGCGCAGCGTGATGGTCAGGAACGCATAGATCAGACCGCCCAGCGCCGAGAAGATCATCGAGCAGATGAAGCTGAGGATCAGTCCGACGACGGGGGACTGTCCGCCGCCGAGTTCATAGTAGAACGCGGCGACCATGCCGCCGATGCCGCCGAGGTACATAATGCCGGGGATACCGAGGTTGAGGTTGCCCGCCTTTTCGATCAGGATCTCGCCGCAGGCGCCGAGCATGATGACCGTTCCGAACGCGATCGCGGAATTGATGAGAGCGAGCAGCTGGTCTTGCGTGATCATTTGGCCGCCCCCTTTCCTTTGTTGAAACGGATCGTGTAGTTGACGAAGAATTCGCTGCCGAGCAGGAAGAACAGGATGATGCCGGTGATCATCTCGCTGACCTCCTGCGAGAGGTTATAGGTCGAGGCGATCGCCTGCGCGCCCTTCTGCAGGAACACGAGCAGGAACGAGAAGATGATCATGACCACGCTGTTGAACTGCGCCAGCCACGCGACGATGATCGCCGTGAAGCCGCGCCCGCCGGCGGTGGAGGTGGAGATCGTGTGGCTCGCGCCGGAGACGGCGACGAAGCCCGCCAGACCGCAGATCGCGCCGGAGAACACGATCGTGCGGACGTACGCCCGATTGACGCGGATACCGGCATAACGCGCGGTGTTCTCGCTGTCGCCGATGACGGCGACCTCATAGCCGTGCTTGGAGTGGTTCATGTATAGGTACATGATGAACGTCACAGCCAGCACGATGATGACGTTCCAGCCGAAGTCCTTGTTGTAGCCGTCGGACAGGAGGTTTGGCAGCCAGCCCTGCTTGCCCTGCGAGTTGATGACGCCGACGCTGTTCGAGCCGAACGGGTTCTCCCACAGCGCCACGAAGTAGCTCGTGAGCTGAATGGCGATGTAGTTCATCATCAGGGTGAAGAGCGTTTCGTTGGTGTTCCAGCGCGCCTTGAACAGGCCGGGGAAGAAGCCCCACAGGCCGCCCGCGAGCAGGCTGGCGATGATCATGGTCAGCAGGAGGATGGGGGTGGGGAGGTTCTTGAAGTAGATCATGCACGCCGCGGAGGCGATCGCGCCGACGAGGATCTGGCCCTCGGCGCCGATGTTCCAGAAGCGCATCTTGAACGCGGGAGCAAGGCCGACGGCGATGCACAGCAGCGTCATGGCGTCGCGGATCGTGACCCAGGAGCGCTTGCTCGTGCCGACCGCGCCGTCAAACATCGTGGCGAACACGGCGGTGGGGTTCAGTCCGGATACCATCATGATAACGATGCCGCTGACGACGAGGCTCAGGAAAAAAGCGATGACGCGGATGCCCCACGCCTTCCACGCGGGCAGCAGCTCGCCGCGCTTCGCCATGCGGATCAAAGGCTCATGCCCGGTCTTTTCGTTCATGCCGTCTCCTCCTTCCTGTGCTGCGTCATCAGCAGACCGACTTCTTCCTTGGTGATGGTGCGCGCGTCCACGACGCCGGACACCTGACCGCCGCAGAGCACGACCAGCCGGTCGCAGAGCTCCAGCAGCACGTCGAGGTCCTCGCCGACATAGATGACGGCGACGCCCTTCATCTTTTCCGCGGTCAGCAGGTTGTAGATGGTGTAGGACGTGTTGATATCGAGGCCGCGCACGGCGTACGCGGACATCAGCACCGCAGGCTCCTGCGCGATCTCGCGCCCGACGAGCACCTTCTGCACGTTGCCGCCGGACATGCGGCGCACAGGGAAGGAGGTGCTGGGCGTCACGACCTCCAGCTCTTTCCAGATGGTGTTGGCAAGCTGCTCGGGTTGCTTCTTGTCCACGAACAGGCCCTTGCCCTTGCGCCAGGAGCGGAGCATCATGTTGCCGGTCATGCCCATCGTGCCGACCAGGCCCATGCCGAGACGGTCCTCCGGCACGAACGCCATGCCGACGCCGGTCTTCTTGATGTCCAGCGGATCCATGCCGACCAGGTTCTTTTCCGCGCCGCTTTCGGGGTCGTGGAAGACGATCTCGCCGCTGCGGACGGGATACAGGCCCGCGATGGATTCCAGCAGCTCCTTCTGGCCGCTGCCCGCGACGCCCGCGACGCCAAGGATCTCGCCGGCCATGGCGGTGAAGCTTACGTCGTCGAGACGCTTGACGCCCAGCTCGTCGTAGACGGTGAGGTGCTTGAGCTCAAGGCGAGGCTTGGGGTCCTTCGGCTCGGGACGGTCGATGTTCAGCGTGACCGCGCGGCCGACCATCATGTCGGTCAGCGACTGCTGGTTGGCGTCCTTTGTCATCACGTCGCCGATGTATTCGCCCTTGCGCAGCACCGCCACGCGGTCGCTGACGTCCAGCACCTCGTGCAGCTTGTGCGTGATGATGATGAGGCTCTTGCCGTCTTTCTTCATGGCGCGCATGATGTCGAACAGCTTGTCCGTCTCCTGCGGCGTCAGCACCGCTGTCGGCTCGTCGAGGATCAGGATGTCCGCGCCGCGGTAGAGCACCTTGACGATCTCCACGGTCTGCTTCTGCGAGACGGACATATCGTATATCTTCTGGTCGGGCTTGATGTCGAAG
>JBGVBS010000010.1:0-82191 GCA_045225715.1 Oscillospiraceae bacterium
CTGTGCATCTCCTGCCTCGACCTCGTGAACGACATCGCCGCGAAGCCGGAGGAAGCGTTCGACGAGCTCAAACGCTGCCTGGAGGCCGCGCGCCGTCTGCACGTGCCCTACATCCGCCTGAAAGTCGGCGGAAACACGCCCGGCGACGATGCCGCCGCCCGCGAGTTCATCGGCCGCGCACTCCCGCTCGCCGAACAGTCCCGCGTGGTCCTGCTCGTGGAGACGGTCGGGTACTACGCCGACACGCTGAAGCTTGGCGACCTGCTCGCGAGCTTCATGACCGACAACCTCGCCGCGCTGTGGGACCTGCATTATCCCTACCGCGTCTGCGGCGAGACCCCGGAAGCCACGGTCAAGAACCTGGGCGCGTACATCAAACACGTCCACCTGAAAGACTCCGAAAGCGCCGAGGTCCACGCGATCGTCGGCGAGGGCTCGCTCCCGCTCGACCGCGTGATGAACGCCCTGCGCTCCGTAAACTATGACGGGTTCATCTCCATCGAATGGGACCCGAAGTGGGAAGCCGAGATCAGCTCGCCCGACGTGATCTTCGCGCAGTTCGTGAGCTACATGAGCCGGTTCGAGCTGGCGCGCGCGAAGGCGACCCTCTACGAAAACAAGCGCCGCACCGGGAAATTCATCTGGAAGAAGGACATCCTGATCGAAAAGACGTTCTCCCAGGTGCTCGACGCCATGGTCCGCGAATTCCCCGACCAGTACGCGTTCAAATACACCACGCTCGACTACACTCGCACCTATTCCGAGTTCCGCGACGACGTGGACACTTTCGCACGCGCGCTGATCGCCCTCGGCGTGAAGCCCGGCGCGAAAGTCGCGATCTGGGCGACGAACGTGCCGCAGTGGTACATCACGTTCTGGGCGACCACGAAGATCGGCGCCGCGCTCGTCACGGTGAACACCGCGTACAAGATCCAGGAGGCGGAATACCTGCTGCGCCAGTCCGACACCCACACGCTGGTGATGATCGACGGCTCACTGGATTCCGACTACAAGGGCATCATCAACGAGCTTTGCCCGGAGATCGCACGGGCAAAGGCGGGCGAGCCTCTCCATTGCAAGCGCCTGCCCTTCCTGCGCAACGTCATCACCGTCGGCTTTAAGCAGCCGGGCTGTCTCACCTTCGACGAGGCGATGGCGCGCGCCGATATGACTGCGCCGGAGACGCTGGAGCGCATGGCGGCACAGGTGCGTCCCGACGACGTGTGCAACATGCAGTACACCTCCGGCACGACGGGCTTCCCCAAGGGCGTAATGCTGACACATTACAACGTCGTCAACAACGGCAAGTGCATTGGCGACCGCATGGGGCTGTCCACCGCCGACCGCATGATGATCCAGGTGCCCATGTTCCACTGCTTCGGCATGACGCTCTCCATGACCGCGTCCATGACTCACGGCGCGACCATGTGCCCCATGCCGTACTTTTCGGCGAAGTCGTCCCTCGCCTGCATCGATCAGGAGAAAATCACCTGCTTCAACGGTGTACCGACGATGTTCATCGCCATGTTCAACCACCCCGACTACCGCAAGACCGATTTCTCCCACATGCGCACAGGCATCATGGCAGGCTCCGGCTGCCCGCCGGAGCTGATGAAGCGGGCGGCACAGGAAGACGAGATGCACATGACCGGCATTGTGTCGGTCTACGGGCAGACCGAGTGCGCCCCGGGCAACACCATGAGCGCGTGGACGGACTCGCTTGAGGTGCGCACCGAGACCGTCGGTTACGCCTTCCCGCACGTCCGCTGCAAGGTCGTCGATCCCGAAACGGGCGAGGAGTGCCCCGACGGCGTAAACGGCGAATTCTGCGCCAAGGGCTACAACCAGATGAAGGGCTACTACAAGATGCCCGACGCCACCGGCGATACGGTGGACGCGGACGGCTGGCTGCACTCGGGCGACCTCGCCTGCCGCGACGCGAACGGCTGTTATCGTATCACAGGGCGGCTCAAGGACATGATCATCCGCGGCGGTGAGAACATCTACCCGAAAGAGCTGGAGGAATTCCTGCTGACGCATCCGCAGGTGCAAGACGCGCAGGTCGTCGGCGTGCCGGACGAAAAGTACGGTGAGGAAGCGCTGGCGTGCGTCATTCTCCGCGCAGGCAGCGAGGCGACGCTTGACGAGATCCGCCGATTCTGCATCGAACGTCTCGCTCGGCATAAGGTGCCGAAGTATATCGAATTCGTGGACAGCTTCCCGATGAATGCCGCGGGCAAGGTTCTGAAATACAAAATGCGCGAGGACGCCGCAAAGCGTCTCGGGCTGGAAAAGGAGTAACCATGGACAACAACAGACAATTCGTGACCATGGACGGCAACGAAGCCGCCGCAACCATGGCGTATCCGTTCACCGAGATCGCCGCCATCTACCCCATCACACCGTCGAGCCCCATGGCGGGCATGACCGACGCATGGAGCGCCAAGGGCCGCAGAAATATCTTCGGGCAGACGGTGACGCTGACCGAGATGCAGAGCGAGGCGGGCGCCATCGGCGCTGTGCACGGCGCGATCCAGACCGGTGCGCTGGCCACCAGCTTCACCTCCTCTCAGGGCCTGATGCTGATGATCCCCGTGCTCTACCGCATTGCGGGCGAGCGTCTGCCCGCCGTACTGCACGTCGCGTCCCGCACCGTCGGCACCCACGCCATGAGCATCTTCGGCGACCACAGCGACGTAATGGCGTGCCGCCAGACGGGTTTTGCGCAGCTCTCTACGGGCAGTGTGCAGGAGGTCGCCGACCTCGCCGCCGTCGCGCACCTCGCCGCCATTGAGAGCAACATCCCGTTTATGCACTTTTTCGACGGCTTCCGCACCAGCCACGAGATCAACAAGATCGAGCTGCCCCATATGGGCGCGGTCATCGGCATGCTCGACCGCGAGGCGCTGCGTCGCTTCAAGGATCGCGCGCTCAACCCCGAGCACCCGACGCTGCGCAACACCGTGCAGAACGGTGACGTGTACTTCCAGGTGCGCGAGGCGAACAACCCCGACTACGCCGCGTTGCCGGAGGTCGTGGAGCGCTATTTTGAGAAGATCACCGCCCTGACGGGGCGGGAGTATCACCTGTTCAACTATTACGGCGATCCCGACGCCACCGACGTCATCGTCGCCATGGGCAGCGTCTCCGGCGCTGCGCACAAGGCAGTGGACGCGCTGCGCGCCGAGGGCCGCAAGGTGGGCTATGTGCAGGTACACCTGTACCGCCCGTTCTCTATCGCGCATTTCCTCCGCTCCCTGCCCGCAAGCGTGGAGCGCATTGCGGTGCTCGACCGCTGCAAGGATATGGGTGCGCTCGGCGAACCGCTCTATGAGGACGTGTGCACCGCGCTCATGCGCGAGGGGCGCAGTATCCGCGTCCTCGGCGGGCGCTACGGTCTCTCCTCCAAGGACACCGACCCCGCGCAGCTCGTCGCCGTGTTCGACAATCTCGCCTCCGCGCAGCCGGTCAACGGCTTCACCATCGGCATTGAGGACGACGTGACGCATCTCTCGCTTCCCGTGACCGAGGGGCGGCACTTCGATCCCGGTGTTGTGAGCTGCAAGTTCTGGGGCCTCGGCGGCGACGGTACCGTCGGCGCAAACCACAACACCATTCGCATCATCAACGAAACCACCGAGAAATACGGTCAGGCATACTTTGAGTATGACTCCAAGAAATCCTTCGGCGTGACGAAGTCTCACCTGCGCTTCTCCGCCAAACCCATCGAGAGCAGCTACTACGTCAAGCGCGCCGACTTCGTCGCCTGCCACAATCCGACGTTCATCAACCAGTACGATGTGGCGCAGGAGCTGAAGGACGGCGGTACGCTGCTGCTCAACTGCCAGTGGAAGCCGGACGAGCTGGAGGAAAAACTCTCCGCGCCGGTCAAGCGTACGCTGGCGAAAAAGCACGCCAACTTCTACATCATCGACGCGACCGCCATTGCGGAAAAGCTCGGTCTCGGCAGCCATACGAACACGGTGCTGCAATCGGCGTTCTTTTCCCTCATGGAGATCATCCCGCGCGAGCAGGCGCTCGGCGAGATGAAGAACGCCGCCCGCAAGGCGTACTTCGCAAAAGGAGAGGACGTGGTGGCGAGAAATGTCGCCGCCATCGACGCGGGCGCAGACGCGCCGGTGAAGATCGACATTCCCGCAAGCTGGGCTGAGGCAAAAGACACGCCCGCGGCAGACGCGACTCTGCCCGATGTGGTGAAGAACATCCTCTTCCCCATCAACCGCCAGAAGGGCGACGATCTGCCGGTCAGCACCTTCCGCGATTACAAAGACGGCCACATCGACATGGGTCTGACCGCATGGGAAAAGCGCGGCATCGCCACGCACATCCCCCAGTGGGACGCGGAGAAGTGCATCCAGTGCAACCGCTGCTCGCTGGTCTGCCCCCACGCCGTCATCCGCCCGTATCTGCTCAATGACGAGGAGAAGGCGAACGCCCCTGCGGGCTTTGAAACCATCCCCGCCAACGGTGCGGCGAAGGGCCTGCACTTCACGATGCAGGTCTCAGCGCTGGACTGCACGGGCTGCGGCTCCTGCGCGTCGGTCTGCCCCGCGAAGGAAAAAGCGCTGACGATGGTCCCCGCAACGTTTACCGACGAAAACCGCAGAAATTGGGACTACGCTCTGGAGCTATCGGACAAGGGCGACCTGTTTGAACCCTACAGTGTCAAGGGCAGCCAGTTCCGCCAGCCGCTGGTGGAATTCTCCGCCGCCTGCGCGGGCTGCGGTGAGACGCCCTACGCCAAGCTGCTCACCCAGCTGTTCGGCGATCGCGTTTACTGGGCGAACGGCACGGGCTGTTCTCAAGCCTGGGGCGCGCCGATGCCCGGCATTCCCTATACGCTGAATAAGCGCGGCTTCGGCGTCGCGTGGACGAACAGCCTGTTCGAAAACAACGCCGAGCTGACGCTGGGTATGTTCCTCTCCGTGCGCCAGCAGCGGGAGAACGTCAAGGCTAAAGTCGCAGCGTACCTTTCCGAGTCCAACAGCGCCGCCGCGCAGGCGTGGCTCGACGCCTATGACGACTTTGACGCCTCGCGCAAAGCAAGCGACGCGCTGATTGAGGAACTGGAAGCCTCCGACAGCGCGCTTGCGAAGGAGATCCTTGAACGCAAGGATCAGCTTGCCAAGAAGACCTTCTGGATGTACGGCGGCGACGGTTGGGCATACGACATCGGTTTCGGCGGTCTGGATCACGTCGTTGCATCCGGCGAGGATATCAACGTGTTCGTCATCGACACGGAGGTCTACTCCAACACCGGCGGGCAGAGCTCCAAAGCAACGCCGCTCGGCGCGGTGGCGCAGTTTGCCTCGGCGGGCAAAAAGAGCCGCAAGAAGGATCTCGGCGCGATCTTCCGCACATACGGGAACGTGTATGTCGCGCAGGTGGCGATGGGCGCCGACCCGAACCAGCTCATCCGCGCCATCAAGGAGGCCGAGGCACACAAGGGGCCAAGCGTCATCGTCGCCTACACACCCTGCTCTGCTCACGGCATAAAGGCGGGCATGGCAAACGTTCAGGCCGAAATGAAGCGCGCGGTGGACGCGGGCTACTGGCTGCTGTACCGCTACGATCCCGAAAAGGAACAGCCAATGACGGTGGACAGCAAAGCGCCGTCGATGCCCTACGAGGACTTCCTCGACGGCGAAACGCGCTATGCCGCGCTCAAGCTGACGTTCCCCGACAATGCAAAGACGCTGTTCTCCGCCGCAACGCGCGAGGCGGACGAGCGCTACCGCGAGTACAAGCAGCAGGAAACGCTGCGCAAGGACATCTGACCAGCAAAAAGGGACTGTGAAGAAAAGGAGTGGTCGCATCTCCTGTACTTCACAGTCCCTTTTATTTTTCTGTCAGTCCGCGAACAGTTCCGTGGAGAGATAACGGTCGCCCGTGTCAGGCAGGAGCGCGACGATGGTCTTTCCCGCATTTTCCGGACGCTTTGCGAGCTGCACCGCCGCCCACAGCGCCGCGCCGGCGCTGATCCCAACCACGACGCCCTCCGTCCTGCCGATCATGCGCCCCATGGCGTAGGCGTCCCGCTCCATAACGGTGACAACCTCGTCATAGACCGAGATATCCAGCGCGGCGGGCACAAAGTTCGCGCCTATGCCCTGCAAACCATGCGGTCCCGCCTTGCCGCCGCTGAGCAGCGGCGAGCGCGCCGGCTCCACGGCGACGACCCTGACGGCGGGCTTCCGTTCCTTGAGATACCTGCCCGTTCCCGTCAGTGTGCCGCCGGTACCGACGCCCGCGACAAAGACGTCCACTTCGCCGTCGGTGTCGCGCCAGATCTCGGGGCCCGTAGTCTCATAGTGCGCGCGGGGATTGGCAGGATTCTCGAACTGTCCTGGAATGAAACTGCCGGGGATCGAGCGCGCCAGTTCCTCCGCCTTTTCGATGGCGCCGCTCATGCCCTTCGCTCCCTCGGTCAGCACCAGCTCTGCGCCGTACGCCTTCATCAGCATCCGGCGCTCGGCGGACATGGTCTCGGGCATGACGATGACAACCCGATAGCCCCGCGTCACACCGACGGCAGCAAGCCCGATGCCCGTGTTTCCGGACGTAGGCTCGATGATGGTCGCGCCGGGCTTCAGCGCGCCGCGTGCCTCGGCGTCGTCAATCATCGCCCTTGCGATGCGATCCTTGGCGCTGCCCGCGGGATTGAGGTATTCAAGCTTTGCCAGCAGCCTTGCGTTCAAACCTTCCGCTTTCTCGATGCGCTTCAGCTCCAGCAGCGGCGTACTGCCGATGAGCTGTTCAACGGAGGTATATATCTTTCCCATGATAAACTTTCCTTTCTCTCACTGGTCGTTCCAGCGCCGCCACTTGACCTCTTCGGCGATCTCTGCGACCTTTTCGTCGGTGAGCGTATATTTTTCCCGGAACCAGAAGAACGAGAATACGATCAGCGCAATGGGCGCTAGAGTCATCGTCATGCGCAGCCCCAGCTTCGCGCTCGCGGAGACGGCGGCGGAGAAATCCACCGCCTTGTCCGCCTCGCTGACAGCAGCGTCAGACAGCTTGTTGAACTGGAGGCAGACAGAGGCGACGAAGGCCGCCACGCCGGAGGAAAGCTTGACCACAAAGGTCTGCATGGAGAAAATGACCGACTCATCGCGTCGGTGGTTTTTCAGCTCGCCGTAATCGACGGTGTTGGCAAGGAACACGGTCGTCAGGATCGCGTTGATTCCGTTGGTGGCAAAGATAAAGAAGCCCGGAACAAAGAGCAGGAACACGCTGTTCATCTCCGTGAATGTCAGCGCCAGCAGCACTCCATAGCCCGCGGCGCACATACCCATGCTGATGAAGAAAATCTTTCGGTTGTCGAACCAACGGCGCAGCAGCGGATAAAGGAACATCATCGACAGGATCTGGATACCGCCGCCGAAGGTAGAAAACAGCGTATAGTCATTGTACCACGTCGTGCCGCCGAAGTCATACTTAAAGAAATACAGCACCAGATTGGACGTGATATAAAGCGCGCCGTTGGTGCAGACAATGGAGAGAACAATCGCCATCGCCTGATCGTTCTGCACCAGCGCGCGGAACATCTGACCGACGGAGACGGTCTCCATCTCCACGGTGGACTGCTCCTTAACGTTGACGCACATGATCAGCGTGAATACGACGAACAGCGCCGCAATGACGAGGGAAAAATATTTGAAGCCGATGATCTCGATCTCACGCGCGTTCGCGCCGCCGAGCGCGTTGCCGAGCGCCTGCACCGAAAGCACGGTGACGACCGTGATGAGCGCCGAGCCGACGCCCGCCGCGCTTCGAGCCAGCGTTGTCAGACCCTCGCGCTCCTTACCGCCCTCAGTAAAGGCGGGGATCATCGACCAATACGGGATATCCATCATCGTGTAGGTCACACCCCAGAGGATATAGGTCACAGCGGCGTAGGCAGTCAGCCCTGCGCCGTTGAGCGCGGGCGGCGCGGCAAACATCAGGTACAGCACGACAGCGTTGGTCAATGTGCCGATGAGCAGCCACGGGCGGAACTTGCCCCACCTCGTCCTGGTCTTGGCGACCACGACGCCCATGATGGGGTCGTTGAAGGCATCAAACACGCGCGCCACAAGCAGGATCGTGCCCATGGCGATGGCGCTGACGCCCATCACGTCCTGAAAGTAGTAGAGGATATAGCTCGCAGAGAGCATATAGACCATATCCTTGCCCACCGCACCGAGGGCATAGGAAAGTTTTGCCTTTCCCGTCAGCTTCTGCTTCGTTTCCATTATGCGTTTCCCTTCACAGCAAACTCGACGCGAACCGGCTCCGCGCCCGCCCACGTCAGCGTCAGCGACGCCGTGCCGGAGACGCCCGTGGTTTTTACATATGTCCCGCCAAAGCCGCCGCGCAGCATCGCGGTCGTCGGCCCGATGATCTCAATGGGACCCTCCGCCGCCAGCTCGACCGCCTCCTGAGCAAAGGGGAGGAGGTTGCCGTTCTGGTCGACCGCCGCGATGCGTAGAGCCGCCACGTCATAGGTCGCGTCCTCAGTCAGATCCGTGTGCGACGCCGTCACGCGCAGACGGCGCTCTGTCGTGGGCGATTTGGTCACGGCGGCAACGGTCTTGCCGTCCTTGATGGCCTCAAAGCAGAACGCAGCTGCCTGCGCGCCCCAGTTGGTCACGTATTTGCCGTAGAGCTGATACATATCTTCAAAGGTCATGCGATAGCGCGTCATCAATATCGCCGCCTTTGTTTTGATCTCCGGCGACAGGCTGTTCATGCCAAACTGGGACGCATAGTTGAGCACGTCCTTGACGAGCTTCGCCTGTGTCGGCGTGAAATCCTCGCCCTCTTCGATCTGGTTTCCGATGAAGTCATCGATCTCGATGGGCGGGTTGACCATGTGATGATAACGGGAATCGTTGTGCGTGCAGCTGCAAACCAGTCTCCCATTCTGATACATCCGCACCTCGTCAGCGTTGGTGAACGCCAGCACGCGCCCGCGATTGCTCGCCGGATGCTCACCGATGTCGAACGCCGAGCTGATTTCCAGCAGCGGCGCTTCCCGACGTGCGGCATAAACCGCGGCGGCGAGCTTGGGATTGCGGAACATATCCATTACGCCATGGTAGCAGATACGGTCGCCGCTGCCGAAGTCGCGGTGGGTGTTGTAGTCGAACATACACCAGCCGAAGCTGCCTGCGATATCCTCCTGTCCTGCCACGGCATCCAGCACGTTGGCGTGCCGCAGGGCGTGTTCGAGTCGGTGCTCCTCGCAGTCGTAGGTCTTGGTCGGGAACATATGCCCGTTGTACTCGGAAACCAGATAGGGCTTGCCGACGTCGGGCGTCACGTCCTTCTTGCGGCTGCATCCCTTTTCCTTGCCGTCGTGGAGGAAATCGTTGAAAGTATAGACGTCCTCCAGCAGGTTGCTCTTTTTGAGGTAGCGCACACCGCCGGTCTGCCGCGTCGGATCAAGCCGATGTGCGACGGCGTTGGTTCTCATATAAAGAGCGTCATCATCCAGCGATTCGTTGATTCGTACGCCCCAGAGGATGATGGAGGGGTGGTTTCGGTACTGGCGCACCATGTCCTCTGTATTGCGCACCGCCTGCTCCTTCCACGCCTCGCCGCCGATGTGCTGCCAGCCTGGCATCTCCGTGAACACCAGCAGGCCCAGTTCGTCGCAGCGGTCGATGAAGTGCTGCGACTGAGGATAGTGCGAGGTGCGCACAGCGTTGCAGCCCAGTTCGTTCTTCAAAATATCGGCATCATAGCGCTGCATGGACGCGGGCATGGCGTAACCGACGTAGGCATAGCTCTGATGACGGTTGAGTCCGACAAGCTTCACCTTGCGTCCGTTGAGGTAGAACCCGTCCGCGCGAAACTCCGCGTCGCGGAAGCCAAAGCGCGTCTCCACGCGGTCGAGCAGCCGCTCGCCGTCCCACAGCTCTGTGACAAGGGTGTAAAGATTCGGCGCGCCGATGTCCCACAGCTTCGCGTTTTGGATACAGACCGCAAACTCCATTTCCGCGCCACGCACCTCTTCGGTCTGGGTGCACGCTTCAACCCGCTGACGCAGCGTCATACCATCGCGTATCTCGCCGCCTAGCGTCGTCGTGCCGTGCAGCACGCCGGATGGCTCCGGACGCACATACACATCGTCGATATACGTCTGCTCCACGACCTCTATCCACACCTCACGATACAGCCCGCCGTAGGTCATATAGTCGATGACGTAGCCGAAAGGCGGTTGGTCGAGCGTCTCGCGGGAATCGACCTTGATCGTCAGCTCGTTTTCGCCGCCGAAGGTCAGCGCGTCCGTCAGCTCCACGCGGAACGCCGTATAGCCGCAGTGATGCTCGCCCAGCTTCATGTCGTCCAGATATACCTCCGCGCTGTGTCCCGCCGCGCCGATGTGGAGGAAAACGCGCTTCCCGCTCCACTCTCCGGGAATCGCCAGCATCCTGCGATAACCGCAGACCATCTGGTAAATGCCCTCGTCGAAATAGTTGTACGGCGTTTCCTTGCAGGTATGCGGCAGCGAGACGGCAACCGCCCCGCTGAAATCGTTGAAATCCTCCGTGAACTGCCAGTCACGGTTCAAGTCGAAACGCTGTCGCATATGCGCCACATCCTTTCTGAAATTGTCATAAATGGTATCACAAAAAGCAGGAAAGCGCAATCGCTTCCCTGCTTTTTCGTCACTTCATAATATCGATCACGGTCAACACCCCGTCCGCGAAACGGAATTTGACCTCATACACGCCAAACGTCATACCGTAGACGCGTTCCGGATCGTCCTGATAGCGCGGGCGCGGGTCGTGCGCCAGCACGCCCAGCAGCGCCGCGCGTTTACCGTCCTCCACGCGCGTGAGCAGCTCTGGCGGGCAGTCCACCTCCACCGTCTCGGGTCGCGTGGATGCAAATCCGCCCCGCGCGTCCGGAAACGCATCGGCGTAAGGCGCGTAGGGCTTCACGTCGTAGATCGGCGTACCATCCATCAGATCCGCGCCTGATACCAGCAGCGCAGGTCCGTCGGGCGCGTCCCATTCCACACGCTCCAGCACTACACAGCTGAGGCCCAGCGGGTTCGGGCGGAACGGCGAACGCGTGGCGAACACGCCCATGCGCGTATTCCCACCGAGTCGCGGCGGCCGTACGGTGGGCCGCCACTCGTCCAGCACGGACTGTGAAAACTCCCAAATGAGCCACAGGCGGTCGAAGCCCTCAATGCCTCGAAATGCGTCGGGATTGCGGTACTCCGGCTCAAAGACCACGCGCGCGGTCAGCTCCGGCACCAGCCCGCTCTGCCGCGGCACGCCGAATTTGGTCTTGAAATCGCTCTCGATATGGGCGATGACTTTGATCGTATGCCGCTCCATGGTCATGAGATCTTGCGCACGAAGTTGCCCTCAATGCGGACGCCCTCGTGGACGATGAAGAAAGCATGGGCGTCCTGCTCCAGCACGATGCGGCGCAGATCCTCCTCCTCAAACTTGGACACAGCAACACACATGACGCGGATCGGCACGCCGGTATAGGCGCCCATGCCCTCCCAGTAAGTCACGCCGCGCCCAAGTCCCTGCATGATCTTCCGGGGCATGGTATCGTCCTCGTTGCGGGTAAAGATAAACACCTGCACGTTGATGCCCTGCTGATGCGCGCGATCGACCATAAACATGGAGAAGATGTTGTAGATCAGCGAGTAAAGCGCCGTGGGCAGGTCAAAAATCAGCGCGCAGACCGCGTAGAGCATGGCGTTAAAGCCAATGGAAAAGCGCCCGACCGTGAAGTGGCTGCCGCGTTTGGCAAGCCATAGGCCGAGAATGTCCAGCCCGCCGCTGGAGCATCCGGCGGTCAGCGTCAGCCCAAGCCCGAGCCCGGCGATGATACCGCCCACGAGACAGCAGGCAAGCCGCTCCTCCAGAATGGGCGTCGCGGGTGCGGTCAGGATGGAGTAAAAAAACGAGGAGGTCGAGACGCAAATCAGCGTGCGCACAACAAACACGCGCCCCAGCGCCTTCCATGCCAGCAGGATCAGCGGGACGTTTAGCACCCAATACAGCGCACCGGAGATATCGACGCCCGCCGGCAGCGTCACCTGCGAGGCGATCAGAGTACGCAGCAACTGGCTGACGCCGAGGATACCTCCGCTGTAAAGCCCCATGGGAACGATGAAGAAGTTTACGCCGACGGCGTTGATGAACGTGCCTAAAATGCCGATCATCAGACGCGACCAGCGGTTTTGCATTGCCTTATGCAGCATATTCCACCCCTCCGGATCAATCATGGTTGACAGTGTGAGTATTCTACCATGGTTTCGGGGGATGTCAAGGCAATCGACAGATTTCTTTTTATCTCTTTCTGCCGCCGTTCATTATAAAAGCGGGGACGCCGACGCGCCCCCGCTCACACCTCCGTTGCCGCGCCGGAGCTGTCTCCCGGCAGATACAGCGCCAAAGCTCCCGCATCGTCCTCCGTTCCCTTGTGCTCGTAGCTTTCCGCTAGAATGGCGGAAACCAACTGCTGCGGATTCTCTCCTGTCCACTGCGCCAAAAGCAGTTGCAGCCAATCGTCATTTCCCGCATCCGCAACGCCGTCGCTCACCATGACAAAGAAGCTTCCGCTCTCAAGCCGAAGGTTTGTCTTCTCCGGCGGCGTTTTCCCGTCGGCGAGTCCGGCGGGCAGACCGGCACAGCTGACACGGCGCACATCGGCGCCCCGTTTGATGTAGGATGGTGCCGCACCATACTTGTAAAGCTCTCCCTCTCCGGTCTTCAGCGAAATCAGCAGCAAGTCGATGGTTGTAAAGCTGTCTGTCATTTCGGCTCGGAGGTTCAATGCGCTGTTAAGCGTCTGCAGAGTTCCCTCTGCATCTGCGCCGGCGCGCAAAAAGCGCTCGATCAGGCGCACCGCCATAGCGGATTCGCGCTGTGCCTGTTCTCCGCTTCCCATCCCGTCGGAGAGCAGCAAACACAGTTCTCCGCGTTCCGTTTCAAAGCTCGTCGCATTGTCTCCGCTGACCGTCTCTCCCTCTCTCGGCCGCAACGCAAGGCCAATTCGATAGGTCAGCAGCTCGTCCGCCTCCGCTGTTCCACACTCTGCCGTACGCGCCAGCAGCTCGGAAAACTGCGCATACTGTCCCGCCGCCTGTGCGTGTGCGCTGTCCAGTTCCCTGCGATACTGCCGCCGCAGAAGAAAGGCGCGCAGTTCCTCATTGACAGCGCGAAGAAAGCTGGGAAAGCGGATGCACCGGTCGGAAAAGTATTCCGCGAAATCCGCTCCGCTTCCTTCTCCGTTCCTTAACAGTGCCGGCGTCGCATCACTCAGCGCAGTATAGGTGCGGTTGTATTCATTGACCCAGCATCGCTCACGCAGCGCGCAGTCGCGGCAGACCGCCTCCGCCGCCCGGTCGTAGATGGCGGCAGGATTCTCCTCCGGCAGAGGATCGGCGCGCGACACACTGTCGTACAGCTCGCGCAGCCCTGCCGCCGCGTCACGCAGACGGCGGCGCAGGCCGTTCTCCTCCGTGCTGTCCGATTGCCCCGCCTCATGCAGCGCACGCAGCGCCTGTGTCGGCAGCAGCAGGAACAGCAGCGTGCCCGCCAGACACTCATAGAGCAGCACAAGCCCTGCCGTGCTCTCCAAAGGCAACGCGAACAGCGCCGCCCCCATCGCGAAGAGGATCGCCGCGCGGACGCGGCTGGTGCGTCGGAAAAGATTTGTCAGCAGCGCGCCGAATCCATAACACGCCGTGTGCAGAAACGCAAACCCCGGCGCGGCAAGATCAACGGCAAGGCCGATGCACAGCGCCGAGGCAAGCGCGGCGGCAAGATCGCGGTCAAACGCAAAAATCAGCACCGTCAGAACCGCAGCGGTTCGTCCTGGCGCAAGCCCGTTTCGAAACTGCGGTGTGGAAAGCGCAGCAAGGATACCGACCAATGTCAGCAAAAACGCCGCCGGATGCTCCCGCCACGGCTCCTTTGCCGCCAGCACGATGCGCGCGCAAGGCGCAAACAGCGCGGCAAGCGCCACTGCCAGCGCACAGTTCACGATTTCTGCAACGCTTTCGGAACGCAGCACATAGATCGCCTCCACCGCAAGCGAGAAACCGATGGTCATTGCCGGGAGGAACCAGTCTTTTCGATAAGCCTTCAGCTCACAGAAGGCGTTGCTTGCCGTAAAGAGCAGCACACAGCAGGCCGCCGTTCTCAGCGCGTGCGGAAAATCCAGGAATAGCAGCGCGCCGGACAGCGCGCCAATCAGCGCGGCAAGCCCCTCCCAGCCCGGCCCCGCCGCCGCGGTCATACCGACGGCAAAGGGCGCGTATCCGCCGAACAGCCTCGCGCCGGACAGCAGCATGGCAAGCAGCAGCCGCAGCATGCACGCCAGCGCTCTCCCGACCGTCTCGCGCCGTAGCTTGAATGGAATCTTCAAGGCTCGTCCACCCCCCTGTTTTCTACAGGCTAACAGGGGCGCCGCAAAAAATCGGTCGGGAAATAAAAAGAGCGGTATTCCCGCTCTTTTTGATCGTCCTATTCTTTTTCCGCCGTCCTGATGTCGCGCTCGATCTGGCGGTACAGCTCCTCAACGGAAGCAAACCGTCTCTCCTCGCGCAAAAATTTCAGGAGTTCCACGCGGATCATCGCGCCGTAGAGATCGCCCTCATATCCGATCAGATGCGTTTCGACGGTCAACGCGTCATCCCCGCCGACGGTCGGTCGCACCCCGATATTCGTCACGCTCCGTACGATCCGTCCTTCCGGCAAATGCGTCCGCGACACGTAGACGCCATGCGGCGGCAGGACGCGGGCGCCCTCGGCGGCAAGGTTGATTGTCGGCACCAGCTCGCTCGTTCCGATATGACGTCCGTGGACGACTGCGCCGCTCAGCGCGTATGGATGGCCGAGGAAAGCGGTCGCCTGCTCCAGGTCGCCCGCCTCCACCAGTGCCCGAATGTGCGTCGAACTGACGGTCACACCGTTCAGCTCTACCTTCGGAATGATGTCGCAGCCGACGCCGTGCCCCGCGCACCACGTGCACAACAGCTCAGGCGTTCCCTCGTTTTTGTAGCCGAAACGGAAGTCATGTCCCGCAACCAGATGAACGGCGTGATGCTGCCCGACCAGAAGCGTCCCGAGGAAGTCCTCCCACGGCATTGTCATCATGCTGCGGTCAAACTGCGCGACGATGACGCGCTCGATCCCGTACAACTCGCGCGCGAGCGCCGCGCGCTCGTTGACGTCGGTGAGCAACGGAACGGGCTGTCCAGTGACAAACTCCCGCGGCGAACGGTCGAATGTGAACGCCGCAGGCGTCGCGTTCAGCTCCCCTGCGCGCTCCGTTGCCCTGCGAAGCAGCGCTCCGTGTCCGATATGCACCCCGTCGAAAAAGCCAAGGGCTATGACTGTCTTCTCTGTCATAATCGGTTCCTTATGTGCTGAAAAAGTTTCGGATCGACGTCAGGATGCCGTCCTCGCAGCGAGAGATCGCCAAAAAAGTTCCGTCCGTCGCATAGACGCGATAGATGTCGTCTGCGGCGGCGCCATCTCGGATCGGATTCCCGCAGCGGCAGCGACGCTCCGTTTCAGCGTCGCCGATGCGGTACGCGGGATGCTGCCGGAACAGGCTGTCCACCGGACGCAGCAGCGCCGTGCCCCGCATCTGAATCTCATCCGGCGTCACCGCCTCGTCAAGCGTGAAGCCTGCCGCCATGGTGCGCGTCAGCGCGGACATACATCCGCCGCAGCCGAGCGCCGCGCCGATATCGTGGCAGAGCGTGCGGATATACGTCCCCTTGGAGCAGACAACGCGCAGCCCCCAGTCGCCGGAGGCGTCGCGCGGCAGCAGTTCCAACTCATAAATCGTAATGCGCCGCGACTTGCGCTCGACCGTGACGCCCTTGCGTGCCAGATCACAGAGCTTCTGCCCGTTGATCTTAATTGCGGAGTACATCGGAGGGATCTGTTCGATCTCGCCGAGAAATCGCTGCAGAACGGCGCGCAGATCGTCCTCCGTCACGTTGACCGCTGATTGCCGCAGAATCTCACCGCTCGTGTCCTGCGTGTCGGTGACGACGCCGAGGTGAAGACGCGCGACGTACTCCTTTTTCCCGTCCTCGGCGAAGGACACCGCTTTGGTCGCCTGCCCGACGAACACGGGCAGCACGCCCGTTGCCATGGGGTCCAGCGTCCCCGCGTGGCCCACGCGCTTTTCGCGGAAAATGCCGCGGAGCTTGGCGCAGACGTCCATGCTTGTCCAGCCCTGCGGCTTGTTGACGACGACGATCCCGTCAGGCATCGCCCGCGACCTCCATCGCGGCACGGACAATGGCGCGCTTTGCCTCATCCTGTCCCATGCCCTTGATCGAGCAGCCGGACGCCGCCTTGTGCCCGCCGCCGCCGAACTTGGCACAGACCGCCGTCGCGTTGACGCGCGGGCCGGTGCGGACGCTGATCTTCCAGTCGCCGTTCGGCAGTTCTTTCATGGTGATGGAGCAGTCCTGTCCCTCGACCAGCCCGCCGAGGGCGGCAAGGTCGTCCATGTCGTTCTCTGTCAGCTCCAGTTCGGTTTGAAGACTCTGCGGCACCTGAACCACGACGATTCGGCCGTCGTCAAAATACTCCATCTCGCTCAAAAGGCGTCCCTCCAGCGCCAGGCGCTTCTTGCTCTTGGTGCGGAAGTGCTTTTTGTTGACAAAGCGCACGTCAAGCCCCGTTTCCATCAACGCCGCCGCTACACGATGCGTGTTCGCGGTAACGTTGGAGTACACGAAGCAGCCCGTATCCGTGCTGACCGCCACATAGAGCGGCAGCGCCGCATCCTGCGTCAGCTGCCCCAGTTCGACCGCGACTTCATACAGGATCTCTCCGCAGGCGGCGCATTCGGGACGGACGCAGCACAGCGCGCCGAAGTTCTCATAGCTTGGATGGTGGTCAATGGCAAGGTCGACCTTGTCCTTGAACTGCCCGGCATTGTCGGGAAACAGGCCCAAAGCCGCAAGGTCGACAGACACGACGGTATCATGGGCGTAATCCTCCGCCGCCCACAGCCCCTCGACATAGGGCGCGTAGTTCTCCGTCACCTCGACGTTTTGAAGCAGCCACGCGGTTTTCCCAATGCCGCGCAGCATTTTGCACAGAGCCGCCGCGCAGCCCAGCGTATCGCCGTCGGGGCGGCGATGGGTGAGGATAAGGTAGTTGTCGTGGACGCGGAGCCAGTCCGCGACTTCTTTTATCGTCAGCATTTATTTGTCCTCGTCCAATATGATGTCCGCGTTCGCGGGATTCGCGGGCTTGACCACGCTCGGGTCGCGCAGCATTTCCAGAATATGCGCGCCGTACTCGATGGAATCATCCGCTACGAATTGCAGCTCCGGCGTATAGCGGAGCGCTATCGCCTGCCCCAGTTCGCGGCGCAGATAACCCGCCGCATTCTTGAGCCCCTTGACGACGTCCTTCTCCTGTCCCTTGTCCAGAACGCTGACAAACACGCGGCAGTAGCGCAGATCGGTGGTAGTGTCAACGTGCGTGATCGTGACCATGCCGCCCTGCACACGCGGGTCTTTGAGGGTGCGGAACAGGGAAGACAGTTCCTTCTGGATCTCTTCATTGATGCGATTGATGCGATTGCCTGCCATAGCAAAGCCTCCTTGTGGAGAATTGAAAAAGGGGCGGGCGTTCACGCCCGCCCCTTGTATGGTACCCGATTACTGTTCGATCTGCTCCATGACGAACGCTTCAACCACGTCGCCGAGTTTGATGTCGTTGTACTTCTCAAAGCTCAGACCGCACTCATAGCCGGAAGCAACTTCCTTGACGGCGTCCTTGAAACGCTGCAGCGAAGCAAGATGGCCCTCATGGACAACGATGCCGTCGCGCACGATGCGCACATCGCAGGCGCGCTGGATCTTTCCGTCGGTGACGTAGCAGCCCGCGACCGTGCCGACGCTGGAGACCTTGTAGGTCTGGCGCACCTCGGCATGGCCGATGACATTCTCGCGGAACTTCGGTGCGAGCATACCCTTCATCGCCGCCTCGATCTCATCAATGGCGTCGTAGATGACGCGGTACATCCGCATATCGACGTGCATACGCTTGGCGCTCTCCGCCGCCGAGCTGTCGGGACGAACGTTGAAGCCGACGATGATTGCGCTGGACGTGGACGCCAGCATAACGTCGCTCTCGTTGATCGCGCCGACCGCGCCGTGGATAACGCGCACGCGGACTTCGTCGTTCGAGAGCTTTTCGAGCGAGCTCTTGACCGCCTCGACACTGCCCTGCACATCCGCCTTGACGATCAGGTTCAGGTTCTTCATCTCGCCCGCCTGGATCTGGCTGAACAGATCCTCCAGCGAGACCTTGGTGACAGGGCCGTTCGCCTTGAGCTTTTCCTCCTCCTTGCGCTGCTCGACCAGCTCGCGTGCGAGGCGCTCGTCGGCAACGGCGTTGAACACCGCGCCCGCGCCCGGCACATCGCCGAGGCCCGTGATCTCCACGGGCACACTCGGTCCGGCCTCGGTCATGCTGCGGCCGTTGTCTCCAACCATGGCGCGCACACGGCCGACGGCAGTGCCGGCGATGATCACATCGCCGCGGTGCAGCGTTCCGTTCTGGACAAGCAGCGTCGCGATCGGACCGCGGCCCTTATCGAGCCGCGCCTCAATGACCGTGCCGCTGGCGGCGCGGTTCGGGTTCGCCTTCAGCTCACCGATCTCGGCGGTCAGCGCGACATTCTCCAGCAGCTCGTCGACGCCCATACCGGTTTTTGCGGAGATCGGACAGACAATGGTATCGCCGCCCCAATCCTCGGCAAGCAGATCATACTCGGTCAACTGCTGCTTAATGCGCTCTGGGTTTGCGTCCGGCTTATCCATCTTGTTGATCGCCACGATGATCGGGATCCCCGCCGCCTTGGCATGATTGATGGATTCGACGGTCTGCGGCATGATGCCGTCCTCTGCTGCTACGACAAGGATGGCGATATCCGTCACCATCGCGCCGCGAGCGCGCATGGAGGTAAACGCCTCATGGCCCGGAGTGTCAAGGAAGGTAATGGGTCTGCCCTTGATCTGCACCTGATAGGCTCCGATGTGCTGCGTGATGCCGCCCGCCTCGCCGGAGGCAACGTGTGCGTTGCGGATATAGTCCAGCAGCGAGGTCTTGCCGTGGTCGACGTGGCCCATGACCACGACGACGGGAGCGCGGAGCTCCAGCTCCTCCTCCGTGTCCTGATGATCGTCGATCAGCTTCTCTTCGATGGTAACGACGACTTCCTTCTCGACCTTGCAGCCCAGCTCCTCTGCGACGAAGGATGCGGTATCAAAGTCGATGATCTGGCTCAGCGACGCCATGACGCCGTTCTTGACAAGACACTTGACGACCTCGGCGCCAGCCTTCTTCATGCGGGACGCCAATTCCTGCACGCTGATCTCATCAGGGATCTTGACGGTCAGCGGCGTTTTCTTCAGCGCTTCGAGCTGGAGGCGGCGCATACGCGCGGCCTCCTCCTGCTTGCGCTTGTTGGAAAACGTGGGTTGATTGCCGCGGCCCTTGTTCTTGCCCGCGTTGCGGAACTTCTCCTTGTTGCCGCTCTGCTCGGCGCGGCGCCCGCCGCTGCCGGAGCGATCCGCCAGATCCTGAAGCTTCTCGTCATACTTGTCAAGGTTGACATTCGTCGCCTTGCGTGTATCGACGATTTTCTTCTCCGGCACACGGGTCATCGCCTGCGTGTTCTTCTCCTTCTTCGGAGCCGCGGCCTGCGCAGCTGCTGCCCCGCTGTTTCCGGTCTGCGTCGGCGCCGCCTTCTGAGGCGCATCGCTCCCGGCCGCCGTCTCCTTGACCTGCTCCGGTTTTTTCTCCTGATAGGTCTCAGCAAAAATCGTGGCGATCTGCACCTGATTTTTCTGCGTCAGGTACTCAAACAGGATCGACAGCTCGCGCTCATCCAGCACCTGAGAGGACCCCTTCACCGTGTCCGTGTAGTTTTTGAGGACGCCGACGACATCCTTGCTGCTCATACCAAAGTCCTTGGCGAGCACGGACACCTTATTTTTATTCACCGCTGCGTTTGCCAATATAACACCTCCATTAGTGCTGGGGATAATTTACTTCTTTGCGTTTTTCTTTCCTGTGCGGATATTTTTATCATGCCGCTTCTGCTCCGCCTTTCGCTCGGCGGCGCGGCGCGCCTTGACAGCGAGCTTTTCCGCAAGCTCGCCATAACGTTCCGCGTCGAGCGCGGCAAGCTTCTTTGCGATCGCCTCGGCAAAGCCGACGTCGGTTATGGCGAGCATCGCGCAGGATGTTCGTCCCACGGCGCGTCCAAGCTCGTCCTTGCTCGCAGGGATCCTTGCCAACAGGCACTGTCCCGCATCAGCGAAGTGGCCCGCACGTCGCACGGTGTTATCCGCCGCGTCCTGAGCAAGCAGGATGAGCCGCGCGTCGCGTGCTCTTGCCGCCGCGCCGACGGGTTCCTCGCCCGCTTCGACGCGCCCCGCTTTCTTTGCGAGGCCGACGAGAGAGAGTATCTTATCCATTGTCCGCCATCTCCTGCTCCAGCGCGTCATAGACCTCCGGCGGGATTGCCGCAGAGAACGCGCGCTCCAGCGAACGCGACTTGCGCGCTTTTTTGAGACATTCGGCGTTCGGGCAGACGTAGGCGCCGCGGCCGGGCTTTTTGCCGCGGAAATCGAGTGCAATCTCACCCTCCGGCGACTTGACGACGCGAATCAACTCGCGCTTTTCCTTCATCTCACGGCAGCCCACGCATTGCCGCTGCGGTATTTTCTTCGGCTTTTGCATCGCTGCCTCCCCGCTCTCACTCTGCGCCGGTCTCGGATGCGGCCTCCGCCGCCTCCTCCGCGCTGCCGCGGAAGGACTCGGGCTTGATGTCGATCTTATAGCCAACCAGTCTCGCCGCAAGGCGGGCGTTCTGCCCCTCCTTGCCGATGGCGAGGGAAAGCTGATCGTCCGGTACAATGACGCGGCACGCCTTGCCCTCGTCCGCCATCCAAACCTCGGTGACGTCTGCCGGCGCCAGCGCCGCCGCGATATACTCTTCGGGCTTCTCGCTGTACTTGATAATGTCAATTTTTTCGCCGCGCAGCTCGTTGACGATGTTGTTCACGCGCGCTCCGTGCTGGCCGACGCAGGCGCCGATGGGATCGACGTTGGGGTCGTTGCTCCAAACCGCCATTTTGGTGCGGCTGCCCGCTTCGCGGGCAATGCTGCGGATCTCCACGACGCCGTCGTAGATCTCCGGCACCTCCAGCTCAAACAGGCGCTTGACCAGCCCCGGGTGCGTACGGGAAATGATAACCTGCGGACCGCGATTTGCGCGGCGGACGTCAACGAGATAGACTTTCACGCGCTGGCCCTCGACGAGCGTTTCGCCCTTGACCTGCTCGCCCATCGTCAGCACCGCGTCCGTCGCCTCCGCGCCGGTGCCGATGCGGATGGCTGCGTTGCCGGTACGCGGGTCGATGCGGTGCACAACGCCCGTGAGGATCTCGTGCGTCTTGGCGTTGTACTCCTCATAGACCATGCCGGTCTCCGCCTCGCGGAGCCCCTGAATGATGACCTGCTTGCCGTTTCCGGCGGCGATGCGGCCGAACTCCACCGTGTCTACAGGAAGGTTGACGATGTCGCCGACGCTGTGCTTCGCGGAGATCGCTTTCGCCTCCTCCAGCGACATCTGCGCGCCGGGATTTTCAACCTCCTCGACGACCTCCTTCTGAACGTACATCTTGAGGTCCTTTTTCGCTTCATTCACTTCAATGTAGACGTTTTCCACGCCGGGATGATCCTTTTTATAGGCGGTGGAAAGCGCCTGCACGATCTTATCCATCATAAAGTCCTGCGGGATGCCGCGCTCTTTCTCCAGCATGGCGAGCGCAACGAAGATTTCATCGCATTTCATTTTGGCTTTGCTCCTGTTCTGTATATGCTAATGGTTTAGAATTCCACTCTCAGGCGGACGAGCGCGATCTCGTCCTTCTCGAAGCGCAGCGTCTGATCGCCGACGGCGATCTCCACCGCACCGTTATCGTAGCGCGTGAGCGTACCCGCGAACTCCTTGCGCCCGTCGCGGGGCTTGTAGGTCTTAAGTGTGACGGGCGAGCCCATAAACCGCTCAAAATCGCCGGGACGCTTGAGCGCGCGCTCCGCGCCCGCCGAGCCGACCTCAAAGATATAGCTCGACTCGATGGGGTCGGCCTCGTCCAGCAGATCGCTGACGGTGCGAGAGATCGCCTCGCAGTCAAGAATATCCACACCGCCGTCCTTGTCGATCAGCAGCCGCAGATACCACTGACCCGCCTCGCGGATGTACTCCACATCCCAGAGTGAGCAGCCGTTTTCGATCACGACCGGCTCCGCCAGCTCACGCACGATTTCGGTTACTTTTTTCATATTTGGTATACACCCGTTCTTCCAAATCGAAGATTTGTCATTTTGATCTGTTCCAAGTGAGGCGCGAATACTTTCTTTTGGCAAATTCATAAATTTGCCAAAAGAAAGAGCGGACACAAGTCCACTCTTTCCTCGCCTACTGTGTCAATATACCATAGTAATATACGGATTGCAAGCCTTTTTTGCGGAATTTTTCGCTGCTTAAAAGGCTTCACGGTGATTTTTTCAGCGTTTGCCGCCAAACAGCGTGTTCATCAGCCCGCGCTTAAGCACCTGTGCGCCGGCATTGATGACCTGCCGTTCGATCTGCGCCTTGCGGCGCTCGACCTGCTTTTCGTACTTTGCCTGCTGCTTTTCCAGTTCCCGCTGACGCTTCTTTTCGGCGGCCTCCGCCTCTTTTTCGCGTTTTTTCTCCGCTGCGGCGGCCTCCTTCTGTTTTTGCGCCTCAAATTCCGCGCGTTCTTTCTCCAGCGCCGCGCGCTCAGCGTCCAGCGCAGCCTGCTGCTCGTCTTTCTCGCGGCGGCGCTCCAGCATCTCATAAGCGGAGTCACTGTCCACAGAAGCGTCATATTTCGTCATGCCGTCCGCCGCTCTCCTCGACTGGCGTGTCGCATCGGCGCAAGGCGCCATGAGGCTCTGCGGGCAGATGATCTTCGTCCGCTCCGTGACGCCCGGGACGCCGTTCTCGTCCAGCAGAGACACCAGCGCTTCGCCCACGCCCAGCTCCATGATGACGTCCTCCGCACGGAACGCGGGATTGGGGCGCAGAGAACTCGCGGCGGCGCGCACCGCCTTCTGCTCGGCGGGCGTATAGGCGCGCAGCGCGTGCTGGATGCGGCCGGAAAGCTGCGCAAGCACGCTGTCGGGAATATCCGACGGGCTCTGCGTCACGAACCAGACACCGACGCCTTTGGAGCGGATCAGCTTGACCATCTGCTCGATCTTCTGCACCAGCAGCTTGGGCGCGTCCGAGAACAGCATATGCGCCTCGTCAAAGAAGAATACCAGCTTCGGCTTGTCGAGATCGCCCGCCTCCGGCAGACGCTCGAACAGCTCGCTCATCAGCCACAGCAGGAAGGTCGCGTAGAGCTTTGGGCTGCGCGCAAGCTTGACGCAGTCCAGCAGGTTGACAACACCGCGCCCCTCGGCGTCGCGGCGAATGAGGTCCATGATGTCCAGCTCCGGCTCGCCGAAAAACAGCTCGCCGCCCTGCGCCTCCAGCGGCAGAAGTGCACGCGTAATGCCGCCGAGGGACTGCGCGGAGACGTTGCCGTAATCCGTCAGCAACTCGGCGCGGTGCTCGCCGATATAGCGAAGCATCGCTTTCAGGTCCTTCATGTCCGTCAACAGCAGGCCGTGGTCGTCGGCGACACGGAACACAATATTCAGCACGCCCTCCTGCGCGGGGGTCAGGCCAAGGATGCGGGACAGCAGCTCCGGCCCCATGTCGGACACGGAGGCGCGGACAGGATGGCCCGCCTCCTGATACACATCCCAGAACGAGACGGGGTAGGGCCGATAGCGGAATGTATCGCGGATACCGAAGCGGTCAATGCGCTTCTCCATTCCCTCGCTCGTGACGCCCGCCTCGGCAAGGCCGGAAACGTCGCCCTTGATGTCGCAGAGGAACACGGGCACGCCCGCGTCGGAGAAAGATTCGGCGAGCACCTTCATTGTGACGGTCTTACCGGTTCCGCTGGCTCCGGCGATGAGGCCGTGGCGATTCGCCATGCGCAGTGCCAGCGACACGCGCTGTTCCCCTGCGAGTCCGAGATAAATACCGTTTTCCGTATACATGTGATGTTCCCCTTTCCCGATGCCGTTTTTTGTATTATATCTGCAAAGGGGCGCGGTTGCAAGACCAAAAGCCGCAGGAAACAGGCAGGCGGTGCGAATGTTGGCAAAACTCTTGCATCTGTCCGCGGTGTTGTGATAAACTATATGGCAGTTTTCGCCGTCCTTCCATTCGGGGCGGCAGGAAAGAGAGGATTGACCAGCCATGGCAGACAAGACATTTTATATCACCACACCGATCTATTACCCATCGGACAAACTGCACATCGGCCACACCTACTGCACCGTCGCCACCGACGCGATGGCGCGCTATAAGAGGCTGTGCGGTTACGACGTCATGTTCCTGACCGGCACGGACGAGCACGGGCAGAAGATCGAGGATAAGGCGAAGGAGTCCGGCGTTACGCCGCAGCAGTTCGTCGACCGCATCGTCACCGGCGAGCGCGGCGTGCTCGACCTGTGGAAGCTGATGAACATCTCCAACGACCGCTTTATCCGCACCACCGACGATTATCACGTTGCGTCCATCCAGAAGATTTTCCGCAAGATGTACGACAACGGCGACATTTACAAGGGTTCCTATAAGGGTAAGTACTGCAAGCCTTGCGAGTCCTTCTGGACGGAAAGCCAGCTTGTGGACGGCAAGTGCCCCGACTGCGGGCGCGAGGTCACCGACGCCGAGGAGGAGGCTTATTTCTTCCGCCTGAGCAAGTACGCCGACCGCGTGCAGGATCTGCTGGAGAACACGGACTTCCTCCAGCCGCGCAGCCGCGTCAACGAAATGGTCAACAACTTTATCAAGCCGGGACTGGAGGATCTCTGCGTCAGCCGCACAAGTTTTTCGTGGGGCATCCCCGTGGACTTTGATCCCGGTCATGTCGTCTACGTCTGGGTGGATGCGCTGTTCAACTACACGACCGCCATGGGCTACTGCAACGACAAGTACCACGACTTCGACAAGTACTGGCCGCACGTCGTCCACTTCGTGGGCAAGGAGATCGTGCGCTTCCACTCCATCATCTGGCCCGCCATGCTGATGAGCGTGGGTCTGCCCCTGCCGCAGAAGGTCTACGGCCACGGCTGGCTGCTGCTCGACGGCGGCAAGATGAGCAAGTCCAAGGGCAACGTGGTCGATCCCTATATCCTTGCCGAGCGCTTCGGCGTGGACGCGCTGCGTTTCTTCCTGCTGCGCACCTTCCCCTTCGGCAGCGACGGCAATTTCTCCAACGAGCTGCTCATCAACACGATCAACGTTGATCTCGCCAATGACCTGGGCAACCTCGTCTCCCGCTCGACGGCAATGGTGGAGAAGTACTTCGGCGGCACTCTGCCGAAGACCGGCGCCGCTGAACCGCTCGACGGCGAGCTGCTGAACATGGCGCAGTCCCTGCGCGGACGCTATGAGGCGCAGATGGAGAAGTACCAGTTCCAGAACGCGCTCGAGGAGGTCTTCAAGACCATCCAGCGCGCGAACAAGTATATCGACGAGACCGCACCTTGGGTACTTGCCAAGGATGAAACGAAGAAGGATCGTCTCGCGGCGGTGCTCTACAACCTGCTTGAAACCGTGCGCGTCTGTGCGGTGCTGCTGACGCCCTTCATGCCGGAAAGCTGTGAGAATATCTTCGCGCAGATCGGCGCGTCTGAGCGCGCGCGGACGTGGGACAGCGCGGCGGAATTCGGCATCCTGCCCGACGGCGTCACGGTAAAGAAGGGCGACGCCATCTTCCCGCGCATCGACGCGGCAAAGGAACTGGCGGCTCTTAAGGAGATCCAGGAGGCGCAGAAGAAGGAGGCGCAGAAGCCCGAAATCGAGCTGGAGCCTTACGAAACCGAGAACGTGGACTTTGACACCTTCTGCAAAAGCGACTTCCGCGCCGTCAAAGTCAAGAGCTGCGAGGCGGTGAAAAAAAGCGCTAAGCTGCTACGTTTTACGCTGGACGACGGCACGGGCGTCGACCGCCAGATCCTCTCCGGCATTCACAAGTTCTACGAGCCGGAGCAGCTCATCGGCAAGACGCTGCTCGCCATCGTCAACCTGCCTCCGCGCAAGATGATGGGGCTGGACAGTTGCGGTATGCTGATCTCCGCCGTCCACAAGGTTGACGGCGAGGAGAAGCTGAACCTCATCATGCTGGACGACGCCATCCCCGCGGGCGCCAAAATGTGCTGAGAACTGCCGTTCGGGCAAATCCGAGACTAAGCCTTGCCGTTTGACCGACGTGGTCGCCCCGACCGGAAAGCCCATTCGTTACAGGAGCTTTGTATGAGCTTAATCTTTGACACCCACGCCCATTATGACGACGAGCAGTTCGACGCCGACCGCGACGAGCTGCTCGCCGCCATGCCCGAGGGCGGCGTGGGGCTGATCGTCGATCCCGGCTGCGACCCCGAAACCTCCCGCAAGGCGGTCGCTCTGGCAGAGCAGTTTCCGCACGTCTACGCCGCCGTCGGGTATCACCCCGAGAACTGCGCGCCTTTCGTTCCGGCGGACATTGACGTACTGCATGAGCTTGCGAGGCACCCGAAGGTCGTCGCTGTCGGGGAGATCGGGCTGGATTACCACTGGGCGGAGAATCCGCCGCGCGAGCATCAGTGGGATGTGCTGCGCCGCCAGCTTGCGCTGGCGGTGGAGCTTGACCTGCCGGTCATCATCCACGACCGCGACGCCCACGCCGACTGCTTCGCCATCGTCAGCGAGTTTCCGGCGCTACGCGGCGTATTCCACTGCTATTCCGGCAGCGTCGAGCTGGCGCGGGAGCTGTGGAAGCGCGGCTGGTACGTCGGCTTCGACGGGCCGCTGACCTACAAGAACGCACGCAAGACCGTCGAGGTCGCGGCGGAAGCGCCGCTTGACCGCATTCTGATCGAAACGGATTCCCCCTATCTCTCCCCCGTGCCGCTGCGCGGGACGCGCAACGATTCGCGCAATCTCGTACACATCGCGCAAAAGCTCGCGGAGCTTCGCGGCATGACGGCAGAGGACGTCATAACGCTGACCGCAGAAAACGGAAAACGGCTTTTTCGTATTGAATGACAAAACGACCGCAAATGCGGTCGTTTTGTCATTCGTTTTAATAGAACCTCTTACGGTCTACCGCGTGTTTCAAGGGTTTCTTGCTGCAATAGTTGTCCAGATCCTCGATGAACATGTCGATCGTTCGCTGCTGGGTGTAGGGCAGAGTCGTGTTGCCCGCGACGTGCGGCGTGAGCAGAATGTTCTTTGCGTCGCGGAGCGGATGGTCGGCGGGCAGTGGCTCCGGCGTCACCACGTCCAGCGCAGCGCCGCCGAGATGTCCGCTGTTGAGCGCGTCGATCAGGGCGTCCTGATCCACCGCCGCTCCGCGGCCCACATTGACGACCAGCGCGCCCTTCGGCAGCAGCGCCATACGCTCCCGGCTCAGGATTCCCGCCGTATCCGGCGTATTGGGCAGCGCCATCACCAGAAGGTCAGTCTCCGGCAGAATCGCGTCCAACTCGGCGTTGGCGCGTATCTCATCGAACGCCGGATCGCCGCGCTTCGCGCTGCGGCGCACACCGACGATGCGCGCGGGCTCAAACGCTCTCGCACGGCGGGCAAACTTCGTTCCGATGTCGCCCGTGCCCAGCACCGTAATACGGCAGTCGTGGAGCGAGCGGATGTTTCCCGGCAGCGTGTCCCAGCCGCGGTTTTGGATCAGCGCGGAGTACTCCATCTGCCGGCGCAGCAGCATCAGCGAAACCATCACCAGATGCTCCGCGATGGTCACCCCATAAGCGCCCGACGAGTTGGAAAGCAGACACTCTGGGTTCCGGTACAACTCGTCCTTGCAGAAGCGGTCTACCCCCGCCCAGCAGCAGCAGAACCACTTGAGGTTCTTCGCCGAGGCGATGACCCGCTGCGAGCAGTGTCCGAACAAAATCTCGCACTCGTCCGCGTTGCCCACCGCACTGCGGCTGTCCGGGAAGTAGTGCGTCGCGTAGCCGTGCTTCGCCGCGGCAGTGTCAATTTGGCGGCGGTAGTCCTCGGTCAGGTAGTCGATGATGACGCCGATCTGTTTTGCCATGGCAGATTCCTCCTCTGATGAATCGTTACTTGGAAAGCTCGCTCAAAATCGTTTCCGCGACCCGCATACCGTCCGCGGCGGCGCTCATAATACCGCCCGCGTAGCCTGCGCCCTCGCCGCAGGGATACAGCCCACGCAGTCCTGATTGAAAGCCCTCGTCCCGCGTAAGGCGCACAGGCGATGATGAGCGGGATTCTACCGCCGTCAGCACCGCGTCGGGCGCGGCAAAGCCGCGCAACTTTGCGTCCAGCTCCGGCAGCGCCTCGGCAAGCGCGTCACAGACGAAACCGGGCAGGCAGTCGTGCAGGTCTCCCCATGTGATGCCCGGTCGATAGCTCGGCGCAACACCGCGCGCTCCCGTCGTTGGTTTGCCCGCAAGGAAGTCTCCCACCAGCTGCGCGGGCGCGGCGTAGGTCTCGCCTCCGGCGCGGTACGCCGCCTCCTCCAGCCGCCGCTGGAACGCGACGCCGGCAAGCGGATCGTCTGCCGCGCCGCCGAAATCCTCCGGCGTAACAGAAACCAACAGGCCGCCGTTGATGTTCTCCCCGTCGCGGGCAAAGCAGCTCATGCCGTTGGTCACGACGCGCCCGCGCTCGGACGCCGCCGCGACGACCTGCCCGCCCGGGCAGACACAGAACGAGAATACACCGCGGCCGTCACTCGTGTGATATGCCAGTTTGTAGGAAGTTGGCGGCAGCGCAGGATTCCCCGCCGCCTCCTTGTACTGTGCCGCGTCAACGTCGCTCTGCCGATGCTCGATGCGCACGCCGACGGCGAACGCCTTCGGCTCCATTGGAACGCCGAGGCGGTGCAGCAGCTCGAACGTGTCCCGCGCGCTGTGTCCCGGCGCCAGTACGACCTGCCGCGCACGGAGCGAATATTCGCCCTCCGGCGATGCGATCCGAAGCCCGGACACCGTGCCGTCCGCCGTTTCCACGCCGATCACCTGATTCCGATAGCGAATATCCGCACCGAGCGACAACAACTCGCGCCGCAGATTTTGCAAAACGACGTATAACTTGTCCGTGCCGACGTGCGGCCTGGCGTCAATCAGGATATCGGGATGCGCGCCGTATTCGACGAAGCGCTCCAATATCCAGCGGTGGCGCACATCCTTCGTGCCGGTGTTGAGCTTGCCGTCGGAGAATGCGCCCGCGCCGCCCTCGCCGAACTGGACGTTGGACGACGGATCCAGCGCGCCGGTCTTCCAAAACGTTTCCACATCGCACCTGCGCTCCTCGACCGGTTTGCCGCGCTCAAGCAGGACGGGTTTTGCGCCGCACCTTGCCAGCACAAGCGCGCAGAACAGCCCCGCCGGCCCCGCGCCGACAACGACGGGGCGCACATCCGGCGCGGCGACAGGCGCGGGCAGCGAATACTCCTCCGGCGTGTAGCGCGAAACGTTCTGGTCCCTGCGCCGTCTGAGCACCGCCGCCTCGTTCGGAAGCGCAGCCGCAAGCGACCAGACGAGCCGCACGCCGTCGCGCGCGTCAATGCTGCGGCGCAGAACGCGGAAGTCCGTCAAATCGCTCTCGCGGACACGCAGCAGCTCCGCAGCTTTTTTCTTCAGCGCGTCCCGAGTCACGCCAGGTCGCGTTTTGATGTTGTCGATCCTCAGCATAGAACATCCCTCTTTTCCGATATTCTAATCGGTACTGATGAAAAGCGCAAGTTCAAAAAGAAAAAACAAATCATTCAAAGAAAATCCAAACGGATTTCATAATTTAGACATAATCGCGTATTATCATACAAACCATCAAAAGCGTGAACCGATTCTTCGTCGCAAGACGAACGTAATAAGGAGGCATCCAGCATGTATTACGAGGATGAAAACAATCTGTACCATTACAGTTACCGCAAGGGCGACAGCAATGTCGTCGAGCCCGTCTACAATACGCGAAACTATGCGGAGAAGCCTGTCGAGGAGGCGCCAAAAAAGAAAAAGCTCGGCGCCCTGAAGCTGATCGCGCTGATGCTGGTCTGCGCTCTGATCGGCGGCGCCATCGGCGCGGGCGCGACGGGCGTTGTAAGCACCTCGGTGAACCGCAAGACAAATGCCACGTCCATCGCTGTCAGCGAACGTGAAACAACGGAGGTCGAGACCGTCGCCGTCACCGGCGCAAAGCCGCTGAGCTATACCGAGCTTTACAAGGCGAACATCAACAGCGTCGTGTCCATCAACACCACGATCACCACCAACGTGTTCAACCAGACGGTCGAAAACGCCTCGGCGGGCAGCGGCTTCATTATTACAAAGGACGGCTATATCGTCACCAACTACCACGTCATCGACGGCGCAAGCACCGTGAAGGTTACGCTCTACAACGGCGAGACCTACGACGCCAGAATCATCGGCGGCGACGAGGATTACGACGTCGCGGTCATCAAGATCGACGCATCCGATCTGCAGGCTGTCGTCTTCGGCGATTCGTCCACCCTTCAGGTCGGCGAGGACGTCGCCGCCATCGGCAATCCCTTGGGCGAACTGACCTTCTCCATGAGCAAGGGCATCGTGTCCAGTGTCGACCGCGCGATCAACGTGGACGGCACTCCGTTCAACATGATCCAGGTCGACTGCGCCATCAACCCCGGCAATTCCGGCGGTCCGCTGTTCAACGCCTACGGCGAGGTCATCGGCATCGTCTCCGCGAAGTATTCGAGCTATGCCAACACCAGCGTCGAAGGTCTCGGCTTTGCCATCCCCATCAACGACGTCATCGCTATGGTGGAGGACATCATGGAGAACGGCCGCGTGACGAACCGCCCCTACTTTGCCATGATGGCGGCCACTGTGACCGCCAACTACGCGCGGCAGAACGGTCTTGCCGTCAGCTCCGGCGTACTGGTCAACTCCGTAGAGACCGGCGGCGCTGCCGAAAAGGCTGGTCTGAAGGCGGGCGACGTGATCGTTAAGGTCGGCGACAAGACCGTCTCCAGTATGAGTGCCCTCAACGGCGTGAAGAAAAGCTACAAGGCCGGCGACACCGCAACGCTCGTCGTCAATCGCAACGGTGCCGAAGTTGAGTTGACCATCACCTTTGACGCCGCGCCCGAACAAGTCGAGTCCGCCGCTCAGCAGCCGCAGCAGGACCAGAACAATAACTACAACTACTACAACGGAAACGGCGGTTATTACGATCCGTGGAGTTTCTTCAATGACTTCTTCGGCAACCAATTCGGCGGACGCTATTACAGCAACTGACGCCTCGCCGGACAGCGCGCAATTTGATACACAGCTTTTGTTTTTCCCCAATAAACAGCAACGGAACCGGACGCTATATCTGGCGTTCGGTTCCGTTGTTTATTCGCGTTTGCCAAACCTTCCCTTGGATAAATTGGCGCGGATTTCAAAGACTATCGCTGTGAAATCAACACGCAAAGGAGTTTTACCGATATGAAAGCAACCGGAATCGTGCGCCGCATCGACGACCTCGGCCGCGTCGTCATCCCCAAGGAGATCCGCCGCACCATGCGCATCCGCGAGGGCGACCCCTTATTGACAACATCGACACCTTTCGACAGGTTTTGCGCAGCGGTAGATTCAGCAACACGGAGAATCGGTACATAAGAGTGAGCACCGCCGTCAACAGCGGTGCTCCACACACTTATCTCAATTCCAGACCAGCTTTACCGCCAAAAGAATAAAAACGCGATACTCAACAAGATGATACCAATCACGACGAGCACACCCAGCCATCCCTTTTTTCCCTTTGGAGGCTGCGCGGGCTGCTTCGGATACACCGCAGGCTTGGAATTAGTGTACCGCGGCGTGTACTGCGATGCACTTTGTGTCCGATATTGTACGCGGCTCTGTGCTTGCTCGTTCGCCTTTCTGAGCAATGTCAGCGCGTCCTGCCCCGAGAAAATGCGGCTGTAGAAGTCCTGCACAAACGCAAGGTCGGACGGTTCGCTAAGCTGATATGTGCCGGAATCATGCGCAATCTGATTCCTGACCCAACGCACGTGTTTAAGCGTCCTGTAGTCGGAATCCCAACAGGCCACGCATCGCTGTCCTTCCACCGTCTTGCTCTCCATCGCCGTAAGATACGCGCTAATTCCATTCTGGCTGGCATACATATCCCCGCACAGTCTGTCCAGCCGCTTGTATTCCTCAAAAAAATCATTGTCCATCGGATGCAAGCCCATCACCTTTCTTTCCTTTCATATCATAGTGTATCAGGCCCAGAAAAGCGCGGTGCTCAACACGCTTATCTCAATTCCAAACGACTTTGGGTGTTCGTTTGTTCTCAGCGCAATCGGTCAAATACATGTTGATCAGCGTCTGGTAGGCAATGCCGGTCTGTTCTGCCAAAGCCTTAAAATATTCAATCGTGTTCGCGTTCAGATTGATCGTGATCTGTTTTTTCAGCTGGCGCGTATACGGATTCTTGCGAGGATTCAGTTTTTCGATTTCATATTCTTCGCGCATCAGTACCATTCCCCTTTCCTCGTTTCGTATGACTGCGACTCGCGTTTGCTGGCTTTTCTCGCGGAAATGATGCGGATGATCTCATCGTCACTGCGGTAACAATGGCTGACAATACAAAGACGCGCCTCACGCGAAAAACCGATGATCAGAAACCTGTCTTCCTGCTCCGAATTGTCCGGGTCATCAAAAAGCACCGCGTCCTCATCGTAGAAAACCGTTGACGCTTCCTGAAAGGATATCCCGTGCTTTTCGATGTTGATCTGATTCTTGTTTTCATCCCATTCAAAGCGCACCATATCACCTCTGTAATTATATTATAATTATACGCTAATGATTTGTCAACTATGTATGCTGATTTATACTATTCTTCAACTAAAACAAGAAGTAATCCAAGTGCGAGCGGTAATGCTGTGAATGATCTCGGCAGGCAATGCGCAGATGGTATCGCAAAGTAAGCGCTCAACAACCTTATCCAGCGTTGCAAAAATCTCGTTACGGAAACCCATCTTACGAAGTTCTTTCCATATCTGCTCAATCGGGTTCATTTCCGGAGTGCATGGTGGAATGAAAAACAGCTCTATGTTTTCAGGTACGCAAAGCGATCCGGATTTGTGCCATGCCGCTCCATCGCAGCACAGGAGAATCATGTCATCAGGATACTGCTCCGACAATTCCCTCAAGAAAATGTTCATGCACTCTGTGTTGCAATACGGCATGACAAGAAAGCAGGATCCGCCTGTCAACGGCTCGACCGCACCGTATACATAACGATATTCTCTGATATGATGGCACGGGACGGACGGTCGAAATCCTTTTTGGCACCAGCAGTATTTTGGCTTGTTGATGCGCCCAAAGCCTGCTTCATCCTGAAACATTAACCGTATTTGCTTCTCGTTGTGGAAAACTTCCTTCAATTCTGCAATTCGGTTGTTAATTTTTTTGAGGTCGCAATGACCTCGTCGCTGGCTTTCTTCGGATGTTTGCTTCGCGGCATGACTTTACGCCATCCATGGCGGCGAAGCACACGGTAGATTTGGCTGTTCCCAATCGGATGACCAACCGCTTTTTCATATGCTTCCGCGATTTCACGGGTATTCAGCACTTGTCCCTGCTCCGCGCGCTTCTGAAACTCCTCCAAGAGCGCGGCTTCTTCCGCCACGCTCATATTACGCCGATTTCCGTGATAATGATTTCCCGTTATCGCTTCCAGCCCTTCTTCGTAATACTGACGAATCAGGTTGCTGATATGCGAGATGGCAAATCCTGTCGCTGCTGATATATCTCCCAAGTTTTTTCCTTCGATACGCAGCTCCAATACTTGCAGACGCTTATCGAGCCTTTTGTCTCGATTTGCCTTCCGCGCTGCTTTGATTTCTGTGTATTGTTCATCTGTAAACCGATACTTCATTTTCATCACCGGTGCTATTATATCACGGTTGCTGTGAATGTTCCAGCTTTTATTGCAGTTTAGTATTAATACGCAGAAAATCCGCCGAAAACCGTGGTTTTCGGCGGATTTTGGCACCCATGGGAGGATTCGAACCTCTGGCCTGCCGCTTAGGAGCTAAACCGCCCCTATTATGTCGCTTGGTACGCGATGGCTTAAAATGCCCGCAAACCCGCATGAATACTGGATTTTTAATCGAATAGCGTACCGCGCTCTAACATTCAATATCGTCCCAAAACGTTGTTTTTTCAGTACCCAAATTAGCAAACCATTAGCAAGAAAGCCTTTGATAACAATGCTTTGCGGTGTCCGTCCGAAAGCATGATTAGCAAAAACATAATATCATAACTGCGAAATCAACACAAGGGGGAAAGGCAAAATCCTTTCCCTTTTGATTTATACATTTATTGATGGACCAAAATGAACGGGCTTGGTGCATTGTATTTGCGCTGTGCCCGTTCGGCAGTATCCTCGATGAAGACCGAAAGAAGGCCGCTTTGCAATTTGACGCTGCTTTCTACGCGAACCCGGATATGGGAAAAATCGTGCGCCAGTATTCGGCGGAAGACGTGCCTCAAATGAGCGCTTTAGATGTACAAAAGCTTTTTTCTCGAATCGGTAAAAATCCTGAGCTGGCAAAAATGTTTGTGGCAATTTTGAACGCTGTATAGCAAAATGAGCTGTCTTGATAAGAAACGATATGCCCGTTAAAGGATTTCGCCGTTCGAGTTCTCAAAACGGCTCTTTTCCTCACGGTCAACTTCACAGAAAGCGAAAGATTTTGACTTAAGTCACGAAACTATAATAGCCAGTCAAAAGTGCTGTAATTTATTTAAATTGCAGCACTTTTGGCATCTCAACAAGCTAGGCGCTAACCGGCGAAAGGAGTTTCGCCCCATACTTTTTTACAGCTTAACCCCAGTAAGTCCGGTTATCATGAGGGTTAGCAAGTGTACATCTGCTGTTTAGACTTTTCAATTATTAGTCACTAACGAGCGTTGCTTGATGGTTTGTAAGCAAATTTGTAGCTATAACAACTGGAACAACGCCGAATATTATAAAAATATAGTAAAGAATACCCAAAAAGACTCATGTGGCTATTGAAAAAAGGAAATTCTATGATATAGTATATGCAAAGTGGGGTATTATCAAGTTTGGGGGGATGATTTTTGCCGCGATTGAGAGACCCAATACATGGATTCATTGAATTAAGCGATTTGGAGCTGGCTATTGTTGACACACCGCCATTTCAAAGGCTTCGCAACATTAAGCAACTGGCAACGACCTATCTTGTTTATCACGGTGCAGAGCATACCAGATTCGGCCATTCTCTAGGCGTCATGCATCTGGTCTCCAGAGCATTTCGTTCAGTAGTTTCAAACTATAAAAAAGAACATGGGACTGATCTCTTTTCTCAGGTAGATGAAGAATGGTATGAGCAGATACTTCGTTTGATCGCATTGACACATGATCTGGGGCATGCGCCTTTTTCTCATGGATCAGAGGCGCTATTTGACGATGGGCTGGAACACGAAGATTTTACAAATAAAATTATATGTGAAACCGAAATCGCGGATATTATTATAAAAATTGGTGAACGATTTCAAGAGGAACATGGTGTTGGAGAAGAATACCGTATCACGCCGCAGTTGCTTTGGCGTATATACGGAGAGAAAAATCCCGAATGGGATGAATTGTATTTAAATCGCATTGCAGATTTCAAGTTTCTAAATACCTTTATGGATAGCGAACTTGATTGTGATAAGATGGACTATCTGTTGCGTGACTCTTACTATTGTGGAGTAAACTACGGAAGATATGACCTAAATCGTTTGGTTGAGTCCCTAACTGTTTATAATAATAGCAGACAAAATATAAAGCAGCTGGCAATACAAAAAGGCGGTGTCCACGCTTTTGAAGAGTTTGTAATTGCCCGGTACTTTATGTTTATTCAGGTTTATTTCCATAAGACTAGGCGTTATCTTGACAAACTGCTTGTCATGTGTATCCGCGAAATTCTTGAAGATGGTCGGTATCCTTCGGATGTAAACGAATATCTAAAATGGAATGATGATTTGGTAATTGGAAAGATTCTGCAAAATTCCTCTGCATCAGAGAATGCTCGCCGGTTTATCTCGCGTGAAATAATGAGCTGCGTCTACGAAACGCATACCCATGCAAATTTTAACACCAACAGCAATGACCAACAAGTATATCGCTTGTTAAGGCGTGAACTGAAGGAAAAGTTGCCGGATTGTATTATAGACGAAGATGAAGCAAGTAAATTAGCGCACAAAATTCCTATATTAGAGCGCTATGATGCCGATAGCGGCAAGGGAATTCCAATTATTTCCAGTTATTTGGATAAGCCAACCAGTATCGCAGACGAATCTATTTTGCTTAAGGGGTTGACATCTCCCATTAATATAAAACGTATCTATGTAGACCGAAAGCACTCAAAAGAGGCCAAACAGCTCGTGAAGGAGTATTTAGCAGTGGAGGATGCTGAAGAAAATGAAGAATAATGTTGCTTATATAATAGAGCAAATGTCTGACATTACTGGTCGCGCTCCGGTAAAAAAGGCTTTGCAGAAAATGATATTCCTAATTGAAAAAAAAGGAGTATCTATGGGTTTCGATTATACGCTTCATTTTTACGGCCCATACTGTGCGGAGTTAGATCGCGAAACATCAAAACTGAGTACAGACGGCATTATTGAGTTCGATTATTCCGGATATGGGCATAAGATGACCCTTACACATGCTGAAGAAGACATAGAGAGTGATTGTCTTACGAAGGATCAGATTAGCATGGTCAAAGAAGTGATCCAACGGTATTGCAAAGAGTCGGCTTCTGATTTAGAGTTGTTGACAACAGCGATTTATGCGTATGAACATACGGGAGCAAAAACGCGCTCTAATGTGGCAGAGAATGTAAAGAAGATCAAGGGAACAAAGTATAGTGACAAAGAGATCTCTTGGGCCTTAGATGAGTTTCCTTATTTTGGAATCAGCATTTAGTTGGTACATAGGCTTTATTTTGATAAAGCAGGAAAGTGCTCTTGACTTCTGCAAGCGTCGAGAGCACTTTTGCTGTGCACCTGCCAAGCAACTGATACTAATATGCGACTAAAATACGACAATCATTGCGGCATATTTTCCGCCATGCTGCGTCGTCGTCCTTGACGGGCGACAGCCCGCCTGCGTCCTCCTTCTTGCCTGACGAAAAATCTGCTCGCAAATCTTTGCCTAGTTTCAATCGCATATTAGTATTAGAGGCTACTTTTCTTTCCAAACTCTCCCTTGGATAAATCCGCGCGGATTTCAAAAACTACCCTTGACAATGATACCAGCAAAGGAGTTTTTGATATGAAAGCAACCGGAATCGTGCGGCGCATCGACGATTTGGGCCGCGTCGTGATCCCGAAGGAGATCCGCCGCACCATGAGAATCCGCGAAGGAGACCCGCTGGAAATATTCACCAGCAAGGACGGCGAGGTGATATTCAAGAAGTATTCCCTGCTCGGCGGCGTGGACGAGTTCGCCGCACAACTCTGCGAGACCCTGAGCAAAACCACCGGCGCGACCGTCGCCGTCACAGATCGCGACAGCGTCATCGCGGCGGCAGGCAGCGCAAGGCGCAACCTGATCGGCAAGCACATCTCCGCGCAGCTGGAACAGATCATGGAGGATCGCGGCATCTACCGCGCCAGCGCCGACGAGCGCAGCGTATTCGTCACGGAATCGCTGGATCGTTACTGCGCGTCCATCGCCGCGCCCATCATTTCTGAGGGCGACGCACTGGGGCTGGTGGTCTTCGTGTCCGGCGAGGACGGCGCGCCCGCGGGCGATACGGAATACAAGCTGGCGCAGACCATTGCAAGCTTTCTGGGCAGACACATGGAAGCATAACATCCTGCCGATTTGCGGCAGGATGTCAGACCGTTTATTCTTTATGTGAACAGCTCATAGAGCATTTTGAGAAACAGCAGCCCCAGCACAACGAACATCATGCCGCGAATCTTTTTGCTGCCCCCCTTGATGGCATAGCGCGCGCCGAACCAGTTGCCGAGGATATTGCACACGAGTGCGGGCGCGGCGAGCTTCCAGAGTACGCTGCCGTTCAGGATCCACACTACCGCGCTGCCGACGTTGGAGGCGAGGTTTGCCGCCTTGGAGCAGCCCGACGCGGTGAGGAGATCCATCGAGAGGAAAGCCGTAAAGCAGAGGATCATAAACGTCCCCGTCCCCGGTCCCAGCAGTCCGTCATAGCAGCCGACGCCAAGCCCGATGAGCGCGGAAACGGTCATCTCCCGTCGCGGCGAGATTGTTGCGGCAGGCGCATCGTCCTTGCCGAAGTCACGCTTGACCACGAGGAACACCGCCACACATGGCAGCGCGATGAGCATGGCGGTCTCCAGCGCGGCGTCGGAGATCATCGACGCAAGCTTTGCGCCGAGTGTTGAACCGGCAAGCGCACCGACGGCGGCGACAATTGCCGGGCGGAGGCTGACCTTGCCGTTGCGGAAATATTTGACCGTCGCCATCAGCGTACCACAGCCGTTGACGACCTTGTTCGTTCCAGCGGCAAGGTGCGCGGGCAGACCCGCCATCAAATACGCGGGCAGTGAAATGATCCCGCCGCCGCCCGCGACGGAATCGACGAATCCCGCGAGAAACACCAGCGGGCAGACGATCAGGCAGGTCTTGAGCAGTCCATCCATAGTATCGCACCCTTTCTTCGGCAGATCATAGCACATTGCAGAAAGTTTTTCTACTTTTTTTACGCGATCTGTGATAAACTCCTGTAAAAGGATGTGATCGTATGACACAGATCGACCGCGATTATGTAAAAAAAGCCCTGCCTCCGCGGAAAGAGGACGGGCACAAGGGCGATTTCGGCAAGTTGCTGATCGTCGGCGGCGCGGTGGGCTACACCGGTGCGCCGTATCTCGCGGCAAGCGCCGCCGTGCGATCCGGCTGCGGGCTGGTGTACCTCGGCGTGCCGCGCTGCATTTGGGCAGTTGAGGCGGCAAAATGCGTCTCCGCGATGCCGTTTCCGCTGCCCGACGAAGGCGGGCGCCTTTCGACGGATGCGCTTGCGCCGATTCGTGGCAAGCTGCGCGGATGTGATGCACTGGCGCTCGGTCCCGGTCTGGGACAAAGCGCGATCGTGACGACGCTGGTCTCCGTGCTGCTGCGTGAAACCGAGCAGCCCATTGTGCTGGACGCCGACGGCCTCAACGCGCTTGCGGACGACCTGCCCGCGCTCGACGCGCGGCGCGGAAGTACAACGATCTTGACGCCGCATGACGGCGAATTCGCGCGGCTGCTCGGCATCCCGGTCGACGTCCTTTTGACTCAAGACCGCACGGAGAGTTCGCGGGCTTTTGCCGTCGAACACGGCTGCGTTCTGGTCCGCAAGGGGCATCGCACGCTGGTCGCCCTGCCGGACGGCGATGTGCTGGAAAACACCTGCGGCGGTTCGGCGCTTGCAAAGGGCGGCAGCGGGGATGTGCTGACGGGGCTGATCGCCTCACTGCTTGCGCAGGGCGCAAATGCGGAACGCGCAGCAGCCTGCGGCGTATGGCTCCACGCCCGAGCGGGCGATCTTCTGGCGGAGCGCATGACGTCCTACTGCGTCACCCCCGGGGATGTGTCACAGATCGGGTTGCCGAAGGCGTTTCAGGACGTTGTATGAGAAAGAAACGAATATATAGGATACCGCGATAATTGAAACGGGGCTGTGAAGATCCGGGAGATTTTCTCTTTCTTCATAGCCCCATTATTATTCTTTTTTCCCTCGCATCGCTCTCACAGTCTGAAAACAACGGACAAACGGCAGAACCCTTTTGCTTATGTAAGTTCAAGCATAACCGGGCAGTGGTCGCTGCCCATGACCTCCGGCAGAATGCTTGCTGTCGAAATACGGTCGCGCAGGCGCTCTGAGGCGATGAAATAGTCGATGCGCCAACCAACGTTGCGCTCACGGGACGCCGCGCGGTAGCTCCACCACGAATAGGCGTCCGCAGCGTCGGGATGCAGGGCGCGGAACGTGTCGATAAAGCCCGCACCCAGCAGTTCTGTCATTTTGCCACGCTCCTCATCAGAGAACCCGGGGTTGAAGTGGTTTGTCTTGGGGTTCTTGAGGTCGATCTCCTCGTGGGCCACATTCAAATCGCCGCAGTAAATCACCGGCTTGACGAGGTCGAGCTGGCACAGATACGCGCGCAGATCATCCTCCCATTTCATCCGATAATCCAAACGGCGCAGCTCATCCTGAGAATTGGGCGTGTAGCAGCACACCAGATAGAAATCCGGGTATTCCGCGGTGATGACGCGCCCCTCATGACGGTGGACATCCTCGCCGAAATCATAGGCGACGGACAACGGTTCCGTCTTGGAAAACACAGCCGTGCCCGAATAGCCCGCCTTGTCGGCGCTGTTCCAGTACCGATGGTAGCCGGGCAGCTCAAAGTTGACCTGATTCTCCTTGAGCTTTGTCTCCTGCAGACAGATAACGTCCGCGTCGATCTCATCGACGAAGTTCAGGAAGCCCTTGTTGAGGCAGGCCCTTAAGCCGTTGACATTCCATGAGATGAGGCGCATCTCTTATCCTCCCATAATTGTTGTTTCTGTTCCGTCGGGGTTCTCAATGACGATCTCCAGTTCCTGCCCGCCGCCCGATTCCTGCACCGTCTCTTTTTTCGACCAAGGCATCTCATAATGGGACGAACCGTCTGAGTTGTAGACTCTGTAGCGCTGCGCAAACAGGAAAAGCAGCGCCGCCAAAAGAATCAGCGCCAGAACGAGCAGGGCCGTACGGTTCGGGCTCCCGGGCCGGCGGCCGCGATAGCCGGAATAGCGCCGCGTGCCAAAGTATCTCATACCATTTTATCCTTACAGTTTGAACTTCCCAAAGAAGCCCTTGGTCTCCTCGTAATTCTTCTCTCCCAGAAGTTCACTGAACTTGCGCAACGCCGCTTTCTGCTCCTTGTTAAGGTTGCGCGGCGTCTCGATGTAGACCGTGACGTATTGGTCGCCGCGAGGCCGACCGTTCATACCGGGCACGCCCTTGCCTTTGATCCGGAAGGTTGTGCCGGACTGCGTTCCCTCCGGAATGCTGTACTTCACCTTTCCGTCGATGGTGGGAACTTCCAGCTCCGCGCCCAGCGCCGCCTGCGCGAAGGTGATCGGCGCCTCGCAAAGGATGCTGCCGCCCTCGCGGCGGAACACCTCATGCGGACGCACGGAGACGACGATCAGCAGGTCGCCTGCAGGTCCACCGTTCCTGCCCGCGTTGCCTTGAGCGCGCAGAGAGATGGTCTGTCCGTTGTCGATACCGGCGGGAATCGTGACCTTGATCGTCTTGCGCTTGCGCACCATGCCGCGACCGCCGCAGGTCTTGCAGGGCTTGTGGATGATCTTGCCCTTGCCGCCACAGCGCGGGCAGGCGCTCTGCGTGGACATGAAGCCCAGCGGCGTCTGCTGACGGCGCTGCACCACGCCGCGCCCGCCGCATTCGGAGCAGACCTCCGGCGTCGTGCCCGGTTCACAGCCGTTGCCGCGGCAGGTATCACACTGCTCCACGCGCTCAATGATGACGTCCTTCTCACAGCCGAAACAGGCTTCCGTAAAGTCGATCGTCACGCTTGTACGCAGACTTTCGCCGCGCTGGGGCGCGTTGGGGTTGGCGCGCTGACCGCCAAAGCCCCCGCCGAAAAAGCTGCCGAAGATGTCCCCGAGGTCTCCGAAATCGAAGTCCATCCCGCCGCCATAGCCGCCCGCGCCCGCACCGTAGCTTGGATCAACGCCCGCGAATCCGAACTGGTCGTAGCGCGCCTTCTTCTCCGGGTCGGAGAGGATCTCATTCGCCTCATTAACCTCCTTGAACTTCTCCTCGGCTGTCTTGTCGCCGGGGTTCATGTCCGGGTGGTACTTCCGCGCCAGCTTCTTATACGCTTTTTTGATCTCTTCCTCCGAGGCTCCCTTTTGCAGGCCCAGTACCTCGTAATAGTCTCTTTTATCCGCCATAATCGGAACTCCTTAAAACGGCACGATGGGGCAGCCGTTCCGGCTGTCCCCGTGCTTTTTGCGCCCTTTTACTTGTTGTCGTCTTCGTCCACGACCTTGTAATCGGCGTCGTAATACTGCTGACCGCCCTGCTGGCCGCCCATGTCGGGACCGGCCTGATAGCCGCCTTGCGCGCCGCCCTGCGGGTTCGCACCCTGATAGAGCTTCTCGCTCATGGCGTAAAACAGCTGGGTCAGTTCCTCGGTCGCCGCCTTGATCGCGGCGGTATCGTCTCCCTTGAGGGTTTCCTTAAGCTTATCAATGCCCGCCTGAACCTTTGCTTTCTCATCGGCGGGGATCTTGTCACCCACCTCGCCGAGGGTCTTCTCGCTCTGGTAGACCATCTGGTCGCCTGCGTTGCGGACTTCGACCTTCTCCTTTGCCTTGGCGTCCTCAGCGGCGAACTGCTCCGCCTCCTTGACCGCCTTCTCAATATCCTCCTTGCTCATGTTGGAGGACGCGGTGATGGTGATATGCTGCTCCTGACCGGTGCCAAGATCCTTGGCGCTGACATTTACGATGCCGTTGGCGTCGATATCGAACGTGACCTCGATCTGGGGCACGCCGCGGCGCGCCGGAGCGATGCCGTCGAGGTGGAAGCGGCCGAGGCTCTTGTTCGCCGCCGCCATCTCACGCTCGCCCTGGAGCACGTTGACCTCAACAGAGGTCTGGTTGTCCGCGGCGGTGGAGAAGATCTGGCTCTTCTTGACGGGGATGGTGGTGTTGCGCTCAATGAGGCGCGTGCACACGCCTCCCATAGTCTCGATGCCGAGAGACAGCGGGGTAACGTCGAGCAGCAGCAGGCCCTTGACGTCACCAGTCAGCACGCCCGCCTGCAGCGCCGCGCCCATGGCGACGCACTCGTCGGGGTTGATGCCCTTGAACGGCTCCTTGCCGGTGAAGTTTTTGACGGCGTCCTGCACGGCAGGGATACGGCTGGAGCCGCCCACCATCAGCACCTTGGCAAGATCGCTCGCCTTGAGACCGGCGTCGCTCATCGCCTGGCGCACGGGGCCCATCGTCGCCTCGACGAGGTGCGCGGTCAGCTCGTTGAACTTCGCGCGGCTGAGCGTGACGTCCAGATGCTTCGGGCCGGTGGCGTCCGCCGTGATATACGGCAGATTGATATTGCTTGCAGTAACGCCGGAGAGCTCGATCTTCGCCTTTTCGGCAGCCTCCTTGAGGCGCTGCATGGCAACCTTATCGGTGGAGAGATCGACGCCGTCGCTCTTCTTAAACTCGCCGACCAGCCACTTCATGATGCACTCGTCGAAGTCGTCGCCGCCGAGACGGTTGTTACCCGCCGTGGCAAGCACTTCGATCACGCCGTCGTCGATGTCAAGGATAGACACATCGAAGGTGCCGCCGCCGAGGTCGTATACCATGATCTTCTGGGGCTGACCTTCCTTGTCAACGCCGTAGGCGAGCGCCGCGGCCGTCGGCTCATTGATGATGCGCTTGACCTCAAGACCGGCGATCTTGCCGGCGTCCTTGGTCGCCTGACGCTGTGCGTCGGTAAAGTACGCAGGCACGGTGATGACCGCCTCGGTGACCTTGCCGCCGAGGTAGCTCTCGGCATCCGCCTTGAGCTTGGAGAGAATCATCGCGCTGATCTCCTGCGGAGTGTAGCGCTTGTCGTCGATGCTGACGCGGTGGTCGGTGCCCATCTCGCGCTTGATGCTGCTGATGGTGCGGTCAGGATTCGTGATCGCCTGACGCTTTGCGACCTGACCGACCATGCGTTCGCCGGTCTTGCTGAACGCGACAACGGACGGTGTAGTGCGGTTGCCCTCGGCGTTTGCGATAACGACAGCCTCGCCGCCTTCCATAACGGCGACGCAGGAATTGGTGGTGCCAAGATCGATACCAATGACTTTAGACATAATGATTGCCTCCTGTTATATCTGTAAATTTATTAGTTTCCTGTATTAATTTGCAACCTTGACGATGGCGAATCTTAAGACCTTTTCGCCGAGCATAAAGCCCTGCTGCAAAACCTCTGCCACGATGTTCTCGCCGAGCGTTTCATCCTCAACGTGCATCACGGCGTTGTGCTTCTCGGGGTCGAAGGGCTGGCCTACCGCGTCGATGACGGTGACGCCCAGCTTTGAAAGGCTCTCCTTGAACTGCGTGAAGATCATCTCCACGCCCTTGCGGTGGGGCGATCCGTCTGCCTCGCCGAACTGCGCAAGCGCGCGCTCCAGATTGTCGTAGACGGGGAGCATTGCGGTGATCGTTTCGATCTTCGCGTCGGCGTAGATGCTTTCTTTTTCCTTTGCGGTGCGCTTGCGATAGTTATCATACTCTGCGGCAAGCCTCAGGAATTTGTCCTGCTGCTCGGCGAACTGCTTCGCCAGCGCCTCCATCTTCTCCATCTGTTCTTTTGTGACGGTGTACGTTTCTGCGGCGGGTTCTTTTGCCTCCTCCACCGCGGTCTCGGGGGTCTCCTGTGCCGGCTGCTCCGGCTTCGGCTCCTCGTGGTGCTTCTCTTTTGCCATGTGTTCTCGCTCCTTCAGGGTTCTTTTTCCTCTGCTGTGCCCGGCAGTCCCTTGCCGAACATCTTCGTCAGGCTCTCGGCAAAGTACGCGAGCCGCGCGGTCACGGTGGCGTAATCCATGCGCGTCGGGCCGACCACACCGACCAGTCCGCGCATCCCGTCGCCGATGTCGTAGCTGGCGACGACCACGCTGGTATCACGCAGCGCCGCGTCCACGTTCTCCGGACCGATCAGCACCTGTACCGGCGCATCGCCCTCGGGAACGGGAAGCTGCTCCTTGTTGTCCACCAGAAAAGTCATCAGCTCATGCGCGCGATCCGCGTCGCGGTACTCCGGCATCCGCAGGATGCGGCTTGCACCAGTGGTCTCCACATCGCGGCGCCCCGCCTCGTCCAGCACCTCCGCCGCATATTCGACAGTTCTGGAAAGCACGAGGAACAATTCGGGAGAAAGCTGTTCGCTGACGCTCATCAGTCGCGCGCTCATCTCCGCGCGGCTCTTGCCGGCGAAGTGTGTGTTGAGCAGATGCTTGAGATCGGCAAGGCGCTCAGCGTCAAACGCAAGCGCGGAGCGCTGCAGCTGGCTTTTCACGTTCTTGTCGCTGGTCATCACGACCGTGATAAAGCTCGTTTCGTCAACGCTCACCAGCTCGAAACGCTCCACCGTCAGCTCGGCGCTGCGGCTGCGGACGCTGTATGCGGGATAGTTGACAATGGATGAGACAAGCTGTCCCGCGTTTGTCACCGCGCCGCCGAACTTGTCGCGCAGCGTCTCGTCGATGCGCTCCGCTTCCTGCGCGGAAACCGCTCGGCGCTCCATCAGTTCGTTGACGTAGAGCCGGTAGCCCTGCGGCGTCGGCGCGCGTCCGGCGGAGGTGTGGGGCTGTTCCAGATAGCCCTGCTCGCACAGCTCCGCAAATTCGTTGCGGATGGTGGCAGAGCTGACGCCCAGCTCCTGCGCGATCATCTTGGAGCCGACCGGCTCCGCGGATTCGATGTAATGCTCAACGACCGCTTTCAGTATTTGCTTTTTGCGTTCGCTCAATTCCATCGCTGTTTCTCCGTTTAGCACTCTTTTCTTCCGAGTGCTAAACGGAGTGTACCACCGCCCCTTCGGAATGTCAATACCTTCCTGTGTAAACGATTTGTGAACGCTTTGCATACAAAGAATAAGCACTTTTTTGTTGCTTTCCGGTATAATTGGTGCTATGATTTTCCAGAATAACAGTAATTTCCGCGTCTTTGCGGGCGCGATCACAAAAGAGAGAGAGGAAACGAAACGATGCGTATTGCAGTTTTGGGCCATGGCGTCATCGGCAGACACGTCTGTGCAACGCTGGAGGCCTCCCGCGAGCATGATTTGAAGTGGATCCTGGAGCGTCCCGAATTTGCCACCGAGCCGAAGATGACTTCGGACATTCACCAGATCATGAATGACCCCGAAGTTGATCTGGTCTGCGATATTCTGCCCGGCACGCACCCCTCCTATGAGTATATGAAGATGGCGCTTGAGGCGGGCAAGCATGTCGTCACGGTGAACAAGGCCGCGCTGTGCTTCGGCTTCCGCGAGCTGGTCGAGCTGGCGGAGCGAAAGGGCGTGTTCCTGCGCTATGAGGCTGCCTGCGGCGGCACGATCCCCGACATCGCGGAGACGCTCAAGCTGGCGCAGACCAACGAGATTGAAGCGATCTTCGGCATCATGAACGGCACGACCAACTTCATCATCGACAAGATGAACCGCGAAGGCGCGGAATTTGAGCCGACGCTCCGCGAGGCGCAGAAGCTGGGCTACGCCGAGGCTGATCCCACCGCCGACCTCAGCGGCTTTGACGTGAAGAACAAGATCATCGTCATCTCCAACACGGCATACAAGGGCTACTGCACGACAGAGTTCCCGATGTGCGGCATCCAGTATCTCACCAAGGACATCCTCGACAAGTTCGCTGCCGAGGGCAAGACCGTCAAGCTTTTCGGCCTCTCTGTCCGCGACGGCGACCGCTACGCCATCGGCGTCGCGCCGGTGGTGCTGTCGATGGACGCGCTCGAAGCGCATGTCCCGACGAACTTCAACCTGTTCACGCTCCGCGCATCCAGGGCGGGCGAGATCAAGCTCTACGGTCAGGGCGCAGGCGGCGTTCCGACGGCGGACGCCGTGGTGCGTGATATCGTCGCCATCAGCGAAGCCCCCGCCCGCACAGGCGAGGCATATTTCTCCCGAGCGCTGACCTACGATCCCTCGCTGTTGACCGGCAAGGGCTATATGGGCGGAGAAGTCGTCGAGGGCACGCTGGAGGAGCTGTGCAAAGCGGCGCTGGACAAAGGCGTGTTCATGGCGTTCGAGCCGAGCAAGCTGTAAAGGATCGCATGATAAAAGGAACGGTTCCACATGGAATCGTTCCTTTTTTGCTTATTTTTGCTTTTCCAGCCAGATCATCAGCGCCGCGATGTCCGCGGGACTGACGCCGCTGATGCGGCTCGCCTGACCCAGCGAGCGCGGGCGGATCGCCGCCAGTTTTTCGCGCGCCTCAAGACGCAGGCCCTCGATGGCGAGGTAGTCCACCTCCTCCGGCAGCGCCTTGCGCTCCATGCGGGTAAACTCCGCAACCTCTGTCTTCTGCCGCCTGATGTAGCCCTCGTACTTGACCGCGATCTCTACGCTCTCGGCAAGCGCGGCAGGAAACGCGGCACAACCGGGATCGAACGCGCGCAGGTCGTCATAAGAAATCTGCGGGCGGCGGAGCAACGCCAATAGCGTCACGCCGTCGTGCACCGCCGCCGTGCCGCGCTCCGCAAGCAGCGCATTCAGCGCATCGGAGGACGGCAGACCCACGTGCTCAAGGCGCTTGATCTCCGTCTCCACGGCGGCGTATTTCGCTTCGACCTCTGCAAGCCGTTCATCGGAAACCAGCCCTATGCGGTGTCCGACGGCGGCAAGGCGCTCGTCGGCGTTGTCCTGCCGGAGCAGCAGACGGTACTCGCTCCGCGAGGTCATCATGCGATAGGGCTCGTTCGTCCCCTTGGTAACCAGATCGTCGATCAGCGTGCCGATGTAGCTTTGCTCGCGCCCCAGAACCAGAGGTTCCTCGCCCTTGAGCTTGAGCGCTGCGTTGACTCCTGCAACGAAACCCTGCACCGCGGCCTCCTCATAGCCGGAGGAACCGTTGAACTGTCCCGCGCCGTATAGTCCGCGGATCGCCTTGGTCTCCAGCGTCGGCAGCAGCGCCGTCGGGTCGATGCAGTCGTACTCGATGGCATAGGCGGGGCGCGTCATCTCCGCGCGCTCTAAGCCGGGCAGCGTGTGGAGCATGGCGACCTGCACATCCTCCGGCATGGAGGAAGAAAAGCCCTGAACATACAGCTCCTCCGTGTTCAGTCCCATCGGCTCAATGAAGAGCTGGTGGCGCGCCTTGTCGGGAAACCGAACGATTTTCGTCTCGATGGACGGGCAGTAACGAGGGCCGACGCCCTCGATCACGCCGGAATAAATCGGACTGCGGTCGAGATTGTCGTTGATAATGCGGTGTGTCTCGGCGTTGGTGTAGGTCAAGTAACAGACCGCCTGATTGTTGGGCGGCTCGGTGGTCGAGAAGGAAAACGGCACAGGCACAGCGTCTCCCTCCTGCCGCTCCAGCTTGGAAAAGTCGACGCTTCGCGCGTTGACGCGCGGCGGCGTTCCGGTCTTGAAGCGGCGCATAGGCAGGCCGAGCGCGGTCAGCGCACGCGCCAGCGCTGCTGCGGCGTGCATCCCGTCGGGGCCGCTGTCCTGCAAGCATTCGCCGATGATCGTGCGCCCCGCGAGGTAGGTTCCGGTGGAGAGGATGACCGCCTTGACTTCGTACACGCCGCCGGTGGCGATGACGACGCTTTTGACCGCGCCGTCCTCCACGCGCAGATCGACGATCTCTGCCTGCCGGACAAGCAGGTTCTTCTGCCGTTCCAGCGTGTGCTTCATGACCTCCTGATAGCGGCGGCGATCCGCCTGTGCGCGCAACGACCACACCGCGGGACCCTTGCCGCGGTTCAAAAGGCGATACTGGATGCAGGCTTTATCCGCCGCCTTCGCCATCTCGCCGCCCAACGCATCCAGCTCGCGGACAAGATGTCCCTTGCCCGTGCCGCCGATGGCGGGATTGCAGGGCATATTGCCCACGGCGTCGAGATTGATGGTGAAGCAGATAGTTTTCAGGCCCAGCCTTGCGGCGGCAAGAGCCGCCTCGATGCCGGCGTGGCCCGCACCGACAACGGCAATATCAAATTGTCCGGCAAAAAATTCTTTCATAGCCTCTCTATTGTACCGATTTTGCTTGCGTTTTCAAGAGGCTTATGGTAAACTTTTGCGGCTAATGTAATATGACAAGGAGAATGACACCATGGCAGTGATCGAATACGACAGCTATAAGCAGAAGCTCCACGCGATGGACGAAACCATCGTCAACCTCTTCAAGGCGTTGGAGATCGAAAGCGCGCGGCACGAGATCGAGCGTCTGCTCGCCGAGGCAGAGGAAGACGGTTTCTGGAACGACGTGGAGCGCTCGCAGAAGAACCAGACCCAGCTCAAGCAGCTGCAAAGCAAGGTGCAGCGCTTCGAGAAGCTGGCACAGGAGCGGGACGACCTGCTCGCGCTGGTGGACATGGGCATCGAGATGGAGGACGAAAGCCTTCTGCCCGAGCTGGAAGACGGATACACCGAGCTGGAGAAAAAGCTGGACGCCGCGCGGCTGACGACCTTGCTTTCCGGCGAGTACGACCGCTGCAACGCCATTCTGGAATTCCACCCCGGCGCGGGCGGCACCGAGGCGCAGGACTGGGCGGCGATGCTCTACCGCATGTATATGCAGTGGGCGAACAAGCACGGCTTCGAGTTTGAGATGCTCGACTACCTCGACGGCGACGAGGCGGGTCTGAAGAGCGCGACTGTCATGATCCGGGGTGAGAACGCCTACGGCTACCTCAAGGGTGAGCACGGCGTCCACCGTCTCGTGCGCGTGTCGCCCTTTGACGCCAACGCCCGCCGCCAAACCTCGTTCGCGGCGCTCGAAGTCATGCCGGAGCTGCCGCAGGACATCGAGGTCGAGATCCGTCCCGAGGACATCGAGATGCAGGTCTACCGTTCCTCCGGCGCAGGCGGCCAGCACATCAACAAGACTTCCTCCGCCGTCCGCCTGATCCACAAGCCGACGGGCATCGTCACCGCCTGCCAGACACAGCGCTCGCAGTTCCAGAACCGCGACTACGCCATGGAAATGCTGAAAGCGAAGCTGGTGCAGCTCAAGCTGCAGCAGCACGCGGAGAAGATCAGCGACCTCAAGGGCGTACAGCTCAAGATCGAGTGGGGCAGTCAGATCCGCTCCTACGTCTTCATGCCCTATCAGCTCGTCAAGGATGTGCGCACCGAGTACGAGACCGGCAACATTCAGGCCGTTATGGACGGAGACCTGGACGGTTTCATCAACGCTTATCTGACGAAGGCGGCAAACGGCGAACTCAAGAAATAAACAGAAAAATGCGGCGAAAGCCGCATTTTTTAAGGGAAGGAACTCTATGGAACCCAATGTCAACAAGATGGGCGTCATGCCGGAGGGCAAGCTGCTGGCGGGCATGGCGATCCCGATGATGTTCTCCATGCTGTTTCAGGCGCTCTATAACGTCGTGGACAGCTACTTCGTTTCCCGCGTCAGTCAGGACGCGTTCAACGCGCTCTCGCTTGCGTTCCCGCTTCAGTCGCTGATGATCGGTCTTGGCGCGGGCACGGGACTCGGCGTCAATGCGCTGATCTCCCGCTCACTGGGTGAAAAGCGGCAGGATATGGCGGATCGCGTGGCAAATACGGGCGTTGTGCTCTTCGCCATGTGCGCAGCGCTGTTTGCGCTCATCGGCTTCACCTGCTCGGGACCGTTTTTCCGCGCGCAGACCGACGTCGCCGCCATTGTGGAGGCGGGCTCGGAATACTGTACCATCTGCCTCGGATTCTCATTCGGCATCTTTTTCCAGTTCTGCTTCGAGCGCTTTCTGCAATCGACCGGACGCACCGCGCTCTCGATGCTCACGCAGGTGACGGGCGCGCTCATCAACATGATCCTTGACCCGATCCTGATCTTCGGCCTGCTCGGTGTCCCCGCCATGGGCGTCAGGGGCGCGGCGATCGCCACGGTCGCCGGTCAGATCGCCGCCGCCGGTTTCGCGCTGCTCATCAACCTGAAAAAGAATCCGGATATCCGCCTCCGCCTCTCGGAGATGCGCTTTCGCAAAGACATTTTCGCGGAGGTCTACAGGATCGGGCTTCCGTCGATCCTGATGCAGAGCGTCAGCTCGTTCCTGGTGTTCGGCATGAACCAGATCCTGCTGACCTTCTCGACCGTCGCCACAGCGGTCTACGGCGCGTATTTCAAGCTGCAAAGCTTCATCTTCATGCCGATCTTCGGTCTGAACAACGGCATGGTGCCGATCATTTCCTACAATTACGGCGCCCGCCGTCCTGACCGCGTGAAGAAAACAATTAAGCTGTCCATCTTTACCGCCATCGGCATCATGCTTGTCGGCGTGTTCCTGTTCGAGGTGTTCCCCGCGCAGCTCCTGCGCATCTTCGATGCGGACGCCGCCATGCTCCGCGACGGCGTTCCGGCGTTCCGCATCATCGCCACCAGCTACCTGTTCGCTGGCTTCTGCATCATCGCCGGTTCAGTTTTTCAGGCGATCGGCAATCCCGTCCACTCTCTGATCGTGGCGATCTGCCGCCAGCTTGTGGTGCTGCTGCCCGCAGCGTACCTGCTCTCGCTGACGCGGCGGCTGGAGCTGGTCTGGCTCTCGTATCCCATTGCGGAGATCATGTCGTTGATCCTTTCGGCTTATTTCCTGCAAAAAACACTCAAAACGATGCGCGCGGAATTCGGAGAATGATTCTATAATTCTATAACAAAGAGGGCCGTCCTTCTCGGACGGTCCTCTTTGTTATGGTTTGAAGCGATTCGTTTCAGATGCTCAGCACTTCTCAAACACGGTGGCAACGCCCTGACCGCCGCCGATGCAGAGGGTAGCGAGACCCTTCTTCGCCTCGGGACGCTTCTGCATCTCGTGCAGCAGGGTGACGATGATGCGGGCGCCGGACGCGCCGACGGGGTGGCCGATGGAGATCGCGCCGCCGTTGACGTTGACCTTGCTCATGTCGAACTTGAGCTCACGTGCGACCGCGATGCTCTGCGCCGCAAACGCCTCGTTCGCCTCGATGAGGTCGAGATCGTCGACGGTGATGCCGGCCTTGGCAAGCGCCTGACGGGAGGCGGGAACGGGGCCGACGCCCATGATCTTGGGATCGACGCCGCCCTGGCCCCAGCCGATCAGCTTCGCCATGGGCTTGAGGCCGTACTTCTCGACCGCCTCGCCGCTGGCGAGGACGATGGCGGCAGCACCGTCGTTGATGCCGGACGCCTGACCGGCGGTGACGCGCTGGACGTGCTTGCGGGTGTCCGCCTCGTGGATGCCGGTGGGCTCGAAGGTGTGGACGACCTCGTCCTCAACGCCCTCGGGGCCTGCGGGGAACGCGCCGCGCAGCTTCGCCATACCCTCCATGGAGGAACCGGCGCGCGGGAACTCGTCCTTCTTGAACTCGACCATGTCCTTCTTGACCTTGACCATCACGGGGACGATCTCGTCGTCGAAGCGGCCCGCCTTCTGCGCGGCCTCGGTCTTCTGCTGGGAGCTGACGCCGAACGCATCCAGCTCCTCGCGGGTGATGCCCCACACGTCGCAGATGTTCTCGGCGGTGGTGCCCATGTGATAGTTGTTGAACGCATCCCACAGGCCGTCCTTGATCATCTCGTCGACGACCTTCTTGTCGCCCATGCGGGCGCCCCAGCGCTCGTCGGGCAGGCAGTAGGGAGCAGCGCTCATGTTCTCGGTGCCGCCCGCGACGACGATGTCGGCGTCGCCGGCGAGGATGCAGCGAGCCGCCTCAATGACGGACTTCATGCCCGAGCCGCAGACCATGCCAACGGTGTAGGCGGGAACGCTGTAGGGGAGACCCGCCTTGACGCCGACCTGACGGGCGACGTTCTGGCCAAGGCCGGCGGTGAGGATGCAGCCGAACATCAGCTCGTCCACGTTCTCCGGCGCGACGTTCGCGCGCTTGAGGGCTTCCTTGACGACGATAGCGCCGAGATCGGCGGCAGGGGTGTTCTTCAGGCTTCCACCGTAGGAGCCGACGGCGGTACGGCAGCAGTTGACGACATACAGGTCTTTCATGGGCGGTTCTCCTTCGTAATTAAAAATTTTTCGGTGAGCGGGAACGCTCTTCGTTAACGAATTAATTATACACAACGCAGGATGAAAAAGCAACTGCAAAAAGGCGCATTCCCCAACAAAAAAATGCACCTGTCAATTCATATTGTTAATTAATTAACACTCTCGGTGCAGTTTCTGCATCATCACGGCGCAGCGGGCGCTTCCGGTGCGTTCTCTGACGCGCTGCCGGCGCTCTGCGCAGCGGTCAGCGCCTCATAGACCGCGGCAACGTCGAAGCGATCTGCGGCGGGCGACAGCTCCATCTCCGCCTTGTCCACCTCGGCAAGGAAGAACACGTCGAAGTATTCCTCGCGCACGGCGTCCGCCGCGGCAGCGGCGTCCAGCGGGCGGCGAAGGATGATGTGATAGCCGTATTCCGACTCGACGATGTCGCTGATCTCGTTCTCGCCCAGCGCGCGGGCGGCGGAGTCAAACTCGTCCACCATGCGCCCCTCGCCAAAGGTGTAACCCTCGGGATTGGTCAGCCGCCCGGGATCCGCGCTGTGCTTGTCCGCAAGCTCGGCAAACAGGCCGATGGGATCGTCGCTTGCGCGGAGCCGCGCGAGAATGTCCTCCGCAAGCGCGCGATTGTCCGCAACGGTTTTCTCATCCAGTGGCTCGCGCGTCTCCGTGTCAATGGTGGGTAACAGGATATGGTCGGCGGTAATGTAACCGTTCTCAGCGGCGTAGGCAGCAAGCTCGCCGTCGGAAACACTGAGGTCGCCGCCGGGCGCGGTGTAGGCGTCGTACAGCGCCTGATAGAGGTAATTCGCGCGCACAACGCGCTCATAACCCGCCTCGCTGAGCCCCAGCTTGTAGATTTCGGCAAGATAACCGTCCTCGCCGTACTCGGCAATATCCGCCTCGCGCTGCGCAGCAAGCTCCGCCGCCGTCTCCATGGAAAGCGTGATGCCATGCTTTGCCGCAAGGTTCTCCAGCACAAGCTGCTGCTTGAGCATTTCCAGCGACTCGGTCCTTATGTATTCGGCGGTTGTCTGCCCGTCAGGCAGTGTGCCGGCAAGGTCAATTCCGTCGCCGCCGTATGCTTTCATCGCATAGTCCAGATAGGTGCAGCTGTAGCCGACCTGATAGGTCAGCAGCTCTGCCGGCGCACTGTTGCCGTCGACAGTGGCAACGATCTCGTCCGGAGCGATCCCCGTCGCGCGCTCGGTAATGCTCTCCGTGGATGCGGCGGTCTCCGTCTGTGCCTCAGACGTCTGCGGAGCGGCAGATTGCTGAGGGACTGATGACGTGCATCCGGTAAGGCCCCCTTGTGCTGCCAGCGCAAGCGCAGCGGCGAGCAGCGCGGAGAGAATGCGATCTTTTCTAATGGTTCTGATCATAAGAATGTCTCCTGTTTTTTCTATCAACCGACGTGCAGCTCATTGACCAGCTCCAGAGCGCTGTCCAGCACGTCTTCGCCTTTCATGAGTTTCAAGGAAAGCTTCGGTTCCGTACCTGCCGACAGTGTCAGACGACGGCGGTTTTTCGGCGAGGCACACAGCCGCATGACCGCCTCGACCGGAAATCCTTCGCTGCCGAAGGAAAGCGTCACCGTCTCGCCGCGCTGCGTTACATCGCGGATACCGACCTCGGCGGCGGCAGTGCGCAGGAGCGCCACATCCATCAGCGCAAGCACCGATTTCGGCGGTTCGCCGTAACGATCCATCAGCTCATCCAGCAGATCGCGGGACTCGTCCTGCGTTTGCAGCGCCGCGATGCGGCGATAGACGTCCATACGCTGTTCCGGCGAAGGGATATAGCCCTCCGGCAAATTTGCCGACACCGCCAGATCGGCGGTGGTATCGCTGCGGCGCGCTTTTTTCTCGCCGCGTTCCTCCAGAACCGCCTCCTCCAGCAGCTGCAAATACATATCATAACCGACGGACATCATGTAGCCCGATTGCTCGGGCCCCAGCAGATTGCCCGCGCCGCGGATTTCAAGGTCGCGCATGGCGATGCGGAACCCTGAGCCAAACTCCGCGTATTCGCGGATGGCAGTGAGACGCTTGGCGGCAACCTCGGTCAGGATCTTGCCCGGCCGATAGGTCATGTAGGCGTAAGCACGGCGGGGACTGCGCCCGATGCGCCCGCGTATCTGATGGAGCTGCGCAAGGCCGAGACGGTCGGCATCCTCGATGATGAGCGTATTGACGTTCGGAATGTCGATGCCGGTCTCGATGATCGTCGAGCAGACCAGCACCTGCACCGCGCCGCTCTCCATGTCCTGCATAACGGCAGAGAGCGCACGTTCGTCCAGTTTCCCATGGGCAACGGCGACGCCGACGTCCTCACCGAGCATCTGCTTGAGCCGCGCGGCGCAGCGCTCAATGGTCTCCACACGGTTGTGGAGATAGTACACCTGCCCGCCGCGCGAAAGCTCGCGGCGGATGGCTTCGCCGACGACCGCCCAGTCGTGTTCCAGCACATAGGTCTGCACCGGCTGTCGCCCATCGGGCGGCGTCTCGATGGTGGACATATCGCGAAGCCCCGAAAGTGCCATATTGAGCGTTCGCGGGATCGGCGTCGCAGTCAGCGTCAGCGTATCCACCTGACGCGCCAGCTCGCGCAGGCGCTCCTTATGCGTCACGCCGAAGCGCTGCTCCTCGTCGATGATGAGCAGACCAAGGTCGCGAAATTTCATATTCTTTTGCAGCAGCGAGTGCGTGCCGATCAGCAGATCGACATGTCCCTCCGCCGTTTCCCTCAGAATCTTCTTTTTCTCCGTCGGCGACTTGAATCGGGACAGGGCCTCGATGCGCACAGGGAAAGAGCGGAACCGCGCCATGGCGGTGGAATAATGCTGCTGCGCCAGCACGGTCGTCGGCACGAGAACCGCGACCTGCTTGCCGTCGAGGATACACTTCATCGCGGCGCGCAGCGCCACCTCTGTCTTGCCGTATCCCACATCGCCGCAGAGCAGACGATCCATGGGCGCGGCGCGCTCCATATCTGCCTTGATCTCCCCGATGGCGCGGAGTTGATCGTCCGTCTCGGCATAATCAAACGCATCCTCAAACTCCCGTTGCCACGGAGAATCCGGCGAAAACGCAAATCCCGGGCGGCGTTGCCGCTCGGCGTAGAGCGCGATCAGGCCCTTGGCGAGATCCTTTGCCGCCGCCTTTGCTCGGGTCTTCGCACGCGTCCAGTCCGCGCCGCCCAGCTTACTGAGGCGGGCAGAGGGACGCCCCTCCTCGTCCTCGCCGCCGCCGATGTACTTCGATACCAGGTCGAGCTGCGTCGCAGGAACATAGAGGCTGTCGTTGCCCGCGTAGGCGATCTTGATGTAATCCTTCTCCACGCCGTCCACGCGCATTCGTTCGATGCCGACGAAGCGCCCGATGCCATGGTGCACATGAACGACGAGATCGCCGGGAGAAAGGTCGGTATAAGATTGAAGCTTCCGGCGGCTGTTATCCTTCTTTTGCTGCTTTGCGGCGGATTTCTTGCCTGCCGTCGGCGCAGTGAGCTGCCCTTCGGTCAGGATGGCAAGACGCAGCTGCGGCAGCTCGCAGCCCGCGGACAGTGCGCCAAGGCCGACCACGATCTCGCCCAAGCGGGGCAGCGTTTCGTTTTTGAAATCCGCTCGCGCCTTGATTTTCCGTTCTTCCAGCAGGCGCAGGAAGTTCTTCCCGCGCGTCTCGTTGCCGCACAGCACCAATACGCCGCTGCCCGCAGCGATGAAGTGCTGCATATCCGCCGCCGCAGTCTCCAGGCTGCCGCCGTAGGATGGAAGCTGCCGCACATTCATGCCGAGCAGCGCGCGCGGCGGCAGCAAATCACGGGAGGTTGGCAACGCGTCCATCTGCACGGTCGGGAAATCGCCCAGCCTTGTCGTCAAGTCCTCGACGGAAAGCGCGACCTCCGCGAACGCGCCCGCCAGTTCGCCGGTCTCGATGAGCGGCAGCGCGTCCTGCTCCAGCTCCCAGAGGAATCCCTTCGCGCGCTCCGCGATCCGCGCGCCGTCGCTGAGGAAGGCCAGCGCATCCGGCGCGAGGTAATCCAGCGCGGTCACACAGGTCGGATAACAGGCGAGCAAATAGCGATCCATGCCGCCGACGGGCAAATGCTGCTCAAAGCGTTCCAGATCGCTACGAAGCGTCTCAACCGCCTTCTCTGCGCCCTTCTTGCGGGCAAGCTGCTTCGCCGCGTACCCGATCCGCGCAAGCATCGCGTCACGCCCGCCCTCGGACGCTTCGGGAAGCACCTCGGCGGCGGGAAGGACAGACAGCGTTTTGATGTTCTTCGTGCGGCGCTGAGTGGTCACATCAAACTCGCCCATGGCGTCGATCTCGTCGTCGAAGAACTCAACGCGCACCGGTTCCGCCAGCGGCGACCAGACGTCAAGGATGCCGCCTCGGACGGCGAACTGCCCGACGCCCTCCACCTGCTCCGCGCGGGAATAGCCGGAGGCGTCCAGCTTCCGCGCAAGCTCATTCAAATCATGGCGGTCGCCGGGCTTGAGCTCCAGCGCCGCGTCGCACAGCGCGTCCGGCGGCAGCGTACGCTGCAAAACGCCGTCGATTGTGGCAACCAGCGCGGGCACTTTGCCCGCCGCAAGGGAGCAAAGCGTCCCCAGCCGTTGCTGTTCAAAGCTGTGCGAGGCATAGACGCGGTCACGCAGCTGCCACTCGCGCGCAAACAACAGCGCAGGCTCGACGCCGGTCAGCGTTTGCAGGTCGCCCGCCATGCGCCGCGCCTCGGTCTCGTCGGCGCAAAGCATGACAAATGAGCGCTGTGTCGTCTGATACAGCGCCGCAGCGACCATTGCCCGGTGGACGGGGGAGAGCCCTGAAACCGAGGCGGGGCAGTGTCCCCGTTCGATGGTCTCAAGCAGCTCCCGCAACTCCGGCAACCCGGCGACAGCTTGGGATAGGGGTTTCATTTCAACCATTGAACCTGTTCTGCGCCTCCGTGACCCCCTTGGAAATAACACATTCCGCGGCGTCCAGCGCGCGGTCGAGCGCAGTGTTGACAACCTTGCGCTCATCTGCGGAAAAACCGCCGATGACCCAGTCAACCATATCATGCTCCGGGTTCGGCGGCGCGCCGACGCCGACTTTGACGCGAGGAAACCGGTCGGTGCCGAGGTGCGCGATAATGTTTTTCAGTCCATTGTGTCCGCCCGCACTCCCATTGCCGCGCACTCGCAGTTTGCCGAGCGGCAGCGACACATCATCAGAGATGACAAGCACGTGCTCCGGCGGCACCTTGTAGAATCGTGCGGCCTCGCCCACCGCTTCGCCGGAGAGGTTCATATAGGTCTGCGGCATCATCAGCAACACGCGCTTTCCGCCGAAGTCGATCATCTCGGTCAGCGCGCGGAAGCGCAGACGGTTGCATTTCAGATCGTTCTTCTCAATCAAGCGCTCTGCCGCCAGAAACCCGATGTTATGGCGGGTATTCTCATACTTTTTGCCGTAGTTTCCGAGGCAGACCAGCAGCCAGTCGACGCCGCCCGTTGTTTTTTTACCGAATAACATAAAGACCTCACATAGGGACAAATTGAAAAAGGAGCGGCTTTACAGCCGCTCCTTATATATTATCGTCAATTAAACAGTTTTGCAATAGAAATTTCCTGATAGGTACGCTCGATCGCCTCGGCGAACATCGACGCGACGGTCAGATATTTGATGCGCCCACGGGTTGCCTCCGGATGGGCAGGGATCGTGTCAAGCAACGCCAGCTCCTCGATGTTGCTCTTCTCCAGGCGGTCGATGGCAGGACCGGAGAGCACGCCGTGGCTCGCGCAGGCATAGACCTTGTTTGCGCCGCCGACCTCGACGATCGCCTTTGCCGCGCCGCAGAGCGAACCGGCGGTGTCCACCATATCGTCGAACAGGATGCAGTCCTTGCCGCGCACATCGCCGATAACGTGCATGACCTCGCTCATGTTTGCCTTGGGGCGGCGTTTGTCCACGATGGCGAGGTTCATATGCAGCTTCTGCGCGAAGGCACGGGAGCGGGCGACGGATCCAACGTCGGGAGAAACGACGACCATATCCGCAGCGCGCTCGCCGAACTTCTTGGCGTAATAATCCACAAAGATCGGGTTGCCAAGCAGGTTATCCACAGGAATGTCAAAGAACCCCTGGATCTGCGCGGCGTGGAGGTCCATCGTCAGCACACGGTCGGCGCCGGCGGCGGTAATCATGTTGGCGACAAGCTTCGCACTGATGGGGTCGCGGGATTTCGCCTTGCGGTCCTGACGAGCGTATCCGAAATAGGGGACAACCGCCGTGATGCGTCCGGCGGAGGCGCGGCGACAGGCGTCGATCATGATGAGCAGCTCCATCAAGTTGTCGTTGACCGGCTTACAGGTCGACTGCACCAGAAATACGTCGCTGCCGCGCACAGACTCATAAAGCGAGCAGGAGACTTCGCCGTCGGCAAAGCCCTTGATCTCGTTCTCTCCCAGCTTGATTCCGATGACCTTGCAAATGTCAGCCGCCAGTCTGGGGTTGGCGTTGCCGGTGAATACCTTGATGTCCTTCCCGTGAGAAATCATTTGGATAACCCTCCTTATCCTCCGTCTGTATGTTGATATCTTCTTTTTCTCTTAATAATCAGCGTCCGCCGTCAGGTCTGCAAACGGACCGACATGCTCTCCCGCGCCGATCGTCACGCCCACCGCCTGCGAGGCGTTGACTTCCGCGCCGTCGCCTACGGCGCAGTCCGTCAGCATCGTCTGCGGGCCAATGACACAGTTCGCACCGATGACGGTGTTCCCACGCAGGATCGTGCCCGGCAGGATCACGGTGCCCGTGCCGATGCGCGCCCGCGGGTCGATGTAGGTGTTGTTGAGATCCATGATCTCCACGCCCGCGTCAAAATGTCGCTGCAGAATCTTCTGACGGCACATCGGCTGCGCCGCGCGCAGTTCTTCCATATCGCCGACAGGGAGAAAGCCCTTCATGATCTCTGCGCCCGCCGGAAATGCCGCAAACGCGCCGTGCTCCTTGAGCACCTCACGCACAGCGGATACCTTTGCCGCATAGACCGCGCCGCCGGAAAACACACCGACCGGCAGCACCACGCCGTTGAGCACAACGACGTCACCGCTCTCGTCCTTGAGCAGAGTCAAAAGCTCCTCTGCGTGCTTCGCCCCATCGACCAGAATGGCGCTCGCCGGCACGAATGGCCTGATCAAATCGTGAACCCTTTTATCGGAAACAGCAAAAAGCCGCTCGACGCCTTGCGCGGCAAGCTCCGCGCACGTCCACGTCAGGACGGGGCAGAACTGGACGCTTTGCAGCATCAGCGGCTTATTCCGTTCGTTCAGGGCAATATCGTCAGGCAGGAACCAGATCGCGGTTTTACGGTCCATCGGATATCCCCCCTTTTAACAGTTTTGGGTATCATATCAGAAAAAGCGCAGAAAATCCACGCTTTTGAATGAAAAATTTCAAATAAATTTTTCATAAGGGTCATTCGACAGATAAATTGCAAAACAATGTTGACGATTTACATTTTAATTGTTGATTTTTTAAACTTTATGCGGTACAATAATCAAACTTTCGTAGAAAAGGAGACCCTTTCCCGCCATGCTCAACGTCGTTTTGGTCGAGCCGGAGATCCCGCAGAACTGCGGCAACATCGCCCGCACCTGCGCCGCTACGGGGGCAAAGCTGCATCTGGTCGAGCCGCTTGGCTTCGACGTCAGCGACCGGGCGGTCAAACGGGCGGGGCTGGACTACTGGCATCTGGTCGACGTAACGGTGTACGAAAACCTCGACGACCTGTTTGCCCGCCATCCGGAGGCGGAGGAGGATTGCTGGCTCGCCACGACCAAGGCGCCGCAGGACTACGCCGGAGCGGCGTTCGGCGCCGACTGCTGGCTCTTCTTCGGCAAGGAGACCGCGGGACTGCCCGAAGCGTTCCGTATGGCTCACTACGATCGCTGCATCCGCATTCCCATTCGCGCGGAGGCGCGAAGCCTCAACCTGTCCAACTCCGTGGCGATCCTCGTCTTCGAGGCGCTGCGCCGTCAGGGCTTCCCGCATCTCAAGCACACGGGAGAAATGGCAAATCCGTGAGTTCCCCACTTTATTAAGGAGGATTTGATATGAACTACAGCAAGAAAACAGTCAAGGACATCGACGTCAAGGGCAAGAAGGTGCTGCTGCGCTGCGACTTCAACGTGCCGCAGGACAAGAAGACCAACGCCATCACCGACGACAAGCGTATTCGCGCGGCGCTGCCGACCATTCAGTACCTGCTCGATCAGGGCGCGGCGGTCATTGCGTGTTCCCACCTCGGCAAGCCCAACGCCACCTTCGACGCCTACGTGAAAAAGCAGGTCGAAAAGGGCAAGAAGGCAGAGGAGCTGACCGAGGAGGATTGGAAAAAGAGCCTGAAGAAGCTCTCCATGCGGGTCGTGTACGAGCGTCTGTGCGAACTGCTGGACTGCGATGTGATCCTCGCCAGCGACGTGATCGGTCCCGACGCGCAGGCGAAGGCCGCCGCTCTCAAGCCCGGCCAGCTTCTGCTGCTGGAAAACACCCGCTTTGAAAAGGGCGAGACCAAGAACGACCCCGACACCGCCAAGGCGCTCGCGGGTCTCGCCGGCGCGGGCGGCGTCTACGTCTCCGACGCGTTCGGCACCGTGCATCGCGCCCACGCCTCCACCGCCGGCGTCGCGGCGTATCTGCCCGCCGTCAGCGGCCTGCTGATCCAGAAGGAGCTGGAGATCATGGGCGGCGCGCTCGAAAATCCGAAGCGCCCCTTTGTCGCCATCCTCGGCGGCGCAAAGGTCAGCGACAAGATCAACGTCATCAACAATCTGCTGGAAAAGGCGGACACCATCATCATCGGCGGCGGCATGGCATACACCTTCGCCAAGGCGCAGGGCGGCGAGATCGGCAACTCCCTGCTGGAAGCGGACAAGCTCGACTACGCGCTGGAGATGATCGAGAAGGCGAAGGCCAAGGGCGTCAGGCTCCTGCTGCCCGTGGACAGCGTCTGCGCCAAGGAGTTCTCCCCCGACGCGGAGCCGGTGGTCGTCGAGGCGGGCAAGATCCCCGCGGACATGATGGGCATGGACATCGGCCCCAAGACCGTCGAGCTGTTCTGCGACGCGGTCAAGGACGCCGGCACCATTGTCTGGAACGGGCCGATGGGCGTGTTTGAGTTCCCGACCTTCGCTGTCGGCACCAAGGCGATGGCAAAGGCACTCGCCGAGTCCGGCGCGGTAACGATCATCGGCGGCGGCGACAGCGCGGCTGCGGCCGAGCAGCTGGGCTTCGCAGACAAGATCACGCACATCTCCACCGGCGGCGGCGCCAGCCTGGAGTTCCTGGAAGGCAAGGAACTGCCGGGCGTCGCGTGCCTGCTGGATAAATAAGAGCTTCCTTTTCACACATTTCAACACATAAAGGAGAATAAAACCATGAACCGCAGATATCGTAAGACCATCATCGCCGGCAACTGGAAGATGAACAAGACCCCGTCCGAGACCAAGGCGTTTGCCGAGGAGTTCAAGGCGCTGCTGCCGAAGACCAAGTGGTGCGACGTCGTGCTGTGCGTACCGTTTGTCGATGTGCCCGCCGCCGTGCGCGCGTTCAAGGACAGCCGCGTTGCCGTCGGCGCAGAGAACCTTTACTATGAGAAGTCCGGCGCATTTACCGGCGAGGTTTCCGCCGACATGCTCGCCGACCTCGATGTAAAGTACGTCATCATCGGTCACAGCGAGCGCCGCCAGTACTTCGGCGAAACCGACATCATCGTCAACAAGAAGGTTCACGCCGCGCTGAACGCCGGTCTGAACCCCATCATCTGCGTCGGCGAATCTCTTGAGCAGCGCGAGATGGGCGTCACGATGGAGCTGATCGCATTTCAGGTCAAGTCCGCGCTGGCGGGCGTCGCGCCGGAGCAGGCGCGCAAGTGCGTGATCGCATATGAGCCCATCTGGGCGATCGGCACCGGCAAGACCGCCACCGGCGAACAGGCCGCCGAGGTCTGCTCTTTCATCCGCGCCACGATCCGCGGTCTGTATGGCGCGCGCATCGCCCGCGGCGTCACCATCCAGTACGGCGGCAGCATGAATCCCAAGAACGCGGCGGAGCTGCTTTCCCACGAGGACATCGACGGCGGTCTGATTGGCGGCGCTGCGCTCAAGCCCGATCAGCTCATTGAGATCGTTCACGCGGCGAACCAGAACTAAATATTGATTTTTCCGTGCTTTGCACGGAAAAATCATTTTTAGGAGGCTTGCTATGAAAAAGGCGTCAACCACGCTCATCATTCTCGACGGCTTCGGGCTGAGCGAACAGGCAGATGGCAACGCCATTCTGGCGGCAAAAACACCCGTGCTCGAACGGTTGTCTGCGGAGTATGCTCATACGACGCTTGCCGCATCGGGTTCCGATGTCGGATTAGAGCCGGGACAGCCTGGCAACAGCGCAACGGGCCGCGCAAATATCGAGGCCGGACGCATCGTCCCTCAGTTGCTCCCGCGCATTAATCATGCCATAGAAACCGGTTCCTTTTTTGAGAACAAAGCATACTGCGCCGCAATGGACGCCTGTCTGGAAAAGGGCTCAGCGTTGCATTTGATCGGCTTGCTGTCTGACGGCGGGGTGCATTCTTCCATCCGGCACCTCTTCGCTCTTCTGAAGATGGCAAGTATCAAGGGTCTGCCTCGCGTGTATATCCACGGCATTCTCGACGGTCAGGACACGCCGCCGAGATCCGGCAGAGGCTTTGTGGAACAGGCCAGAAAAAAATGTGACGAGTTTGGCGTCGGAAAGATTGCAACGCTGATGGGCCGTCGGTACGCCATGGACCGCGGAGACAACTGGGAGCGTGTGGAACAGGCGTATGACGCGCTTGTCTACGGCGAGGGTTTGCAAATCGACGACCCCGTTCTCGCAGTCGGCGAAAGTTACCGCGACGGAATCCCCGATGAGGATATGGAACCCGTTATCTGCGATCACAACGGTATGATCTCCGATAACGACAGCGTGATTTTCTTCAACTTCCGTGCAGATCGTGCCCGTGCGCTCACCAGAGCGTTCGTTGATCCCGCGTTCAACGGTTTCAAGCGCGAGCATTTTCCGCTGACTTTTGTCTGTACCTCTGACTACGGCGTCTCAACCGACAACGCGCTTGTCGCATTTCCTCAGCAGCCTCTGAAAAACACTCTTGGCGCTTTTTTGGAGGAAATGGGCGTGACCGGTGTGCGCACGGCGGATACGGCGCGCTGTATCGACCTCATATTGTCCGGCGAGTACGACGTTATTGTCTTTTCCCTCGACGACTGCTCCGTTGCAGGGCACGCCGGTAAATTTGAGGAAGCGGTCAGGGCGGTGGAACGGGTCGATACCAACGTCGGCAAGGTCGTGGATGCGACGCTGCAAATGGGCGGCATCGCAATCGTGACCGCCGGTCACGGCAACGTGGAGCAAATGCTTGATCCGGACGGCAAAGCATCGCCGATGAATACTGTAAACCGCGTTCCCTTCATTCTTTGCGGCGCAGGCTCCGAGCTGCGTGAAGGCAGGCTTGCCGATGTCTCCCCTACGATCCTTGATCTGCTGGGTCTTGCGCAGCCGCCCGAGATGGATGGCAAAACCTTGATCCTGCGATAAAAAACCGATCATTCATGTTTAAAAATCGCTTCGACGGTGCACAATACCGTCGAAGCGATTTTGCTGAGAAAGGATGTCAAAACATGAGTGATACGAAAAAACGCGGAACTCAGCGCTTTTTTGACGGAACCGGGGCATACATAGCCCTGTTCCTCGTTGTGACGGCGCTTGCCGTCGCGGGCTATTGGTCGCTGATCCCCCATGATACCGCGGAAAAACCTGTCGTTGACGAAACGCCGGCTCCCTCCGTAACCATCCCAGCTGTGCTGCCGGAATCCGAAGAAACGGTCATGGCGGCGCCGCCGACATCGGAACCGAAGATAATCGCACCGGCGCAGAGCGCGGTGACGCTGACGCTGCCGGAGCCGGAGCAGATCGATCTGACACCGGTCGCGCCGTCGCTTGTGGTGAACCCGCTGGCAGGAGAGACCGTGGCCGCGTTTTCCATGGACGAATTGCAGTACAGCGAAACGATGGGCGACTGGCGCACCCATGACGGCGTAGACATTGCCGCGGAGGCGGGCACGCCGGTCTGCGCCGCCAGCTCCGGCACGGTGCTTGACGTGCGCGACGACGATTTGATGGGCACGACGGTCGTGATCTCTCATGACGACGGCTTCGGTACGCTCTATGCAAACCTTCAGTCAACGCCCACGGTGGAGATCGGCGACTACGTTACCGCCGGCCAGGTCATCGGCTCTGTGGGCCGCACGGCGCTGGGAGAGAGCGCTCAGCCGCCGCACCTGCATTTCAGCGTGACGGAAAACGGTGGGTTTGTCGATCCCGCAAGTTATTTAAAAAAGTAAATTAATCTATTGACAAATCAGAAATGCAGTGTTATACTCGCGCTAAACCGATGAGGAAGAGTGAGTAGGCCACACCTCTTTTCCCAAAGCGAGCCGCGGGCGGTGGAAGCGCGGCGGAAAACGCGGGGCTGAATGGACTTCCGAGGGCAAACGGAAAGGGCGAACGCCCGAGTATGTGCGCCGGGGCAGGACTCCCCGTCAACAACGGTCGGCGTATGAACGTACGCGAAAAGTGGGCGCGCAAGCGTCAAGCCGGGTGGCACCGCAGGATAAGAAACGATCCTGTCCCAGCAAACATTTTGCAGGGACAGGATTTTTTATGTGCCTGTCCCGAAAGAAAGGTAGGTAAGCACCATGGCAGACAAGAATACCATCCCTTACAAAATCTATCTCGAAGAATCGGAGATGCCGAAGTATTGGTACAACGTCCGCGCGGACATGAAGAACAAGCCCGCGCCGCTGCTGAACCCCGGCACACACGAGCCGATGAAGCCCGAGGAACTTGCAGGTGTCTTCTGCGATGAACTCATTCAGCAGGAGCTGGACAACGACACGCGCGAGTATCCTATTCCGCAGGAGATCGCGGATTTTTATAAGATGTACCGTCCGTCCCCGCTGGTGCGCGCATATTGTCTGGAAGAAAAGCTGCAAACCCCCGCCAAGATCTATTACAAGTTTGAAGGCAACAACACCTCCGGCAGCCACAAGCTCAATTCCGCCATCGCGCAGGCGTATTACGCAAAGAAGCAGGGTCTCAAGGGCGTGACCACCGAGACCGGCGCTGGCCAGTGGGGCACGGCGCTAAGCATGGCGTGCTCATATTTCGGTCTCGACTGCAAGGTCTTTATGGTCAAGGTCAGCTATGAGCAGAAGCCCTTCCGCCGCGAGGTCATGCGCACCTACGGCGCGTCCGTCACCCCGTCGCCCTCCGAGACGACGCAGATCGGCAGAAAGATCCTCGCCGCCCATCCCGGCACGACCGGTTCGCTGGGCTGCGCGATTTCCGAAGCGGTCGAGGTCGCGACCTCCACACCGGGCTACCGCTACGTCCTCGGCAGCGTACTCAACCAGGTGCTGCTGCACCAGAGCGTCATCGGCATGGAGACCAAGATCGCGCTGGATAAATACGGCATCAAGCCCGACATCATCATCGGCTGCGCGGGCGGCGGTTCCAACCTCGGCGGTCTGATCGCCCCGTTCATGGGCGAAAAGCTGCGCGGCGAGGCGGACTACCGCATCATCGCCGTCGAGCCGGCGTCCTGTCCCAGCTTCACGCGCGGCGTCTACGCCTACGACTTCTGCGATACCGGCATGGTCTGCCCGCTGGCAAAGATGTATACGCTCGGCGCGGACTTCATCCCCTCTGCCAACCATGCCGGCGGCCTGCGCTATCACGGCATGAGCCCCGTGCTGTCGCAGCTTTACGACGACGGCTATATGGAAGCGGTCAGCGTCGAGCAGACGCGCGTGTTCGAGGCGGCGGAGCAGTTCGCCCGCGTCGAGGGCATCCTCCCTGCGCCGGAGAGCAGCCACGCCATCCGCGTCGCCATCGACGAGGCGGTGAAGTGCAAGGAGACCGGCGAGGAAAAGACCATCGTCTTCGGTCTGACCGGCACCGGCTATTTCGATATGGTCGCGTATGAGAAGTTCCACAACGGCGAGATGACTGACTATGTCCCCACCGACGAGGAGCTTGAAAAATATCGCGCCATGCTTCCGAAAATCTGATCCCGTCACTCATTCCGCAAAAGGCACACGTCCCGCAAGCCGCAGGACGTGTGCCTTTCTGTATGGAGCAGGGTACGGGAGTCGAACCCGCCTTAACGGCTTGGGAAGCCGCTGTAATACCGATATACCAACCCTGCGTATTCATTTGCGCGTGGAGTATGATACCACACTCTTTCGCTCTTTGCAAGGCGAAAAAAGTATGTTTTTTGTTTCCGCGTCATAGAATTTATCATTCTTGACTCGGAGGGGACTCCTATGAAACGCTTTTTCGCCCTGCTTTGCCTCGGTATGGTTATCCTCTGCGTGCCAACGCGCGCCGCGGAGCCGGAAACCAGCGCTCCGTCCGCCGTTCTGATGGAAAAAACCACCGGAACGGTGCTCTACGCAAAAGACGAGCACACGCCGCGTGAACCGGCAAGCGTGACCAAAATCATGACGCTGCTGCTGACGATGGAGGCGATCGACAGCGGGCAGCTCTCCTATGACGACGTTGTGACCGCGAGCGCGCGCGCCGCGTCCATGGGCGGCAGCCAGATTTGGCTCAAGGAGGGCGAACAAATGACCGTGCGCGATCTGCTCAAGGCGGTCTGCGTCGTATCCGGCAACGACGCCGCCGTCGCGCTGGGCGAGCATCTCGCGGGCAGCGAGACGGCGTTCGTCGAAAAAATGAACGCGCGCGCTGCGGAGCTTGGCATGAACGATACGCACTTCGTCAACGCCTGCGGTCTGCCGGCCGAAGGACACGTCGCCTCCGCGCACGACATCGCCGTCATGTCGCGTGAATTGACCCTCAATCACCCCGATATTCGCCAATTTACAACGCTTTGGATGGACTCTTTGCGCGACGGCGCTTCCATGCTGGTCAACACCAACAAGCTGATCCGCTTCTACGACGGCGCGACGGGGCTCAAGACCGGCTCCACCGACGCCGCGGGCTATTGCCTCAGCGCGACCGCCGAGCGCGGCGGCATGGAGCTGATCGCCGTCGTGATGAAGGGCAGAACCAGCGACGAACGCTTTGCCGACGCCCGCGCCATGCTGGACTATGGTTTTGCGAACTATACGCTCGTCACCGTAACACCGGATACAGCGATTGCGCCGCTGCCGGTGAAGCTCGGGGAGCGAAACGCCGTGCAGCCTGTACTGACGGGCGACAATACGCTCCTGCTGGAAAAAACCGTCGCAAATGGCCTGCAACAGGAGCTCGCACTGCCGGAGAGCGCGAACGCGCCGGTGGAGCAAGGCGACCGCCTCGGCGAGCTCCGTGTGACGGACGCGAACGGCGAGACCGTCGCCGTGCTGCCGATCCTTGCCGGGGAGAGCGTCGCGCACATTACGTGGGGTCAGATGTTCCGGCGTATATTGCGTGTTGCGTTTTGTGCTGAATGAACGGGAAATCGCGAATTTTCCTGAATATATTGGAAAAACCGCACAAAATTCAAAAATTGTTCACAATTAACCTTGACACGCTGATAATTCGGTCTATACTGGCAAATAACCAAATAAAAAGTCTGATAGAGGCGCGGCTGACAAGAGTAATTCCGCAAAACCGACCGGAATCGGGGAGTGAAAGGGGAGGCCGCCGAGGGGATACAGATGTTCCTGCGTCTGTATTTGCCGGGCCGACGGGGAAAACCCGGCGGACTGTCGCCGAAAGGCGGAGAGCTGTCATGACCAAGACAGGACTCTTGCGTCCTGTCCGCTCAGTCATGATGGAAATCATGGCTGTTTTTTTTGGTGAATTTACCGTTTCGGAAAGGAAGACCCCAAAATGTTCGTCAACACCTTCTGGAGCCTCGTCCCCGCGATTGTCGCCATTGCGCTGGCGCTGATCACGAAAGAGGTCTATTCGTCCCTGTTCATCGGCATCCTCGCCGGCGGTCTGATGTATTCTGGCTTCAGCTTCACCGGCACGATGGAGCACGTCTTCGTCGACGGCATGATCGGTTCGCTGACCGACAGCTGGAACATCGGCATCATCATCTTCCTCGTCATCCTCGGCGCGATGGTCATGCTGATGAACCGCGCGGGCGGCTCCGCGGCGTTCGGCCGCTGGGCGACCGCCCATGTCAAGACCAAGGCGGGCGCGCAGTGCGCGACCATCGCCCTCGGTATCCTGATCTTCGTGGACGACTATTTCAACTGCCTGACGGTCGGCTCGGTCATGAGTCCGCTGGCGGAGAGCAAGGGCATCAGCCGCGCGAAGCTGGCGTATCTGATCGACGCCACCGCCGCGCCGGTATGCGTCATCGCCCCCGTTTCCTCCTGGGCGGCCGCCGTGGTCGGCATGGTCGAGGGCGCGAACGGCTTCACCGTGTTCATTCGCGCCATCCCCTACAACTTCTACGCGATCCTCACCCTCACCATGATGTTCACGCTGGCGCTTGCCAAGTTTGACTTCGGCCCGATGCGCGTCGCCGAGATGGCAGAGCAGCTCGAGGCGAACAAGACCCACCGTGCCAGCATCACCGGCGCCGAAGATCTGCCGACCCCGCCGGTCAAGCAGGACGGCAAGGTCATCTATCTGGTGCTGCCGGTCCTTCTCCTGATTGTCTGCTGCATCCTCGGCCTGACCTACACCGGCGGCCTGTTCGACGGTGAGAGCTTCATCGATTCCTTCGCCAACTCCGACGCCGCCACCGGTCTGGTCTACGGCTCCGCCGTTGCGCTGGTGCTGACCATCATCTACTACCTCTGCACCAAGGTGCTGAGCTTCAGCGAGTGCATGAACGCCCTGCCCGAGGGCTTCAAGGCGATGGTTCCCCCGATCTTCGTGCTGACCTTCGCCTGGACGCTGAAGGCCATGACCGACTCTCTCGGCTCCACCGAGTACGTCTCCGGCGTGGTTGAGACCATCTCCAGCAACGATGCGCTGATGAGCCTGCTGCCCGCGTTCCTGTTCCTGATTGCCTGCGGCATCGCGTTTGCCACCGGCACGAGCTGGGGCACCTTCGGCATTATGATCCCCATCGCCTCTGCCGCATTCCATGCGGATATGGGCAGTGAGCTGATGATCATCTGCATCTCCGCCTGCATGGCGGGCGGCGTGTTCGGCGACCACTGCTCCCCGATCTCCGACTCCACCATCATGGCGAGCGCGGGTGCGCAGTGCGACCACATCCAGCACGTTTCGACGCAGCTTCCGTACGCGCTCACTGCCGGCGCCACGGCGCTGGTGTGCTATGTTCTTGCGGGCTTCCTCCGCAACTGGGTCATCTGCCTGCCGCTTTCCATCGCGCTGATGATCGGCGTATTGCTTGTTATCCGCTCCACGGAAAACAAGAAGGCCGCCGCGTAACCTTCATGCACCAAAAAGCCAGTCGTCCTTTGTGACGGCTGGCTTTTTTCTGTCACCTTCGGATGCCTCTTCGCCTATACTGGCATACAGGCAATCGTATAGAATGACAGGATGTGATTGAATCAATGATGCGCGCGCTTGTTTACGCCGCGCTTGGCACGATGTTTACGTTTCTGATGACCACGCTGGGCGCGGCGATGGTGTTTGTCCTTGGACGAAACACATATCCGCATTCGCAAGCGACTATGCTCGGCTTTGCCGGCGGAGTGATGACTGCCGCGTCTGTATGGAGCCTGCTGCTTCCCGCCATTGAGCAGACGGAGGGCACCTCAACGCCCACCTGGATGCCCGCCGCAGTCGGCATGGCGCTCGGCGCGGTGTTCCTCGCGGGGCTGGACACTCTGCTGCCGCGTCTGCGACGGCGCACCGATCCGATGCATCGACAGAATTCTCTGCTGTTCACCGCTATCACCCTGCACAACATCCCGGAAGGGATGGCAGTCGGGCTTGCGTTTGCGCTGGCTGCGGACGGCGAGGGATTCGCCGGAGCGGCGGCGCTCGCGCTCGGCATCGGCATTCAGAACTTCCCCGAAGGCGCGGCGATCTCGCTGCCTCTGCGACAGATGGGCGAAAGCCCATGGCGCTCATTCATCGACGGAACGTTTTCCGGTATTGTTGAACCTCTGTTTGGCGTCGCGGTGGTTTTCATCGCAACAAATGCTTACGGTCTGATGCCGTGGCTGCTGAGTTTCGCCGCCGGTGCGATGCTCTACGTCGTCATTGATGAACTGGTTCCGCAATCCAACACCCGCGGCGGCGTCTGCGGTTTCATGATCGGCTTTCTCATGATGATGACGCTCGACGTCGCGCTGGGATAAGCGAAAACCACCCCGCATAAGTATATGCGAGGTGGTTTCTCATGGAGATTTACGTGGTCAAGCCCAATGATACGCTCTATTCCGTCGCCGCGCAATACGATCTGGAACCTGCGCTGCTCGCGGGTATGAATGGATTCCTCTCAGACACACAGCTTGTCGTGGGGCAAGCACTGGTCGTGCGCGAGCCCCGCATTGTGCATACCGTCACCGCAGGCGACACGCTCTCATCCGTCGCGCGGCGCTATGGCGCGGACGTCAAGACGCTCTGGCGCAACAATTTTTTCCTCAGCGGAAGGGAAACACTGCGCACCGGCGAGCTGCTGATCGTTGCCTACGACGACGATATCCGTCTTCGTTCCGTCGGTGTCAACGCCTACGCCTATCCCTATATCGACACGGCGCTGCTGGATGCCGCGGCGCCGTATTTATCCTATCTCACGCCGTTTACCTACGGTATCAGCAGCAGCGGAGGCTTGCTGCCGCTCAGTGATTCGAATCTTCTCTCCGCCGCCGCGCGTTACGGCGCCGCGCCGCTGATGCACCTCTCGTCTCTGACGGAGGAGGGTAACTTCTCCAACGAGCGCTCGTCGATCCTGCTGAACAGCCCCGACCTGCAGGAGCGTCTGATCCAAGAGCTTCTGGATACGATGCGGGACAAGGGCTTTTACGGTCTCGACGTAGATTTTGAGTTCGTTTTTCCAGAGGAGCGCATCCTGTACGCCGATTTTATCCGCACGCTGCGCGAGCGGCTCAATCCATTGGATTACCCCGTTCTCGTCGCGCTCGCCCCCAAAAATCGCGCCGATCAACCCGGCCTGCTGTATGAAGCGCACGATTACGCGCTCCTCGGCGCAGCGGCGAACGCCGTGCTGCTGATGACCTACGAGTGGGGCTATACCTACGGCCCGCCGATGGCGGTCGCACCGCTGCCGCAGGTTCGGGCGGTGCTGGATTACGCGGTCAGCGTCATTGAGCCGCAAAAAATCTTCCTCGGCGTACCGCTCTATGGCTACGACTGGCCGCTGCCCTATGTCCGCGGAACGACACGCGCGGACTCGATCTCGCCGCAGCGTGCGATGGAGATCGCGCTGGAGCATCGCGCGGAGATCCTGTACGACGAGCAGGCGCAAGCGCCATACTTCTACTATACTGACCGCGCGGAACGGGAGCACATTGTCTGGTTCGAAGACGCGCGAAGCATGGACGCGAAACTGCGGCTCATTGCGGAATACGGTTTACAGGGCGTGGGATACTGGAACCTGATGCGCGCCATGCCGCAGAACTGGACGCTGCTGAACGCCCTGTATAAAATCGAATCGCTGGTTTAATCGCTTTTCAGCGATCCTCGAAAAATGCTTCGATCTCCCGTTTCGTCGCCGCTGCACTGCCCTGCGCGAAAAACGGCTTGCCGCCGCCGCGACCTTGCAGCGCCGCGTTGAGCTGCTTCACCAGCGCGCGGAGGTCACCGTCCACCTGCCCGACGGCGTACTTCCACGCGCCGTCCGCGCCCGCGAAGACCGCGCAGCGCCCGCCGCACTCGTTCATCACCGCGTCGCAGAGCTTGCGCACGCTGTCGGGAGCCATATCCTCTTCAAACAGCAGCACGTCGCCTGCGTTCCGGTACCGCTCCGCCGTCTGCGCAAACGCCTGCGCTTCCAGCCTTGACGCGCGGAGCTTGAGCGCGCCCAGTTCGGCTTCCAGCCGCTCCACCGCCGCCGCACTCTGCAGCGGCTTCGCGGAAAGCGCCTGCGCGACGTGCAGATTCTGTTCCCACACCGCCGCAAGATACCGATACGCTCTCCCGCCGCAGAGCAGCTCAATACGGACGCCCTCGCGGAATTTCTGGCAAGAGAGGAATTTGACGACGCCGACCTGTCCGCTGCTCGTAACGTGCGTACCGCAGCAGGCACAGCAATCCGCTCCGGGAAACGCGACGATGCGCACGTCTCCGTCCAGCGGCTTTTTGCTGCGGTACACGACCGCATCCAACTCCGCGCCACGATAGAAGTTGATATCAATGGCGTGATTCTCATAGATATACTGATTGGCATGGCGCTCGATCTCCATCAGTTCGTCCCATGTGATCTCGGCGTTGAAGTCGATGGTCACCATGTCCGCGCCCATGTGGAAGCCGACGTTGTCGCAGTCAAAGCGCGCGCAAATCAGACCGGAGCAGATGTGCTCGCCGCTGTGCTGCTGCATGTGGTCGAAGCGGCGCGTCCAGTCGATGACGGCCGCGACCTCTGAGCCGACGGTCAGCGGTGCGTCGCACAAATGCAAAATATTGCCGTCCTTCTCGTGCACATCGAGGACGTTGACCGTGCCGAGCGTGCCGTGGTCGGCAGGCTGTCCGCCGCCCTCGGGGTAGAATGCCGTCTCGTCCAGCACAACAGCAAAGCCGCCCTTGACCTCCTCGCAGGACACGATGCGCGCGGAGAACTCGCGCAGAAACGGGTCGGTATAGTAGAGCTTTTTGGTTTCCATATCAAATCTTCCTTTCACGGGAGCATGGGATGCGTCGGTCCCAGCATTCCCAGCCGATATTTTGCCGTCAGCACCCGCATACACGCCGCGTCGATGGTCTCCATCGGGAGGATGCCGCGCTCCACGGCGGTGAGCACCTGCGGGGTCTGCTTCTCAAAGTCGGTGGTGACGAGCATATCGTTCCCCGCCAGCAGCGCGAGCGTCGCCACGTCGCCGCTCGCGGCGGATGCCTTGACCGCGTCCATAGCGAGGTCGTCGGTCAGAATCACGCCGTCGAAGCCCAGCTCCTCGCGCAGAACCCGATGCACGGCGGGGGAGAGAGAGGCGGGGAAGTCGGCGTCCATGCAGGTGACGATATTGTGGCTGACCAGCACGAAGGACGCGCCCGCCTCGATGCCCGCGCGGAAGGGCAGAAGGTCGCTGGTGTCGAAGGTTTCGCGCGCTCGCTTGTCGATGGCGATACCTGTGTGGGTGTCCACATTGTTGCCGTAGCCGGGGAAGTGCTTGAGCACGGAGCCGACGGCCGCCTTGCCCATCACGTCCACGACCTGCGCGACATAGTCGGCGGTCACGGCGGCGTCCTGCCCGAAGGCGCGATCGTAAATGAAGTCGCCCGGGTCGGTGGACACGTCCGCCACCGGCGCGAAATTGACATTGATCCCCAGCATACTCAGACGATAGATATATGGTTCGGTTTCGTTCAGCAATCCCTCCATGCCGCCCCGCTTCCACAGCTCCTGCGGGGAGGCGAGCTTCGCGGAAAACAGGTTCGGGTTGCGCGTGGCGCGCGTCACCGTGCCCCCCTCCTCGTCCGAGCCGATGAACAGGGGGATGCCCGTATCATAGAGCGACGCCGCCTGATAGCTGCCGAGCTTGGCGGAAAAGTCGTCCATGCTCAGCCAGCCGCCGTCCGCGTCCTTGAAATCCTGTCCGAACAGCAGCACCCCGCCAAGATGGTACTGCAGGATCTTTTTATCCATATCCGGCTCGGCGCAGCGCACGAAAAAGAGCTGCCCGACCTTCTGCTCCAGCGTCAGGCGGTCAAGCACCTCCGCCACGCGCCGCTCCTCGGGCGTGGGTTCTGGAATCGCGGGCTCCGGTTCCGGCGCTGCTTCAGGCGCGGCGTCCACCGCGGCTTCCGCCTGCGGCAGCTCGACTGTTTTCGGCACATCGGCTTGACGCCCGCCGCAAGCGGCGAGCGTCATAACCAGCACAAATGTTAAAATAAGAGATCCGTAACGTCTCATTCGTCCTCTTTGGCAGTCACCTTGATGTGCAGCTCGTCCAGCTGCTTCTGGGTGACCTCGCTCGGCGCACCCATCATCACGTCCTGCGCGTTCTTGTTCATCGGGAAGGGGATGATCTCGCGGATCGAATCCTCACCCGCCAAAAGCATGACCATGCGATCGACGCCCGGGGCGATACCCGCATGGGGCGGAGCGCCGTAACAGAATGCATTATACATAGCGGGGAACTTTTTCTTCACGTCGTCCTCGCCGAGACGCACCAGCTCGAACGCCTTGACCATGATCTCCGGATCGTGGTTGCGCACCGCGCCGGAGGAAAGCTCCACGCCGTTGCACACGAGGTCGTACTGATCTGCCATGATCGTCAGCGGATCGAGCTCACCGCGCTCGGCCTGAAGCAGCACATCGAGTCCACCCTTAGGCATGGAGAACGGGTTGTGGCAGAACTCCAGCTCGCCGCTCTCGTCGCCGATCTCATACATCGGGAAGTCGGTGATCCAGCAGAACTCGTAGCGCTCTTTATCCATGTGGCCCTCGCAGGCGCGGCCGAAGGTCTTGATCTCCACGCCCGCCATCTTGGTCGCCAGCTCGCCCGCGGCAAGCACGACCAGCGTATCGGGCGCAAGGTTCAGCATCGCCTTCGCCTTGTCCTCGTTCACGAACTTCGCCACGCCGCCGGCGATCGCGCCCTTGTCGTCGGTCTTGAACCAATAGCCCTTGCTGCCGGACTGCACCTCGCAATCGGTCAGCAGCTTTTCGATCTGCTTGCGCGTCAGCGCGCACTTGTCGATGACGACCGCCTTGACTGTCTTGCCCTGGAACGGTGCGAACTCCGTACCCTCGAACAAGGCGGTGACGTCCGTCGCCGTCAGGTCGATGCGCAGGTCAGGCTTATCCGTGCCATAGGTCTCCAGCGCGTCAAGATAGGCAATGCGGCGGAACGGCGGCTTCGAGGCGATGTTGTAGGTGCCGAACTTGGCGAAGATCGGCGGCAGCACATCCTCGCAGATCGCAAACACATCCTCCTGCGTGGCAAACGCCATCTCCATGTCGAGTTGATAGAACTCGCCGGGGGAGCGGTCGCCGCGGGCGTCCTCGTCACGGAAGCAAGGCGCGATCTGGAAATAGCGGTCGAAGCCGGAGGTCATGAGCAGCTGCTTGAACTGCTGCGGCGCCTGCGGCAGGGCGTAGAACTTGCCGGGGTGCTTGCGCGCCGGCACCAGATAGTCGCGCGCGCCCTCGGGGGACGACGCGGTGAGGATCGGCGTGGTGATCTCCAAAAAGTCATGCGCCAGCATAGCGGAGCGCAGCGCGGCGATAACGTTGCAGCGCAGGATGATATTCGCCTTGACCGCCGGGTTGCGCAGATCGAGATAGCGGTACTTGAGCCGCGCGGACTCGTCCGCGTCGCGGGAGCGGTTGATCTCGAACGGCAGCTCATTGTAGCGGCAGCGGCCCAGCAGCTCAATGCTCTCCGGCACGATCTCAATGTCGCCGGTGGGAAGCTTGGGATTTTTGCTGGCGCGCTCGCGCACAACGCCGCTCACGCCAATGGTAGATTCCTTGTTGTAGCTCTTGATCTGGGCGAGGAGTGCCGCGTCCTCAACGACGATCTGGGTTGTGCCGTAGAAGTCGCGCAGGACGACGAAAGCGAGGCTTCCGCCGACCTCTCGGACGTTTTCCATCCATCCGACGAGCTTAACGCTCTCACCAACGTTTTCGATGCGAAGCTGATTACAGTTATGAGTACGGGACTGCATCATGGTTGATTCTCTCTCCTTTGTTTACGCCATAAACGGTTTTGTTTTCGGATTCACAATATCGCGCCAATCAAGGTCTCCGCGGCCGAGCGCCAGCACCAGCGCCTCCGCTGTGCCGGAGTTGGTCGCGAGCGGAATGCGGTTCTGGTCGCAGAGCTTGGAAATATATGCGACGCTCGCCGCATATTCCGGGCTGTTTGGATCGTGGAAATAGAGCACGAGATCGATCTCATTGTAAGCGATACGCGCGCCGATCTGCTCGTCGCCGCCCTGCGCACCATTCATAAACAGGTGGATATTCAGTCCGGTCGTGTCCGCGATGATCTTGCCAGTGGTATTCGTTGCGCATAGCGTGTGGCGTGACAGAATGGCGGCATAGGCGGTGCAAAATTGCACCATGAGTTCCTTGCGGTTGTCATGCGCGATCAATGCGATGTTCATGTTTTCCCTTTCTGCCAGAAATGGCTGTCCTTGCACGATGCTTCCCTAAAGCCATCGAGCGTCCGTTCAATGGTTTCAGGGAGGAATCGTTCCTCCGTTTGGTCTATATTTTCATCAGCGGAGTACGTTCTCCGCAAAGTCGTCTTGCAATGTTGCGAGAGGCCCGGCGCGCGCCGGAATAATAGCCGAATCCGTCCACTTTACCTTTTCCCAGCAGCACCGGCAGATCCTCGTCCTCAGGAACAATGCCAAGCAGCGGTAAGCCCGCCGCATCCATTGCGTCGTCGATGTTGGCGCGCAGTGAGCGCAGCAGCCTGCGGCGCAGCCGGTTAACAACCAGATGCAGCCTGCCGGTCGGGAAGCCATGCAGCTCCATCACCGTCCGCTGCGCGTCACGCAGGCAGGACGGTTCCGTCGTCGTCACAACAATCACGCGGTCGGCGTTCTCCGTCGCAAGGCGAAACGATTCTCCCAAACCCGCGCCCGCATCGACCAGACAAAAGTCAAACGCATCGCGCGCCGCGTCCAAAAGGTTTCGCATCCCGTCCGTGTCAGCAAGAGACGCCTCCGTCGTGACCGGCGCAGTCAGCAGATACAGGTTCGGCAGGCGCGGATGTCGGACCGCAGCCTCTTCCAGCGTCGCTCGCTTCGCGACGACGTCCGAAAAATCCATCAGTACGCAATCGGAAAGGCCCAATGCCAGATCAAGATTCCGCAGGCCGACGTCGCAGTCCAGCAGCAGCGTGCGTTTGCCGAGTCCGGCCAGCGCAGCGCCGATGAGCGCGGTCAATGAAGTTTTTCCCGTGCCTCCTTTGCCGGAGACCATCGCTATGACCTGACCCAATTCCGTCGCTCCTTATAACGGTTTTTTCTTGATTTGGCCGAACGCGCGGGGATATACCTTCGGCGTCGGTTTGATCTTTTCTATGACAATGACCCTGTGCGTCACGTCGCTCGTCGGGATCGTATAATCCTCGACGCGTCCGATCCTGCCGCCGAGCGTTTCAATGGCGCGCTTTGCGCCGCTCAGCTCCTCGTCGCTCCGCGCGCTTTTCATGGCGAGGAAGCTTCCGCCGACCTTCACCAGCGGCAGGCACAGCTCGCAAAGCACCGGAAGCGCCGCCACGGCGCGCGAAGTCGCAAGGTCGAACGTCTCCCGATGCTCCGCGGCATACTCCTCCGCCCGCGCGTGGACACAATCCACCCGCGCAAGATTGAGCGTCTCACAGGACTCACGCAGAAACTCCACGCGCTTTCCCGTGCTGTCCAGCAGCGTCAGATCAAAGTCGCCGCGCAGGATGCGAAGCGGCATCCCGGGAAAACCCGCGCCGGTGCCTACGTCAATCACGCGCATGCCGCCGAAGTCGGCGACTCCCAGCAGCGACGCACTGTCGAGCAAATGCAGTCGCGCGAAGTCTGCCTCGTCGGTGATGGCGGTCAGATTCATCACCTGATTCCGCTCCAGAACCAATCGGGCAAACTCCGCCAGCGGCTCCGACTTTGCCGCGTCGAGGCCGAGCGTCGTCAGCCCGGCGCGCAGTATATCAAGCATTGCGGATTATTTCCGCTCCTTCAGCAGGTCGCGGATCTCGGTGAGCAGCTTTTCCTCTGCAGACGGCTCGGCGGGCTTGGCAGCCTCGGCTTCCTCTTCTTCCTTCTTCTTGAGTTTCTCCGCCATCTCTTTCGCCTTGTTCATCGCCTTGATGACCGAGAACAGCACCAGCGCAATGACCAGGAAGTTGATGACCGTCCCGACAAACGTACCGAGGCCGAGCACGATCGCCTCGCTGTCCGCCGTGGCGGCGCGGAGCGTGATGTTCAGCGCGTCGGGATTGGGGCTGTTGAACAGGACCGCAAGCAACGGCGTGATCACGTTGCTGACGAGGGAGGATGTAATCGCTCCGAATGCGCCGCCGATGATGACGCCGATTGCCATGTCGAGCACGTTGCCCTTGAGTGCGAATGCCTTGAACTCTTCGATAAACTTCTTCATTATCTTTTCTCCTTTTTGTATAATTTGTGTTTATTATACGATTTGCAATCAGTTTTTCGGAGTCAGCTTTTCCGTACCGCCCATATACGGACGCAAAACAGCGGGGATGTTCACGCTGCCGTCCGCTTGCAGGTTGTTTTCAAGGAACGCGATCAGCATGCGCGGCGGCGCGACGACGGTGTTGTTGAGCGTGTGGGGCAGGTACATCTTCCCGTCCTCGCCCTTGACGCGGATCTTGAGGCGGCGCGCCTGCGCATCGCCGAGATTGGAGCAGGAGCAGACCTCGAAGTACTTCTGCTGGCGCGGAGACCACGCTTCGATGTCGCAGCTCTTGACCTTCAGATCGGCGAGGTCGCCGGAGCAGCATTCGAGCTGACGCACGGGGATGTCCATGGAGCGGAACAGCTCGACGCTGTACTGCCACATCTGCTCATACCACTTCATAGAATCCTCAGGCTTGCAGACAACGATCATCTCCTGCTTCTCGAACTGGTGGATGCGATACACGCCGCGCTCTTCAATACCGTGCGCGCCCTTCTCCTTGCGGAAGCAGGGAGAGTAGGACGTCAGCGTCTGAGGAAGGGTAGCCTCGGGCAGGATCTGGTCAATGAACTTGCCGATCATAGAGTGCTCGCTCGTGCCGATGAGGTAGAGGTCTTCGCCTTCGATCTTATACATCATGGAGTCCATGTCATTCTGGCTCATGACGCCCTCGACCACGTTGCCGTGGATCATAAACGGCGGGATGCAGTAGGTGAAGCCCTTGCCGATCATGAAGTCGCGCGCGTAAGCGATGACCGCCTCGTGCAGCCGCGCGATGTCGCCGAGCAGGTAGTAGAACCCGTTGCCGCTGACGCGCAGCGCGGAGTCGATGTCGATGCCGGCGAAGCGAGCCATGATGTCGGTGTGGTAGGGCACCTCGAAACCGGGCGTCTTCGGCTCGCCGAAGCGCTGCACCTCAACATTCTTGCTGTCGTCCTCGCCGATGGGAACGCTGGGGTCGATGATGTTGGGGATCAGCAGCATATCGTGGTGCAGCTTTGCCTCGAATTCACCCTCCAGCGCCTCAAGCTCGGCAAGACGGTCGCCGTTCGCCTTGACCGCCGCCATATTGGCGTCGATCTGCGCCTGAATAGCGGCTTTCTCCTCGTCTGCCGCCTTTTTCAGCCTGCCGAACAGAGGGCCGTTCGCCTTGGAGAGCTGATTGCGCTTCGCGCGCAGCTCGCTCGCCTCGGTGATGGCGGCGCGCAGCTTGGCGTCAAGGTCGATGACCTCGTCCACCAGCGGCAGCTTCGCGTCCTGAAATTTCTTTCTGATGTTTTCCTTGACAGCCTCCGGGTTGTCTCGAATGAATTTGATGTCAAGCATGATTCTTTATTTCCTTCTTTCCTTAATGTTTCACGTGAAACAGTGTCGGCTCAGGGCACGTCGACGTGCCAGTATTTCAGGCTCCCGTCCTGTGCTACGGTCAGATAGCCCTCTTTGACCAGCTGCTCCAGCATCGCGTCGTAACGCTCGCGCAGCAGGACGGGCGCTTCGAGGTCGTTCCATGAGCTGTTGTCGTTCTCCTCGATCTCCTGCTCGTAGTCCGCCGTGCCGCACCACGACGCCAGCAGCTCCGCCGCCTTTTCGTGCTCGCCGTCGTTCATCAGCAGCAGGGCATAGCAGAGAATCCTGTTGACGGATAAGCTTTTATAGTCTCTTTCCAGCATATCGACGACTCCCTGCTGCTGCGCGGCGCTCTGCTTCAGCTCGTCGTTTTCCTTCGTCAGCGTCTCAATGCGCACTTCCAGCTCGTCCACCTCGCGTTCCAGCTCGGCGTTGCGCGTCAGGGTGGTTTGCAGCGCGTCGGCGTTGCCGCGCAGCTCGCTGAGCACCTGATCCGTGCCGCGCTGGTTCATGAAGAATGCCCACAGCAGCAGGGAAAATGCAACAATAAACAGAATAAAAATATAACCGTAAACGCGTTTTTGTCCCGTTTTTTCACTCAGCTCCGGTTCTTCCTCCTGTGGGACGACGGTCGGCTTTTCTTCCTTGGGTTGCTCGTGGATAAAATCCGTCATTTGCCATTCCTCTTCTTGATCAATGCCAGCGCGTCCAGCAGGTCGTTCAGATCGTCCATGTCGTAGTAGTCCAGTTCGACACGGCCTTTTCTCCTGCCCGGCACGATGCGGCAGCCGCGGCCGAGCTTGTCTGCCAACTCATTTGCCGCCAGCTTGGTGTAGTTGATCGTTTCAAGATCTGTTTCTTTTTTTGTTTTCGGCCGGGCAAGCATTGCTTTGACCAGCGCTTCCGTCTGCCGCACGCTCAGCCCGCCGTCCATAATCGCCTGCGCCGCCTTTTTTTGCTGTTCCGCCGAAAGCGGCAGCAACGCGCGGGCGTGACCGCCGCTCAGCTTGCCATCTGTCAGCAGCGAACGGATTTCCGGGCACAGCGCCAGCAACCGCAGCGCGTTTGCCACGGCAGGGCGGGATTTACCAACCCGTTCCGCTACATCCTCTTGCGTCATGTGGTAGCCGTCAAGCAGCTTTTTGTAGCCTTCAGCCTCTTCGATCGGATTGAGGTCTTCACGCTGCAAATTCTCGATCAGCGCCAGTTCGGTTGCTTTTCGCTCATCCGCCTCGATGATGATCGCGGGGATCTCCGTCAATCCCGCCTGCCGCGCGGCGCGCCAACGACGTTCGCCCGCAACGATCTGATAGTATCCCGTGCTGAGGCGGCGCACGGTCACCGGCTGCAATATGCCATGCTCGCGAATGGAATCCGCCAGTTCGTCGAGCGCAGTTTCCTCAAACCGTTTGCGCGGCTGGTCGGCGTTGCACTCGATCTGGGAGATCGGCAGATTTTGCAGATTCTCGCTGGTATCGGTGCGAAGCGCCTCTTCGCCCAGCAGGGCGCCGAGGCCTTTGCCGAGCCCCCGTGATAGATTTGCCATAATTATGACCATACCCTTCCGCTGCGCGGAAGGCACAAAAAGGAATGAAACCGGTGCCCCTAGCGCAGCAAGTCAATATTTGT
>JBGVBS010000011.1:0-15402 GCA_045225715.1 Oscillospiraceae bacterium
ATTTGTCAAGCCTTTTTTTAAAAAAACCCTCCCGTCACTAAAAAAATGTGACGAGAGGGCTTCGCTATATTATCTTTCTGACATTGCCCGCCGCCCTCCGCTTTCTTATGCAGATTCCCGGGCGCGCGGAAACCGAAAGCGGCAGGAGAGGGGAAAACAGCGCAGTTTTCCGGCTGCCCTGCGATCGTGGATCCTTGTTTTTCCATGCCGCTGTCAGCGGCGTCATTATATCTCTTTCCGCAGCGCAAGGCAACATTGTTTTCACGGAAGTCCGCGTCAGCTTGTTGCGGGACTTTTCTGCGTTTGACGGGTTGATAATCCCGCGCGCCGATGATATAGTGGATCCAACAGGATGTGACCACATCGAATTCACAGGAGGACGCCATGAAAAAGCTGCTGCTGATCGCCGGTATTCTGCTCATTGTCATCTGCGTCGTCTGTCTGCTGTTTGCCGCGCTGAACCTGCACGGCTACTACAACGTGCTGGACGGTTCGCCGGAGCTGTATCAGCGGCTCCATCAGCGGGCGGTCGTCTCCGGACTGCTCGGCGCCGTCCTCGGAGCCGCGGGCGCCGCGTGCCTCATCTTCCGCTCCAGGCTGTGAGACGCTCTCTGCCCGGATAAGCTGAACCGACAGGTCTTTCGGCCTGTCGGTTCTTGTTTGTTCAGCGGTACAGGAGCAGGACGTTGGCGGGCGCGATGCCGAGGCGGTCGGGGAATGCCTGCGGCTTCTTGTCCTTCGGCAGGCGCCACCAGATCGGCGGCGTATCGTCGCTCTGCCCCTCGCAGCGGAACAGCAGGATCCACTCGAACGGCTCCTCCATCTCGCCGGCATAGCGGACGGGCACGCTGTTCTGGTTGGCGCGGGGGTTGAAGTAGTGCGCGCGCAGTCCGACGCCCAGCAGCCCGTCGCGCACCGGCTGTTCCGTCGTGAAGCGCACGCCCCAGTCCGGCACGAACGCCTCATGTTCGCCGGTCTTTTCCGCGCGGGCGATGTTCTTGCAGCCCGTCAGCCGCGCGGCGGCAAAGGAGCCCGGATCGGCGAAGAGCGGCTTCGTCGCGCGGACCGGCTCAAACGTTCCGTCCTCGACGACGGCGATGGCGCCGCACATATGGTACGCCTCGTCGCGGCTGTGCGTCACCATCAGCACCGCGCCGTCATAGGCGGCGAGCGTCTTTTTCAGTTCGATCTGAAGCTGCAGACGCAGGTGCGAATCCAGCGCCGAGAACGGCTCGTCGAGCATCAGCAGCTTCGGGCGGTTCACGAGGATGCGCGCCACCGCCGTCCGCTGCGCCTGTCCGCCGGACAGCTCCGCGGGTTTACGGTCGGCGACCTCCTCCAGCCGGAACATCCGCAGCGCCTCGTTGAGCCGCGCCTCGCGCTCCGCCCGGTCGCGGACGGAGCGCAGGCCGCAGAGGATATTCTTTTTGACGCTCATATGCGGATAGAGCGCGTAGTTCTGAAACAGGTATCCCACCTGCCGCTTTTGCGGCGGGAGGTCGATGCGCCGCTCCGAATCGAACAGCGTTACGCCGTCGAGCACAATGCGCCCGCGGTCGGGACGCTCGACGCCCGCGATACATTTGAGCGTCATGCTCTTGCCGCTGCCGGACGCGCCGAGCAGCCCGACGACGCCGCTGTCCGCGGAAAAGTCCGCCTTCAGGTGAAAACCGCCGAGGTCTTTTTCGATGCTGACGTCGAGGCTCATACCCTTCCCCTCCGTTTCTGCCGCGCTTCCAGCAGGTTGACGGCGAGCAGCACGACGGCGGAAATGGCGAGGTTGACGCAGACCCAGCGCAGCGCCGCCGCGTCGTCGTTCGTGCGCCAGAGCTGATAGACCGTCGTGGAGATCGTCGCGGTGCGCCCCGGCGTGTAGCCCGCAAGCATACTCGTCGCGCCGTACTCGCCCAGCGCCCGCGCGAACGACAGCACCGTGCCCGCAAGGATGCCCTGCCTGCACACGGGCATACGGATGTGCCAGAAGATCCACGTATTGCTCAGCCCCAGCGTCTGCGCGCTGTAGGCAAGCGTCTGGTCAAAGCTCTCAAACGCGCCGCGCGCCGTGCGGTACATCAGCGGGAAGATGACGACCGTCGTGGCGAAGATCGCCGACCACCAGGTCATCGTCAGCCGCACGCCGAACGCCGCCAGCACCCATCTGCCAACGACGCGCTTCGGCCCCAGCACGCGCAGGAGCAGATAGCCCACCACCGTCGGCGGCAGCACCAGCGGCAGCGTCAGCACCACGTCGAGGACGCCCTTGACGGCGCGCGGACATTTGGCGATATGGTACGCGGCGAAGATGCCGACGAAGAAGATGATGACCGTCGAGATCAGCGCGACGCGCAGCGAATTCCAAAGGGGAAACCAGTCCATATTCTGTCTCCGTTTACCGCAGCGCCGAGAAACCGACGCTTTCAAATACCGCCGTTGCCTCCGCCCCGGTCAGATAATCGAGAAACGCTTTCGCCTCGTCCGGATGTTTGCTCACGTTCATGACGGCGGCGGGATAGATGACCTGTCCGCACATCTCCGCCGTGGCGGTGTCCACGACCTCGAGCCCCGCGGAAAAGGCGTCCGTCGCGTAGATCACGCCGCAGTCCACGGCGGCCTCGCTGACCTGCGTCGTGACCTCCTTGACGTTGGAGCCGTAGGTGACGCAGCCCGCGGCGGCAAGCTCCTCTTCGTTCAGGTCATAGTACTTCAGGATCTTCTGCGTGTATTGCCCCACGGGCACGTCGCTGTTGCCCATGGCGAGGAAAACAGTGCCGTCCTTCAGCCCCGCGGCGAGCGCGTCATAGGAGCCGACGCCCTTGGGGTTGCCCTCCGGCACGGCGAGCGCGACCTTGTTCTCCAGCAGATCGACGCGCGTGCCTTGCAGCACGAAGTCAAGCCGGTCGGGATTCTTCTCCGCGTCTTTGGATATGTCAAGCTGGTTCATCTGCTTCGGCGCGGCGGAGAGGAACACGTCCGCCTCCGCGCCCTCCTGGATCTGGGTCTTGAGCGTGCCGGAGGAATCAAAGTTGTATACCAGCGTCACGTCGGGCGCGACCGCCTGATACAGCTCCGCGATCTCGGTCAGCGTCTCGGTCAGGGACGCTGCCGCGAATACGATCAGCTCGACGTTCTCCGGCGGCGCCGCGGATTCGCCCGCGCCTTTGCCGCCGCAGGCGGTGAGCGCGAGCATCAGGGAAAATGCGAGGATCAGGGATACGAGGGGTTTTGCGTCCATGGTTCTTTCTCCTTCCGTCTTTCAGGAAATGTATTACAAAAGGGTGGATTTACACCCGTTTTGCCGAAAGGAACCGTTTTGGATCATCTCCCGCAGTCCTGCGCGACGCCGCGCAAAAGCTCCATCGCGTGCGGGATGACGTCCAGAAACACGTCCATGCTCTCCATGCACGCCTTCGGGCTGCCGGGAAGATTGACGATCAGCGTCTTGCCGCGGATGACCGACGCCGCGCGGGAGAGCATGGCGCGCGGGGTGATCGCCATAGACGCCGCGCGGATCGCCTCGGCGATGCCGGGAGCGTTTCGCTCCGCTACGGCAAGCGTCGCCTCCGGCGTCGTATCGCGCGGGGAGAAGCCCGTGCCGCCCGTCGTCAGGATCAGGTCGGGCTTTCGCTGGTCGCAGAGGCGGATCAGATGCTTCTTGAGCAATTCCGCCTCGTCGGGTATGACAAACTGCTCGATGACCTCGTAGCCGTTCGCCTTCAATCTCTCCGCGATGGCGGGCCCGCTCCTGTCCTCGCGCTCGCCCTTCGCGCCCTTGTCGCTCAGTGTAATGACCGCCGCCTGCCACGGCAGCGGCTCGACGCGGCGCTCAACGGTCATTTCATCGCCCACAGCGATCGTTCCCCCCTCCAGCACACGGGCGAACACGCCCTCATGCGGCATGATGCATTCGCCCATCTGATGATAGATCGCGCAGTGCGTGTGGCACTCCTTGCCGATCTGCGTCAGCTCCAGCAGCACGTCGCCGCAGCGCAGCAGCGTACCGACGGCGAGCGTGCGGAAGTCGATGCCCTCGACGACCAGGTTCTCCCCAAACGCGCCGAACGCCACATCCGCGCCGCGCGCGCGGAACGCCTCGATCTTGTCCGCGCTCAGCAGGCTGACCTGCCGGTGCCAGTTCCCCGCGTGCGCGTCGCCGTCGATGCCGGAGCCGACGGTGAACGCCGCGCTCTCCACATTTGTTTTCTGTGTCCCTCTGCGGCCGCTGGTGCAGACCGCCAATACCTTACCCATATCGCTATCCTCCGATCTGGTTCATCCGTCTTGCCTCGCGGTCGCGGACATCCTCATAAAATCCGTGGCAGCGAGGCTTGTTCCCGATCGCCTCGCGGATCGCCGCCTCCAGCTCTCCGTCACCCGCGCCGCTGCGCAGCATGGCTCTCAGGTCAAGCCCCTGCGTGTGGTTGAGGCAGAGCTTCAGCCGCCCGTCCGCCGTCAGGCGCACACGGTTGCAGGTCTCGCAGAACTCATGGCTGACCGCGCCGATCAGCCCGACGGAGCCGACGAAGCCCCGGGGCTTCCAGTAGCGCGCGGGGCCGAAACCGTGCGCCGTATCGTCCGGCTCCATTGCGCCGAAGGCATCCGTCAGCCGCGCGCGCACCTCGCTGTTCGGTATCCCCCGCAGATCGCGCGCGCAGCCGATGGGCATCAGCTCGATGAAGCGCACGCAGATCGGGCGATTCTTCGCCAATGCCGCCAGCTCCGCCAATGCGCCGTCGTTGAAGCCGCGCACCGGCACGGCGTTGACCTTGACGTTCAGCCCCGCCGCGATCGCCTGCTCCAGCGTTTCCAGCGCGGTCTCCAAATCTCCGCCGCGGGTCAGGCGCGCGTAGACGTCGGGGTCCAGCGTATCGACGCTCAGGTTCAGCGCCTCCAGGCCCGCGTTCTTTGCCTCGGCGACGCGGCCGCGGAGCAAAGCGCCGTTGCTGGTCATCGCCACGCTCTCCACGCCTTCCAGCCCACGCAGCGCGCGCACAAGGTCGAGACAGCCGCGCCGCGCCATCGGCTCGCCGCCGGTGAGCCGGACGCGCCGGATGCCGAGGCGGGTCATGACGCGCGTCAGCCGCACGATCTCCTCAAAGCGCAGGACGTCCCCGTGCGCCAGCGCCGCCACGCCGCCCTCCGGCATGCAATAGACGCAGCGGAGGTTGCAGCGGTCGGTGACGGAGATGCGCAGATAATCGATTGTCCTGCCGAGTTTATCCTGCATGGTTCGTCCTTCTGTTCGTCGTTATTTCCCAAAGCCGCAGTTCGGCCAGGTGCAGACCGGGCAGTTCAGGCACAGCCCGCCCTCGCCCAGCGCGGTGATGTCCTCGCGCGTGATCTCCACGCCCGCCGCCGCGCGGCAGAGCATCAGGTCGAAGATCGTGCGCTTCGCGTACATGACGCAGCCGGGGAGTCCCATGACGGGGACGGTCTTCCCCGCCCGCTCAAAATAACCCACCAGCATCATCGCGCCGGGCAGCACCGGCGCGCCGTAGCTGACGACGCGCGCGCCCGCGGCGCGGATCGCCGCCGGAGTCATGTCGTCGGGGTCAACGGACATGCCGCCCGTCGTCAGGATCATATCAGCGCCCGCGTCCAGCATGGCGCGAATGGCGGCGACGATGGTCTCACGCTCGTCGGGGCATTTCTCGCGCCAGACGACGCTGCTGCCGTATTCGGCAAGCTTCTGCTCCACCACCGGCGTGAAGGTGTCGGCGATGCGCCCGTAGTACACCTCGTTGCCCGTGGTGACAATGCCGCAGCGCATGGGGCGGAACGGTCTGACGGACAGCAGCGGCTTTTCCCCCGCGGCTTCGCGGACGCGCTCCAGCTTCTCCTTCGCGATGACCAGCGGCGTGACGCGCATCCCCGCGAGCTTGTCCCCCGCCCGCACCGGCGTCATGCCGTGGCGTGTGGCGACGGTGATCTCGTCGATGGCGTTGACGGCGCACAGGCGCGCGCTGTCCACGACGAACAGGCCGTCGCACGCCGCGCTCAATTCGATCTTTCCCTCGCGCGGCGCTCCGGAGGAAACGGTATTCTCGCCCATGCAGACCTCGCGTAAAATCTCCGCCGCCTCGTCCTCATGGTACATGGTATCGTCCTTCTCCCAGACGTAGAGATGATCCTTGCCCAGATCGAGCAGCGCCGGGATATCCTCTTTCGTGACGATGTGCCCTTTCTTGAACGCAACGCCCTTTTTGACATCCTTGACGATCACCGTAATATCGTGGCAGAGGACGTGGCCCTCCGCGTGGATGGTTTCGATCAGCTTCATCGCTCTGCTCCTCCCGAAATGTCTTCGACCAGTATTTTCAGGCTTCCGCCGCACGCCATGCCCTCCGCCGCCGCAACCTCGTTGGAGAGGTCGGCGTCTATGACCTTCGCCTCTCCCGTGCCGATGATCCGCGCGGCGGCGGCAAGCGCCTCCGCTTCGCAGGCTCCTCCGCCGACAGTTCCGGCGCTGGCGCCGTTTTTGTCCACCACCATGATCGAGCCGGTCTTGGCGGGCGTCGAGCCGCGGCTTTCCAGCACCAGCAGCAGCGCCTTCGACGTCGCCGTATCCGCGGCAAAACGCAGCGCCGCCTTGTCCGCGTCCGATCTCTCAAGCCGTGTTATGTCAACCGGTTTGGAGCGGCGCATGAGCACCAGTTCCGCCGCGATGGAAACCGCGATCTCCATCGGCGTCTGCGCCTTGATGGGCAGGCCGATGGGCGTGTGGATCTGCCTGATACGCTCCGCGTCGTAGCCCTCGCCCTCCAGCAGCCTGAGCTGCGCGCTCGTACGGCGGCGTGAGCCGATCATGCCGAGATAGTACGGCATCGTCCCCGGCAGAATGGCGCGGAGGCAGTCTCCGTCGCTGCGGTGCCCGCGCGTGATGACGCAGACGTAGTCCGCCGGACGGATACCGAGCGCGCGGACAGCGTCCGCGAACCCGTCCACGACGATCTCCGCCGCGGCGGGAAAGCGCTCGCGATTGGCAAACGCGGCTCGGTCGTCCGCGACCGTCACGGCAAAATCCAGCTTCACCGCGAGCTCTGCCACCGCCTGCGACACGTGCCCCGCGCCGAGCAGGATCAGCCGCTCCGGCTCCGCGAATACGCGCGTGTAGGTCACGCCCTCCGCCGTGCGGCGCAAGACCGCTTCGCGTCCGGCGGCAAGCTCGTCCAGCAGCCGCCCAAATTCGTTCTTCATGGCAGCGCCCTCCATTGATATTCAAAATTCTGAATAACGCTCGTCAAAAAAAAAGCCGTCAGCCCTTTCCCTCTTGATCCCTCGCCAGACGCGCGTTCAAAGCGTCGAACGCGCGGTGGAACGCCGCGCGGCTTTCCTCCGCCAGCTCCGCAGCGTAACGGCGGCATGCGTCCAGCAGCGCCCGGCAGTCCGCGGTCAGCGCGGTCCCTCCGCCCTCCGCGCCGCCGGCGCTGCGCTCGGTCAGCTTCATGCCCAGCTCGCGCTCCATATCGCGCAGCCGCGTCCAGCCGCGGGTGTAGGACATATGCACGCAGGCGCAGGCGCGCCGGAGCGAGCCGGTCTGCCCGATCATCTCCAGCAGCTGTATATCCTCCGGGCGGAGCAGCCAGCCGCCGCGTCCGACCATGACGCGCGTCTCGGGCCAGAATGCGTCCGCCCCGGTCTCCACAGAATACCGGCGGCGGATCTCCAGCATATCCTCCGGCGTATCCGCGTCCAGCGTACAGCCGTAGTCGTCCACGCTCAGGTCGGTCAGCTCCGTCGCAAGCGTCCGCACCGCGCCGCCCAGTCCGCCCGCGCCCTGATAGTCCAGCAGCGGCGGGATCAGCGCCGCGTCCAGCAGCAGCGGATGCCCGACCTTGCCTCGGTATTTGGGGCGAACGACCTGCCCCGGCTGCTCCATCATGGCGCGGAGGGTGTCCGCGCGCATCAGCGGCACGTCGCCGGGCGAGAGGATCAGCCGCCCGCAGGGCGCTTTCAGCGAAGCGGCGCCGATCTTCAGCGAGTGGAGCATCTCCGTCTCCGCGTAGCTCCGGTTGAACACAACGCGCGCGCCGCTTGCGCGCAGCTCCCGCTCCAGTTCCTCGCCGCGATAGCCCGCGACGACGACGATCTCCCCCGCGCCCGCCTCACGCATGACGCGAACGATGCGGGAAATGATCGTCTCCTCGCCGAGGCGAAGCAGAGGCTTGAAGTCGCGCATCCGGGAGGACAAGCCTGCCGCGGCGATCACCGCCGAAACATTCATCCGCTCGTCCTCCCCCGTTATTCTTTCGTTCCTATCATGGCACAAGGCGCGCCGCTTGTCAAGCGGCGCGCCGATCATGCCGCACATGGCGATCCAGACCGTCCATTGTCTTTTGGGTATCTTTGTCATAGCGTTACCACACATTCAAAAAAGTACCGCTGCCGTTTTACGGCGGCGGTACCTTTTGTCATGCGTTGTTTGCGCGCTTCGTTTACCACAGGTCCACGCGGCGGAACGCGCTGTCCCCGCCGTCCGCCTGATCGTCGTGCCAGCAAAGCGTGTCCTCGCCGTCCAGGTAGAAGTATCCGCTTTCCCCGTAGCTCTCATCCACGACCTCGCCCGCGCCGGAGCTGTCGAACTCCTCGACGGTCTTGTGCCCGTTCTCATAGACGAGCCTGTCCTCCTCCAGCGTCGCAATGATCTCCCAGCTATCCAGCACGCCCGCGCTCTCAGGCCAGCGCACGCTGATCTGCACCTTGTCCGGCGCAATGCACCATGCGCTTTCGATCTGGCCGCGGCCGGCGATCTTTTCCGTCCATACGCCGTACCATGGCGTCAGACCGTCGTCGTGCTCCCGGACGCCCGCGCTTTCCGCGGCTGCGTAATACCAGCCGCGCATCGCCTCGGCGCAGCTGACGTCATCGTCCTGCCACGCCGCCTGATAGATCGTCTCCCGGCCGTCCGAGATCACGCGGGCGTATGCCCCCGGCGCGAAGAAGAAGTCGATGCGGACGTCCTCGTCCGGGAAGGTCAAAACCACGTATTCACCGTCGGGCGCCTCGTCGTCGACCTCACCGAAAAAGCCCTGCATAACGAACTCGGCAAAGGGTACGGCGACCACGCCGTATGCCTCCACAGGGCCGTACTCGGTGGTGCTGAGCGTGTACTTCTCGCCGTCCCTGTACGCCGCGCGGGCGAGATACATGTCGATGATCGAGTTGCCGAAGGAAACATATTCCAGCTCGTTCTCTTCCCGGAAGACATCCTGCATTGTCCCCGCCCATTCGCAGAGCATCGTCCACTGGTCGGCGTCGCGCGCCATCTCCTCGGCGGTCGCGCGGGCATAGCGCACGTCCGTGGGGCGATACCAGACGTAATATCCGCCACCCCCGTCTCTTGCGAAGACCTCCACGCCGGACATATCGTCGCAGAGCAGCTCGTGGAGCCCGGCCTCGCTGAGCGTGCCGATGCTGAACAGCCAGCCCGAACCGTCGAAGCCGTCCGCCTCCATCGACGCGGTCTCAGACACCGTAAAGAGAATGCCGTCCGGGTCGTCCTTCGGAGTCTCGACGGTGACGAGCTTGTTGTACTTCGGCTGAAGCTCCATGCTCACGCCGCCGTTTTTGTACTCGCCCCACTCCTGCGGCGGATACTGCACGGAAACGGGAGCAAGGCTCTCAGCGTCAGAGCCGCTGAGCTCATCCGGCGACGACGCCGCATAGCGCATGAGGTTGAGCGTCAGGCTTTCGACGCCCCGCAGCTCGCCGATCTCGCCGCCGAAAGACATGAACCCGCAGCTGCGCTTGCCGGGGGCGACGGCGGTGCTGTAGCGCACGTCGTCAGAGTCGATCCCGTCTGCCGTCGCGCTGTTCGCCGCGATGCCGAGGTACTGTTCGGTCTTGTTTTCGACATAGACGTAGAACTCGGGGCCGAAAAAGCTGTCGTAGTCCTGCTCGCCGATGACCAGCGTCATCTGATCGTCGTCCAGCACGACCGTACCGAACTCGGATATGTCCGCAGTATCCACGTTCTCACCGGTCACGATGCGCACCGGGTCGGAGATGTAGTTGCGCCAGGAGTATTCGTCCTCCGCCGTTGTGAAGCAGAATTCCAGCTCCGCGAGGGGCAGGAGCTTCACGCCGGGAATGCTTTGCGTATAGTAGCCGAGCGCATAGCGTTCGCTGCTGTTCGCCGGAACGGTAATGTCGAACTCATAATCCGCGCCGTCCTCCCGAAAGCTGGCCAGCACGACCTCCGTCATAAATCCGTTGACCGATCCCGCCGCCACGCCGAGATAGACGTCCTGATCGCCGCTGTTCACGACGTCCGCCCAAATGATCGGCTGCTCGCCTTCCATGGACGGGTCGACGTCAAGCCCTGCGGTGGTGACGGTCACGCCGTCCTTTTCAAAGATGACGCTGCCGTTGACGGAATATGCGTCCGTCTCCGGCTCCTCCGGCACGGCGGCCGATGCGTCCGGCGCGTTTTTCGCGCCGCAGCCCGTCAGTGCGCCCAGCAGCAGCGCGACGGCGAGGAGCCGCGCGATCCGCTTCCTCATAAATCCCGTTTCCATTCCCATGTCAGCGGATCGCCTTGTACAGCTCCGCGTCGGTCGCTTCGACGTAGGGCTGCGTCCAGAGCACGTTCACGACGCCGCACGTAAGGGCGGCAAGGAGGAACCAGCCGAGGAAGCTGATGTCCAGCACGAACGCCTTCCACTTGTTTCCCTTCATCATCTGTCGGGAGCGCGTGATCGCCTCCGTGGCGCCGATGCCCGGTTCTTCGGCAAGAATGTACGGCACCATGCGGTAAGAGTACAGCTTGACCACGCCGGGAACGATGAACAGGCAGAACCACAGCGCGGTAAACAAATCGCGCAGCAGCATCGTCACGACCACGCCGCCGTAACCGTTCTTGAAGCCGTACAGCAGCTCGTCCAGCTCAGCCGGGCCTTCGCTGTTGACGACAAAAAAGCGCTTGCAGCCCACCTTGAGCGGGTTGACGACCAGCAGATTGACGACGGAGCCGATCACGGCGACGCCGGCGACCGCGCCCGCGAGTATGCCGACCACTTCCCTCGGCGCTTCCTTCAGCACCTCAACGAACGACTGGCCTTCGGTCGCGCCGTCCGCCTGTTTCTTGCTCGACGCCGCGCCGCCGCTGACGAGCAGGGTGAAGATCAGCGCGACGAGCACGCATTTCCAGTAGTTCTTTTGAAACGCCGCCTTGCCTCTTTTTTTCAGTTCTTTCCTGTTCCACATGGTTCTGTCCTCCTGTTTTGTTTGTTTCTGTTTGGTGGTACAAATAGTTCTTTCAAGCCCATTTCAGGCGTGACGCCGCATGGTTCCATGGCCCCGCGCAGGCGCGTCAACTCCCGGTCAGCGCGGCAAGCCGCAGGGAAAGCCCCGCGGCGAACGCCGCGTGCCCCTCCGATGAAAAATGCACGCCGTCGAAGCACAGAAGCCGTTTCACACATCCCCGCCTCCCCGCTTTGATTTGTTCCATTGTAGCACGCTTTTGCCTGTCAGGCAAGTGCGAGGCGTTCCGGAGCGCAGGAAAAGCACCCGGCCCTTTCGGAAAGCGCAGCCGTCGGTCTGGTAGTCAAATGTACCCGGCTTCACGACGCGTATCTCTCCGCCGCGAAAAGTTTGCGCCCGCTGTTTCCCGGTTTTGTCCGCGCGGCGCTTCATGGTCAATCGTGACATGATTTTTTCGTGAAGACGTTACATTTTTTTCGTTTTGACGATGGTCATTTCCGCAAATTTGCGGTATTATATTTTTATTAATGCAATCAAATTGACTTGGTATCTGTATATTGAAACGCAGGGAGGATCATTATGTGCGGAATCGTCGGATTTGTCGGAGCGCGGCAGGCCGCGCCCATTCTGCTGGACGGGCTGAGCCGTCTGGAATACCGCGGGTATGACTCCGCAGGCGTCGCGGTCATCACGCCGCAGAGCAACATTGCCCTTCGGAAGTCCAAGGGACGTCTTCAGGTACTCAGCGACATGATACACGGCGGCGCCGATCTGGACGGCTGCGTCGGCATCGGCCACACGCGCTGGGCGACCCACGGCGTGCCGAACAGCACGAACTCGCATCCCCACATGAGCGAGGACGGGCGCTTCGCCGTCATCCACAACGGCATCATCGAGAACTATGCCGAGATCAAAGACTTTTTGATCCATCAGGGCATCCACTTCCAGTCGGAAACCGACACCGAGGTCGTGGCGCAGCTGCTGGAATACCACTACAACCAGTGTCACGACTTCTTCCAGTCCGTCGGCCGCGTTCTGCGCCGCATCGAGGGCGCTTACGCGCTGGGTATCCTCTGTGCCGACTATCCCGACCGCATCATCGCCGCGCGCAAGGACACGCCGCTGCTGCTGGGCTTCGGCGAGGGCGAGAATTTTATCGCCTCTGACGTGACGGCGCTGCTGCCCTACACCCGCGACGTCGTCTACATGGACGACGGCGAGACGGCGATTTTGACGCGCGACGGCGTGCAGGTGTTCGACCCGCTCCAGCAGCCCATCGAAAAAGAACACCACCACATCGACTGGGACGTCTCCGCTGCGGAGAAGGGCGGTTATCCGCACTTCATGCTCAAGGAGATCTTCGAGCAGCCCGACGCGCTCAGCCGCGCCATTTCTCCGCGCATCCGGGACGGGCGCGTCGTGCTGGACGACATGAAGCTGACGGCGGAGCAGATCAGGGCGTTCAACCGGATCTATATCGTCGCCTGCGGCTCGTCCTACCACGTCGGTATGGTGGGAAAGTACAACCTTGAGCATCTGACCCGGCGCAGCATCGAGGTCTGCCTCGCCTCTGAGTTCCGCTACAGCGACCCCATCGTGGACGAACGCTCGCTGGTCATCGTCATCAGCCAGTCCGGCGAGACGCTGGACACCATGGCGGCTCTGCGCGAGGCGAAGGCGCGCGGCGCTTACGTCCTTGCCATCGTCAATGTGGTCGGCTCCTCCGTCGCCCGCGAGGCGGACGACGTGCTCTACACCTTCGCGGGGCCGGAGATCGCCGTCGCCACGACGAAGGCGTATTCGACGCAGCTCGCGGTGCTGAACATGATCGGCCTCGCCTTCGGCGAGACGCTGGGTACGGTCGACGCCGCGGAATACGCCGAGGCCGTGCGGGAGCTGGAAGCTCTGCCGGAGAAGGCGCGTCAGGTGCTCTCCCGCTGCGACGACATTCAGAAATACGCCGCCGAGCATTTCAACCACGAGTCGGTGTTCTACATCGGGCGCAACCTCGACTATGCGATGGGGCTCGAGGGCTCGCTGAAAATGAAGGAAATCAGCTACATCCACTCCGAATCCTACGCCTCCGGCGAGCTGAAGCACGGCACGATCTCGCTGATCGAGGACGGCACGCTGGTCGTGGCGCTCGGCACCTACGGACGCCTTTTCGACAAGGCAATGAGCAACGTGATCGAGGTCAAGGCGCGCGGCGCGGAGGTGCTGGCGCTGACGACCGAGAGCCGCCGTGACGACATGGCGAAAGTCGCCTCTACGGTGCTGACCGTGCCCGACACGATCGATATGCTGCTCCCCAGCCTCGGCATCATCCCGCTCCAGCTCTTTGCCTACTATGTCGCGCTCCAGCGCGGCTGCGACATCGACAAGCCCCGCAATCTGGCGAAGTCGGTAACGGTGGAATAAACGTAACAATTCAGTTATTACAACAAAAAGGAGAACCGAACTATGATCGATCCCAAACTGGTTGCCTGGGGCAGCAGCGGCAACATCATCCGCGAGATCGCGGAGTATGGCGCCGAAAAGGCGAAGCAGGGCGAGACCGTCTTCAACTTCACCATCGGCTCGCCGAGCATCGACCCGCCCCCCGTCGTCCGTGAGACGATGGAGCGTTACCTGAACACCGTCCCCGGCTCGAAGCTTTACACCTATGCGCCGGCGCCGGGTTACGGCCCCGTGCGCCAGAAGATCGCGGACTATCTCACGAAGACCCACGGCGTTTCCTACCACGCGCAGGACGTCATCGTCACCTGCGGCACATCCACCTGCCTCGCGGTGCTGACGCGTGTCCTGCTCTCCGGCGGCGGCCGCGCCATGACCTTCGCGCCGTATTTCATGGACTACAAGTATTATGCCGAATCCGTTGACTCCTCTCTCATTGAATGCCCGACCGAGCCGGAGACCTTCCAGCTCGACCTGGCCGCTGCGGAGGCGGCGCTTGCGCCCGACGTGCAGATGCTTGTCATCAACACGCCGAACAATCCCTCCGGCGTCGTGTTCACCCGCGAGCGTCTGGAAGGGCTCGCCGCTCTGCTGGAGCGCAAGCAGAAGGAATACGGCCACCCGATCTACATCGTGGCGGACGGTCCCTACCGCGAGCTGGTCTACGACGGTCAGGAGAGCGTGTTCCTGCCGGAGGTCTACCGCAACACCATCGACTGCTACTCCTTCAGCAAGGGTATGTCGCTGCCCGGCGAGCGCGTGGGCTTCATGGCGTTCCGCGCCGACATGGACGGCTATGCCGAGCTGCTGCCCGCCTGCATGGGCGTGATCCGCGCCTTCGGCTACATCTGCGTGTCCTCGATGTGGCAGCAGGTTGCCGTGGACTGCATCGGCGCGACCAGCGACATCAGCGTCTATAAGAACAACCGTGACCTGCTCTACGGCTCGCTGACCGACATGGGCTACACCTGCGTCCACCCGGACGGCGCGTTCTATATGTTCCTCAAGACGCCGGAGCCGGATGCGGAAGCGTTCTGCCGCCGCGCGATGAAGGACAATCTGCTCGTCGTTCCCGGCGACAGCTTCGGCGTCCCCGGCTACGTCCGCGTCGCCTACTGCGTCAGTCCCGAGACGGTCGAAACTTCGCTCCCGACGTGGAAAAAGCTCGCGGAGGAATACGGCCTTACCAAATAAACAGTGCGAGAGAGGCGCTTCGTCAGGAAGCCGCCTCTCTCTTTTTTATCTCCGTTCCTTCGTGAGCAAGTCGCTCAACCGTTTCCCGTAGAAATAATCGTGCGTCAGCTTATCGTACTCCGCCCACAGGGGAAGCGTCTCGCACTCCCCCGCCCTCGGGCAGGCGGCGGCGCCGTCGGCAAGGCAGGCGACCGTCGCGAGCGAGCCCTCCATGCGCTCCAGGATCTCGCCGACCGAGTATTCCTCCGGAGCGCGGCACAGTCGATAGCCGCCGCCCTTGCCGCTGACGCCGGCGATACAGCCCGCGTTCACCAGCTCGCGGACGATGATCTCCAGATACTTCTTGGAGATCTCCTGCCGCTCCGCCACATCCTTGAGCGGGATATAGCCGTCCTCCCCATGCTCCGCCAGATCGAGCATCACCCGCAGCGCATAGCGCCCCTTCGTTGAGATCATATGCTCACTCCCCTTTGTTGAGTAGACGACTGGCATTGCTGCCGTCGCCCCTCCTCGGAACCGTACGTGCGGTTTTCCCGCATACGGCTCTTCAAACAG
>JBGVBS010000012.1:0-31047 GCA_045225715.1 Oscillospiraceae bacterium
TCATCCGTCATTTCAGGGCTACGTGGTGCCGATCTTTACCATGGGCTGCCCCTCCTTTCTCGATGATGAAAGTAACCCAATACAACAAAATAGGATTACTCCCTCACTAAGAGGAGAAATCTGCCATGGTTAGCGGAACTGTTTTTGAAAGAAAATGAAAATTTTTTTGAAGGGAGGTGACAGGCGGTGGATGAATGGGAAAACGGTCTTCCCGATGAGTACGAACAAGAAGAAGAAATATCGGAACAGGGACGTCGGGACCTTGCGGCTGAACGGCAGGAAGCTCTTGAGCTGGAATTAGAGCAGGACGAACAAAGAGAGCAAGCTGTGCCGGAGCCTCCCTCTAAAAAGAAGCTCAAACGCGAGCTGGAACAGGAAGCCCTGGCCCGTTTGGAATCCGCCGCCCGCACCGTCCCGGAATGGAACAACGTCATTGCCTGGTGGGACAGGCTGGACGCCAACAGGGAACGCAGAGAACGTTATCATGAGATCAGCAGGAACGGCGACGATCTCCCGATAGACTACGGAGCTGACGAGAACGGACTGTGCTTCCCCGACACGATGAACACAGTGCTGGAAAAGCAGCGGCAGAAGGGAGACTTCATTGACACCATCTTCAACTGCCCCTATGAGATCCACGAGCTTGTGACTGAGCCGTATATGTCTCATGCGCTGCATGAGCTTTCCGACGATCACAAGGAAGTGCTGTACTTCTCGGCCGTCAGGCTGTACAGCAGTGCGAAGATCGCAGAGCTTCGGGGACAGTCAGATCGGAACATACGGAAAGTTCGGAACACGATGCTGAAGAAGGTCCATAAAAAAATCCTCCCGTATCTGAAAGACCGGGAGGAACGAGGGCTGCCTATGACCATGGAGGAACGGGCTTTTCTTGCGGAAATGAAGGGCTCCGACCTTGACAAGTAGGGATGTCGAAAATATAATAGTAATTGTATTGTTGCTTATATGGGTTACAACGGAGGTGGCACATGAACGCCTTGTTTGAACGCACCAGCTCGCTGTGGGTGCGATACAGCAGTTATGAATGGAAAAAGGCAGAAGACGGCAAACTGTACTTAACGCCGACGAAGGATGCGCAGCCGGGGATCTATGATCCGCTGCGGGATGCACAGCAGCTTGTTGTTGACGCTTTGAATATTGGGCGGATGTGCATGAGCAAGAAGCCCGACGCGGATATCCAGAAGGCGATCCAGGGCTTTGCCGTAAAATATGGTCTGTTCGGTCTTATGACCGCGCTGCCCACCACGCCGAAGTTCATGGATTACGAGGCGGTATATCTGCCGAAGAATCCGTTTATAAAGGCGGAAGCGATGGAAACGATGGAATACCTCGCCCTGTTCTTCCCCTTCGAGAAACCGGATGTGGTCAAGCGCGGGATCGAATCCATGTGGAACATTGAGGGTGATAAAGCCATGATGGCCCTTGCCATGACCATGAGCGACCGGCTCATGGCGGTCAACATGGGCTTCCAGCGGGAGTATGCGGAACGCTATGACTGGCTGAAGCAGCAGTTCACCGACTGGATCTTCATCTTTTCCACGAGCTTTTTGTATTACGAGGATTATGATACGAACGACGAGGATACCCGGAACCTCTTCCGTCAGAGCATGGCGGCCTTTGACGGGAACGCGCCGAGCTACCATATAGAGCTTCTGGACAAGCCGACGATTGTCTGGGATTTCCACTCCCTGCTGCTTGGTATTCAGATGATGTTCAGCTTCATGCTCACGGACGAAAAGACGCCGCTGCGGCTGTGCAAGCACTGCATGAAGGTCTTTGTAGCCAGCCGTCCCAGCAACGAGTTTTGCAGCCATGAGTGCAAGAACCGGCATAACGTGTATAAGAGCCGGGCGAAGAAAAAAGAAACTGAATCGGAATGAGAGGTGCGCATTCATATGAGGATTTCTGATTATATTGGAGAAACGACCGAATATGACAAGAAGGAAATGCTGGAGGAGCGCCAGCCCAAAAGCTGGCTCAAAAGCATCAGTGCCTTTGCAAACGGTATCGGCGGCGTTCTGATTTTTGGCGTGTCTGACGATGAAGAATTGGTTGGTTTGAAAGATCCGAAAGATGTCTCGGAGAAAATCAGCGAGACGGTCAAAACCAAAATGGACCCGATCCCGCAGATCATTCTGGAGCATCATTCCGAAAACGGCAGAGATTTTATTATCGTGAAGGTGCCTGCCGGGCAGGAGACGCCTTATTACTACATTGGAGCTGGCAACCGGATCGCATACGTAAGAATCGGCAATGAAAGTGTGCCTGCCGACGCTACGGCGTTAAAGCGGCTTGTTCTGCGTGGGAGCGGCAGCACTTATGACAGCCTTTCCTCTCGCTATCCGTTAGATCGGTATGCATTTACGAAGCTGCGCTCCGTTTACAGGCAGCGGACAGGGCTTGAACTGGAAGACTCTGATTTTCTGTCCTTTGGGCTGATTGACGAAGACGGCATGCTGACCAATGCCGGAGCCTTGCTTGCAGACGAATCTTCAATGCGCTTTTCCCGCATCTTCTGCACCAGATGGTATGGCCTTTCCAAGGCTTCCGGCGTCATGGAGGCACTGGACGATAAGGAAATCAGCGGGAGCCTGATTACACTTCTCCAGGGCGGGGAGGAGTTTGTTCGCAATAACACAAAGAAGCGCTGGAAAAAGACAGGGAACGGTCGGGTTGAAATGCCGGAATACCCGGAAAGAGCCGTGCTGGAGTGCATCGTAAACGGACTAATCCACCGTGATTATATGATTCTCGGCAGTGAAGTCCACATTGACATTTTTGATGATCGGATGGAAATTTACTCTCCCGGCGGCATGATGGACGGTTCTCTCGTTCAGAATCTGGATACCGATAACATCTCTTCCAAGCGGCGCAATCCGGTCATTGCCGACGTGTTCAGCCGCATGAATTACATGGAGCGCAGAGGCAGCGGATTCAAGAAAATCAAGGAGGATTATCACAACGCTGTCAATTATCGGCCGGAATTGGAACCGAAATTTTATTCCGACATTTCTTCCTTCATCGTGACCCTTTACAACCTGAACTACAATGTTCCTGTAGAAAAGGTGCCGGTTGGCCCGGAGAAAGTTGCGATTGACGAAGAAAACATGTTAATTGAGGCTCAAAAGCTGTCAATTCAAAAAGCAATTAACAGCTTAGATACCAAGAAAAATATAAAGGCAAATGCCATGCGTCTATTTAATCATATGGGTATCGACGGCATTTTCGGACGCAGTGATATTATGGAAGTTGTGGGTAGTTCCATTACTGCAGCCGGGAACCTCATCACAAAGCTAAAAGACGCAGGTTTGATCCAAGCCGTAAGCGGCCGTGGAAAAGGCAAGTACAAGTTTGTAAATCCACAACAATGAAAATTGCCCGTTATCAGCACGAAGCCGGTAACGGGCATTCTCTTTAGGCATGTACAAGGAGCGATGTATCATGGCAAAGACAGCGACGCTCAATCTGCGTGTTGACCCCGAATCAAAGGCGGCGGCGGAGGATATCCTCGGCAGGCTTGGGCTCTCTATGTCCACGGCGATGGATATGTTTCTCAAGCAGATCACGCTGACCGGAAGGATTCCTTTCCCCGTACAGCTTCCGAGAGCGCCCGCGTCCGTAAACGCAGATTTGATGACGGATGAGGAATTCGTCACTAAGTTCGAGCGCGGCGTAGATGCCGCTCGGAAAGGGCAGGTGCGCCGCGCCGCCGATGCGTTTGCGGAGCACAGGGCAAACAGATGAGGGAATACTTCGTCGATATCACGGAACCGGCGCTCGCCGACATGGATGATATCTACCGATACACCAGCGGGCGGTTCGGTGATTCGGTTCGCGCAGGAAAGCTGTACGACGCGATATCGGCCATAGACGCTCACACCTCCAGCCCCACTTGATACAAGCACTGGTGCTCAATCCTTCAGCGAGAAACCCGTACGTCGTATATCGTACGGGTTTCATCTACTTATTCCGACTATGAACAGCGTTTGATCCGCTCAATCATCTGCCGATACTCTTTTTCAGTAAGAACTCCTTTTTCAAGCAAAACGCGATTGAAATAAAGGAGCCAGGCTTGCTTCTCAAGCTGTTCCCGAGTTGTTACAGAAGCGATCACGATAGCATCCCTCCAATCCTGCTTCTTGTAATTTTTCAGTCAAACGTTCAGACTTCGGTTTCTAAAGTTTTTTGCCAGCGCTAGATTATTACCTGAGCTTTTTATCCTGAAGATAGATCAACTAAGCAATTTCTGATCTACGTTGTATTAATTACGCAAAGCAAATTGAATTCTGATACAGTTTTGTTTTTTTAGATCCCTCGAGAGATATTGTCACTTCTTAGAGAGAACTCTCCAGAGTGCACGCTTCGCATTATTGTTTTTTCAGGGTATGATCAATGCACGGTCTCGCAAAGAACAACAAAAGCACACAAGGTTCACCCTTGTGTGCTGTCTTATTTGTACCAAATATTATTATGATAAACCGAGCCTCAAGAGAAAGTAGATAATTACACGACTTTCTCTTGACACCCGGCGTATTCTCCTGTTATAGTAATCGTAGACCGTTGGTATACTCTTTGAGTATGATAGATGGTCAATATTATAATAAGGAGTATCGCGATGAATGAACTGGAACTGCTTGGGAAATCCTGCAAGGACATTGTGACGGGCTTTGAGGGCGTCTGCATCGGAGCTACGGAGTGGATGTACGGCTGCCGGCAGTATGTCCTGCAGTCGAAGTCCGCCGAGGAAAACCAGAAGGGGAGCATCTGCTTCTTCAGTGCCGATCAGCTCGACGTGACGGGAGAAGGCGTCACCGGCCGGATCGCACCCCCTGCCTACGACGAGCCGCGTTTCTTCGGACGGGAATGCGTCGATAAGGTCACCAAGGTGAAAGGAATGTGCATCGGACGCGTGATCTGGCTGTTTAGCGCAAATCAGTACATCCTTGAGATCCAGCCGGAAGATATGGCAAAAGAATCCCGCCTGCTCTGGCTCGATGAAGGCAGGCTGGAACCGTCAGAGCAGCCGAAGCACGAGATCGATCCCGCGGATGTGGCGTCTCCCCGATCCGGCGGCGTCATGGACGCAGCGTTTTACCCCTCTGCCAATTGCATGATTGGTTAATCGTTCCCTGATCCGCAGCTATTTTGCCGGTGCCGCCTGGTACCGGCTGTTTTGATCGCAGTGCTCAGCGCTCCTCGCCGCGCCCGGAAATGTACTCGAGGATATCCTCGTCCGTCACATCCGGGTCGTCCGTCATTCCCAGCAGGTAGTAGATCGACGTGTGCAGCGCGCCCGAGAGCTTCGGCAAGCGGTCGATCGGCACGCTGTTTTTCCCGACCTCGATCTGATAGATCGCCGTTTTCCTGCTCGCGGTCCGATAGCCGGACTGCTCCGCCAGCTCTTCCATCGTCATTTTCTGGTCTCTTCTGAGTTGTTTGATCCTCTGTCCGATTTGATCATACATTGTTCAGCCCTCGCAGATCCCGGCATCCGCTGTGATATACACAGACGCCGTTTGCAATCAAAGTAGATTATTAGTATATTTTTGGAGGTAGTATATGGATCCCATTTGGAGCAAGCACATCTTAGCCATAGCGGCTGACCCGTCTTACGATTCTCTGGTCCGGCATGTGTCAGCCATGATCGAGCAGGTTCGTCAAATGGAGCAGAAGAAGTGGGTGGACGAGCTCAGGAGGATCGGCGCGAGCCTGTTTGAGATCGGCTATTATCGGAGCATGGAGATGGCGAAAACGCCTCGGTCGTTTTATATGCTCCCCGCGCCGTATTCCACCATTGTATATCTTGGCTTTGCAATGGACACCGATACCTCGGGTGATCCCGAACAGATCATCGCCAAGGCGCGGTATCTATGTGCGCGAATCCTCGCCGGGGGCCAAGACGCGACGATTAAGCGCCGCGCCGCGCTTGTCGAAGAAGTCCTGAGCTGTCTGGAGTCCCGTTTCCGACTGCTGTCCCTTGAGCCGATAAAGCACATCTTCTGCGTACCTGAGATCGGTATCGACAAGTCTGTCCTGGGCTACGGAGGATACGGCTGGACGCTTCAGATGATCAATGCGAACCCGGAAAGCAGCGACGACAGCTGTGTGATAGAGCCGATCGTTCAGATCATGACCGATCATGCCATGACGTATATGGAGCCGACTGCCGTCGACAAGCTGCTGCAGCGGCAGATGCCTTACCGGAACCTGGACTCAGTCAACGTATGGGTTCCCGCGTATATAGAGGCACTCAAAAGCGGCTTGCTGTATCAAACGCCCTATGCTGACCAGATGAATGTTGCGCAGGACCGCAAAGCCGCAGAATGGCAAAAGCTGATCCGCAAGTGCGTCAAGCAGGTTCGCTTTTCCGATTGATCTCGCGTCTCCCCTGCTGCTGATTATATTTGCACTCGCAAAAAAAATCCAGCACCAGTATTGACTTTTGCAAAAATTTTGCGCGAATGTCATGTTGCACAAAAACACGCCGCCAAACGCAGGGCACAGATCACGATCATTCGACAAAATGCCAGCGGCGGAGAAATGCTTTTCGCATTTCCTTAATTTCGGAAACTATTTTATGAGATTATCCGGAATTTACAATCTATTCACAAAGAAATCGCAACTATTTATTGACAATAATTAATTCTGTGGTACAATAGACATGAACAAAAAAATAGAGCCGACAGTCATAGCGAGTTGCAGCTCGCTATGACCCAAGCAGGTGTCGTACCACCTACCCGACGGGAATTCCCGCGTCGACGGATGTAGTATACCCTTTTCTCATCCGCTGCGCAAGGGGGATTTTCTCGATCTGCCGTAATCGATCGAGAGCGTCGCGCAAGGTAACCAGCCTGCGCGGCGCTCTTTTTGCGTTCAAAAAAATAACTAAGGAGAAATGTCCAATGAAAACTTTTGAACCGATCGAAAACGAGCAGCTCTATGTAATCACCCGAAGCAACGAAGACCCGAAGCGTGCGACGGTACTCTTCCGCCGTCCCGATCCCCTGCTTGCGACCATGGCCTTGAATGAGATCCTCAACGGGTTGGGCGACACGTACAGGGGCGTGAAGACGGTGGTGTTCGTGCCCGTAGACGCGTCGGACGCAGACGAGTTCTGGAAGCAGCATCGTATGGGAAACTTCCTTTTCATCGGCATCCTCGTGATGGAGGATGCGTCGAACGAGCCGAAGATCTACGATGACGACGTCGTTACCCATCACGCCCTCCCCGACGACGTGCGCAGGCGCATCATCAGCCGGTATTGCTTGAAGACGACGCTTAACCGTATGGACGTGTACCTCTCCGACGGCATCGTACACCTGCCGCGGATCATCAAGGACGACGCGGTCTTCGAGGATTTCCGGCGTCAGGCGGCGGAATTCTTCATCACCGGGAACGACGTGCCGCTCCTCGACAAGTACGGAGAGCAGCGGATTCGGGGGAAGGCCTTCATCCTGCCCGCGTATGCCATGGTCATGTCCGCGCGCTTGAGCATCGGTCGTGAAGTGGATATCCTGCAGGTGCGGCAGTTTCTTCGAACCGCGAGGCAGGAGATCGTCAAATGCAATGGGTCTCGCCCCGGCGCGACGAGCGCTACCCTTCGGGCCGCCTACAAACTGCTTAAATCCTATCCCGGAGATATTGGGTTTCAGGATAACAGCGCATTGACGCGCGGCGAGGCGCTGGCGCTCTATCGGAGGAGGCTGGACAGTTACCGCAGAGCCGAGGCCAGGTGGCTGGCGTCGGACCCGTTTGAGCGTTATGGTAAAGACGGGGAGGAACTCGACGATTATCTGCTGCCGTGATGGAGGGACTGATATGAAAAACTGTGTTGTTTCCACGATGCCGGATCAGAGCATCACTTACACGGACGGCATCTTTGGCCTGACCGATGAAGAACTGTCGGAGATCGCGCGAGCGGTCTCCGACAGCACGGACGTCACCTCGGCCACGACCGAGGTATGGGTATCGGGAGTCGACCGCCACATCAGCGTCGGAAGCAGGATCGTGCGCCTGATCGACGACATCCCGTACTCCTTCCAGATCATGGGCTTCAATCACTATGAGCTCACCTCGCCGCTTGCGTATGGCGAGGTGACGCGGACGGGAAAAGCGGGGCTGCTGTTTCAGATGACGGTGTCCCTGCCGCGGGAGCGTCGCATCACCGCCGGGTCGAGCACCTGCTTCATCTGGAGAGATTCCGAGCTGCGCAAGGCCTGCGGCAGATTGTGCAGGCATCTGCCGCGGCAGATGCAGCCGATCCTCAAGAATGTGCGTATCCCGGCAGCGGCGTATGGAGAAGACGAGCAGGTCGAATCTGTTGACGACGTCCTGTTCATTCCGTCGGAGTACGAGGTGTTTGGGTGTTCCGCCTTTGCCCGGGTGGACGAGGGCGCGCAGTACGCGTGGTACGCAATGCACGATGACGACGCGAGCCGTATAAAGATGTGTGAAGGTTTCGACGAGTGGTGGTGGACGCGCTCGCCCGGCGATCAGCTTGATCCGTCGCGGTCGCCGGATTTCTGCCGCGTCAGCAAGGATGGGACCCCGGTCAGCGGCGACCCCGCCTATGCCGGCGGCGTTGCTCCGTGTTTCTGTATCTGAGCGGTTCTGCATGCATTTGATGCTAAGGGGATAAGCACCTTATCCCCTTCATCAAAATGGGTGCCGAAGGCACCCGCACAAAAATGCGGGTTTGTCAAGCTTTTTTGTACTGTCTCCCTGAAAGATAAAAATGAGATAGACCCGCAATACGGCATTAACAAGGCTGTGAGACATATCAAGGGGGTATCTTTGTCAAGGTCAAGCCGCCTGCGGCGGTGCTTTGCAGCCTTGACAAAGCTCTGCCGCTGCCGTAGCGGGTAAAGAAAGGGCTGCAAGCAGCCGATTCCATCCACCGGAAGGCATCTCGAAGGAGCTCTGCTTGATTCATAAGGTTCGAGCTACCTACGATACGACTATGTTGGCACAGATTTCTGTAATCCACGATTTAAGACAGTAGAGCTCACGGCGGACCATTGACCTGTCGGTAAGGAACAATCCGAATCCACGTATATCAGAGTGGTCAAATGCCGGAGACTGATGTCAGGGCTCTTTCGAGATGCCTTCCGATTAATAAACAATTGTGGTGACCCTGTTCGGGGCAAATTGCCTCTTGACAAAGGTCATTACATATCAGCCGTGGGGAGTGTCAACGGGTGTAGTAGAGGAAGCAGAGTAAGTCAACGACTGAGCAAATACGCCGAACGGTCGGCAGAAAGATGTTGACAATTCCTGTGTATAATTATAATATAATTATGGAGATGATAAAGTGCAGTTTGAGTGGGATGAAAACAAGAATCAAGTCAATATAGCAAAGCACGGGATTTCCTTTTTGGAGGCGTCAACAGTCTTTTACGACGAGAACGCTGTCCTTTTCGACGACCCCGACAACTCGGAGCAGGAAGACCGCTTTCTGATCATGGGCTTTTCGCAGAAAGCCAGAATATGTATTGTCAGTCACTGCTACCGAGGCGATGATGAGGTGATTCGCATCATCTCCGCCAGAAAAGCGACCATCCGGGAAGCTGAAGCTTACAACACGCGGGAAGGAGAGTGGTATTGATGCGCGAAGAATACGATATTGCAAAGCTCAATCCAAGCAGGAATCCCTATGCGCGCAAGCTGAAGACGCAGATCACCATCAATATTGATAAGGATACCATAGACTATTTCAAAGCTCTTGCTGAGAAAACTGGTATGCCGTATCAAACGCTGATGAACCTATACCTGACCGATTGTGCGAAGAACAAGAAGGAGCCAAACTTGACCTGGGCTTGACCAGAGGCATACCAGAAGGGCGCTGCCGACATGGCCGCGCCCTTCTGTTGGATGTAACCGTTCTTTCCAAACCCACCCTTTGTTATCTGAGAGATTATTTAATCAACTCATATGCGGATATGTGATAGCGGATACAGAGCATGGCCCAAAGCGGCGTTTTATACGGCCCGCAACAGCAAATCTTCTTGACCTGAGCCCCGGGCGGGTATAACATCATGCTGTCTCAGGATGTGATCGACGCGCTGCAGCGGTGAGACACATAGCAAAGGGGGCGGCGGGTATGGCTTCGAGCGGATTTCCCGAAATCGACATACACAACATGACGCGGGCACAGGCGATTACGGCGATCGACGCGTTTCTCCGCCGTGCCGACGGCTCCGTTTACCGGCTGCGCGTGATCCACGGCTATCACAGCGGCACGGTGCTCCGCGATGCGGTCAGAGCGCACTACCGGAGCCATCCGAGGGTCAGACGGATCGAGATTGGCCTCAATCCCGGCGAGACCGATTTGGTCTTGCGGGAATTGTGACGTTCGATCGGTGTCGGGAGTTGGAAACCGGGCACGAGCTTTCATAACTCGACTACGCTTTCATAAATGATTCGTAAGCGCAAAATCTAACGGCGTTACATAGCAGCAGAGCCTCGGCATCTGAACCGCGCCCCGTCAAGGCAATGTCATTAAGATAAAAAGTCGTTCCGCTTGCAGCGAGTTGTAGGCGGAATGACTTTTTTAACTTTCGGGGAGGGAGACAGTACAAAAAAAGCTTGACAAACCCGCATTTTTGTGCGGGTGCCTTCGGCACCCATTTTGATGAAGGTGTTCCGACACTACATCAAACAAGGGGGCCAGGCATTATGATCCAGACTACGCCGAAAACGGTACGAAGAAATCTTAATAACGCCATTAAGGAAATATCCCTATCATCTTTCCCCGTCTGCGCCGCCTCCACCGTGATATATCGCACCTCGCCGACGCGGATGCCGGTCCCTCCGATGGTCTCCAGCAGCAGCGCGAGGCGCGTTTTGCCGTTCGCCGCCGCGGCTTCGACAAGGCGCTTGAACTCCTGCTGCGTCAACTCCCGTGACTGGTCGCGGAACACGCGGCGCTGCACCTTGAGGAATTTCAGGCGGCAATCGTCGCGGCCGAGAAACCTGAAGAACCCGTTCAGTGCCGCCAGCGACGCGTTCACCGTCGCGTTCGCGCAGCGGCTCTTCAGCTCTTCCTTCCAGGCGACCGCCTCCTCTTTTGTCAGCGGCCGCCCGTCCAGCCAGTTCACGAATGCCGTCACGCAGCAGCCGTATTTCTCGATCGTGCTCCGTTCGCGCTCCTGCTCCAGCAGATACGAACGATACACCCGCAGTGTTCGATCATCAATGGTCATGGTTTGTATCCTCCATTGCGTGATGATCGGACATTGTATCATATAGGGCAAGTAGATGCTCTTGTCTCGCTTACATACGTGAAATTCCGGACAGGCACAAATGCGTGCCGAAGAAGCCAGACATTAGCGGAACGCTTTCTCCGTCGCATAATCGTAATCCAGCGTCGCCCGCAGTTCAGATGCGCCGCCGCAGATCACGGTAGGCAAATTTGCGTTGGCGCTGTTCGAAACGCCTCATGCTGTCTTAGCGGGCAAATCAACCTTGGAGGAAGCTCCTCAAAGCGAAGCATGCCAACGCAAGCCCAACAGATCAACCGCTTTTTGATTAGGTGAGAGATACACCGCAGATTCTATTTAACATCAATTATTATTGACATTTTATCTTATAATTGTTAATATTGCAGATGTTATAAAGGAGGCGATGCAATTGGACGGCAGGAAAACAGTATTGATGCCCGGCACCGTGCAGATACTAAGTCAGATGGGCGAACAAATCAAGCTCGCAAGGCTGCGGCGCTCATTGTCAGCCGAGCTGGTCGCAGAACGCGCCGGAATCAGTCGCGCGACATTATCCAGCATTGAGCATGGGAAACCCTCCGTATCCATCGGCGCATATGCGGCGGTTCTGCACGCGCTCAATGATATGGACTCTGATTTATTGAAGATTGCAAAGGATGACGAACTGGGGCGAAAGCTTCAGGACATCAAGCTTGTGGCAAAGAAGCGAGCGCCGAAGAAGCAGGTGAAGAAAAATGGCGTCTGAAACAAAGCAGATATACGTCTACGAGCACTGGAGTTCGGCTGAACCGCGTTTGCTCGGATGTCTATTTGCAGATACGATACGTGGCACAGTACACTTCTCTTTTGAATATGACACCGGCTTTCTGGATTCACTGCGCTCCCCAAATATTTTTGGTAGTTTTATCCAAATCAGTCCAATAATCGTCCTGATTTAGAACTTTCCAACTCGGTTCATCAACAACATCAACAGACAGCGAACATGATTCAGCCTCAGATTGGCAGTTTTTTTGCTTTTCGCAGGTAAAGATGGGTATGCCAAAGGCAACGTCTTGCTCTCGCTATGACAGCCAATACGTTTCCCCACTCATCCCGCGGCAGCAAACCTCCCATGTCCAACAGGATCATCCACACTCCGGCGGAGTCCTCAATTCCTTCGTTCTGCCTGCCCGCAGATGGGTGCCGCTGCTGCTCCGCTACAGGGTCTTGCCCCATGGAAGTGATAAACGCGGCTAACGAGATTTTTGCAACGCTGGATAAGGTTGTTGATCGCCTTTGCGATACCATCTGCGCATTGCCTGCCGAGATCATTCACAGCATTACCGCTCGTGCTTGGATTACTTCTTGTTTTAGTTGAAGAATAGTATCACACGTCCAGCGCGGCGTGGTAGCCCTGATACACCGCGTAGGTGATCGTGTCGGGACGGACGCAGTTGCCGATGGCGAAGAACTTGGGCGCGGTGCCGCGCAGTTCGTCCACCACCGCCGCGTTCGGTTTCAAGCCGAGCCCGCAGAGGATGCTGTCGCCCGCGATCTCCACCTTTGTGCCGTCGGGCGCGGAGCAGACCACGCCGCCCTCACCCGCGCTCTCGCACTTGCAGGAGGTGTGGACGTCCACGTTGCACTTCGCCAGCTCGTTCATCAGCAGCGGGCGGTAGCGCACGTTCGCGTCGGGGCAAAGTTGGTCGCGCATCTCGACGAGGTGCACCGTCTTGCCCTCGCACGCGAGGCAGACCGCCAGCTCACAGCCGACCAGTCCGCCGCCGAGCACGATGGCGGTATCGCCGATCTCTCCCTTGCGCAGGTAGTAATCCTCGGCGGGGATCATGTTCTTCGCCTCGCGCAGGCCGGGGATGGGCGGGATCAAGGGCTCGCTGCCCGCCGCGACGATCAGCGCGTCGGGGGCTTCTTTCTCCACATACGCGCGGTCGACGCGGGTATTGAGGCGAATTTCGACGTCCTCCATCTCGCAGAAGTGGGCGTAGGTGCCCGCCAGCTGGTACATCTCGTACTTGAACGGGATCGCCGCCTCGCCCTTGAGCAGGCCGCCCAGCTCGCTCTCCGCCTCGCAGAGCACGACCTTGTGCCCGCGCCTTGCGGCGGTGTAGGCGGCGTAGAGCCCGCCGGGACCTCCGCCGACAACAAGCACCTCCTTGGGATGCGGGGACTTTTGGATCTCGCCGAAGCCCTCGTTCTCGCGCCCGATCAGCGGGTTGACCGTGCAGCGGCGCGTGAAGGTCGAGGCGCGCTCCGCCATGCAGGTGAAACAGCGCAGACAGCGCACGATCTCGTCGTCACGGTTCTCCATGACCTTGTTCGGGAGCTGATTGTCCGCGAGCAGCTGGCGCGCCATTTCGACCACGTCCGCCTTGCCGGAGGCGATGATCTCCTCCATCATGGCGGGGTCGCTCAACCCGCCGACGGTCGCGACGGGCTTGCTGACGTGCTTCTTGATCTCCGCCGCGAGGTAGACGTTCCTGCCGTGCTCCTCGAACCACGACGGGTGCGTGATGCCAAACGTCTTCTGGTACGTTCCCGCCGAGACGTGGATCAGGTCGACGTAGTCCTCGATCGCCTGCGCGATGCGCACGCCCTCGTCGAGATGGTAGCCGCCCTCGACGAACTCGTCGCCGCTCAAACGGAACTCGATCGGGAACCCGGGGCCGACGGCGGCGCGTACCGACGCCAACACCTCACGCGCGAAGCGGACGCGGTTCTCGAGGCTGCCGCCGTACTCGTCGGTGCGGTGGTTGAACAACGGTGAAAGAAACTGGTTGATGAGCCAGCCGTGCCCACCGTGCACCATGACCATGCGGAAGCCCGCGCGCTTCGCGAGCGCCGCCGTTTCGCCGTATGCCTTGATGATCTCGTCAATAGTCGCCTTGTCCAGCTCGCGGATTTCCAGCCCGTCGGCGCGGATGCCCGCGGAGGGGCCGTACTGCGCCATGGACGCCTTGCGGTTCTTGTCCGCGAGATAGGTGCCGGAGAACTGCCCCGAGTGCGGCAGCTCGACCGACGCGACCGCGCCGTGGCGGTTGATGGCGTCGGCGGTGTAGGTGAAGCTCGGCAGGCTTTCGGGGACGCTCAAATCGAGACGAAACGCGTGACTGCCGTCGGTGTGGTGCACCATGCACTCCGACACCGTGACCGCCGCCGCGCCGCCGTAGGCGCGCAGCTCGTAGAACTTGACCGAGCGCGGCCCGATGCAGCCGTCCGCCGTGATGTCCGTCCCGCCCATCGGAGACGAGAACATGCGGTTGCGGAAGGTCACGTTGCCGAGCTTGATGGGGGAACAGAGGTGAGGATATTTGTAGTCCATATTTCTTTCTCCTTTTTATCCGACCAGCGCCGTCCACAGCGCCGAAATGAGGAACGAAAGCGGCAGACCGGGCAAGAGGTTGAGCACCTTGATATCGGTCTTGATGCGGCTGAGCCTCAGTCCCGCCGTCAGCGTGATGATGCCGCCCATGGCGGAGAAGTCCGCGGTCATCTCCGGCGTGATATACGGCGATATCTCTGCGTGTCCGACGAGCTGCTGCGCAGGTACTACGGCGAGGAGGCGGACGCGCTCAAGCGCAAGTCGGAGCACGGCGCGCGGATCGAGGACTTTGCGAAGCTGCCGTTCTGCATCGCGGACAACCTGCTCGGCGACCGGGTCAACCTCTGCTTCCGCGAGGCGGAGCTGACGCCGTGGGCGTACGTCACCTGCGACAAGACGCAGCTCAGCGCCGCCGTCTGCTACGAGGGGCTCGCCGCGGCGTTCATCTCGCACATCTATCTGCTCGAGCAGCAGGACGTGGTGCCGCTGAACATCAACATCCTCCCGCTGCTCTACAAGGGCGAGCCGCTGGTGCAGCACCTGTACCTGATCCGCCGGAAGGATCGCTACCTGCCGCACTACAGCAAATACTTCATGGACCTGCTGATCCGCTACTACGCCGATCTGGAGCACGTCCATCTCGATCACATCGTCTAAGCGCGCGAAACGCCGCAGCCCGTTCGTGGGCTGCGGCAAAGCGGATTTGAGCAGAAGATCCACGGCTGACGCATCCTCATCCTTGACATCCCAGCCCCGCTATGCTATGGTTAGGCAAGAAACAAGGACGTTTCACTTAGGTGAAGTACGTCCTTGTCTTTTTACGGATAAGCGATGGAGTGTTGAACGTGAAGCTGCTTTCCTTCCATTATCATTTGAGGATCACGATGGACGCCCCCGTCAGCGTCCATCGGTTCACCCTGCGCTGCACCCCGGTTTCCGACGCGCGGCAGCGCATCGTGCGGATGCAGCAGTTTGTGTTCCCGCGGGACTATCTCAGCCGCGGGCGGGACCAGTGGGGCAACGCGCTGCTGTACGGCTGCTACCACGCCCCGCACGCCGCCTTCGAGGCAGATGTGTGCGGACAGGCGGCGGTCGGGCTGTCCGACGCTGCGGCGGCGAAGCCGTTCGAGCAGGAGCGCATCTTCAGCTTCGCAACGCCGCTGACGGAGGCGGACGACGCGCTGCGCGCGTTCGCCGAGCGCCTGCGCATCCGCTCCGGCGCGCCGGAGGAGGCGGAGGCGGTCATGCGCGCCGTACACGACGCGGTCGCCTACCAAAGCGGCGCGACGAGCGTGCAGACCACGGCGGCGGAGGCGTTCGCCCTGGGCTGCGGCGTGTGTCAGGATCACGCGCACATCATGCTCGCGCTGCTGCGCGCCTCGGGCGTCCCGTGCCGCTACGTCGCCGGTATGCTGCTCGGCGAGGGTAAGAGCCACGCATGGGTGGAGGTACTGCACGATGGGCGCTGGCGGGCGTATGACCCCACCAACTGCCTCGTCGTCACGGATGAGCACATCAAACTCTCGCACGGGCGGGACGCGCGGGACTGCGCCATCAACCGCGGCGTCTTTCGCGGCGGCGCGCAGCAGAATACGGATATCTCCGTGATCGTCGCGGAGGACGAAGGGAACGAGGAGAAACAGCTATGGTAGAGGACATTGTCAGCATCCGCCTGCCGGTGGACGAGACCTTCCGCATCCGGAAGAACGTCATTCGGAACGGGACGGGAAAACGGCTGTGCGTGGTGACGGGCGTCCACGGCGACGAGCTGGAGGGGCAGTATGTCTGCTTCCTCCTGAGCCGTATCTTAAACAAGCACCCGGAGCTGCTGCACGGCAGCGTGGAGATTTATCCGGCGGTCAACCCGCTGGGCATCGGCTCCATCGAGCGCGGCATCCCGGGCTTTGACATCGACATGAACCGCACCTTCCCCGGCTCCGACGCCGACGTGATGACAGAATACATCGCCCGCGCGCTCGTGGACGATCTGGCGGGCGCGGATGCGGTGTTCGACATTCATGCGAGCAACATCTTCCTGACGGAGATCCCGCAGGTGCGCATCAACGAGCTGCATCGGGACGCTCTGGTGCCGCTGGCGAAGCGGGCGAACGTGGACATGGTCTGGGTACACGCCAACAGCACCGTGCTGGAATCCACGCTCGCGTACTCCCTCAACTCCATCGGCACGCCCTGCCTCGTGGTGGAGATGGGCGTCGGCATGCGCCTGACCGGCGAGTACGGCGAGCAGCTCACCAACGGCATCCTGAGCGTGATGCAGCACCTCGGGATGTGGGACGGCGCGATCGTGCCCGTCAAAACGCCCATCGTCTCCGACGAACAGGACGAGGTCATCTTCCTCAACGCCCAGAGTTCCGGCATGTTCATGAAGACGAAGCCCCACGGCTCATGGGTCAGCAAGGGCGAGAGCGTGGGCTACGTCTTCGACCCCTTTGAGGGCAAGGTCGTGGAGTATGTCACCGCCGCCAAGAGCGGGCTGCTGTTCACCATCCGCGACTATCCGCTGGTGGACGAGGGCTCCCTCATGGGGCGGATTCTGGTACGGGGGGCGGAAGCATGAAGGAGAGCGTCTTGTTCCGCATGTCCCACATCTATCGGGATGAGTTCCGCGTCCGCGCGTTCACCTTCGGGCAGGGCGAAAAGGCGCTGTGCATCGTGGGCAGCGTCCGCGGCAACGAATACCAGCAGCTCTACATCTGCTCGCGCATCCTGCAGCGGCTCAAACGGCTGGAAGCCGAGGGGCGCTTCGCGGAGGATCGGCAGGTGCTGGTGATCGCCTCCGCCAATCCCGCGTCCCTGAACATCGGCAAGCGCTTCTGGCCCATCGACAACACGGATGTCAATCGCATGTTCCCCGGCTACGCGCTGGGCGAGACGACGCAGCGCATCGCCGCCGCGGTGTTCGAGGCGGTCAACAAGTACCGCGTCGGCGTTCAGTTCACCTCGTTCTATACGCCGGGGGAGTTCCAGCCCCATGTGCAGATGATGCGCACGGGCTACGAAAACCCGGAAAAGGCGCGGGATTTCGGCCTGCCCTACATCGTGGTGCGGGAGCCTCGCCCCTACGACACCGCCACGCTGAACTACAACTGGCAGATCTGGGAGACCGACGCCTACAGCGTCTATTCCGGCACGACCGCGCACATCAGCGAGGCGGCCGCGGAGCTTGCCGCGGACGCGGTGGAACGCTTCATGGTATGCAGCGGCATCCTGAACGGGACGCCGGCGGACGCCGCGCCCTCGCGCATCTTCCGCTATGACGACCTGTGCAAGGTCTGCACCGCGCAGGCGGGATTGTTCCGCAGCCTCGCGGAGCTCGACGGGCGGGTCCGCGCCGGACAGCCGCTCGCGGAGGTCATCGACCCCTGCACCGGCGAGGTGTTGGAGACCCTGCGCAGCCCCGCCGACGGCGTTGCCTTCTTCCGATACAGCGACCCGCTCGTCTACGCCCACACGACCGCGTATAAAATCCTGCGCGACGCCGAATAGCGGCCTTCCCTCTTTTGCGTCTTGACATTCCCAGTCGTCTGTGTTACGCTTACTCCATGAAACAAGGACGTTTCTCACCTTTGGGTGAAAAGCGCCCTTGTTTTTTCGATTCAAGACGAAAGGAAGTGTGTCCATTTGGCGAATCTCGACAAACTGCTCAAAAGCACCGGCGACATCAACAGCCTGCTGGCGCGTTACGGCGTCAAGTTCGGCATCTACAAAAACGGCGTGTTCAAGGAGCAGCTCTTTCCCTACGACCCGATTCCCAGGATCATCGGAAAGGAGGAGTTCGCCTATCTGGAACGCGGCCTCAAACAGCGCGTCACCGCGTTAAACCTGTTTTTGAAGGACGTCTACAACAAAAAGCAGATCATCGCGGACGGCGTCGTCCCCGCCGACTTCGTCTATGCCGCCAGCGGCTACCTCGCGCCCTGCGAGGGCATCGTGCCGCCGAAGGAGGTGTTCTCCCACGTCTCCGGTATCGACCTCGTGCTCGGCAAGGACGGCGTGTGGTACATCCTCGAGGACAACCTCCGCGTCCCCTCCGGCGCGTCGTACCCCACCATCGCGCGCGACCTGGAGCGCCGGTGCAGCCCGCGCACCTTCCATGAGACGCCGATCGAGGACAACCGCAACTATCCCCAGCTGTTGAAGCACGTCATGGATTATGTCAACCGAGGTGGGATCAACGTCGTGCTCACACCGGGGCGCTACAACGCGGCGTATTTCGAGCACTCCTACCTCGCCGAGCAGATGGGCGTCCCGCTGGTCAGCAGCAATGATTTGGAGGTCGAGGGCGACTATCTCTACTTCACGGGCTACGCCGGACGCAAGGAGCGCGTCGGCGCGGTCTACCGCCGCATCTCCGACGAGTACATGGACCCCCTGACCTTCAACCCCGAATCGCTCATCGGCATCCCGCACATCTTCGACGTCTACCGCAAGGGCAACGTCGCCCTGCTCAACACCCCGGGCAACGGCATTGCCGACGACAAGGGCATCTACTACTTCGTGCCGAAGATGATCGGATACTATCTGGGTGAAGAACCGATCCTGCACAATGCGCCGACCTACCTCCCGTTCTACGAGGAGGACAGGAAGTACGTCCTGGAGCACTTCGACACGCTGGTCATCAAAGACGTGGCGGAGGCGGGCGGCTACGGCGTCGTGTTCGGCAGCAAGCTCAGCGCGGCGGAGAAGGAAACGCTCGTCGGCATGCTCCTCGCCCAGCCGCGGCGCTTCATCGCGCAGGAGGTCATCGACTTCTGCGACATCCCGATCCTCGAGGACGGCGGTCAGGTGGAGCGCAAGGCAGACCTGCGCGCCTTCGTCCTCAGCGGCGAGGAGACCGTCGTGTGGAAGAGCGGCCTGACCCGCTTCTCGCGCAATCCCGATTCGTTCATCGTCAATTCGTCTCAAGGGGGAGGTTTCAAAGACACATGGGTATTAAGTCAGTGATGAACACCGACCGGCTGTATTGGCTGGGCCGTTATTCCGAGCGCGTCTATACGACGCTTCGCCTGTTTTCCCATTCCTTCGACACGCTCATCGAGCAGTACGGCGGCGATCACAGGGGCTTTTGCGCGTCGCTGGAGATCCCCGACATCTACGCGGACAAGGACGCGTTCATCGACAGCTACGCGTTCAGTACGGACGACCCGAACTCCATCGTCTCGAACCTGTACCGCGCCTACGACAACGCCATCGAGCTGCGCGAGGAGATCGGCAGCGAGACGCTGTCGTTCATCCAAATGGCGATCTACGAGATGAACAACGCCAAGCGCAGCGACGCGCCGCTGCTGTACTTCCAGAAGATCACGGACGCCATCCTCGCGTTCTGGGGCTGCGTGGACGACCAGATCGACGACGAGAACACCCGCAACATCATCAAGATCGGCAAGCGTATCGAGCGCATCGACCTCTACGCCCGCCTGCGCAAGGACAAAGTCGCCATCCGCCGCGACGTCAACCGTCTGGCGGCGCGCATCACGCGCACGGAGCTGATCTATTCCAAGGATGGCTTGGAGCAGCTCAAAGCCATCGTCGACGCCCCGGAGCTCGACTACGGCGAGATCATCCGCATTGTGGAATCGCTGGTGGAGTGCTGAACGAAAAACGGCGAATCAAGACCTCCGGCTTTGCCGGAGGTCTTGACTTCAGAACGGTAATGGTGAGGTCAGAAATGGATGCGAAGGAGATCATCGAATACATCAGCGCGTCAAAAAAGCGCACACCCGTCAAGCTCTACGTCAAAGAGCGGGAGACGGTCGACTACGGCTCCGCCACCGTGTTCGGCGCGGGCGACAAGCTCGTGTTCGGCGACTGGGCGGAGCTGGAACCCATCCTCGCGGCAAACCGCGACAAGCTCGAGACCTGCCTTGTCGAAGCCGACTGCCGCAACAGCGCCGTGCCGCTGCTGGACGTGAAGAACCTCAATGCCCGCGTCGAGCCGGGCGCGATCATCCGCGAGCAGGTCGAGATCGGGGAAAACGCCGTCATTATGATGGGCGCGATTTTGAACATCGGCGCGGTCGTCGGCGACGGCTCGATGATCGACATGGGCGCGGTGCTCGGCGGACGCGCCGTGGTCGGGAAAAACTGCCACGTCGGCGCGGGCGCGGTGCTGGCGGGCGTGGTCGAGCCGGCGTCCGCGACGCCGGTCGTGGTCGAGGACGATGTGCTCATCGGCGCAAACGCCGTGGTCATCGAGGGCGTGCGCGTCGGGCGCGGCGCGGTGGTGGCGGCGGGCGCGGTCGTGACGCGCGACGTGCCGGAGAATACGGTCGTCGCCGGGTGTCCCGCCCGCGTCGTCAAGGAGAAGGACGAGACCACCACGCTCAAGACGGCGCTCGAGCCGTCGCTGCGGAACCTGTGAGGGGGCGCGCGTATGACAGACTATCTTGCGCAGGCGAACGCTCTCGCGCCGGAGCTGTGCGAACTGCGGCGCGCGTTTCACCGGCGTCCCGAGCTGGGCAACCGGGAGTATGAAACGGCGGCACGCATCGAAGCGTATCTCTCCAACTGCGGTATCCTGACGAAGCGCGTGCTGGACACGGCGGTCGTCGGCACGCTGACGCTCGGGCATGCGGGCAAGACCGTCGCCCTGCGCGCGGACATGGATGCCCTGCCCATTCAGGAGGAGAGCGGCGCGGACTTTGCCTCGGAAATCCCCGGCGTCATGCACGCCTGCGGGCACGACGTGCACCTCGCCGCCTTACTCGGCGCGGCAAAGCTGCTTGCGAGGCGCCGCGCGGAGCTGTGCGGCACAGTCGTCTTCCTGTTCCAGCCCGACGAGGAGGGCAGCGGCGGCGCGCGGCGCATGATCGACGCCGGGGTGCTCTCCGGCGTGGATGCCGTGTTCGGCTGCCACGTCTCGCCGGAGCTGCCCGCGGGACACGTCGGCGTGCGCTACGGAAAGTTTTACGCCGCGTCGGACACGTTCCGCGTAACGCTGACGGGCAAGAGCGCCCACGGCGCGGAGCGGGAGAAAGGCGTCGACGCGCTCGAAGCGGCGGCGGAAATGGTGTCCGCCGTGCTGTCGCTGCGCATCCCGAACGAGCGCAGCGTCGTGTCGGTCGGCACGCTCCACGCTGGTACGGCGGGCAACATCATCGCGGAACGCGCCGAGTTCACCGGCATTCTCCGCACGCTTGGGCAGGTGAGCCGGAAGAACATGCGCGCCCTGTTCAAGCGCACGGTGGAGCACGTCGCGCGGCGGCACGGCGTAGGCTGCGACTGCGACCTGCGGGAGAGCTATCCCGGCGTCGTCAACGACAGCGCCATGACGCGGCTCGTGCAGGACGCCGCCTCCGCCCTGCTGGGCGCGGAGCGCGTTCAGGTCATCGCAGAGCCGACCATGACCACCGAGGACTTCGGCTGCTTCCTGCTCGAACGCCCCGGCTCGTTCTACCACGTCGGCGCGGGCTGTGCGCTGCCGCTGCACAACAGCGCGTTTTTGCCGGACGACGCCGCCATCGTCACCGCCGCGGCGCTCCACTGTGCCGTCGCGGAAGCCTGCTTGAGGGGGGAAACGCCGTGAGATTCACCAAAATGCAGGGCTGCGGCAACGATTATGTCTATGTCGACTGCTTTGTCGATCGCGTCGCGGAGCCGTCCGCGCTGGCGCGGCGTATCTCTGACCGACATTACGGCGTCGGCGGCGACGGGCTGATCTTGATTGAGCCGTCAGACCGCGCGGACGCGTTCATGCACATGTTCAACGCGGACGGCTCGGAGGGCGCGATGTGCGGCAATGGCGTCCGCTGCGTCGCCAAGTACCTCTACGACCACGCCCACGTTCCGCGTGAGCGGCGCAGCGTCCGCGTGGACACGCGGGCGGGCGTGCGCGAGATCACGTTTCGCGCGGAGGGCGGCAGGGCGGTCGAGCTGACCGTGGACATGGGCGCGCCGCGCCTGACGGGCAGCCTGCCGGAGCCGATCAGCGTGGGCGGCATGGCGCTGAACTTCGTCGGCGTCGACGTCGGCAACCCGCACGCCGTCTACTTTCTGGAGGACAATCGCCCGCTGGGCGCGGCGCGGGTCGGCGAGCTTGCGCTTGAGCGGCTTGGGAGCGCGTTCGAGACGCACCCGCGTTTCCCCGACCGGGTCAACTCGGAGTTCGTCGAGGTCATCAGCCCGCGCGAGGTCAACTTCCGCGTCTGGGAGCGCGGCTCGGGCGAGACGCTCGCCTGCGGCACCGGCGCGGCGGCGGCGGTCTACGCGGGCATCCGCGCGGGCAAGCTGGATCATGAGGTGCTGGTGCATCTTACGGGCGGAGACCTGACGCTCCGCTATGAGCCGGAGGGCGGGCACATCTTCCTCACCGGCGAGGCGGTCGAGGTGTTTTGCGGGGACTACCCGGTTTGAGCCTTGACTTTCCCGTCCGCCTGCTATCGGCTGGCGGACGGGAAAAAACTTCTGAGAAGCGCCGGCGGGTGGATGCGGCGTCAACCGCGCCGTATACGACATCACGCAGACGACGACAACTTTGGAATGGGAATCAAAGGAGGGCTTTTTATGGATAACCGAAACTGTGCCATCGTTGGCATCAACTGGGGCGACGAGGGCAAGGGGCGCATGGTCGACCTGCTGACGGAGCGCTTCGACTATGTGATCCGCTATCAGGGCGGCGGCAACGCGGGGCACACCGTCGTCAACGAATACGGCAAATTCGCCCTGCACCTGCTGCCCTCGGGCGTCTTCCGCGCGGGCGTGGTCAACGTCCTCGGCAACGGCGTGGCGCTCGACCTCGAAAACCTCTGGAACGAGATCGAGACCGTGCGCGCCTCCGGCGTTTCCGTGACGCCGGAGAACCTGTGGATCAGCTCTCGCGCGTCGCTGCTCCTGCCGTGGCACCGCGCGCTCGACGCCTTGGAGGAGGCGCGGCTCAAGGACAAGAAGTACGGCTCGACCAAGCAGGGCATCGCGCCGTTCTATTCGGACAAATACCAGAAAAAGACCGTCCTCGCGGGCGAGCTGTTCTATCCGGAACACTTGGAGACGCACGTCAGGGATTTGCTCGCATGGAAGAACCTGACCCTCACCGGCGTCTACGGCGCGGAGCCGTATACCTTCGACGCCGTCATGGGCTGGCTCAGGGACTACGGCGAGAAGCTCAAGCCCTACATCCGCGACATTTCACCGCTGCTGCGCGGCGCGGAGACGGACGGCAAGCGCATTTTGTTTGAAGCCCAGCTCGGCGCGCTCCGCGACCTCGACTACGGCATCTATCCCTACACGACCTCGTCCAACGCCATCGCCGCCTACGCCCCCGTGGGCGCGGGGATGCCGTGGGCGCGGGTGGACGAGGTGATCGGCGTCGTCAAGGCGTACTCCACCTGCGTGGGCGAGGGGCCCTTCGTCTGCGAGCTGTTCGGGCCGGAGGCGGAAACCCTGCGCGAGGCGGGCGCGGAGTACGGCGCGAAGACCGGACGCCCCCGCCGCGTCGGGCCGATCGACCTCGTGGCGACGCGCTACGGCGTGCAGATGCAGGGGGCTACATCTCTGGCGCTGACAAAGCTGGACGTGCTGAGCTATCTTGACAAGATCCCCGTCTGCGCGCAATATGAGGTCGGTGGTAAAAAAACGGACGATTTCCCGTTCCCCGCCGCGCTCGACAGCGCGAAGCCCGTCGTCGAGTACATGGATGGCTGGCGCTGCGACATTTCCGACATCCGCGACTGGGCTGCGCTCCCGAAAGCGGCAAGGACATATATCGAGCGCATCGAATCCGCCGTCGGCTGCCATATCGAGTACGTTTCCGTCGGCGCGGAGCGGGATTCCTGCATCAAGAGGTAACGAACATGTACAATCAATACGAATCTCCCCTCTCCACGCGTTATGCGTCGGCTTATATGCTCCATCTCTTTTCTCAGCGGACGCGTGTCGAGACGTGGCGGCGGCTTTGGACGGAACTTGCCCGCGCGGAGCATGCGTTGGGGCTTCCCGTGACCGAGGAGCAGGTCGAGGCGCTGAACGCGCACATTGCGGACATTGATTTTGACCTTGCCGCCGTGCGGGAACGGGAAGTGCGCCACGACGTGATGGCGCACATCTACGCCTACGGCAAAGCCGCGCCGTCCGCCGCGCCGATCATTCACCTCGGCGCGACGAGCTGCTATGTGACCGACAACGCCGACCTGATCCTCTACCGCGACGCGCTGCGGTACCTGCGCGGCGAACTGCTCAAGGTAATTGCCAACCTTGCCGCTTTCGCGGAAACGTATCAGGCGCTGCCGACGCTCGGTTATACGCACTACCAGCCCGCCCAGCCCACCACGGTCGGCAAACGCGCAACGCTGTGGATGCAGGACTTTCTCTCCGACGTGGAGGAGCTGGACTTCGCGCTTGAGAGCATCCGCTTTCTCGGCTGCCGGGGCGCGACCGGAACGGAAGCGAGCTTACTCGACCTCTTCGACGGGGACGGCGAAAAGGTCGACGAGCTGAACCGCCGCATCGCGGCGGCGTTCGGCTTTGATCGGTGCTTCGACGTATGCGGTCAAACGTATCCACGCAAGCTGGACAGCCGCATGGGAAACGCGCTTTCCGCCGTCGCGCAGAGCTGCTGCCGCATGGCGACTGATATCCGGCTTTTGCAGCACGACCGCCAGCTTCAGGAGCCGTTCGAGGACGCGCAGGTCGGCTCGTCCGCCATGCCCTACAAGCGCAATCCCATGCGCTGCGAGCGCATCTGCTCGCTGTCCCGCTATCTGATGGCGGACGCCGCCAACGCGCCGATGACCGCCTCGACGCAATGGCTGGAGCGCACCTTGGACGACAGCGCAAACCGCCGCATCTCCATGCCGGAGGCGTTCCTGTGCGCCGACGCGATCCTCCGCCTCGCGCAGAACGTGACGGCAGGTCTGCGCGTCAACGAGGCGATGATCGATAAGAGCGTCCGGGAGTATATGCCTTTCCTCGCAACCGAAAACCTGCTGATGGAGGCCGTCAAGCGCGGCGGCGACCGCCAGGCGCTGCACGAGGTCATCCGCCGCTGCTCAATGGAGGCGGTGCGGAAGATACAAAGCGGCGAGCCGTCCTATTTGATCGCACAGCTCGCCGCAACAGGTAAATTTGGCATGAGTGAGTCCGAGATGGCCGCCCTGCTGGCGCCCGAACGCTACATCGGGCGCTGCGCGGCGCAGGTCGAATCCTTCTTGCAGCGTCACCGCAGCATCTACGATGGCGCCGCCCCGGAACGCGTAGAATTGACTGTTTAAGGTGACCGCAACAGCGTTCCTGCCGGAGGCCGAGGAGGTCTTCCGCGACTACACCGCATCGCTCTCGCGGGAGAGCTCAGCGTTTTTGTCAGTCTGTAGTTTCTATCTGGGCTGCCGGTTCTCCGGCAGCCCATTTTGTTTTATACGTAAACGGTAAATAAGTCGTCCCATTTACAGGGCCAGGGCGTTATGCCATAATCGGAGTTGCAGAAAGTGGCGAGAATTATCGCCAAGTGTTACCAATTGGCACCACTTTCCGCAATACGGTTTTGGAGGGCCCCGAATGAATGTGAATGACGCCAAGCATCAGGCGCGGCTTGCCGAATGGAGAATGCTGATTGCGCAATGCCGTTCCAGCGGTCTACCGGTAAAACGATGGTGCGCAGAAAACGGACGTGATCCATCAACGTATTACCGCTGGGAACGCGAGATTTTTGGCAGGATCAAGAACGGTTCCGACAAGAAGATGGAGGCACTGTCTCCTGCAGTGTGTCCGGAACCCCCGGCGGCGCAGCAGCCCGTATTGGCTGAACTTGCTGTGGCGAAGCCAACGTTCGCCGCTTCAGCAATCCAGCCTGAGCCGGAAAGGTTTCACGCAACGGCGGTGATCCGCGTCGGCAGACTTGAAATGGAACTGTCAAACGCTGTCTCGCCAAAGCTGATGCAACAACTGAAAGAGCTGGTGTCCAATGCTTAACGACGCCAAGGGGTTTAGGCGGATCGTCATAGCGTGCGGACAGACAGACCTTCGCAGAGGCATTGACGGCCTTGTCGCCATTGTACAGGAGCAATTCAACATGAGCTCCTGCGAGAAAGACGTGCTTTTCCTGTTCTGCGGCACAAAGTCCGACCGCATCAAGGGACTCGTTTTTGAAGGAGACGGATATCTGCTGCTCTATAAACGGCTCGGCGCCGGACGGTTTCGTTGGCCAAGGAACAAGCAAGAAGCAATGGAAATCACGCAGGAGCAGTTTGACTGGCTGATGCAGGGCATGACAATCGTATCAACCATAAGGCAAACTAACCCCAAGCAACTGTGTTGATATAGGCAAACCGCAGAATTTTTCATACGACATAACAGCGGTACGAAGCGCTGCTTTCACGATTGTGGAAAGCGGCGCTTTCTTTGCGCCGATGATATCCACAATACGCAGCCCAGCTGCCTTCCCGTGCCTATAAATGAGCTCGTTTGTGAAAATGTATCCTGCCGGAGCATTGATATTTCCACAGTCAATATGACGAACGCCGTGAAAAGAAAATTGGCATTTTTCTGGGATTTATAGTATAATTAGGGCAACTTGAAGCGGAGTTGACGGGCGATGAAGCAGTACACGATTGAAGAACTGAATAGTCTGCAAAAAGAGGAAGTCGTCGCCTTGATGGTGCAGCTTCAAAAGCAGAATGATATCCTGACGGAGCAGCTTGCCGTCATGCAGGCAAGCCGTTTCGGACGCAGCACGGAGCGGCTGGATTGCCTGGGGCAAACGAATTTTTTCAATGAAGTTGAGGATGTATGCGACGAAACCAAGCCGGAACCCGAAATAGAGGATGTCGCTGTTGTTGCCAAGAAGGCCAAGCGCCCCAGCGGAAAGCTGGACAAGGATCTTGAGGGGCTGCCTTGCCGCGAAGAATTGCATGAACTGAGCGATGACGAGCTCAAGCGCATATTTGGCACAGACGGTTGGAAACGCCTCCCTGATGAGATTTACAGGAAGCTGGAGTACCATCCGGCCACCAAGGAAGTGGTGGAGCACCACATCGCCGTCTATGCCTCAAAGAAGGGGCCGGAAATTGCGCGCGCTCCTCATCCCGTGGAGCTTTTCAACCACAGCATCGCTACGCCGTCCCTCGTCGCGGCTATCATGAACGCCAAGTATACGAACGCGATGCCGCTATACCGTATCGGGCAGGAGTTTCAGCGCAACGGCGTTAATCTTTCGGAACCCACCATGGCGAACTGGGTGAACCAGAGCGCTGGCCGCTACCTTTCCGAATTTCGTGACAGGCTGCGCAGCGAACTGCTTCAGTTCCCTGTGGTCCAAGCAGACGAAACAACTTGCCCCGTGAACAAGGACGGGCGCGAGGGGCACAGCAAATCCTGGATGTTTGTCTACCGCAGCGGAGAACTGTATCAAGACAAGGCAGTTATTATCTACGACTACCAGAAGACGCGCGGGTCTGAACACTTTGATGCGTTCCTGCAGGGCTACTCCGGCATTCTTGTTTCGGATGCTTACAGCGGGTACCATGCTCTTGACCGGCGACGGGACGACATCCAAATAGCGCACTGCTGGGCGCACGCGCGAAGAGATTTTGCGGATGCCGTTAAAGCTCTGAAGCAGAAGGGCGGTCCCGGCAAGCAGCGCATTAAGAAAACAATTGCATACCAAGCGCTGGAACGCATCTCCTCCATATATGCACTGGAGGATGAGTGGAAAAATCTTTCCGCCGAGGAGCGCCGGAGCCGCCGTCAGCAGCACTCAAAGCCACTGGTGGAGGCGTACTTCGCATGGGCAAAAGAGATTAACCAGGATTCTGTCATAAGCCAGAAAACCAAAGATGGCCTCAATTACAGCATCCACTGGGAAAGGTATCTGAAAGCGTTCCTTGACAACGGTGAGATCCCCATCGACAACTCGGCGAGTGAGCGCGCGATCCGCCCGTTCTGCGTCGGACGCTCCAACTGGCACATGATTGACACCGTGAAAGGCGCGGAGGCCAGTGCTATCGTTTATAGCATAGTTGAAACAGCGAAGGCCAACAATCTCAAGCCCTACGAGTATCTCAAATATCTCCTCACAGAGATTCCTAAGCATATAGAGGACAAGGATGCTCGCAAGACTTACCTCGATGATTTGCTGCCGTGGTCTGAGAACCTGCCCGACATCTGCAAAAAGCCAACCTGATATCTTCGCCGGCGGAGTTGTCCGCCGGCTTTTTTTGCGAGGACGACTTATTTACCGCTTACTTTTATACTAATATGCGATTGAAACTAGGCAAAGATTTGCGAGCAGATTTTTCGTCAGGCAAGGAGGAGGACGCAGGCGGGCTGACGCCCGGCGAGGACAACGACGCAGCATGGCGGAAAATATGCCGCAAAGATTGTCGTATTTTAGTCGCATATTAGTATTACACCGGACGATGCAATGCCTGATCAGTCCGATAATTTGACAGGCCTCCACTTGAGGAAGTCGCCCGAAACCAGCCTGTATTCCACGCCGTTCTTTTCACCCAGCACGCTGTCGCAGAAGCGGCTCTCGCCGTGGCTGTGCGCGTAGATCACCTGCTCGGCGCGGTACTCCTCCGCAATGCGCGTGAAGCAGCTCTCATCCTCCAGAATGCTCGTCGGCGGATAGTGGAGGAACATGATAAACCTGCGATACCCGTCCGCCTTCGCCGCCTCGAAGGAAACGCGGAGGCGTTCCAGCTCGCGCGCCACGATCTTCTTCGCGTGCTCCTCATTCTTCTCGTCCCAGCCGACGACGCGTCCGCGGCGGTCGATATAGAACGGCCCTTCAAACACAAACCCCTTCGTGCCGACAAGTGCGCAGTCGCCATAGGCGTAGTAGTTGTTTTGCAGGAAGTGGAGCTTCCCGGCGTAGCGCTCGTTCAGCGCGGCGGTCTTTTTCGCGTCCCAGAACGCGTCGTGATTGCCGCGGAGCAGGATCTTCCGCCCGGGCAGATCCGTGATAAACCGCAGATCCGGCTCGCACTCGGCGAGGTTCTTGCCCCAGCTGTGGTCTCCGACGAGCACCAGCGTGTCCTCGTCCGTGATCAGCTTTGAGCAGTTCCTGCGCACTTTCTCCTCGTGACCCTTCCACGCGCGATCCTTGAGCTGCGGATGGCCGATCTTCAGCGGCGCGCCGAAATGCAGATGCAGGTCTCCGATGGCATACAGGCTCACAGCGCTTCACCCCCCCGATCTCGACGCCTTTTGTCTGCCGGTTGCCTATGAGCGCAGTTTACCACAATCGTCTGCGGCTGGCAATCATTACGGGACGCACACCGTGGCGATTAAGCCGATGCCGGCCCGCTGATCTCGTGCCTGCCGTTTGCCTCAGCTCAGCGACCGCCGGGGGCTCAGAATACAGTATTTGTCAATCCCCGGATTAAACAATATTTTGCGGTTTTTGTTGTTCCTATTCACCATTGACCGGCCATGTAGTATCTGCTATACTTCTCTTCGGTTGTGTGACAGGAGGAGATCGACATGGAAGCAGAGCAGCAATACACGGATTGTAATATCGCCGACAGGAATCCGGACGATGTTCCAAACGATCAATCGGCGGATTTCTTCTTTGAGCTGCTCTCCGAGCAGCGGTATTGAGTTTCTCAGGCGGGCGTCACGCCCGTCTTTTTGTTTTTGCAGACACAGCGTCCGAGCACTTTTGATATGCAAAGATATTTGGTGTTCAAATCGCGCATTTTTTGATTACAGATATAAACATGAACAAACTAAAGAGCATTCATTAATATATGCATAATAATACCAAAACGAATAATCAAATGTATTATATTTTATAATACATATTATTAATACTATATATTTATGTTGAGTTCGAGGAGTTTTTCCCAAATTAAAAACAGGGTTGTCCGACTTTTTCCCAGACGCCTATTTTGGGAAAAAATCCTCGAACTGGCATTAAAGCAAAGATTTTAAACGAGTATATGAAAATAATCAAACAGCCGAAAGCCGCATAAATAAAGGGATTGTGGCTGTTTCGAGCAAAAAAGTGACACAGGCCTTCCATCGCATCTCTTGAAATCACTCCGTGAGTAAGATTTGCGTCTGAGTCCTTTCGAATCGTTGCGACCAAAAATATCTCGTTTGACGGAAATATGAATATTTATACGCATTATACACAATTTATGCAAATAATGTGCAATACCAAACAGACCTGTAAGAAAAATTGCGGGATTCTCCATCGTTCTTTTCGATTCCTTCGCATTTTCGTACTTTTTTCCGCTTTCAGCCAAAACACGTTTGACACAGCGGCAAGCAGTACAGGATCCTTCCGCCAAGGGAAAGATCACGGCTTTTGTGACACGGCGGCAAACAGCGCAAATAGCATTTAGCACAACGCCGCCTACTATAAGCGCAACGGGTATTTGAACTTATAGGTGTCTTCAAATATCTTGGCTCAACTCCAATTCTTGTTGATGGAATCTAAAATGGGCACGGCACAGCAAGCTCCAATTTGCCTGCAATGAGATAAATCATGGAGGCATATCCCTTGAAGGTGTTAAAGCCGCGAGCTTTTCTCTT
>JBGVBS010000013.1:0-73918 GCA_045225715.1 Oscillospiraceae bacterium
AAGCGCGCCGGTAGCTGCGTTTACCATCACAACGTCGCTGCCGGTCTTGACCTGATAGCTCAGCGTACCGTCGCCGGAGGTCGTGGCGCTGACGCTCTTGTCCGTATCGCCGTAGGTCGCAGTGATGTCCGAAGCAGAGATGGTCTGCGCCAGCTTTGTAATGATGGAGAAGTCCGCCGTTGCCTCTCCGCCAAGGTAATTATCTGTTTCTGCGATTTGCGCTCTGACGGTATATTCTCCGCCATCGGTCGGGACGGTTTCGGTATAGGTATCGTCCATCGCATCCTTAGCCTTGTAGGAGTAGGTAACCGCTCCTCTGCCGGTGTTTCCTCTGACGCTCGGCGTGCTTGCCTCTGTACCGCAAGTCCAGTTTGCTATCGTGACAGTCGGATTGATGGATGCCTTGCTGATTGTCACTAAAACATCCTTTGTGGCCTTCGTGTAGGTTTCGGTCTTTGCCGCCGTTACGGTGACGTAAGCCTTTCCGTCCGCCGGAACCTTTTTGATCGTCAGCGCTCCGGTAGCTTCGTCCACGTCGATGTAATTATCGCTGCCTTTCTTTACAGCGTAGCTCAGCGCTCCATCACCGGAGGTAGTGGCGCTTATCCTCTTGTCTGTGTCGCCGTAGGTCGCACTCACATCGGAGACAGTAATGGTCTGCTTCTCTCCGTTATTTAGGATGGTGAGTGTGCCGGTCCGAGTATCCCTGATCTCATAGTTGTGATTCTCAACCGGTGTTATATTTATAGTATAGGTGCCCTCATCTTCGCCCTCTTCGCGGGTTATGATGTAGTCGGGCATACTATCCTCCACAACAGCGGGTGTCGGCTTGCTTATTGCCTCATCCAGTTCTGCGTTAGAGTCAATCGAATTATCCTGTGTCACGGGTCCCTCAGAACTGATTGCAATATTATCCACCGCAAAGAAGTCCCCGTTGAAACCATAGCCGCCATTCTTTACATAGCTCCACTCGAGGATATGACTGCCGGCTGGCAGATTGCAGGAGAAAGTCTGCCAGGAGCCAAGCCCACTTACAGAAAGCTTGGTTTCATCGTCCGCTCTAAATTCACCATTGTCACCATCTGAGCTTCCAATCATGTAATCGAAGGACACTACACCTTCCCTCTCCAGAGTTACATTGAGGGTCAGTGTTGTGTTGAACCAGGAACTGTCGCCGCTTCCGGACTTTGCGTATACTCTGTCTCCTTCGGGTACGATCTCCCACGGGTACGATTCGTCATTCTCAAAACGCAGATTATCCTCCACATACTCATATGACGCAGTATATCTCGGATCCTCATCGCCTTCATTTTTGGACTTGTCATCGGCGGTGATGACGATTGGCCTCGGCGTGATATTGAACTCGCCTACTTCGACCTGATGGTCAGCCATTGATACGACTGCGGTATAGGTCCCCACGTCTTTTGCTTCAGGAACCGGCTCACCGCCGCTGTAGAAGGTAACTGTCGGGAATTCGAGCTCATTATTCTCATTCCATGCAACAGGTCGGAAGTATGGTTCTGCATTCTTTCCGTCGTAAACCTTATCCCTCGCTGCGGGTTCAAGAGTAAGATTTCTCAAGCCACAGCCCAGGCAGGTTGCCGTGAACATCCTGCTATTTTCGTCAAAGGAATATTTCCAGCTGTGGGCGTGCTCCCACACGGCATACAAGGTTACATTCTCAGTAACAGTTAAGATGTCCCCCGGATAATAAATATCGCCATCGAAGATAAGATCAGTTGTCCAGTAGCTGAACCTTTCGTTCTCCTTTGTTAAGCCCTCTCCGCTCGGGACGGGTATCTCGCTCCTAACGTAGTACGTGCCGCCCTCAACCGTTCCCGTTCCCTCATTAGCGTCGTAGGTTACTGTAAAGGTCTCATTGGGGTCCATTGCGGCTCCGGTTGATGCAATGTAAAGGGGATAGCTTAAATTTTGATTCATACTGTCCAAGCTGCCTGCATTGTCGCTTCCTATCATTATATCTCCGAACATAGATTGGATATAACGATAGCTTACTTCATACTCTGACTCTTCTGATCCGAGAACGAGAATGCAGATTTGCTGCTGCTGTTCTGGATTTGCCACGAGCCAAGTCAGCGCATCAAGCTCTGTACACGGAGTCATATATTCCAGTTCGGCTGTGCTGTTGATCTGTGCAAAATTGGTATTTACCGGGATCTCAGTGATGTCGGAGCCAACAATGTAGACATCACCGGAACCATTTGAAATAATATCGGGTATCTCACTGGCGGGGACTACAAATTGCTCATATCCCTCAGCATTGTACTTATACCCGTAAGCGTATTCCGTATTGTCATCATACGGCCACTCATAGTCCTCCGGTAGATTATCCGGCTTCTGCACATATCTTTTGCCAATGATTATGTACTTGTCCGTCCCAGTGTTTTCTTTCAGCTTATCTTCATTGGCGTATATCCATACTAAGGCCTCAAGCTGACCACCCATGTTAATCTCACCAAACGCATTCGGGTCGGTAATGCGCGTGTAGTTCGGAATCGTAATAGAGGATGAGCCCGAGCCTCCGACACCGGGGATCTCATATATGATATGTGCAGTGGCACTGCCGGAGTCTTCGCCGAGTGTGAACTCTGCCCAGTATTTGCCCGCAGAGGCGGGAGGCTCAGCCAATTCAGTACCTCTCGTACCGTCTTCGGCAACGGTATAGTAGCTTATCTCAGGCGTTCCGAGCAGATCTGTTGCGCCCGTGATTTCAGCATCCGGCATTCCGAAGCCCGTAGCACGCTGCGGCGCAACTATTTTCAGTGCCACTTCAGTGTCCGTCAGTGTACAGTCGCCGAAGGTGCTGACGCAGGTTGCATTAACTGTATCGCCATTTGCCTCGAAAACAAAGCTGTGCTGATGTGTCGTGTAATGAGCATAGATCGTGGCGCTTTCGGTGAATACATAGTCATTTGTGACTCTCTCGCCGCCCGTCGGGTCTGTGAACCAGCCGTCGAAATAGACAGGCGTAAACTTAATGGGCGGGGTTGGCGTCTCTTTCGGGACCTTAATGTGACCGCCAAGGTCAGTATTCAGCGTTATGAATTCGCCTTTACCTCCGTTCAGGTCAAACGCCACCTGCATGATATAGCGAACGACTGCCCGCGCAGGAGTTTTTCCGTCCATCTCCTCCGCAGAGAATGTCACAGACAGATCGCTGCGCCGCGCTTCCTTTTCGAGCACCAGAGGCGTATTCAGAAGATTCTTCTTTGCGATCTCATTGCCTTCGCTATCCTCTATAACTACTACGGGAATGCCGAAATCGTGCTTCTGCATGGAGTTGTTGCGGATGTCGGTATAAACGGTATAATCCACCGAATCACTTACCGCTTTCGCCTCGATAGAGGTATCTGCACTAACGAGTTCGCCTTCGTTCTTTGTCAGAAGTCCCTTGAATGCGAATATGCCGCTGTTGTTCTGGCTGTACAGCTCGCCGGAAACAGTTTTGTCGGCGTTCTCGATCCATGCGTATGCGTAGAGCTGGATTCCCTCGTCGGGGATTTCGTCAGCGCCGTCTATAAGCTTCTCAACATCGATCGTTTGCGTTACTCCATAGATACCGTCGTCAATGTCAGCAAAAGCGCTTGCGTCTGTTATCGTAATGATCTCGCCGACGCGATTCTCTTCCTCATGGTCAGCGCTCGTATAAAGTCCAAGCTTGACGGTCTTACCGCTTCCCTTGAGCGGAATTCCCGAGGCATTATTCAGCGTTACCTGAATGTCACGCTCGCCGTCCTCTTCGCGCAGGAGCTTGATACCGGCGATTCCCACGTCGGGGCGGTTGAGGACAAGCGTTCCGCTCTCTGCGGTTCCGTCCGCCGTGACGGTATAGGCAGTGTCCTCTACCTTATTCTCGGGAACGGGATAAGCGAGCGTAATGATTGCGCTCTCGTTAGGCAGGAGCGAGACGCCCTCAACGGTCTTAGTGATGCTGCCGAGCTGAACGGTCAAATTATTGATCATGCTCGCGCCGGTGTTCTTTACGGTGAACTGTACCGGCAGATCAAGTCCCGGAATGAGCTCATAGAGGTTAGTTTCAGCGGCAACCTCAACGGCAGTTTCCTCAAAGGCGCCGGAGCCGAGCTTTATATCCGCAATAGGCTCCTGCTCGAGGATCTTGAGATGCTCCGTATTTTCACCGGCGTCGTTTGTTGCGACAACGGGGAGATTGGAGAGATCAATCGTATCGTAATCGCTGATTCCCTCTATTGAGTTGTAATCGCTTGCAAGGACTATAACGTGGATCATTCCGTCCTGATCGGTATAGGCGTCGAAGTAATCAACAGCAGTATTTTTTGCAGTTTCCGAAATATCCGTGGCAGAGGAGACGCCAACCGCTCCGCCGACCTCATAGAAGCGCATTGCGTTCAACTCATACTTGCCCGCGTCATCCGCGATTTCGCTGTCCTTGAGCTGCGACCAGACAATGGAAACGTTCTTGAGCTCTCCGTTGTTCGCAGGCGCCGAGAAGCGGAAATCCGATGTAATATCGGAAGCCGAACCGCTGCCTATGCTCTCCGGGAAGTCAGCGTCCACGCTGCCGTTAGCATTGATGCGCGCAAGGCGAATATCATGGGCTACAACGGGTTCATCGGACGAGCCTGTTTCGTCCGCGTCGTGCTCGGAGTACCAGCCGAGGACGAACTGATTGCCCACAGCCGTTACCTGCACGTTGGTATCGGTGCAGCTGTCGTTTGTAAGGCGTCCGGTTGTGAGGACTTTACCGTCCGTTCCAATCAATGTGTAGAAGGTCTCGGTGGTCGTGACATCCTCGCCGGTACGGACGGTGTAAACGAGTATCGCCGTGCCGTCGGAGAGCATAGCGGAGTCGATGGCGTTCACCGTTCCGGCAGCTCCGTTGTATGCGACCTGAGCCTCAGTCCACTCAGAGCCGTTCCAGATGCGGTAATTTACGTTGTTCTCCGCATTGAACATTGCGGTGATATCCTGCTGCTTCTCACCTTCTGCCAGAGCAGATTCTTCTTTTGGCATCTTGGTTGCGCTCAGGCTGCGCCATGCGACGATGGCTCTGTTGCCGGAGCTTGCAACGGTGGGTGACATATCCGCAACGTTGTTAGTTGTCAGTCGAGTCGTAGTCCATTTGCTGCCATTGTAGGTTCCGGCGTAGATTTCCGTGGCGTTCATCATCATGCCAAGGTCATCATAGGTGGTCGCGTCGTGCATTTCCTTTTCAGGAGATTCGTTCTGCTTTACCCACGCAGCGAAGACATTGCTGCCGGTACCGCTTGCTACTACATCGCTGTCTGCGAGAACAGCGTTCTCTCCAGCAGTATCATAGAGAGCGCCTCCATTTGTATACCCTTTGCCATTCCAAGTAGCGTAGCTGACCACGCTTTGCAACTCTTTGGTCTTGTTATTATCCGAGATGTAGAGGAACATACTGCCGTCGTCAACGAGAACAGGATTGGAATAGGGATACGCATTGGTCTGAACATCATTGAGCTGGACATTAGTCAGCGGCCCAGCCGCCTTCAGAAGACGTCTGCCGGAGGGAGCGCCATCGTTCCATGAGCGTTCCGCAAGCTCCAGATAGTCGCGATCCTCGATCTCTCCGCCGCCCTCAATCGTTACAAGCGCTTTGCCGTTGGCAAGCAGGCGCATGGAGTAGGCTCTGCCGCTCTGAGTAAAGCCGAACAGCTCTGCGCTGCCGCTCTTTTCCCACGCAGATTGGATTGCATCATATTGGTTCCACTTTTTCGACCAGTTAAAGCCGGTGGAAGCAAAGGTTTTATTGTACTTGACAAACAGCAGCTTAACCTCGAGTCTGATACCGATCTCTCCGTTAATGTCAAGCTTCGTGCCATTAGAAGTGTTCTTAAAGTCTGAAAGGAGCAGGAAGTTGACGTCCGCGCCTATCCTTCCGTAAATTCCAAGCTTCAGCTTGGCGATGGATGCGTCAAAGCCAAGACCTGCAAACGCCTCGATATACACGCCCACTGTAGCGTCGACAAGCATGAGCTTGACGGAGGACTTGCTCGCAAATGAAACCTCAAGCACGGCATTCGCGCCGACTTCAAACGAGATATTGGCAGGGATCGGGCCGCATATAAAGTTCTGCGACCACTCATATTTTACGCTGAAGCCTAAGCCTACCTTACCGCCGCTGAAGTCGATCTTCCACTTCTTTGCGGAGAAGTCGTAGCCTGCCTCAAGGACAAGCGTTCCGGAGAAGCTGACGTCATAGCTGGCTTCGCCGCTGTCGTCATCATCGTCATCGTCGTCCTCCATAACGTCCATATAGTCCTCGTACAGCTTACTGGCGTCATATTCGACCTGCACGCCGTCATCATTTCCCTTATTCTTCTCCTGATTGCGTCCGACGAACGCAATAATGCGGAAAACGCCGGGGTTCTCGGTCGGCAAAATCATAAGGCTGAACGGCGTATCTCCTCCGGTCGCGAGACCGCTGAGGAAAGTGAAGCCCTTTTGGAGCATCTCGTTGACGTTGATGCTCTTGAATATTTCGCCGATGTTCATCTGGTTTTTAAGCTGGTTCCTGATGTCAGTTGCTGTATTTTCAACACCGGAGTTCGGATCCGTGAGATCCTGCTGGTGCGACAGATTGGAAATGCCAAAGGGCAGAGTCGCATTCATAACAGTCAGACCGTCACGCACGAACATCGCCTTGACCCGGCTGGTGGTAACAGGATTCTCACCCAGATCGCTGATGCCGTCTTTCACCATATACTCGTCCGTCATCGTATAAACGCTGCGTCCGTATACCGACGCCGAGAACGGGAACGCAAACAGCACTGAGCTGTCCATATCCGAAAGGTTTCTGATTATATTCGCCTTGCTGCTTTTTATTTCATTCTGGCTCGTAAGCTTCCGGCCGCCGACTGTATTAAGTGAAAATTCAACCGTGCTTGAAGCGTTACCCTCAGCATCTACGGACACAATGCTGCCGGGCACAACGAAATCTGTTGTCAGAACCACCTTATTGAACTTCCTGGAGATACCGATATTATCCGTGTAGTCAGTCACGTCCCTCGTATAAGGCACCGGCACATCGTCGGAATACTGCCTGATTGTCTGTCTGGTGATCTGAGGAACGTTTTCACTGTCTCTGACAGCTTTGAGCTGTATCACGGAATCCGCAGCCTTATGCTCTCCCTCCAGATCAGTCGATACGTGAAGCATGGCATAGCCGGTTTTATAACCTGCGACGCGGTATTCAACTACGAACGTGACGCTGTCTCCCGGATATGCGCCGGTTTCACTTGCGTTATCCGGATTATTCTTGAATTCCGTAGGATTGAAGCCAAGAGTCACCTTGCCGTTGGAAATGAATGCAGTTATGTCATCCTTCTGACCGTACCTGACAGAAGGCAAGTCGGCAAGAGCTGTCTTGGCGGCGGGGCAGTAAACGCCGTTTTTGTAAACGCCGGCTCGGAGTGTAACTTCGCCATTATATACGCTGCCGTCCGGATTGCGGAAAGTCAGCGTTGCATTTGAGATGGAGCGCAGGCGCAGGTTGTTGCAGGGATAGAGCTTGAGCGAGGCGATATCGCGCTCTCCGCTCTGAAGCTCGTTTGCGAAGATCGTGCCGACGTAGGTCTGACCGTCCTTCGTGGACATTACCATGACGGAGCTTGCGATGCCCTTCGGCTCATAGACCGCGAGAACGCCGTTTGCGTCGCTCTTGAGCGTCCGCTGTTCGCCCGCACCGTTGGTGTAAACGACGTCGGTCTCAACCTTCGGGTTGAACTGGAATACATAGAGCTGATCCTTCAGCGTATCGGCCTTGACCGTAACGCTCGCGGACTTGCCGGTGCCGGCGTGAGTCGCGGTAATCGTAACGCCGTCAGTCTTGTCCTTGCCGACGAGCAGGAAGTCCGTCGCGGGACCGTAAGAGGTGTAGCTGTAATTCCGGATGTCGGAGTAGAAGCCGCCCTGCTTGTAGTTGACGGAAACAAGGTCGCTGTCAGAGGAGCTCCACTGCATCTTGTCCGACAGCAGACCCCAGACGCCGCTGCCGTAGTTGACGGAGATGAGCTTCTGGAGGCTCATATCGGTGCGCAGGGCGTTCAGATCGCTGACAGAAAGCTGATAACTCTTACCCTCCACTTTAGGATAGCTCTCCACCTTGCCGTGGTTATCCATCGTAACGATCGTGCCGTTCGCGCTGTTGCCCGTGCCGTCGGTTGTGCCGCCAATCTCACCCGAGATGACGTCCTTGACGATAAGATCAAGCGTGTCCATGTTGTACACGCGGATGAGCATGGAATCCACGCTCCACGGGTCATTCTCGTTGCTGCGGGCGTATACCGTAATCGTGTATGCGTCTTTGAGGCCTGACGGCTTCTCAGCTGCGAAGGGAATCACTCCGCCCGTGGCAGTCTTACGCTCGCTGACAGTCTCGCCGGACTTCTGGATAGTATATTCCACAACGGTGCTTGTGTCCGAGGGCGTAAGAGTATATGTAAATACAGTTTTGGACAAGTCATCATAATCGATAGAATAGCTTTCAAGCTTATTGAGCGTGATCTTGACCGGCGCCTGCTTGACAGTCAGAGAAGCCGCAGCAGACAATGTCTCCTTGGTCACATTCCTGCCGCCCGATTCTCCGCCCTTATACTCCGTGCTGATGACCACAACATAGGTACCCTCAGTCGTGAGCGCAGTGCCGGGAACGGTGATATGGGTAATGGTTTCCTGAATTGTGCTTTCAAATCTTCCCTCCCAAACCATTTCTCCCTCGGTGCTTCCCTTATACAGCTGAGCGGTGAAGGTTGTTGTATCCGCTCCTCCCGCGGCGTTGCGCTGTGTCAGATTGGAGGTGAACAGCACGTCAGTATCCGTATCCGTCAGAGTAACGCGCTCACGCGAGAATTCAGGGATAATTAAGAACGGTGTCTTACCTTCAAGAACAGTAAACGTAAAGGTAAGATTATATTTTTCGTCGTCCAGAATATTGCCGACCGTGAGGGTAATGGTCGTGGTTCCTGTCACGCCGGTCAGCACAATCTGTGCCGCGCCGGATTCTTCATTCTTGACAACCGTTGCGACCTGCTCGTTGCTGGAACTCCAGGAAAAGTTTTCCGGTGCGGTAAAGGTAAAGTTTTTGCGTCCGCTGGTCTGATAGTTCAGTACAAGTGCGCTCCCGTTTTCAACGCGGGCGCCCTTCATGGCCGCCTGGTAGAGAGCCTCGTTCGCAACAAGCTCCACGTCGTGCTGTTTTGAATAATCCTCGCCCTGAACGGCGACATATACGGTGCCGTCCTTGTAGAAGCCGAGGGCAGCACCCTCATCATTCTTCATGATATTGGATCCATCGTAGTTCGGTCTGTCTACGGTTTCCGTTGGATCAAAGCTGATGAAGCCCTTGACGAAATAGGTAAAGTTTACTCCGTAGAGGGCGTATGCGGAGTTTTCCGTCGCGGTAAAGTAGGCAAAGCCCTTTGCATCCTCCTGCCTCTCTTCCCATGTGCCGAGATATTTCACCTCTGTCCCGGTATCGGTATCGAGGTAAAAGCTCAGCGTATCCCTGCGGAGGAACGGCGTGGCGTTCACAGTCGGAACAAAGCGCACCGCCAGAGCGGCAGCCTCATCGTTGCCGCTGCTCAGCACGTAGACGGGGTAGCGCGTTGCGCCGTCATCCGTGGAGAGATAGGCGCTCCTCAGATAAGCGCCCGCCGAAGCGTTCTCAAAGCCGGGAACCGACATAGGAACAGTTGGATTGATCTCCACCGCTTCATTGGTGACCCAGTTCTTGTTCGCACCGCTCTTGAACGGTATCACAACGGTCACAGTCTGATCGTTGAATGCAGCGTCGTCGATGCCGTACTTCGCGTTATCCCAGTCAAGGCTTTTGCTCTTGACATCAGAGGAGAGGATAACCCCATCGTTTGCTCCGAAGCTCGCTGTCGGGAATTCGCCGTCGACGCTGACTGTTTTGTCTTCAGCGTTTTTCAGCTCGCCGCCAACCAGTCCTGTAACGTTGAGTGCGCCGCTATCTGTATCCTTTACCGTGTAGCCGAAGGTGAACTTATTCGATTCGATCCCTGTACCGTCAAGCAGCGGGCATTCCTCGCCGTTGACCATCAGCTTTGTGTTCTCCGTGAACACTATAAATTCGCTGGTTTGAATCGTTACCGGCACGATCTGACCGCTGTAATAGGTGCCGGCAGGCACTTCGACCCCGGTAATCGTTGTATGTGTTGCGGGATTCCGGACTATAATGTGGACATTGCTTACGCTGCCTCTATTTATCGCACTATATTGGCTGGAACCTGCCTGATACCACATATTTATTGTATTTAACTGGGGATCTGTAATATCTTTGATGATAGTACCCTGTATTACTCCACCTGAATTATCGCCTCCGTAGTATTGAATTCTATCATTTTGATTTTGCCCATTAGACAGATTATAGTACAAAAATAAATATCTGGAATCTCCACCAGTCACTTCATAGTCGAAAGTCGCTTCAAGTCTTCCGATGCCAAAAGCTGGATCAACCGTTATGTAGTAAATCCTTTGAGTATTACTGGAATTGCTGACATACCGACCGGTAGGATTATACGTTCCTCTATCAATCCCAGGATACAGATGTTTGATTTCAGAAGTGTCTCTTGCGCTGATGGTTACGGTCTGGCTCCACACGGTATTGCCGTCGGCAAACGCTGCATTATTAACGTTTCCTGCGTTGATGACGAAGGCGCGTGCGCCGTTCCAATAGTCATCGCTCGGCTTTGCGCCGACTCTGACGTAGAAGGTCTTCTGAAGCTGTTCGTCGTTTGCCTCCCAAGTGACCGTACCGCTCGTATCACCGTTCAGCGTAACGCCGGTTGCGACCGCCGCCCAGTCAAAGCTGACAGGGACAGTCTGCGCCTTGTTCAGCGTCGCCGTGACCGTCAACGTGCTGTTTGCCGTGGCTGTCGGATTGCACGACAAAGTAATCACCGCGTCCGAATAAAGGCTGTCCGAGTACCATGCCGCATTATCCGGATCAGCGAGCATAAAGCTGTAATTTTTCTCATAGGTGCTGTCTGAGATATAAGACCCGGTGTACTCGCCGTCAGCGTTTTCTACCTCACCCGAGCCGGTATTCGGCGTGGGTACCGCCTCAGTGTTCGCTGCGCCGAGAAGTCGCATAGTTCTCTTGGGCGTGCTCAGCGACACCTCACCGCGGGATATGACGTCAGAGATATCAATGCTTCCGTCCGCGATGCCCTCAAGGAGAGATTGCAGATTGGCGATGTGCTCATCCGTGATCTCAACGTCCTCGTCTATGAGGCGAATCACCTCGAGCATAGCGTTCACCTGCTGAAGCTGAGTGAGCTTTTCCGGCTCGGCGGCGTTGCCGTTTACGGTCAGCTCGCCGACCTCTTCGCCGTCAGCTATGCGCTTCGCTATATCTTCGAGGTCGACGCTCTCGCCGTCCTCGCGGATGTCAAGCGACACCATATTGCCGTCCGAGTCGATAAGACCGGCGTCATAGAGGGCTTCAAGCTCCTCCCTTGCCTTTGCCTCATCGCCGTCATACAGCTCGGCAAGCGAGCTGACGAGCGTCTCGGACACGCCGTCTGCAAACGCCGAAATGGCAGTCGCTGGCACCATACCGACCACCATTACGAGCGCCAGAAGCGCGCTGAGGACTTTTGTCCAAACGTTGTTCTTCATTGGGATTTCTCCTTTCAAGACCGCTTCCGCAGCATTAATCAACAAAATAAATAAAAACGCACCATCACAGACGAGCTTTTGCCCGTCCGTAAGGTGCGAATTTTATTATGTATAGTGGAAATAGACAGACTTATTCTGTCTGTCTGTCTGTCTGTCTGTCTGTCTGTCTGTCTGAGTTTAGCCGCAGGCGCTAAAGCTGTCAATATGTTCCCCGAAAAACGGACACGCTTTTCAATATCCATCATAATAAACGGTCACGCTCCTTTATCTCGGGAAATAATACCCCATAATCATATAAACTATAACACAATTAAAGGCTTATTGCAATAATTTGAGTTAACAAATAATTTAAAAGGATTATTCCCCTATTCTTTTCTCTGTATTGAATCTTACACTTAGTCCTTCCGGATAGCCCGGTGTGAACCGAGGCTCAGTCCAAGGGAGGGCGCAGTTCTCCCTTGGCGGAGAGGTACTATTTCACCGTATAGAGATTCGACGTCAGGCTGCCGTTATCTCTGTAACGGTATTCCTTTTCAATATAGCCTCTGTCCGAAAGCTCCTTGAGCGCTCTTTTGACTGTGGAACGGGATAGCCGGAGATCTGAAGCTATTCTTTTGATCCCCGGCCAGCACTTCCTTTCCTTATTTGCTCTGTCACGAAGATAAATATATACCGACTTTGCTTTGTGAGACAACAGCTCGTCGGCGTAGATACTGTTAAACCAGCTCATTTGTTATCCTGCCTCATCTTCGTTTTGTAGGCTCTCTTTTTGCTGTAATTGTTCTCAGTCATATCCTGCGAAGCAACCGCCTTCATCGGGTTGCTCTTGGGCTTCGGCGCTTGTATCAGCAAGTCTTCCGGCAGATGATACTCGTTTACAATTCTTTGGAGCAGTTCCTCCTTACTGGCGTATGCGACCTCACGTGCGCCCTTGTCCTGTAAAACATACGGTTCATCAAAGGTTATACCCCATTGTAAAAACAGCCGGAGCCTCGTCCTCATCGGATAGCCTCCGGTTTTCATTAATAAAAAGCATGATATAATCTCCTTTTCCAAAATGGGTAAATGGAAATTATATCATGCGTGATTATCGGGGCTTTACGAAACCAGCCTTACATATCCACCTTTCCGGCGCTCGTCTCGTTGACGACATAGTAAGCCGCGTTGTCCTCGGGCTTGAGATACATCTTCAAGCTCACGATCGGCGTGCGCTTGTGATCCGCTTTGAAGGCTTCCTTCGCCTTCTCCACCACCGCATCCAGCTTCACCTCGCCGCCCTGATACTGGAGGAACATCTCCGGCACCATATTGGCAGCCGCCTTCTTCAATTCCGCGCGCTTTTTTGCGTCCTCCGCCTTCTGCGCCTCGGTCTTGGGCTTGGGGCCGCGCTTCTTGGCTTCCGCAGGAGCTTCTTTCTTTTCTTCTTTTTCGACCTTAACCGCTTTCTTGGGCGCGGCTTTCTTTACAGCCTTCGCAGGGGCTTTCTTCCCTGCTTTCGGCTCCTCGACGGTCACGACCGGAGCTTCTACCTTCGCCGGTTTCTCAGCCGGAGCGACGGGCGCTCCCTCTGTTTCAGCCACCATAACAGGAGCAGCCTCTTGCGTCTTTTCCATAACGGTGGTGTTCTTCTTCGCACTCTTTGAGAGTTTCTTCTTGTTCTTCCCTTTTGCCATGGTTTTCTCCTCCAATGCATACATGATAAACGCATTGTAGCGCAGGATCACCAAAAAGGCAATATAAACGGCAAAACCACTAGTTTCTAAAGCACAAGATAGTCCGTACCAACGCCCGTCGTGAGCCGAATCAGATGATCCACCGATACGCTCGGTTCCACCTCCTCCGCGCCAAGCGCCCGCAGCAGCGCGGCAAGACAGTCGTGCAGGCCGTTCTGCTCGTCGCGGTTGTAGACCGCGGCATAGTCCGGGTGATTGTGCCAGATGGCGTTGCCCAGCGCGGCGGCGTCGATCAGCGGGCTGGACAGGATCTCCGGGAACTCCTCCAGCAATTCAAAGAGCGCGAGGCAGCCGTGTTCCTCTGCGAAAAACAGGTAACCCAGCGTTGTGTCGATGCCGTGTGCCAGATCGTACTCCGTCTGCTCCGCAACGCTCATCGTATAGCCGGAGAGCGCCGCGCTCCACAGTGGATAGCAGACGGCGATCATGCGCTTGCCCTGATCCGTTTCCAGCGCAAAGACGCCGTTGATGATGGGCTTGTAGCGCGTCATGGCGCCGCGCGGCGTATGAATGGGCGCGGGGAAATTGCCGAAGTATTCCGGGTTGTTCTCCATCGCATAGGCGGCAGTTGTCAGGAGCGTTTCGCCGTCCGGCGTCGGCTTGCCGTTTTGAACGCACCATCTGGCGACCTCATAGGCAACGACGCTCCTGCCGCCCTGCGGATGCTCCAGATGATACGCGAGCAGATCCATGTGGTGCGGCAGCGGCAGACCGTACTCCTTTGCCGCGGCACTGATGCTCGGTGAGCTGCGCTCCACTATGTAATACTCATTTGCAAATCTCCCGCTGCCTTCACTTGCCACATACCACACGCCGGGGCATTGGTATTCCGCCTTGATGATTGTTCCGAGGTAGACGGACAGGTCATAGGGAAAGCCTTCCAACGCGGGTTCATTTTCCTGTGTGTTCATGCTAACCTCCATTCCTTGTAATATTATATTTGTTACTTATAATAACAAATTTAGATGGTTATAGTCAATAGCACTATTAGTTAAACTAACGGTAGGAAGTGGTGCTATTGTGAAAGAAAAGAAAACTATCAATATTGAAATCGGGCAGAACATCAAGCGCTGCAGGGATTCGGCAGGCTTGACGCAAGAACGCTTTGCCGAGCTGATTGGCTTAGGCGTCAAACACATTTCGGCGATTGAGTGTGGTGCAGTTGGCATTTCTATTCCCACACTCATGCGCGTCTGCAAGGTACTGTCGGTTTCTTCGGATGAAGTGCTGTTCGGCTTGCCGGACACAGACGAGCAAGGAGATCGCAGCTATGAAGTCCAGCTTCTGAGCTCGCGTCTTTCGCATCTGCCAGCAAATGAATTTCTCGCGGTTAAGGAGCTGCTCGATAAAGCGTTGGCGGCAATGTCGATTGCCCAAAGCAACGCTTTTCACTTGATGCAAAGCGAGTCCATCGAGCGCGAAGCCTCGTCTCATCAAGAGGGATAGATTTCTTTCTCTGTGATATCCTCTCCGATAGAGTGAGTCCTTCAAGGCGGTCCATGATGAACCCGTCCTCGGTCCACAAAAAAGCTGCATTCTCCCCTTGGCGGGAGGATGCAGCTTTTTCATAGCCAAGTCACGGCGGCGCTCTCGGTTCCTTGCGGATCGTATAGAGATTGGACGTTCGGCTGCCGTTCTCCCTGTGCCGCGCCTGACGTTCGAGGAAACCCGCGCGTTCCAAATCGTCCAGCGCCCGCTTGACCGTGCTGCGGGAGAGGTGCAGGTCGGAGGCGATGCGCTTGATCCCCGGCCAGCAGGAGCCGGTCGCGTCGGAGCGGCTCCGCAGGTACATATAGACCGTCACATCGCGGTGCGGGAGATCGGCGGCGTAGATTGAATCGAAGTATCCCATGCTCGCCGCCTAACTGCCGCGGACATGGGAGCCGCGGGACGCTCTCCGCCTGTCAGCGCCCACGCCCATCGTTTGCTCTCCCGTATCCGTAATGCCGCCCGCTTTCGCGTCGCCCTCGTCGGCATCCGCCGTCCTGACTGTTCGCGTTTGCCGCGTGATGGCGGCTTCCAGCTCCTTCTTCTCCGCGTATGCCACCGGGCGCTGCGCTTTCTCCGGCACCTGATAGGGTTCCCCGAAGCGGATGCCCCAGTCGAGAAACAGCCGCAGGCGCACCCGCATCGGGTGGACGCCGGTTTTCATCACGACGAAGCTGCCCTTTGGCATGGATTTCAGCTCGTCCGCCGTCATGAGCGGCCGCTCCATCATCTGGAGCGTCTGCGAGCTTTCGCGCCCCTTGCTCACGGAGCCGGAGAGGATCGTCTGGCTGCCCAGCGACCGGGAGAGCTCCTGCGCCGTCTGCGAGCCGGGGGCGAAGCCGCCGAAGATGGACACCTGGCAGTTGTCCACAATAATCTCGCCGCCCTCCTTGCCGTAGTTCTTCTGGAGCTGGCCCGTGATGCTCTGCACGATTGGCACCAGCATGAGGCCGCGGGAGCGGGAGGCGGAGAACATCAGCTCCAGCGACTGGATCGGCGGGCAGGAGCCCAGCTCGTCGGCGTAGAATACCACGCGGTTCTTGAGCCGTCCGCCGTTTTCGTCCGCCACCGTCAGGATCTCACGGTACAGGTTCTGGATGATGAGCGACACCATGAAGTATTTGGTCGTGTCCTCCTCCGGCAGTACCACGAAGATGGCGGACTTCTCGTTGCAGAACTTCTCCGCGTCGATGGCAGTCTCGAAGCACAGGATCTGCTCCATCTCGGAGTCCAGAAAGGCGTTCAGGCGCGAGAGCACCGTGGAGAGGACGGACGCCATGGCCTGCTCCGCGCTATTGAGCGCCGAGCCTGCGAACCATCTTGCCTTATGGTTTGGCGGGAGCTTCTCCATCAGCTCCTGAAACTGTGACTTGCCCTTGGTCTTGCTCGGCCCGACCAGCTCCTGCACCAGCTTGAACACGCTGACGATGTGCCGCTGCTCGATGGGATTGCCTTCCGCGTCAGTGGTAGGCAGGTACTCCGCCACCAGCAGGAGCATTGCGGTCAGCAAGCCCTCGGCGGCGTCATAGAAGAACTGGTTTTGCCCGTAGTTGGCTTCGCTGCCGCTGGTGTTGATGAGCGTCTTGGCGAGGATCTTCGCGTACTTCTCTGACTTTGCCTTTGCCGCGAGGTTACTTGGGTTCGCCTTGTAGATATCCATGTACTTGTTGATGAGGTGCAGCAGGTTGTTGCCGTCCGAGCGCGTCGGATTGCGCAGATCGAGGACGGCGATGTGGTAGCCGTAGCAGTCCCTGGCGATGCCCGCGTAGTTGCGGAACAGGTCGCCCTTGGTGTCGGTGCAGAGGAAGGACATCCCCGACGCGAGCGCGTACTCGATGTTGGGATAAAGAAAAAACGCGGTTTTTCCCGCGCCGCTTGCTGCCGTCACCAGCGCGTGGATGTCATTGGTATCCACCAGCGCGGTGACGTTATTCTTTGGCCCCTCGCAGCCGAGGATCAGCCCCTGCTTGTCCGTTGGGAGGTTCTCGCCCTTGCGCCACTTCTCCGGCTCGAACGGCACGCGGGTGTAGGTGGCGCGGATCTCCTTTGCCGTCGCCCATCGTGCCGTGCCGTGCTGTCCGTCGCCAACCGGGCGCGTCTTGATGCCGTTGAGCGAGTACATCTGCTGGTGCGTCCCGATGACAATCAGCGCGACCAGCATCACCGCGCCGATGAGCGCGAAGGGCGTGGTCTCCGCAATGCCGCGGATCACATTCCACAGGTCTGACATAGGCTCTGCACCTCCTGTTCCTCGCGCTGCGCGACGAGATCCTCGTTCCAGTCCTTGCGCTCCGGCAGGAGCCGCACCGCCTCCGCGTCCCACGCCTTTGCCGCCTCCGTCATACGCTCGCAGGCTTCGCTTCCCGCCTTGTCGTTGTCGAGGCAGAGGTACAGCCGCTCGATGGGCCGCGGCGTCATGCCCGTCATCTGCTCCACCGGCAGAAGCGATGTGCCGCAGCACGCGACATAGCTGTGTTCCTGCCAGTCTTTCGAGTACATGGTGATGTAGGACAACAGATCGATGGGCGCTTCGAACACGAAGAGCCGGTTGTCCGTGCCGATGTGGTGGAAGCTGTAGCGCGGGTCGCTGCTCTCCACGTTGATGCGGAAGGACTTGCCATAGCTGTTGGTGCTTCGCAGGTGCGCGTGCCGTGCCACGCCGTTTTCGTCCGTGCCGACAAACACGCAGTTGTGGTGCGCCGCGTCCTCGTAGAGCGTACCGGCGTGGGCAAAGTGCGAGATCACGTCCGCGTCGATGTGCCGCTGTTTGATGAGGTAGGCATACACGCGGCGCATATCGCCGTTCCGCTCGGGCAGCTCGAAGGGCTTGCGCGGCGGCTCCGGCGCATCCCGCGCGGTCGGATAAGCGGCGCCCTGCTCGCCGTTCAGCAGCAGCGCCATCGCCTCCGGGTAGGTCTTACGGTAGAACCGCTCGACGAAGGACACCGGCCCGCCGCCGCGCTGGGCGGCGTGGTCGTACCAATGGCTGCCGCGCACGGTGACGCTGTGGTCGCTCTCCAGTCGCTTGTCACGCCCGGACTTGATGAGCCGTTCGCCGCGCAGCCGCAGGAATTCTTCGAGGTCTACCGCGCTTGCCCGGAGCTTCTGCTCCTCGGAAAAATAAACGTAGCTTGCGATTTGGATCACCCCTCACATTGAATGATGCATGGTGTGTTGATACTTGTTGTTGAGCTCGTCCTCGTGGTCGTCGATCTTATGCCCCAGCGCCAGCCGCTTTTGCAGGATCTTCCGGCGGCGCTTGGAGTCGACGCGCGCTCCTACGGGATTGGTTGGCGGCGGCGTGGTGCGGAAGACGTTCCCCGTGTGGTGCAGGAGCCGCGTGACCGCGAGCAGGAGCGACGGGTCCCGCTGCTCGTCCATGTGCTCCAGCAGGAACCGCGCGTAGACGTTGCCCTGCTCCGCCGAGCGCCTCAGCCATTCAGCCGCCGCGTCGTGGTCACGCTCCATCTGCTTACCTTGCAGGAGCAGCTTCCCCAGCAGATACTGCGCCCACTGGTTGCCGCGCTCCGCGGACGCTTCCAGCAGCTCCGCCGCCCGAACCGTGTCCCGCGGTACGCCGTCGCCCGTGAGGTGCAGCTTGGCGAGGCGGTACTGCGCGAATTGGTTTCCGTTCTCCGCCGCGCGCTCCAGCCACGGCGCCGCCTCCCGCAGCCGCCCCTGCTCCTGCAGCAGCACGGCAAGGGCGTACTGTGAGTAGTCGTTGTCCGCCTCGGCGGAAAGGCGGAACCACTCCTCTGCGGCAATCAGGTTCGGCAATCCACAGAGCCCGTCGCGGTGTGTCTTGCCGAGCTGATGCGCTGCCACCGTGAAGCCCTCGCGCCACAGCCGCTCCAACGTTTCCACCGCCGCCATCTTTTCCTCTGCGGTTGAGTTCTCATCGTACAGGATCGACTTCGCCTCACGGTACTCCTGTGCTTGCCGCCAGACGCTGCGGGGTGCGCCTTTGTCGTCATCAGCGATTTCCGGTTCGCCGTCCGCGTCCGGTTCGGTCGCGTCCTCGTCCTCGAAGGTCACGACGCCCAGCCGCAGGTTCTCCGCCTCGCGGATGACCATGTTCTTGATCGCGCGGAACTCCTCCTGCTGTGAGAGCGGCCGATGCTCGCGTGGCTGCTGGCGATAGTAGCCGTCCAGCTCATCCTTGAGCCGGTTCCACGTCTCGTAGCACGCGGCGACCTCCGGCAGCTCCGCGAGCGCGTCGACAATCTCGTCCACCTGTGCCTTGACCGGCTTCTTCAGGTAGCCGTAGACCTTCTTGCCCCTGACTGTTTCCAGCGTCCGCGCCAGCGCCGCCAGCTTCCGCTCAATGCCGGGGTTGTCGATCACGGTCTGGTTGAGCTGCCGCGCCAGCCGCATCATGGCTTCCCGCGCCGCGGCGGTGACCTCCTTATAGCTGACGTCCTTCTTGGCATACAGCGCTTGCAGCTCACCGTGGAAGATGTCGTTGGTCAGCTTCGACTGGATGTTGAGCAGCCCGTCTTTCGAGAGGTAGCCTTCATCGGGATTGTCCGACCACGCCATGACGTGGACGTGCGGGTGCTCGCCCTCGTCATGGAACGCGGCGCACCAGCGCAGGTGATCCGGCTGGATCTTCAGCGCCGCCGCCAGATCGGTCTGCCTTCTTCGGAGCAGCTCGCGCCATCCCTCCGCGTGATCATAGCCGAGGCGCGCGGCGTCCTCACGGCGGAGGGAGTAGATGATCGTCCACACGTTTCCGTCGTGCGCTTCGAGTTCCTTGAGCGCCGCGTCAAGCGACACCGTTTTGCTCCTGCCAAAGAGTCCGTGTTCACCGTGGCGTTCGGCGCGGGGACGCAACGCGATGTACCTCATGTAGCCGTCGCGCTGCTGTGTCTCGCCCGCGTGCGTGTCGAGCGCCATCGTGATGAGCGATGAGGCGTTGGAGACGGTTGGCGCGGCGGCGAAGTCCTCGTACTCGAACGAGTCCTTCGCGTCGGGATAGTCGCGGAGCAGTTCCTCGATGAGCTGCTGTTGCTTCTCCGTCGCGGGACCGCTGCCCTCGATTTTCTCCACGCGCTCGCGCGTCGCAATGTACTTCATGTAGCCTCCGGCCTTGCCCGCCTTGATGTACCCGGACTTCTGGATGAGCCGCGCCACTTACGTCAGCTCCTTCTGGAACTTGAGTGCTTCCTTGACGCCCAGCACGCCATGGATGCGCGCGATGGTCTTGATGCAGGTGCCGGTCAAGCTCTCCAGCGTTTGCAGATCGACGTCCGTGTCCGCCGCGATGAGGTTCGCCATGATCGCGTCCTGTACCAGCAGCTTGAACAGCAGCTTGTCGATGCGCTCGCCGAACACGATGAGCTTGCTCTCCAGCACCTCGGCGAGTATCCGCGGCAGGTACGCGCCCGCCTCCTGCGCGTGGAGGTAGCCGGTGTAGAAGCGCACAGCTTTCTCGATGTACTCGCTGCGGCTGATGCAGTTGTCGGCGCGGTAGTTCTGCTCGACCATATCCCGCGCGTCGGGTGTCAGCCACAGCGCGAATTTCTCTTTTGCCTTTACCATTGTCTGTTCTCCTTGAATCCGCGCAGGAACGCCTGCGTTTTTCCTGAAATCTTGGGCTTTGCGCTGCTTTGCGACATCACCGCCGCCAAACCGCGCCCTTTTGGAACGCCCCGCACCGAAGCCCGAAACTGCCCGCACCGCGGGCAGATGTGAACGCGCCGGGAATTTCCACGACCCCGGCGCTTTGTCCTGCTGTCAGGTAGTACCCGTCCAAAATCGCCGCAAACGCCGCGACGTTCCCTCGGTGGGGTACGGATGCCACTCCCGCCGAACGAGGCGCACACAGCCGCAACAAACGCCCGACACGGCGAGCTGCGTCAGGAGGCGCCCGCTGGCGTTTCAGCGTGCGCTCACTCACATCGACGGCGCCTCCAGCGCAGTTTCCTGCTCCTCCACGATCAATGCTTCACGGTACTCCGCGAGTGTTTTCCCACACGCTTGCTGACAGTAGGCGTCCATCTTTTCGAGCAGCAGCTCCTTCTCCTCCGGGGAGAGCGTGTACTCATACTCGTCGTCCATTCCGCTGCCGCGGCAGAGCGTGACGGACAGCTTGTCGCAGACCGCGCTGTCGAGCAGGTCGTACTCCGCGTAGATGTTGACGTAGTCGTTGTTCTCCGTTGTGCAGACGTGCGTACCGAAGACCTCATCCACTCCGTCGAAGGCGTCCACATAGAAGTTGAGCCGCAGGTCTCCCTCGCAGATCTCGCCGGAGAATGAGACGTCCTCCACGCGCAGCGGACGGCTGCCGTGCAGCGACACGTCCGGCGTGATCTCCTTGCCGTCGAGCGCGGCGAGGAACCGATCCCAGCGTTTGTCGTTCGACAGGCCGCTCTTGCGCTCCGCCTGGTACGCCGCCGCGCTCACATCCTTGAGCTTGAACCACACCCAGCCCTCGGCGCCTTTCAGTCCCGCCATCTGACCGCGGTCGAAGTCGATCTCGAACACGCCGCAGACGCGCCCGCTGTTTTCCTGCCGCTCGGTGGCATAGCGCGTAAACTCTCCCGCGGTGATTTCCTGCGCGGCGGCGTAGTAGTGTCGAAAGTCTGTCGCGGCGTTCGCCCCGCGCAGGTAGCGGCGCAGCGCACAAGCCACTGGCAGGAAGTCGAGCGGCTCGTCCACGAGGAAGAGTCTCTGCTCGTTGCGCTCCGTCACCTTGAAGACAGCGAAGCGGCGGTTGGCCTCGCGCAGCTCGTCCTGCGCTTTGCGCTCCTCGTAGATCTCTCTGCTGATCTGCTCGTACTCGTAGTCAGGAAGCAGGTTGTTGCAGAGCTCGTCGAGGTAGCCCTCCAGCTTTTCCTGTATCGTCTCGCCCTTGATGTGCCGCTCCAGCGCGTCGTACCAACGCTCGTCCAGCCACAGCACGATTTCTCTACTGCTCATGATGTGCCTCCTTCTTCGGTTCGTTTTGTTGGGAAGCCGGAGGGGTCGCCTTCGGCTTGGGCGCGGGATGCGAGGGGCGCTTGGGCTTTGTCGGAGCGATCTTACTCTCGATGTAGCCGCGGGTGTCCTCCGGCACCTTCCTCTCATACAGCTCGGCGAGCATTTTCTCCAGCTCCTTTAGTGCGCTGCTGCCATCCTGCGCGAGAAAGTAGTTCAGCGCGTCGAGCCGTTCGGGTTCGATGCTGACTGTCAATTCGGTTTTCTCCATGTTCGTTCTCCTCTCCGTTAGTCATAGCTGATGTACGGGATCTTCAGCCAGTGCGTGAAGCCGCGCTCGGTGAGCTTTGTCTTGACCACGCCCTTGCTCGTCCCGCTCGCCTCGATCACATACCCGCCGCCGACGTAGACGCCGATGTGTCCGTCCTTCCAGACGGCGAGTCCGGGGATCTCCGGTATCGTACTGACGGGGCCGCTCTCGGTCGCGGCGTAGTACATCGCGTTCGCGGTGACGTCCGGCATCCCGTTTGTGCCGTAGCGGATGGTCAGCGCGTCTGGATCGAACCAGCCGTAGCTCTTGATAAGGCCGACGCAGTCCGTTGTCCTGCCGCCCAGCCACTTGGCACGGATGACGCTCTCGAAGCCGCCGACCATCTCCGGGTACTGCCGGATCAGGGATTGCAGGGACGCTTCCGTCAGCACGTTGCCGTAGCTGCCCCACACATAGCCCCAGCCGGAGCGCCATGCGTACTCGACGTAGGCGACGAGGTCGGCGGAATTCTTCGTGCCGGGGCTTGCCAGCACCGAGGCGTCCAGCTCGACGCTGGGATCGGCGCCGCGCAGCCAGCTCCCGCCGCTGCCACCGCTGTCCGCGGTTCCGGCGATCATGGCGTAGATCTTCTCCACGTTGCCGCGGTCGTCATCTGTGACCTCGCGTCCCAGCAGCGCCGCGGCGTTCGCGTAAGCGGTTTCCGTCGATACCGGCACGTTTACGGTGTATTCTTCTTCCTCTGTAGTCGTCTCGCCGGTTTCGTCGTCCGTCACCTCCACCGTCCGTGTGCGCGTCTCAGTGGTATAGAAGCAGCCGACGAACTGCGCCGCCTCACGGCGCGACGGCGCGTCCTCGCCAAAGCAGAGGGCATAAAAAACAGCCTTGACGCGGGTTGCGTCAAGGCCACTGTCCTCCGCGTTTTCGTTGACGGTCTGGATCGCGGAATCCAGACGTGAGAAGGCGGTTTGCATATCGGCTATGTGCTCGCGGAACTCCCGCGGCACCTGCTCGGTATAGCTGACGCCGTAGAAGCAGGCGGAGATCGCCGCCTTGTTGTGCTCCTCGCCGCCCTCGCCCACGGAGCAGAGGACGACGGTGACGAGGATGATGGGGGACAGCACGGCGGCGAGCAGCCAGCCGATTGTCTCGCGGTTGTCGGAGAGCGCCGCCGCGCCGAGTTTTGCCAGCGCCGTCACAGCGTCATCCCTTCGAGCCGCGGCGCATCCTGTTCGGTTGCCTCGCTCTGCTCCTGCGGGCGGATGTCGTCCCAATACTGCCGCACCTCGTTTGTGGTCTGCTCGTCGATGTCGAAGCGGCTGTGCTTCTCCGCCCACGCCCGGTATTGGTCGTAGTCCATTCCCTGATCCAGCAGGTGCTTGGCGGCTCCGGCCGCGCCGTTCCTCATGCAGATATCCATGGAGAGGTAATCGTCCGGGCGTACCTTCCAGCCGCGCTTGAGCAGTTGCTCCGCCATCCAGAGGCGGTCTTTGGAGCAGGTGTAGTTTTGGAGGACGGTCGGCGTGTCGGCTCCCGGCTGGAGCCCCTTGCTGAGCAGCATCTGCGACATGATCAGCTCGCCGCCGCAGCTCATGCGGACATGGAGGCCGGTCGGCGCCGCGGCGATCCACTCCTTGGGCGCAATGGCGATGAGCTGGTGCCCCATCGCCTTGTTTTCGCCGCAGGCGTAGTCAATGACCTCGCCGCAGTATGCGGCGCGGGGCTCCGCCACATGGTTCTCGTATTGCTCCATAAGGAAGCGGACGCGCTCGGTGTCGCCGATGTCCACCGCGCGTTTGCTGGCGGCGAGATACGCCTCGTCCGTAATCTTCTCCGCTTCGGCGAGCAGACAGACCGCCATCTTTGTGCCGACCGCTCCGGCGCGACCTGCCGCCTCGATGAGCAGTTCGTCCGCTCGCTCCAATACTCTGGGGAGCAGCTCCTTGAACGCTTCCAGCTCACCGTCTCGGACGGCAAGCACCGCCTTGTCAAAATCACTGATGCGGAGCGGGCGTTCGCCGACCGTGTCCATGTAGGCGGTGATGCTCCCCGCGGCGCGGCGCAGGAGCTTCTCAACGCGATCTGTCTGCGCCAGCGTCCGCTCCCGCTTCTCTACGAGCGCCTCGATTAGTTCTTCTTTCTCCTCCGCATTGAGGCAGAGCACTATGCCGCTCTCCGGCTGGCGGCCGTAGCCGTGAAACGCCTTCGTGATCGCCGAGGCGATGAGGAACATCCTGTCCAGATCCGCGCCGGTCTCGCCGAGCGTCTTGCCTGTGAAGAACGACTTGGTGACGGGCTTGCCGTCCTCGTACCACTTGAGATATGCGTCAAGGTAGACGCCCTCGCTCTCACCGTAGTCGGTGGTAACGAAGATGTCCGCATCCTCCGGGATGAGTGCGCCGTCCCGCCAGTCCCTGTCCAGCAGGAGGTATTCGTCGGGCAGCATCCCCATGCTGTCGAGGCGCTGTTCCAGCTCCCGAAACACCTCCTCGGCGCTGCGCTGGCCTGCGCGTTCCATGTAGCGCGGGTCAGCTTGTTTGGGTTTCCAAAGCTCCATTTCAATCGGTTTCATGTTCTGGCTCCTCCTTGTAAAAAGAAATCCGGGGCCTCCTGCGGAGGTCCCGGTCAATGGGATTGATTCAATTACCATAGCCCAATCTGTGCGTCCAGCAACTGCTTTTCCAGCAGAGGCGGCGTCATCTTCAGGAAGGTTTCTGTCGCTTTCATGTCGTACAGCCACGGCTCTACCTGCTCTGGCTCGAGCACCAGCGGCATCCGGTCATGCACTTCGCGCATGGAGTCGTTGGCGGCGGTGGTCAGGATGCAAAAGCACGGGATGCCTACGCGCACATCGTGGATGCCCGCCATGTAGAGAACGGTGGAACCGGGCATCGTGAAGTGGTAGTTCCGTTTGTCACCGTCCCGCTCAAAGAACCCCGTGGACGGGATCACGCAATGCTGGTACCGTGTGCTTTCGGCAAAGGTGGGCTTCTTCAGCGCCGTTTCCGCCCTTGCGTTGATGATCAGCGACCTCGATGTGCGAAAGCCCCACACCAGCAGCTCCGGCGTCGGCCCCTCATCCGAGCCGAGCAGCACCGGCATCTTGTAGCCGGGGACGATCTCGCCGCGTCGCACGTCGTGCGCCGCCTTCGTGCCAAACTTGTCCTGCACCTCTTGTATAATCTGTAGAATTTCCTTGCTCTGCTCTTGAGAGAACTGATAGCGTCCGCACACGTCAACCACCGCCTATATGATCTGATGTCCTTCTTGGGGGCAAGATGTAGTATAGCACTTTTGTATCCGCTCTATCAAGCCCTCCAGAAATTCCCTCTTGACAATTAGAACAGTTGTACGACAATATAAAGTTATTCAGACGCGGGAGGTGAGGCGGTATGCCACGCAATATTCTCCATGTCGACTGCAACTGCTTTTACGCAAGCGTCGAGATGCAGCGGCGCCCGGAGCTGCGTGACAAGCCGCTTGCCGTCTGCGGCAATCAGGAGGCGCGGCACGGGATCGTGCTGACGGCGAACTACATCGCCAAACCGTTCGGCGTGAAGACCGGCATGGCGATCTGGCAGGCAAAGCAGAAGTGTCCGAACCTCATCGTGCTTCCGCCTGACTATCGGGAGTACATCCGCTTTAGCCGCATGGCGCGGGAGATTTTCGAGGACTACACCGATCAGGTGGAGCCGTTCGGCCTCGATGAGAGCTGGCTGGACGTCACCGGCAGCGTTGGACTGTATGGCTCGCCTGTGCAGATCGCCGAGGAGATCAGCGAGCGGTTCAAGTTTGAGTTGGGCATCACGGTCAGCATCGGCGTTGCCAACAACAAGATCACGGCGAAGCTCGGCAGCGACTACAAAAAGCCGGACGCCATCACGCGCATCGAGGACGACAATTACAAGCAGATCGTGTATCCGCTGCCGGTGGAGGATCTGCTCTACGTCGGCCCCGCCACCAGCCGCAAGCTGCGCTCGGTCGGAATCAGCACGATTGGGCGTCTCGCGGAATGCCCGGAAGACTTCCTTGTGCGTCGGCTCGGCAAGATGGGCGCGGTACTCAGTATGTTTGCCAACGGGCGTGACAACTCGCCCGTCTGCCGGAGCGACCACATTCAGAACATCAAGTCCGTCGGCAACAGCGCCACCACACCGCGGGATCTTGTCTGCGAGGACGATGTGCGGATCATGCTGTTTTTGCTCGCCGAGAGCGTCGCGGTTCGTATGCGGGAGCTGGCGTCGCGCTGCACCGTGGTTGAGATTTCCGTTCGGGACTCCGACCTCTACTCTTTCACACGTCGGCGAACGCTGCAAACGCCGACCTGCTCCAGCACGGAGATCGCGGAGACGGCGCTTGACCTGTTCCAGAGAAGCTACCATTGGGATAAGCCGATCCGCAGCATCGGCGTCCGGGGCGCTGGGCTGGTTGAGGCGACCTCCGCCACACAGCTTTCGCTGTTCTCGGACGATAAAAAGCGCGACCGTTGGGAACGGATCGACAGCGCGATGGACCATCTGCGCCATCGCTATGGGTATATGAGCATCCAGCGGGCCATCGTTCGCACCGATCCGCTGCTGGCTGGGATCAATCCGGTGGACGATCACACGATCCATCCGGTCGGATACTTTGCGGGGTAATCAGCTATGGAAGTAATACGCGACAGAAAGTTCGTGCCGGTGACGGTGCGTTTTGACGCCGAAGGCAAGATGCGCCCCATCGAGATCGAGATCGATGAGGCGCACAAGTATCAAATTGACCGTATCAAGGACGTCCGCCGTGCCGCCTGTCAGAGCGCAGGCGGCGTAGGCGACCGCTACACCTGCCTCATTCGAGGGCAGGAGGCGTACCTGTGGTTTGGCGACGGCCGCTGGTGGGTGGCGCTCAAACGACACCCGGCATGAGGCATTACAGTTCCCATGCTTGCAGAGACACCTTGATCGTGCCGCCGCGCACATACTGCGTCCCGACCTCGCGGAAACCCATCGCGGCATGGAAGCGAAGGCTTGCGTCGTTGTAAACGGGTTCGGTGTCGATCTCCGCTGTGAGCACAGGCGCTCCGGTATTGCGGGCGTGGGCGGCAACCAGCTCATAGAGCCGCTGTCCGATTCCATACCCGCGATACGCGGCCTTGACCACGATGCGGTCGATATACAGAAATTGCGGATAGTGCGCGGAGAACCATTTATAGTTCTCGCTCCAATACTCCTGATTGCCCTCACGCAGTGCGATCAGGAACGCGGCGAACACGCCGTCTGCTTCGACCACCCAAAACAGCTCCGCCCAATCCGCGAACCGCCGGATGCCCTCCCCGTCCATCGGGGCAAGCACAGAGACGTTGTCGGCATTCAAGCGCAGGATATCCGGGTAGTCCCTCGGCTCGGAGGGACGGATGGTCAGAGTCTTATTCTCCATTTGTTTTCACGCCTCTCAGTAAAAGACCTTGAGCTTGTCCGGTTCCATGCCGACGCGCGCGGCGAACTCCTCTCGATCCCTTTGATCCCGTATCAGCATGGATTCGATGAATTTCCCCGACCGGTCATCCACGATGCCGCCGACCATCTCGCCGGTGCAGATGCTCTGCCGGATCGCGGGGTGCTGCGTTGCGGGATCATAGTCGATTTTGGCGACCTGCTTCTTTCTGCCAAACAGCATGGATAGTCTCCCTTCTCCGTGTGTTGCACGAGTATCCGGCGTATATTACGCTTCTGCGGGTAAGTCAACGATGGTCGGCGTATGCCCGACGGCGTCCACATAGCGGAGCAAGTCCTCGCGCTTGAGCCGCAGCGTGGACGTGGAAAAGCCCGGATGCCCGCTTATGGTCTCCTCTTGCAGGAGGTCGTGGTCAATGACCAGCTTCACACGATGCTCCGTGTCGAACAGCAGCTCCAGCGCGGAGGCGGAGCCGGGGATCGTGTGGAGAAGCTCCGCCATGTGCTCCGCGGAGGCAAACGACAAACGGGAGCAGCCAAGCTGCGCGGAGAGATACTTCGTCTTGAACGGCTTCTCTCCGGGCATCATCAGCAGGTAGAACTCGGTCTCCTGCCGGTTGCAGAGAAACAGGTTCTTGCAGATCTTCCCGCCGAGGTGGGCTTCGATCAGGCGGCAATCCTCCATCGTGTCCGCGTGCTCATGATCGACGCGCAGGAACGGGATGCCGAGCGCGTCCAGCTTGTCATAGATGGCGTCCTCCTGCTCGCTACGCGGTTCGGACGGACGCGCGGTATACTGCGTGGGATCGATGGTCATTTTCTGCAATACCTCCGATGGGATAGGGCGAAATAGGCGCATCCGGCAAGGGCAAGCACGCCCGCCGCCAACAGGATCGCGCGGAGCACGCGCTTTTTGCCGCTTTCCTTGTGCGTCAGCAGTGCCTTGACAGTGTCGCCGTGCCGCTGCTCGTCCGCTTGGATGCTCTCCACCTCAGGGAACGCGGGGATCAGGTGCTCGTAGGCGCGGGCGGCGTCGTACTCGCCCCTAGCGATCAGCCGATAGGTGTTTTTTCTGCCCAAAACGCGGTAAAGGAACGGCAGCAGAATGGCTTTGGTCTTGCGCGGTTTCAGAATCTGCTCCGTATAGGCTCTAAACACGGAACCGTGGCGGCCTTCTTCCGCCGCGAGCCTTCGGAACGTTTCGGCGTCCGCGGGATCGCTCACCGTGTCCGCCAATGCGTTGTACATGAGAACGGCGTCGAGCTCGCCTTGCTGGGCTTTGCGGAGATCCTTGAACTGTTTCCTCGTCATGATCTGTTTCCTCCCACCTGCTCAATTTAATCGCTTACAGTGTCAGAATAGCAGATGAAGCCGGCGAATGCAACGTTACTTTTTCTTGATTCGGCTCTTGATCTTCGTCCAAACCGTTTCGAGGAACTCGCTGATATCATCCTCTATCGTTCTGTGCGGATCGTCCTTGTCAGGGCGCTTCTCCGGCCTTGGGTTGTTGACTTCCGCATCCACAAGGGCAAAAACAAGAATCATGATAAAGAACAGCGCGCACATGGCAACCTCGCAAATAAAAAAGTGCGCAGCAAAGCCGCGCACCGAAAAACGCAACTCTGTCTGCGCCAACAGTCTCTGACTCCGCCGCGTCGTGCGTATGCCAAAGTAGAGCCGCGTTTTTGCCTATTACGGCATCTTACACGACTCACGGCGATGAAATTGTCAGAGATTGTTGGCGAAATTGATGATAGCACGGGAAATCCGCTTTTGCAAGTGTTTACAGCGCCGGTCCTAATTACCTTTTGTGTTGTAGAGATGTACATGCGTCACTTTCAACAAGTATTGCAAATGCTCAGACATATGGTATATTTTTGAAGCACAGGATAAATCGGAATTTGTGAGGATGACGGAAATGAACTATAAAGTAATTGACAGCGAGACATACTATCGGAAAGGCGTATTTCGCCACTTTACAGAAGACTGCAAGTGCTCGACCTCGATAACGTCGAGAATAGACGTAACAGAGCTCGTCACACACTCCAAGAACACAGGGACGAAATTTTACATCAATTTCCTCTATATCCTTTCAAAGGTCATGAATTCACGCGAAGACTACAGAATGGGGTACCTTTGGCAGACAGATGAGTTGATCTGCTACGACGTGATCAATCCTACACAGTATGTTTTTCATGAAGATACGGAAACCTGTACTCCTGTATATACGGAATACGATGAAGACTATGAAAAGTTCTACGATGCTGCATTGCGGGATGTTGAAGATGCAAAGAAGACAAGAGAATACGGTCTGGACATGGTGAACCATCCCAACTGGTTTGATGCATCTTATATTTCTTGGCTTTCCTATGATTCACTGCATCTTGAGCTGCCCGATGGGAACCTGTATTTTGCGCCAATCATCAACTGGGGAAAATACAGAGAAGAAAACGGCAGGCTTGTCATGCCTGTGACCGTTCGTCTGAATCATGCGATTGCTGATGGATTTCTGGTCGCAAACGTGTTCCGCCTGCTGGAGAAGGAAATCAAATCTTTTGTCGGGCTTTAATCGGCAAATTTCGATTTATCCAGCAGGTTCATAATTGGACCCGCTCTTTCTTCTTGCCCGTGGTTTGAAAGCATTTGTGCACATTCACCAATGGGTCGGGTGGAGGCCTATTAACAACACAAAGAGTAATTAGGAGCAGCGCCGATTCCCGATCACTAACGCCCTCCCGCATCCCCGAACAGCTCCTCCTTGTACTTCGGCGCATGGACTTCCAGCAGGAATCGCTCCACGCCGCATTTGTAGAGGCAGACGCCGCGCTGGGGATGACGGATCAGCTCGTATTCGCTTGGTTCGAGCTGCAGGTTGTTCATGTAGAACTTCTTATCCACCGCGCCGCAGTTGAAGATGAACTGGTGCGTGGGGATGGCGAACAGTGGGCGCGTCAGCTCGCGGATGCCGGGGATGTCGAAGTCCTCGAGGTTCTGGCTTGCCATGATCAGAGACGAGTCCTTCTTCCGCACGCGCTTGAGTGTGTTGCGGATGTACTCCACCGTCGTGGGGCTGGACAGCCAGATATACAGCTCGTCCAGCGCGGCCGCTGCGCCGCCCTCGGTCAGCAGCTTGTCGCTGAGATAGGACAGCACATTGAACAGCATCGCGTCCTTGACGCTGCTGCTGCCCTGCAAAAGCCCCTTGACGCCGAAAACGAGGAAACGGTCGCTTGTGATGTTGGTATGGCCGTTGAAGAACTTGCTCTCCGCGCCGACGCACATGGAGTGGAGCCCCAGCAGGACTTCCTGCAGCAGTTCCCGCGGATAGAGCACGTTCGGTTCGGTATCGTAGTTCTGATATGCCACTTCGATCACCGCGTAGAGGTCGGAGAGCGTCGGGTAGTCTGTGGGCTTGAGCTGCGCGAAGTTCGTCAGGTCGTTCATGCCGCGCTCGCGGTACAGCCGCTCCAGCATCAGCTCGATCACGTCGATGTGCCGGTCACTGAAATCCTTATAGGCACGGAAGAAGTCCTTGAGGAAGCTGATGTGCTGACTCAGCCGCGTCCGCTGGCGAAACGCCGCGGGCGCTTCATCGTCGACGTCCTCGCCGTCTACGTCCCATACCTTGGGTTCCAGCGGGTTGATGATATACTGCCCGCTCATAAGGTCGACGAAGCAGCCGCCGAGGTTCCGGCTCAGATCCACCAGCTCATGCTCTGGATCGAGACAGATCACGCTCTTGCCGGACTCGATGATATTGGTCAGCAGGAGCTTGAGCAGATAGCTCTTGCCCTCGCCGGAATTGCCGAGAATGAGGACGCTGCTGTTCGTCTTGTCCTCGGCGCGGCGGTCAAGATCGACGATGATGTTGGAGCCGTAGCGATCCTTTCCGATGTAGAATCCGTAAGGATCGGTCTTGCCGGAGTAGTTGAACGGAAAGAGATTGGCGACCGAGGAAGCCGGAAGCACTCGTTCATACTGGCTGCCGAACACGTTCCAGCCCGCGGGATTCACGGCGAGAAAGCCGTCACGCTGGCGGAGCAGGACGCGGTCGGCGGAGAGCTTCCCGCGCACCAGCTCCGCAAGGATCTCGTTCTGGAGCGTCTGCATGGCAACGGGGTCCCGCGCCGCAAGCTCGATGAACACGGCGCAGTGCATCAGCGGTTCACGGTTCTTGTGCATGGTGCGGATCAGCTCCTCCACATCCCGCAGGTTGGCCTCCGCCGTGATCGTCTGCTTGAGGTCGGCAGCGTTCCGGTTCATGAGGTTCTTGTTCTGCGCGTTTTGGAGGATGCGGTTTTCCTCGGCAGGTTCCACGCGGCGGACGTAGATGTGAAGCGTCACGCCGTTCTTTGCGCCAAGCTGCCGCAAGAGCGCCAGCTCGTCCGTGCTGGTGGGATAACCCCGTAGGGCGAAGACCGCGCGGTAGGAGTTGCCGAGGATATAGTGGTCGGTGTTGAACCGCACCGCGCCGGGGGCGATCATGTCGAGGAAGCTCTTGGGGACCGGCTCCGGCTTCTTCGCCTGCTTTCGCGGAGGTGCCTTTGAGGTCATATCCCAGCAGGTTCTTTTCTTCTTCTGCGCTTTCTGCGCCATCAGCGCATCCCTCCCATTGCCATGGCGGGGACATAGCCGAAGGCGGCATATTTGCTGTATCGCTCGTTCAGCTTCACCCGCGCCCATTCCTCGACGTCGGGGTTTTGTGCAAGCTCCGAGGGCGCGATGTAGAAATCGTCGATTTCCTGCTCCATGTCCTCGGAGGTGTAGACCGTGCAATGGCATCCGGCGTAGCTTTCACCGAACTCCTCACAGTCTACGAATAAACCGTTATATTCCAATTTTGTTCACCGCCATTTCTCCATCGTATTGTTCAAAGAATTCTGTGGTTACGTCCTGCTGGTAGTAGACCGCCAGCAGGCGCTGGATGTCCTGACCCATGGCTATTTGCACATGGAAGCCGCGGTCACGGATATCCTTCGCCATGCGGGAGAGCAGCGCTTCCGTGTTTTCATTGCTTTGGCGCTCGAGGGCATAGGCGATTGCGAACTCCCGCGCAGAGGCGGTCGTGGTCTGGATCGCGTCCAGATGCGCCATGTCCTGCCGCAGCAGCTCCCGCACGGCGGGGTTGTCCTCCCGCTCCAGCCGCTCCTGATACCGCAGCTTGTTCTGCTGAAACGACTCACGGGAATCCAGCGCCAGCAGCCGCGCCGTGTCGATGCCGCCGAGCAGCTCCATGAGCGCACGGACGCGGCTTCGGATCACCTCTGCCGAAAGCACGGAGAGGTTGTCGGGCCGGATCAAAAAATAGACCAGCTCGCCGCGCGGCGTCTTTACACCGTGGTCGGTGAGCCGGTCGATGCCCATGAGCTGCTGCGTGGACTGCCGCTGCCGCAGCTCTTCCTTTTGTTTTCTATTCATGGGGTTTCTCCCACTCGAAGTATTGCTGTTGTAAAAAGAGAAAGCACGCCGCGAAGCGCAGGAAGTCAAGGATGCTGTTGTCCTCCACGCGGATGGTGAGGAAGGCATACAGCACGGCTCCAATGAGCGGCGCGAAGCCGACGCCGTGCGCCAGAGCGAACACAGCGGCAAGCAGCGCAACGCCGATAATCGCCACGTCCCGCAGCTCCCACAGCCACAGGCGTGCTTTTGCTTTTAGGTTGTCGGGGTAGATATACATATTGTCTCCTAACAGCAATCAGCCTGCCGTGTTTGTACGGCAGGCCGGTCACTTGGTTGTTATTCCGCGGGATGCTCCGCTTTCGCCGCGTCCAGCTTTTCGCGGATGCAGTCGATGAGGAAGTCCTTCTTCTTGATCTTCCGCTCCGCCAGATACCTGTCCAGCTCGTCGAACAGCTCGGTCGGGATCTGCGCCGCGAATGTTCTCGTATCGCCCATGGTCACACCTTCTTTCCGGTCGTAGTATTCTTGAATGAGGAGCGTCATGTATTCGCCGAGGGTCTTGCCGCTGCGCTCCTGCTCCTCCCGCACGCGGGCGTGGAGATCGACGGGGATCTGAGCGCAGAGGTTGCGCGTCTGCTGCTTTTCGTTCTCTGTCATTTCGTTTTCGCCTCCTCCCGTGCCTGATTTGCAAGGCAACCATACCGAAACTACGCCGCAAAAGCTATTCACAATTACCAACGAAAAAGGTATTGCAAAGCGAAGCATAATGGACAAGCTCATGTCTCGCCCATTGCCAGCGCGATCCCGCGCATGATGAACTCCACGCAGGGGATCGCCACGCTGTTGCCCAGCGCCTTGTACCTTGCGGAATCCGACGCGCCGGGGAGGTCCGTCCAGCCGTCCGGGAAGCCCTGGAGCCGCTCGCACTCCAGCGGCGTGAGGCGGCGGATGAGATGGACGCTTTCCACGATAAGGTTTTCGCTGCCGCCTCCGATATCACCGCCCTGCGCTCGCAGTGTAGAGCATCCTTCTGCGTAATTCCCAAACTGGGATTGTCCGTAAACCTGCTGAACGACGAGGTCGGTCGCGTCCTTGTACTGCCTTGCGCTTTCGCATGAGGCGGTATCGTCATCGCGGAACTCATCGACGCGCTGTCGGGCATAGACGGCGTGCCGATCCATTCCCGTCAGGGTATATGCAAGATCTGCCTGATAGCCCTTGCCGTTGCCGCCGTTTTCCGGCTGGCGGTCGATCACGTTGCCGACAATGCAGTACGTTTCGGGTTCCTCTTGTCCGATCAGCGGCACGTTGTTGCCGCCTGTGCCGTAGCGTGCGGACATGGTCGGCGCGACGGGATGCGGTCCGGTATAGCGGCTGTCGATGCCATGGTTCTCATACAGTACGGGCTGGTTGTTGCCGCTGGTTCCCGCGTTGAACGCGGCTGCGAAGAGCAAGCCCGCGGGATTCCTGCCGCCGCCCCCGTCCGCACCCGCCATCGTCGGTGCGACGCTGTCCGGTGTGAAGATGCGCTCCTGCTGGGTGTCCCACGGCATAAGGCAGCCATCAGCGACAAAGGTCTGCTGTTTCATCCCCGGCTGCGCTCCAAGGGTCCCCGCGATGTCGTGAAGATCCCGCACCTCGTCACGTTGGTTCGCCGCGAAGCTGATGGTACCTTTCAGCACATTTCTCGCAGAGACAATGCCAGCCTGCATCATCAGCGCCATCTTGAGTTGCGGAGGCAGTTCTTTGCCGCGCTCGGACGCCCGCCTCAGAATCCCAAGGCAGGCCGTCTTGGTCAAATAGTACCTTGGGTGCGGCGCGGCCTCCAAAATCCGCGACAAGGAAGATACGACGGCGTCTCTGGGCGACGCCCCAGTATTGAGCATCGAGGACGCGCCACGCCAGGGAGAAATCAGTTCCCAGTAGAATTCTCCCAGCAGATTCCCAGCGCCCGCCGTCAGGTCGAGGGACATGAACGGTATCGCACTTAATTCGGACAATTTCCTCCAGGACAATGCGGAAGTCCTCGCCCTTTGGTTCTCCGCTGGAGAAGGCTCCGGGGACGTTTTCCCAGCACATCCATCGGGGACGAACAAACTGAGCTGGTTGTCCATCTCGTATATCTGCATCTCGCATCTCCTTTACGATGCGGACCTGCTCCATAAAAAGGCCGGAACGCGCACCGGCAAGTCCGGCTCGCGCTCCGGCGACGGAGAGGTCTGGGTTATTCCGAAATTCGGGATAACCAGGATTATCCCGAAAAAATAGGAATCCCGAAGTTTTGTCGGGATTCCTTGTAGCATAAGGGTTCTGAGGCAAAAACTTCGGGATAATATTTTCTGTTTTCTTCTTAATTTTCGCATCATCTCCTTATTATCAGGGGAGAATCACACTCCATGATGGCAAAGCAGTTAGAAATATGAGTGTTGTAGTCATGAGTCAGCGCCATTGATAGTAACACCGCGATAGTTGACATTAGCATCTCAGAGACGCCAAAAAAACGGGCAAATTGCACAACAATAGTTGATTTTTGGTTACGCATATTGTATAATGTTCAAGTCCATACTAGAAAGAAAGGACGCGAGCATGAAAAAGTTAGCCTTGCTCAAGAGTAACGGAATTTCGGTGGCAATCATCAACATTTGCACATGTGCTGCATATTTTGCTATATGTGTTATATATTATGTACTTTGTAGTCGCCATACTTTAACCGTTTCTGTCGTACCCGAGGCGACTATCTGGCAGATACTTCAGGCTTCTGCATTTAACTCAATATCGGCTTTTACAGCACTTATTGATGCTATACTCGCATTTGTGCTGGCGCACTTTCGAAAAGACTTCCCGCGTAAGCAAATTATTGCGATGGCGGTTCTATTTTACTTTTCATTTTTGTTTAACTTGGTTGTGCAACAATATCCTGTTGATCAGGCCTTAGTTTCCCTTATCAACATGATTCTGCTGCCTGTCTTTATGCTGATTCTTCTCCCATTCCCGCGGGCAGAGCAGATTGGACGAAGCAAGCATCTCGGAACCTTAAGAAATAAGTTAATTCTCTCCGCTCAACTCTATAGTTTTAAGAGAGAAGTCAAAGGTGCGTCAGTTTCATATGAACTATCGGCTATGGATCATGTACTACGAACAGATAAAGAGGATGGTGACCTAAATGGAATACTCTCAGTAACGTACACTTTCCCGCTACAGGATGAAACCACTTTCCGACTTATCCAAGAAGCCTATTGGGCTTTTTTAGACGACGGTGATAACGAAACAAAGAATGCGTTGATCGATCTGCTTACAAGTGAGATTGACTCACTGACAAAAAAACTGAGTGAAATCGTGGATGTAGCTAATGTAACAAGTGAGCATTGCTGTCAAGCCCGAATTCTCCTCATTTACCGCGCGTTTTATGAGATGCTAACAGAACCAGAAAAGCAAAGTGGGGGCGAGAATTATATTGGTGAACTCTCTATCGGTGAGGGGAGCCTTGGTATCCCAACAGAGGTTGAGAAGCGACTCTTTACTTTGAAACGTACCGGACTTCTCGGAGCAGTTCTTTTGGGAAATAAGCTGCGATATTTATTTAGCTATCACAAGGATGGATTTAAAACCGGACGACACTATAGCGCTACACGACTGCCAGATGCGAAAGGGGAACCATCCAATATGATCTGTGCGTTTACCCTTGCAAAAACGACTGCACAACTTATTCCGCCTTATATGATGAAAGCGATTGCTGCGGAAGAAGAACGCATCCTTAAATCAATACATAAGCTGGAAGGGAGCGAATCATGATTTCAAAAGCAAGGGTGATTGGTACGGACGAAAACACACAGGTGATTAAGTTCAAAACGAAATCACAATCTAATTCCAAGGAGTTGCTCGACTTATTGAAAACCGTTAAGAGTGCCAGAGTTGTGCAAAGGCCTAACGGTATGACATATGTGTATGTGAAAAAGCGAAACGCTCTTCCATGTTATAAAGATCGAGTTGGACAACAAGTTAAGAAATCGCTTTCACATCGAGAACCTGTGCAAGTCAAAGAATCCAGTTTACGACATTATAGCGCTATTGTTGTAAAAGATGGAGTTAGATAAAAACAGATTGAGTCCTTGTAGAAGAAAGCACAATATTATAAACGGTGGGGCCCATATCTCAGAGCGAGATATGAGGCCCCACCATTTCTGGACAGAGCACCTGATATAATGTCTGCACGGGTGGAACCCCGAAACAGCATTGGGAGGTGCATATGAGTGAATGAGATTGAAATCACAATCCTTTCTTCGCGCGTAATGGATGCCATGAGAGCGCGAAACATCACGGCAAAAACGGTTAGAGAGTTTGAGAGGTATGGTATTCGGCGCATAGTTACTTACTTCTTACAGAACGGGCGGACGGCATACTCCAAGGAGGTGGCATGGGAATTCGTTCTGCAGGAGCGGAAAGCGATGGAGGTCGGGTATCTGCCGCATTACCAGTGGGCAGAAACACGGCGAGCAGCAGTATATCTTGAGCAAATGGCGGAATATGGACAGATTCAAGAAAAACCGATGAGAAAATGGGAGGCAGAACACAACCCGCTGCTTCAGTCCGCTTTACCTGAAGACGATCTCAGTCACGTTGAGGCTGTGATCCGTCGTTGCAGAGATTCGGTGTCTAAACTTGATTTGTCAGAAAAATCAAAAACAAACTATATTTATTGTGGATTTGGCGCAATCTTGGAATTTTTTCAATCTCGGGGAGAGCGTTACTTCTCGCAAGAGTTGCTGGACGCATTTGTGAATAACGCCAAAGAGAATTTTTTGAACGGCTCGGTAGGTCGATCTGCGCACCAGAACATACGGAAGGCTGCTTACTGGCTGACGGAGTATATGGCAACTGGACAAGTTTCCCAAGGCAGACTTGCGAATACAAAATTTGTATATGCCGCACCGGAGTTTGAGGAATTGATTTTAGAATACCGAAGCTATATGGATGCCGAAGCTTATCTGAAAGAGGGAACTCGCTCGCTTTATATTTCCTCCGCGCGAAGATTTCTTCGATGCGCAGAGGAACTCGGATTATGCAGTTACAAAGACATTACCTTGCCGGACGTTACCAGATGCCTTTCAAAAATTTCAGAGACAGAGCCGCTTGGCATTTTCTGCTTGACCGGAAAGATGCTTTTTCTTGACTCGTAAAATAGTATCAGATCCTCTCTCAAAAGCGGAAGGACGCGCCTTTCGGCACGTCCTTCTGTCTCATATTATTTGGCTTTCTCGCTACAGGGAAAGCACACAGTAGCGGCAGTATTGGTAGATGCCGTTGTGGTAGTAGTCCCACGCCGCGACGTAGTATCGGCTGTTGGGGCGGCTGTGAACGAGGTCGGTGAGCTCGCTTTTGCGCCACGGCCAGAACTTCGCGGTGTAGGCTTCGTACTCCGCTGGGGTGGTCAGCTCGACCGTCGCCAGCTGCTTGCCGTCCTTCCACGCGGTCGGCTCTTTGCCGAGGGCGTTGTAGATCGTGTACTGCATCCGCCGCGTTTCGTACAGGTTCCGCACGAACAAGTCGTCGCCGTACTGGTCGCTGTAGCGCTTGACCTCGACCTTCGGGAGTGTCGCGCTGTTGAACGCGCTCCAGTCGCAGGTGGGCGCGGGCAGTTCGGGCAGTCCTCCGGGGGCGTAGACGTTGTTCTCCCAGCGGAGCGTGTCCTTGACCACGTAGAATGTGCCGTCGTCGCAGGGGATCACGTCGCCGGTTTTGGGGACGTACTTGCTTCCGTCCGTGGGCAGGCTGACGATCTTGCCGGCTTGCGCCAACTCGTCCTGATAGGGCGCGTCGCTGTCGATCTGGACGGCGCTGCCGTCCCAGCTCACGTTGAAGCCCACCGCCTTGCCGATGTCGCGCAGCTTGACATAGTTGTTGCCGCCGATGGCGTAGGCTTCCATCTGCACCTGCTGACCGTCGACGTAGATGGACTGCGTCGACCGCTGCGCTGCCAGCATTTCCGCTGCCGACGCCGCCGGTCCGCTGATCGTACTGCCGAGCACGATACCCGCCGCCACGAGCGCGATGCTTTTTCCTCTGTTTTTCATATCGTCGTCCTCCATTTCATCCTGTTGTTGCCTTTCGGTAAGCAAACAATACCGAAACGAAAGCGCAAAGTCGATAGCGGGAACGGAGAAAGAAAGCGCGGCAAACGAAGCAAATTAGACAACCTCTCTCGCCGTCACGCACCAGCGGTAGCTGCTCTGATCCCGCACACAGGTATAGAGCGCCAGCGTGTTCTCTGCGGTTCCGGCGAGGGCGCCGCGGTCGGTCTCGCTCACCTTGGAGACGCTCGTCACGGAATAGGTGCGCGTGCCGAGCTTCGTCGTCAGGGTGATCCTGTCACCGATGGCAAGCGTGTGGAGCTGTCCGAAATAGCAGTTTGCTCCGCGGTTGTGACCGGCGATGGCGACTCGTCCGTCCCAGATCGAGGTCTCCTCAAAATGACCCGCGCCCTTGGCGAGCACGGTGCTGTCGGTTCCCTGATAGACCTTGACGTTCACGCCGATGGTCGGGATCTTCAGCGTGGCGAGATACCCGCCGCTGTAGTAGAGGTCGCTCGTCACTTCGGTGTAGCCAATGCCGACATAGGGCGTCGTGCCGGTGCGTCCGCTGTCCGGTGCCGCGGCTCCGATGGCCGGCGGCGTGACGGTGACGCCGCCGATGTACGCGCCTGCCGAAGCCATTGCCTTGGGCGCAAGGTTCGGCGTGAGATACTCGCCGGTGTTCAGGGCGTAGGCGCTGGGGCTGCCAAAGCTCGGCGGGATCAGCGCGGCGTTCTTGCTGACGTCCTCGTTCTTTGCCGCGCCGCCGTCTGCCGTATAGACCACATCAACGGAGGTGGGCTTGCCGTAGCTGGGGCCGCTCGGCGCGTCAATGGTCAGATCTAGTGCAAACGCGGGCGACGCCATGCTTGCGGCAAGGCAGAGGGAAAGTGCTGCGGTGATCAGCTTTTTCATTCGGCGTCCTCCTCCGTTTCAACAGGTGTTACGGTTTCGCTGCGGCGCTTGATCCCAAGCGCCACGCCGATACCGGCTCCGACAAGCGCAATGACGCCGACGGGTACCAGCACATACTGCCACGGGAACTGTCCAAGCGTGGCATTCTCTTGCTCCGGCACGGGAAGATCGGTCTCCACCGGCGCGACGCGCTTTCCCTCAAAGATGGCGACATAGCGCACACGGTCGAGCGCGATGTGGCTGACGGTGCCGGTATAGTCCGCGGAAACGGTGTAACCTTTGACATAGCTGCTGGTGGTCGTTCCGGTATAGGTGGCGACGGCGGTGTAGCGATCCGCGATGGCATAACCGTCGACGTCAGCGGTGTTGTCTGTCTGCCAATCGATGGATTCCAGCGTCAGCGTATGTCCGTTCTCCTCGATGCTTTTGGGGATGAACTCCGTGTCCTGACCCGCCAGATTGGGATAGGAACGCGCAGCGGTGAGCTGTCTGGTGGATTTGCCATAGCCGGACGGCTCCACGCGGACGGTGTCGAGCTTCAGCGTCAGGGTGCCGGTAAGCCCGTCGTCCGTGACGAACTCCCGCTCTTGCGGAAGCAGCGCCAGCACAGATTCCATGTCCTTCTTGTCGCTCTGGAGCGTCACCGTCTCGGTGTGCTCGCGCTCCTCATACGCGGGAAGCTCCTGACGGAGCAGCTCCACCAACGTGTAGCGGAAGCCGTCGCGCTCAAAGTCCGAGCGCGAGATCCCCGCGGGATCGGCTTCTGGCGTCAGGTCATAGATGCGCTTGAGCTGTGTGCCGTCCTCGCTCTGGACGACGGACGTGGGATAGCATACCGCGGCGTCCGCGGCAAGCGCGGACAGCGGAAGCGCCATGCCCAGCGCAACGAGCATGGCGCACATGGTAATGATTCGTTTCACGATAGATTTCCTCCTGTTGTTACATCGTCATGGCGGGGCCGCCTTGCTCCGGCTCCTCCGCCTGTTCCTGATCTTCGGACTGTTTCGCTTCCTGCTCCAGCGCCTGCTCGTAGGCGTCCAGCACGGTGTCCACCAGCCGCTCCCGCGCTTCCTTCGTCACTGGGAATACCACATCCTGATACTCGCCCTTGCTGGTCTTACGCTGCGGCATGGCGACAAAGGGGCCATTCCTGCCCTGCACGACGCGGATTCCTTTAATGGCATAGTCACCGCCAAGATCCACAGTGATGTTTGCGAGCGTTGGACCTTTGGCGCGAGAGAGATACGCACGCGCGCTCACGCCAATAACCGGCTCCTTTGCCACGCTTTGTCTCTGCGTGCTTGTTTTGGCTGTACTTTTGCTCATGGTGTTTTCCTCCAGATTTCATGTATTTCATCCCATTTCCATCCCGCCCATCGCCGGGGCGGTGTGATGATCCTGTTCCGGCACGCGGAGCGTTTCCAGCTTCTCCTTTGCCCATTCGGGGAGATACTGCTCATCCAGCACGCCAATGAAGTCCTCGCGGTTCCAGCGGCTTTCCTCGCCGTCGCCGAGGCAGATGGCATAGATCGCCCGCCCGCTTGCCTTGGGATCGCAGCCGAAGCCGCTTGTCGCCAGCCAGAGCTGGCTTTGCGGCGTCCACGCGCTCTCCTTGAGCGTGTCCGGTGAGAGGACAAGCACCTTGTACTTGACGCTGCCGTCATACATCCCCGCGGCGCAGTGCTCACGCCCGAACAGGTTCAGCGACTGATACGCCTCCTGCGTCTGTCGCACCAGCTGGTTGACGTCCGCGATTGCCGCGTCGACCTCGTAGTAACGGCCGTAGGCGGCGTCAGGCATCACGTTCTGACGGTTTGCCCACTCGCGAGCTTCTTCACTGACGAGGCTGCGGAGCGCGGGTATCGCGTCGTTCTCCTTCACCGTGTGCGCCAGCACATAGCTCACGCGCTTGAACCCATATTTGTCCAATATGGGTGCGATGCAGTCGTCGGGAAGAAACGACGGATCGTGAGGATCGGCGCGCTGACGGATTTCCTCCTCGATGGCACGGGCGCAGCAGACGTTTTCCCGAAAGCTCTTTTCCCACAGCTCCTCCTCATGCGAACGGATAGCGTCACCGTTAGAGCCGCGGTAGAGATAGGGGTATTCACGCGCCGCCATAGACGATCTCCCCTTTGAGGATGTGCTTTTCCAACTCGCCGGGGCAAATGTCGCAGGCGAGCAGCTTGTCCATCAGGTCTGCGGGAACGCTCTGGAGACTCGGCACCTGCTTCGCCTCGCAGATCAGGACGCCGCCCTCGGCCGTTGCCGCAAACAACTTCGCGTCCCGCGGGATGCCCGCGCGCTTGAGCAGCGCCTCCGGCAGCTTGAGATCCATCTCGAAGTCCGCCGTATCATAGGGGCACTCCTCCTCGCAGTGCTCGCACTCGCCGCAGACGTCGCAGAGGATGCTGAAGAACTCGTCGGAGAGCTCCTGCAGCGAATTTGCCACATGGACGAGCTCCATCGCCGTCATCTGCTTCTTGTAAGCGATAACCGTGCCGGGCATCACGCGGTATTCAAGCGGTCCATCGCCGGGAAGTTCCGCGAGCTTCAGCGCCGCGAGCGGGATGTGCAGGCCGTTTGTGTTGCTGCTCTGCGCGAAAACAAGTTTTTCTTTCTTCATGATATCAATAGTCCTCCGTTCGGTTGAAATAGTGTGGTTTGACCCATCAGCAGTCTGGACGGGTCGTTCAGGTCGTAGTTGGCGATCAGCAGCTCCGGGAACTCCGCGCCGCCCTCGAACCGCTGGCGCATATTGTGGAGACGTCTGGTTTCCAAAAAATAGATGCCCTTGTGGTCGTACAGCTCACGCACAAAGTCATCATCGTTGTACGAGAGCAGAAACCGCCCGTTGATGCCAAGCAAGGTATCCCGAAGCAGAATGTGCTGTTCCTGTCCGAAGCCCCCGATGTTCTTGTAAAACTGCTCGGAGTTGTGATACGGCGGGTCGCAGTAGAAGAAGCTGGCCGGGCGGTCGTAGTGGCGGATCACATTCTCAAAGCTGCCGTTCTCGATCACGACGTTGGCAAGGCGCCTGGTCGCCATGTCGATGATTGGGAAGTCGGAGCGGATGTCGTGAGGCTGGCTGGCAAAGCTGTCAAGCCCCGAGGAGTACGAATAGCGGATGAGCTGGTAATAATACGCCGCCCTGCGATAGTCCGCCATCTGTATGTTCGGGTCGTTCATCACCTTGCGAATCCGGTCAAACTCCTGCCGGGAGTTCAGCGAGTATCGAAGCAGCTTTTTCATCCGTCTCGCTTTTGGCCCACATTGGACGCAGCGGAACAGGTTGACCAGCAGGCCGTTGAAGTCGTTGTAGACCTCAAAGTCGTTGCGCGGCTGTTTGTGGAACAGCACCCAGCCCCCGCCGCCGAATACCTCGATGTAACGGTCATACCAAAAGGGGAAATGCTGCACGATCAGATCGCGCAGCGCCTTCTTGCCGCCCACCCAGCTAATAAAGCTGTTCACGGCGGATCACCTTCTTCGGGCGGCTCCGCGTCCCCGGTCGGGGAGCGGATGCGCTCCAGCGGGAGCCGCATTTGCGCCGTGTCGAACTCCTCCAGCGCCTGCGTCAGTCCGCGGATCGCCGCGGCGATACCGCTGATGCGGTGCGTCATGTGCGCGATGGTGGCGCGCACCTCCGGCTCAGTGGTGGCGTAGAAGTAGCCCTCACCGCTGCTGGCGATGGGGACGCCGTCGCGCCGCAAGGCATTGACGGTGTCCCTCAGCTCCTTGCCCTTGACGGAGAACTCCCGCTCCAGTGCGCGGCTGGTGACCGCGTTCGTGACGCCGTAGTGGTAACGCTTGAGGTGTTTTGCTAATGTTTCTTTCTCCATTTCGCTCCTTTCCGGGGCGATTTTCCCCGAAAAGGGCGCAAAAAAAGGGGCCGCTGTCCCCATCGGGAAACGGCCCCTTGTATCATTTGACAAACTTTATTTTGTGGTCTTGTGCTCCAAAAGCAGATGCGCTATACTACCCCTTGTGTGATTGGAGGGGTGCGTTCATGCCATATCTGCCCGAAGAAGCTGCCGTCATCGACGGACTGATCTGCGACTATCTCATCTCCCCGCGCCTTGCAAGCGATATCCGTGACGGTTATCGCACGGTGCATGAGCACCTTCAGAGCAATCTGCTCACAGAGTCCGACTATCGGCGTATCCTTGCGGCGATTGATTTCCTGCTGCCTACGCGCACAGGGGATCGGAACGAGTATCGGATCATGGTCAACGCCCATGCCAAGACCAGCGCGATGCTGGCGGGCGTGGTCTCATAAAGTGTACCCTCTCTGCGGGAGCGGACGTCGATTCGGCGTCCGCTCCATTTTACATCTGCTGCATCGGCGGCATATCCTGCTCCTGCCGCTGCTCCTGTTCCCGAGGCTTGATATAGACGCTCCCTGTGCGGTCGAGACGATACCCGTTCTGTTCGAGCGAGTCCCTGGCGAAGCCCACCATGTCGAATAGCCCTGCCTCGATGAGCATCTCCGGCGCGCCCGCTTTCTTCAGCTCCGATCTGGCATACTCACTCAGCTTGTCCGCCATAAGAAAGCTATAACGCCTGATCCCATCGGCACAGCCGATCACGTCCTTGAGCGTTCGGCAGTCCTCATACTCCATTGCAGCCACAAGTTTCGTCACATACTCTTGCATTCCCTGTGCTTGCTCGTCGAGCAGAAAGCCGAGGTTGTTGCCGTCAAAAATCAGCTCCACGGGATCGTCGTACTGCTCCATGAGGTTGCCCGCTTCCGGGAAGATGCACCGCGCGTCGAGAAGCTTGCATCTGCTAAAGGTATCAACTCCGAGTTCGTGCAGTGCAACTTCGCTCTCGTCGGGCGCTCCATCGTCGACAAGACTAGAATCCGGCAGCCGCAGCCAGACGCCCTCCGGCTTGGCCGACGAGGACAGCTTGACCATCACGCTCCACCCATCATCCTTGAGCGTCTCGAGGTTCGTGCCATTGTAGAGCGTCTGCTGTTTTTCGGCAGGGTACATGACATAGCAGTCCCCAACAAACACGCCGGGATACTCGTCCTCGAAGGCGATGCCGAGTGCTTCCATATCTGTATGTGCCAGCACCAACTCTGGCAACTCCAGCTTTGCCCTGGCAAGGTAGAACCTGCCCAAGCCCTCGTGGCCGCGAGCGGGGTAGCATATCTTGTAGTCCGCCAAAGACGCCAGAAGGTTGATAGCGTCCCGCGCCGTTTCCGGCGGATGCCGCTGTTGTGCCGCCGCGAGCTGGATCGTCTCCTTCGCTGAGAGCATTGTGAGGCGCTCCTCCATCCAATCGCCCTCGGCCTTGGTATGCGGAAGCCGAAAGAATGCGTTGTAGTCCACGTTCATTGCATCATCTCCATTCCTACCTGCTCCTGCCGCTCCACAGGCTGCACCGTCTGTCCGTCGCGCCGTTCCACGCTGCCGTAGTCGGTCAGGGCGAGCTGATGCCTGTCCTGCAGCGCCCGACCGTACTGGTAGAGATTGACGTGAGGCAGCAGCGTTTCCAGCTCCCGCTTGCCAAGCATGAACAGAAGCTGGCCTCGCGCAATGTCCTCATAGTCGGATTGCTCCGGGGAAAGGGTATAATCGTCCAGCCGCTGGCTCAGTTCGATGGCTTCGTGAAGATCGCGGATCTCCATTGCGGCGAGGAGTGCCTTGTACTTAGGCAGCTCTGCGTCCGACAGGGTTGCAAGGCACTCAGCCGCACGGCAAGCGTCGGCGAGACTGTTCGCGTCGGTAATCATATCCCGCAGCGCCGGTGCGCGGCAGTCGAGGCAAAGGCACGGGGTTTCGCTGAGATTCCTCGCGTTCGTGAGCGTCATTGCCTTGGTCAGCGCCTCGGCAGTCGCGGGAAGCGCCAGCGTCACGTTGTCACTTGGCTCCGGCGCAATCAGTTCCACAAGGACGGCGTAGTCCGGCTTGCGCGGCGTAAGCTCCAGCGTTTTCCAGACGTCCTGCGCCAAGTCGCCATCCTGGGCGACGTAGCCGCCGCGTACAATGACGCCGCCTTCGCCGTGCATGAACTGATCGCCGAGCTTCTTGAAGTCCAGCAGCTCAAGCGCCTTGTCCGACAGGTCGTCCGCTTCAGGGACAAATCCGTTCTCCGCGGCGAACCTGCCGAGCTGCTCTACGGAGTGTACCTCGTCGAGCAGATGGCATTGGCCGGTGCTGTAGGCAAGGTCGAGGAGCCGGTGCATCGGGATGAGCTTCTGCCCCTTTTCCTTTTCCATTTCCACCAGCCCCTCGAAGACGGTGCTTTCCTGAGCGTTCAGCTCCGCGAGCTTTGTGCAGAGCGCGTTGAGCTCGTAGACACTGCCGCTGCCGATCCAGTCGTGGAGTTCCCTGTGAGCGAGGTGCTGGCATATCTCCCAATCCGGTTCGTCCTGCGGCGTCATGCGGAGCTTGTCCAGTGTGTCGAGCATCTCATAGGGCGTGAGCGGGAGCGTCACTACGCTGTAGGTATCGCCTTTTCCGGTGAGTTCAATGGTAATGATCTTATCCAAGGCTCATCCCTCCCATCTGCGGCGACTCCTGCTCATAGGTTTTGGGATCGGCTCCGGGGACACGCCAGCCGTTCATGCTTCCACACACCATCGCCTGCTCCTGCGCTTTCGTGATGCACCTCTCCTCGTTGGCAAAATCGGCGATCTCGCGGTTGCGCTGCCGGTCGGCGGTGTTCCAGTCAGAGGGATAGTATCCTCTCTCGCCGCGTTTGATGCAGATGAGTTCGCCGGTCACCGCGAGTGTTGACCAGCACATCTCCGGCAATCCCTCCGCATAGGCGGGGCCGAAGCGCTCCTCCTCGGTCTGGATCGACCAGTCCTTGCCGCTGTTCCACAGATGGACATTCAGGTGACAGCCGCCGCCATAGTCAATATCGCGCTGCTCGAAGCCCTCGCCCCAGCCGTCCGACGCCTGTCCGCTGATATAGTCCTTGAGCCGCTCAAGCTCTGCCTCGGTCAGCTCGCCGGTGACGCGGCACTCCGCGACGCCCCACAGCTTTTCGTCTCGCATCTCCGCCGTGAACACAGCAGAGCGCACCTTGCGCTCGACGCTGTCATCGTCGCCATACCAATGCATGACACCACGCTCCGCTTCCTCCGGCATACGCTCATGCAGGAGGGCAGTTGTGATCTCGTTTGCGTAGCTCAGGAGCTCATGCGCGTCCAACGGGATCGGTTCCCAATTCATATCGCCGTCCTCATCGGGTTCAAAAGCGTCGCCGGTCAGCGGCATATACAGCTTGAGCGTATGCGCTTCAGGCGGCTCAACGAGGAAGCGGTCCGTTCCGAGCCGGAGCGTTGCCGCTGCGCCGCTGTCGAGCCGCACATGGAAGCCGCCGTTTTCGTCTATCTCTGTCAGCGTGCCTGTCATGCCGGGAGCGAGACCGCTTTCGGGATCGGCGCATTCCCGAACCTTGACGCGGCTGCCGATGACGAACTGCTCCCTCAGAAAGTGCTGCCAGCCCTGATCCAGTGCCATGCCTACATTCCTCCCATCGTCATGCCTTGATCCTGTTCCTGATGGATCTCGGAGAACGAATCCTCACCGGGGACAAGCGCCAGCGTCCTACCGTTGTCCCACTTCATGTGGATCTGCCCGATATCGTCGACCATGTCAACGGTGCCTTCCGTGCCATCCGGCACGGGCGACCAGGGGTCTGACATCGAGTTGAGACGGATTCGCGTGCCGGGCGGGTACTGATCCTTGATCCGCTGTACTTCTTCGTGTGTGGGCCATTTGTTCATATCACATTCCTCCCATTGTCATCGTATTGTCCTGTTCGTCGGGGCCGGTGATATTGACGTACTCGCCAATGATTCCCAGCGCCTGATAGTAGTCACGGCAGCCGCCGCCTGTGATGCGCTCGAACATTTCTTCTGCCTGCTGTTTCATGCCGTTTTCCCTGAGCGTCCGCGAGGCGATCCCCATCAGGTTATAGATGTTGCCGTTCTGTCCGATCAGCTCACAGTCCAGCTTGATACGTTCCGGCTCTGCCATGCTACATTCCTCCCATTTCCATTGTTGGGGCAGATGCTTTGTAGTCCTCCAGCGGGCGGGGATTCTCCTCGCCGTAGAGCCCGTAGACGATATCGTCCACGGCTTTTCGCGTCTGCGGATCGTCCGTCAGCGTTTCATAGCACATACCCGTGGTGTTGATGAACTCGATCTCCTCACGCAGCCTATCGACATACTCCGTGGGATCGGCGAACTCCAGCACATCGCCGTTGGCGAAGGTCAGACGGCCGACAAGCTGCCGCTCTCTGGCGTCCAGCGCCTCTCCCACCAACGCCATGAACCGCGCCCGATCCTCGACGATGCCCTTCATGGTAACGGCGCAGGACTGGAGCAGTTCAAGGTCGCAGCAGTCGCAGCAGAAGCATCCTGCCTCGGAGTTGAGCTTCAGTTTCTCATAGCCGGGAGTGTCACGGAACACATAGTGGAACACCTCGTCCCAATCGTGACCGTTGCCGTGGACATGGCGGCCGTACTCGTCGAGGGGTTCTTTGCCTCTGGATACGGCGTAGACGTCAAAGGCTTCCTGCCCATACTTGCCATGCTCCGCGTCGGTCGAGGAGAGTCCGAGCGTAAGGGAGTAATCGCCGAGGGCGTTCATCTGGATGTCAAAGGGCTTGATCTGCTCGTTGATCGTTTTGATCTCCTGCTCCTTCTGCGCTTGGTTCATCTCCTGTACCCGCTTGTCGAAGCAATGAAGGTAACCGTCGTAGTCGCCCTCCTGGGGCTTGCAACGCAGGCAGTAGCGGTAGTGCTCGGTTTCCACGACGTAGCCGTACTGCCGGATGCCGTAGTTCTCGCCCAGCTCGCCGCCGAAGTCCGCGCAGTAGCTCCGCATCGTGGCGCGATCCTTCAGCACCGTCTGGCGCAATTCATTGACCACCTCGTCGATCTCCGCCTTGAACTCCGGCGTGTTCAGCTTGTCGCCGCAGTGATCGAACCATCTCGACCAGAACTCCGTGCCGTGACGCCCGAAGTCCATGCGGAGGTGTCCGACGCCGCCGAGCAGCTTGTCCAGCTCCGGCTCGATGGCATAGAACAACCCCGCCTCCGAACGGGAAGCGGGGTGCGGCGCGTATTTTCTTGTGTCTGCGGGGTAGTCCAAACCGTGTTCCTCACAGAACTGTTCCAGCGTCAGACATTCGTCAAGGAAGTTCAGGCCGTCTTTGATTCGGATTCGGTTGTCCTTATGCTGTTCCAGCTTGAGGTCGGTCGGCGTCAGGATGGTTCCGGCATGGTTCACCACCACATGGTTTTCCACCATGATCGGCTCGCCGGGATCGTCATCGCTGCCGCGCAGGTCATAGCAAAACCAGCCCTGCGGCACCGTAAACCGTGAAATACGGGAGTCGGTGAACAGGGCTGGCTTGCCGAACAGCTCAACGTGTTCGTATTCTTCTTTCCTCGCGTCCAATTTTGCCATAGACTGCTACCTCCTTGTTATAAATCCCTCTCCAAGAGGATGATCGCTTCTTCCCGCGAGCCGGAAAAGCTCGGAAGATGCGCGGAAAACGCGGCTTTTACGATCCAGCCCTGCTGTGCGAGCTCGTTGATCACCCGTTCCAGCGCGGCAGGATCAAACTTGCCGGAAAACCATCTGTCCTTTTGGGACAGCACCTTGTACTCTTTCATGTTTCACCTCCTCTCTCGGCACGAAACATACCGCAACGGCGTTTGAAAGTCTATGAATGGATTACATGGCGGGACTTTGCATCCAGGCATTGTCCGCAGATTGCTCCAGAACAGGCTTGTTGACGCGGCGGATCATGCCGCATTCGGTTGAAACGATGCCATCCTCCGACATCATCTGCTCACCAAATTCTTCCCAATCGATAAATCCGTCCACGGTGTCGACCACTTCCTGATCGCCCGTAAGCTTCAAAAGCGCCTTGCGCCCGTATTCCTCGCAGGTATCCCTGACCATCACATAGTTTTCGGGATGCATGATGATGCCTGTCGCCTCGTCCAGCGTGGTGGGCTTTTCCATTTCCAGCGCGGAGCGGATCTTATTCCTGTCCTGCGTCGCGTCTGCTATGACAAGCTCCTCCGCAAACCCGTTTAGCTGCCAGACGTCCATGTCCTCGCGCGGTATTTCATTAAGGGGAAGTTTTTCAAGGCCGGTGATTTGCAAGATTGCCGCTTCCTCGAAGTCCTCGATGTTCAGCGAGTCCTTGGCATATTGAAGCTGGGCGTCGGATGCCGGGAGTGTCAGCTTGAACGGATCTTGACCAAGGTTACGCATCCCGCCTGTCCGCAAGTAGACCGTGAACACGATAGGGCGCTCCTGCTCGGTGATCATCGGCTCCGCGGAGCTGCGGCGCAGGGTGTAGCCGTCGCCGGTGAACGCGCCGTCATGCTCGGCGTGATATTCAATGCCGATGGCGTTATAGTCGAGGTAGGGCTTGACGCTTTCGGGAAAGCCCTTGTAGCCGCTATCCACAAGGAAGCGTCCCAGCTCCTTCTCCGTCGTGACGCCGTGAATGAAGATATACTCGTCCAGCGAGTCGGCGATCCGCAGGAGGTCAGTTACCCTCCCCGACGCAGAGCCGGTCAGCGCACCGTCGAAGGTCTTGCGCTCCGTATCGCTCATTCGGTCGATCTTCTCGGAAAGCTTGCCCAGCTCGGTGTAGTCGCCGGAACCGTCCATCTTCCAATCACGCAGCCAGCGGTCGAGGGAGCCGATTCCCGTGTCCGCTCTGAGGATATAGGTTGTTCTCTCGTCCGTGCTGATTGCGTCCAGCTTTGCGTACACCGCACCGATGTCCGCGCTCGTAGCGGGAAGCCGCAGGCCAACGCACTTGCCGCTTTTGTCTCTTGCCAGTGTCAGGATCATGTCATGCCTCCCATCGTCTGTCCTTCCTCCTGCTCGGCAGGATCTTCCATCATCAGCTCGTCGAGGCTCATCGCGCCGGTGTAGCCGATGTAGCCCAGCTCGTTGAACTCGCCGGCCTGCTCCTTTACGCGCTGCTCGCCATATTTGGCGTAGTCGTAGAAGCCATCGAGGTTCGGATCATACTCGAAGTGTCCGGACTGTTGGATCATGAACCTGCCCAGCTCCTCCGCCGTCTTGATGTTCGGGATGAACTCAAAGAGTTCGAGGTTTTCCGCCAGACGCCGCACCTGTGAGGCGTAGTCCGGCTGTGCCATCAGCACTGCAGCCGCGAGACGGTCTTTTTCGGGGCCTTTCAGCTTCTCAACCGCTTGGAACATCCGGTTCAACTCAAACAATCCTTCATGCGGTATATCCAGCCGATTCTCGATTTGGTCAGGCAGCTCCGTGCGCCACACGCTAACCTGAACGTCTTCCGCCTTCCGATAGCCGCCTCGTTCCAACAGACGCTCCAGCCGCTTTTCGGGCGTGGGCAGGAGCAGCGTCATAGGCGCATCCTCCGGCTCTGAGGATGCGGGCGTCAGCTCCATTTCCATGAGGTACCGTTTGTCATAGTAGACAGGGAAGTTCCGCCCGGTATAATGCGGTTCGAGCCGAAAATCGTTGTCGAAAACCACGCCGCTCGGCGTGACGGTTCCAGCGCCCGTGGCAATGAGGTCGCGGATCAGCTTCTCGCCGTCCAGATGGTTCAAAACATCTATCGGTGCCGTGCCGCCGTGGGTGTCCATATAGTGATCCTTACCCGCTTCGTTGAGGTTCTCGAAGTCCGTGATGATCGTCGTCTGCTCACAGCCGAAGGACAGATTGATGAGGCTGGGTACATCCTTTAGACCGATCTTGTACGCCATTGCCTCAAACTTCGGCTGCTCATTGCCCCAATACCGCTCGATGCTCCGTGCGAGGAAGTCCAGTTCGTCGATGTTGACCTCCTGGCCCTCCAGCACGTCCAGTGCGGCGGGCGAGCGGTCGAGCTGGTCGATGCGGCAGTCTCTTTCGGTGACGCTGCCGATCCCCAACTGCTCCAGCATCTCCATGCAGTGGGCGTACTCATTATCGGGGATGGGCAGCGGGACCGTCACCTGCCCGTACTCCGGGTGCTTTGGGTTACTCAATACTGCGTTCATAGTTGCGTTTCTCCTTTCCTCGCTGGTGGATGGTTTCTACTTCCGTCCGCAGGCAGTTTTTCTCATCGCGCCAGCAGACGAAGCCGTGCGCCGGATAGGGGCAATCCTTACAGCGAGGCATATCGCTACATATCGGGCGCGGCAGAGGTTCAAGCTGACAGCCGTGCTTTTCAGATCTTCCCATCCTTTGCCCTCTCATGATCCCCGCTTCGCTTTCTTCCCCGCGGCTGCGGCGACAAGGTCAGCAGCGCCAGATCCACCGTGCCGTAGCCACCGCCCCGGTTATAGAACTTCCCAATCGCTAGCGCGTAGGCGACCGACGCAGACACTCCATAGTAGCTGGACGCCTCACGGTCAATGGCGTTTCTGGAAACTCCGGCCAGCTTGCTGACGAAACGGCTTTCCCGAATGACATTGCCATAGGTTCTATAAAACTCATACAATCCGCCCATCATGCTCTGACCCACCGACCACGCCTCGCCGTTCCACGTCTCTTTCACAAGCCGCATCAGTTCCTCGTAACGCTCCGCGCCTAACTGCTTGTAGGCGTCATAGGCTCTCTTTACGGCGCTGATGTTCCCATCGCGGACGACCCTCGATCCCGGCGCGATCTCGAAGCCGCTTTTCCGTGTCCGCTCCAGAAAATCAACCGTTTCCAAGTCGCCCGCGGCTTCCAGCGCCCGGAGCTTGTAGGGAATCCCAACCTTTTTCGCGTTCCCCTGCTGCTTGGCGAACAGGACGGCTTCTTCCTCATAGGTCAGACCGTAATAAATCTTGCAGAGTACGGGGAAGTCCTTTTTCCCGTTGACCATGCGAAGCGCGGCAAGGGTATGGCCGCCGTCAAAAACATAGTAGTGCCCGTCTCGCGCCGAGACTTTCAGCAGGTTGACCAGCGCGGGGTCGAACTGGGATACGATGCTCCGTACCCGTTCAGGTTCTGTCGGGCGCTGGTAGGTGTAGTCCAGTTCCAAACGTGCGCTGCTCAGGCTCCCGACCTCCGTCCTGCGTATCTCGATCTGATTCTGCGTATGCTCGTCACGGACGGGTTTGTTGTTCGCTGCCGTCGGTGCTGTCCTGTGGTTTTTTCTTGATCTTCTGCTCATGTTGCATCCTCCTAATGTTCAACGAAATGTTTCTTGACCGTTTGCACAGCCTTTTCTCCGACATCCTCCACAATGCCGAGTATCTGATCCACGCCCTCCCCGCCCAGTCCCTTCAGCGCCTCATCCAATCCGTCGAGGAAGGCTTGTCCAATCTCCCGTATCCGCTCCGCGGCATGGTTCTCCCGCAGAACAGGCTGTTCTTCCTGCTCCTGTTCCGATGACTCCTTCTCGTTTTCAACGCTCGTCTCAGATTGTTCGGTTGGTACAACCGGCTCAAACGGGATAGGCTCCATATACGCCGGGGGCTCGTAATGGTCAAAGACCGGCTTTTTCAGCAGCGAACCGTACTCCGGCTTTCCTGTGGGAACAGACTGCGGGGTATCCCCCCCCTCCCGCGCGTCTTCCACCGTCTGCGGTTTTACCTGTGTCAACGCGGAATAGGCTCGGTGGATCGACAGCTCGCCACGGCGAAGCTGGTCTTTCGTTTCCTCGTCGGCGGTTGCCATGATTCTTTTTGCCTTGTCCAGACTGCCGTGGGATACTCCAGCCATCTCTGCCAAGGCGTCTCTGGTCCTTTCCAGACCATGTGCCAAATTTGGCACATGGTCTGGAAGCTGCCCTTTCCCGCTCAACTTCCTTTTTTGCACCTCTGCTTTCAGCCGCTCCTCCAGCGGCAGCACCAGTTCGCATCGCTGGAAGTCTGAAAGATTTCGCCGTCCGAGCTGGTTCCTGATGATCCAGATCTCCGCCGCTTCGCGGCTGTCAAACTGCTTTCCCTCTATGGCGAATGGAACGCCGTTCTCACGGCAGATGCGGTATCGGTTATGTCCGTCCACGATGATGCCGTTCCATACCACCAGCGGCATCTCGCACCCGTTGGCGAGAATGCTGTCTGTGAGCATCGACAGCTCCGTATCCTGAAGCGGCGGGATCAGTTTTGCAAATTCGGGATCGACTCTTAGTTCGTAAAGACTCTTTTCCATCGGTCATGTCTCCATAAATCAACTAATAATAGGGGCAGAAACGAAAAAAGGGCCGAACGTCTCATTTTGAAACGTTCGGCCCTCAAATCATGCTTTGCCCTGACTCCATATTCAGTTCCAGCTCCTGCTGGTTGGATTGATTGACGCGCTGTTCCAAGTCGGGGACAGCATTTTCAATCTGCTCCGCCGCTGATTCCAACAGCTTTCTGCGTGCCTCTGTGATCGCGTTGTCGCCGTCCAGTGTTTCGTGTATGGCGCGGTAGACCTCGGCAAGCTGTTCCGGCTCGAAGATCGCGTCCCGGTCAATCAGCTCCGCTCTTAGCGCAAAGTCTTGCTTTGCCTTTGCGAAATTTCCTCCAAAATAATGCCCGCCCCAAACACCGGCGCGGCCATAGCTCCATTCCCACGTCACGAACTGAACGCCACGCGAGGTATGATGCCCTGCAAGCACCGCGCCGTTGAAGTCCGCGAGAAGCTTGTACCGCTCGTCAAGACTCATTGCTTTTAAGACGGGTGCCGCCTCCATGAGCTGCAAATACTGCTTGACCTCGGCCGCGATGTCCACCGCTCGGTCGAAGGCTCCGCAGCAGCCCTCCGGTGCCAAATCCGTCTCTCGGAACTGTGCGCCGCCTCCTGCGGTGATGCGGCACAGGTCTGCTCCATGCCATCGCACGGGCAAGAGTCCATCTGCTTCCGGCTCAACTGCGTAGCCTTCCGCCGTCAGTCTGTGCGCCAGCTCCTTGTAGAAGCTGGCGCGCGCTTCTTTGTTAATCTCAGTCATTTGTCTATCCTTTCCGGGCGTAGCGCCCTTTTCCGTGTTGTGAAAACAAAAAAGGCGCCGGTTTGACGGTGCTGCGCACTGTCTCGCCGACGCCTCATATTTTTTTGGTTTGTTGCTATGTCGTGAGTTCAAATCCTGCCAGTTTGGTTTTTCAGCAGGAAAATAGTAAAATTTCAAGGCTGCTTCGGTGCGAACCGAAACAGCCTTGAAACCCGCATGGTTGCTGCGTTTTTTGACAGAATAGTAGTTTCATTCTGTCTTTCTGGTCCGAGTGGCGGGATTTGAACCCACGGCCTCTTGGTCCCGAACCAAGCGCGCTACCAGCTGCGCTACACCCGGATGCGCCAGACGCGCAACAAGGGTATTATACGCAGAGGGTACGAAATTGTCAAGTACGAAGTGGGCCGTTTCGGAAAATTTTTTACAACAGCGTCGCATCCACCGCGTGGATGAACGCGGCGCGCATCCCTGCGTCCTCCAGCGCCGCGACGCCGCGGATTGTCGTACCGGCGGGCGAACAGACCGCGTCCTTCATCGCGCCGGGATGCGTTGCGGGGTCGGCAAGCACCATGCGCCCCGCGGCGACCATTGCGCCCGCCGCCAGCTCGTACGCCATGCGGCGCGGCAGGCCGTTTTTGACGCCCGCGTCGCCCATCGCCTCGATCGCCATGTAGACGAAAGCGGGGCCGCAGCCGCTCAGCGCCGTCGCCGCGGGAATGAGCTTCTCCGGCAGTTCGATCACCTGACCCGTCGCTTCGCACAGGCGTCGCAGCAGAGCGCGTTCGCCGGCGGTGAAGTCGTTCTCCTCCGCGAGCAGCACAACGCCGCTCTGGATCTTCATCGGGATGCTCGGCATGATGCACTGGACGCGCACGCCCTCGCCCGCCGCAGCTTTGAGGTCGGCGAATCGCCACGCGTTGACGATCGAAACCAGCGCCTTGCCCTGCAGGCCGCCGCGGATCTCCGCAAGCACCGCCTCAGCCTGATAGGGCTTGCAGGCGAGGATCACCATGTCGCTCCGCTCCACCAGCTCGCCCGCGCTGCCGCAGGGCGTGACGCCGCACTCCGCCGCGCGCGCGCGCAGCTTGTCCAGATGCGGCGCGTAGGCATACTGCACGATCTCGCCGCTCTTCATCTCTTCGCAATACTTCGCAAACGCCTCCGCCACGGCGGAGCCCATCGCGCCAAAGCCAATGTATCCGATGTTCATATTCGTTTCTCCTTTATCCGTTTTCCCGCTGTCCGGGCAGAAACACAGTATCCAGTTTTTCCGGGGAAATGGCGCCGTTCGACAGCTCCGTCAGCGCGGCGGCGAACGCCTCCGTCCGCTCCCGCGGCAGCCGTAGCGTCACGCCGACGTCCGCGCCGTAGGCAGTATCCTCTACGACGCCTCCGTGGGCGTCGATCAGGCGCGTCAAGCGCTCAAAGAGCGGGTACGGCACGCCGACGCCCGCGCGCTCCCAGAGCGTCATACGCGCCTTGCCCGCCGCGTCCAACGCGTCCTTTGCCGCCTTGCTGTAAGCCCGCGTCAGGCCGCCCGCGCCCAGCAGCACGCCGCCGAAATAGCGCGTGACGACGCAAACGACGTTCTCCACGCCCTCGCGCTGGAAGACGTTCAGCATCGGCTGTCCCGCCGTGCCCTGCGGCTCGCCGTCGTCGCCGTAGCGGACGACGCCGCCTTCGTGGATCACATAGCACCAGCAGTTATGGCGCGCATCGTAGTGCTTCTTCTTGACCGCGTCGATGTACGCGCGCGCCTCCGCCTCGTTCTCGACGCGCCTGACGCGCCCGATGAAGCGGGAACGCTTCTCGGTGAACTCGCTTTCGGCTTCGTCGCAGGGGACAAAATAGGTTTCGCTCATAGCTCCCAGTCCTCTTTCGGCTCGACGTAGCCCTCAACGTAGTCCTTGACCTGACCGAAGAGCTTCGGCTCGACCGTGGCGATCACGTCGATGGTCTCCGTGTAATCGACCTTTTCCACCTTCGCCTCGCGGTAGAGGGTGTCAAGGAAATTCCCTTTCTCATACGGCAAATGTAAGGTCACGCGGCGGGTGCCCTTGTCGAGCGTGCGGTCGATCGCCGCAAGCAGCTCGTCCAGTCCCTCCCCCGTTTTTGCGCTGATGTTGACGCAGTTCTCGCCGCGGGGGCGGATGTCGCCGAAGAACAGGTCGCTCTTGTTGTAGACGCGAAGGCAAGGGATCGGCGAAGCGCCCAGCTCGGCGATCAGCTCGTCCACGATACGCGCCTGCTCGATCCACTCAGGATTGGAAATGTCGATGACGTGCAGCAGCAGGTCGGCGTATTCCAGTTCCTCCAGCGTCGCCTTGAACGCCTCGACGAGCTGGTGCGGCAGCTTGCGGATAAAGCCGACGGTATCGGAGATCACGACCTCCAGCGTGTCGCTGACGGTCAGCAGGCGCGTGGTCGTGTCCAGCGTATCGAACAGGCGGTCGTTCGCCGGGATCTCCGAGCCGGTCAGGGCGTTCAAAAGCGTCGACTTGCCCGCGTTGGTGTAGCCCACGATGGCGACGACGGGCACCTCGTTCTTGCGCCGCCGGTCGCGCTGTGTGCCGCGCACGCGGCGCACGTCCTCCAAGTCCGCCTTGAGCTTGTCGATCTTGCGGTGGATATGGCGGCGGTCGGTCTCCAGCTGCGTTTCGCCGGGGCCCTTCGAGCCGATGGGGCCCTTGCCGCTGGTGCCCGCCTGACGCTCCAGATGCGTCCACATGCCGATCAGCCGCGGCAGCAGATACTGGTACTGCGCCAGCTCCACCTGCAAGCGCCCCTCCTTCGTCTTGGCGCGCTGGGCGAAGATGTCGAGGATCAGTCCGCTGCGGTCGAGCACCTGTACGCCGAACTCGTCGGTCAGCACGCGCATCTGAGAGGGCGAGAGGTCATTGTCGAAGATGACCATTGTCGCCTCCTGCGCCGTGACCAGCTCCTTGATCTCCGCGACCTTTCCCTCGCCGATGAAGGTGCGCGGGTTCGGCGCGGCAAGCGTTTGCAGCACCACGCCGACGCTGACGCCGCCCGCCGTCTCGACGAGGGCTTCCAGCTCCTCAAGGCTCTGCTCGTCGGCGGTCTCACGCTCGGACAGGCGCGGAGAAGACAGTCCGACCAGTATCGCTTTGTCGCGCGGGGCTTCGGTGAGAACGTTCATTGGACGGCTCCTTTGAGAGGATTTTGGGATAGTATATCGTTTTCTTTACCTTTTGTAAATATCATGATAGAATTCCGAATGACAGCAACGGCAGGTTGCGTGATTTTCTTGCATTGTGGTGGTAGAATCACCGTCAAGGAGGTGCTTGTATGGATACGAAGGATGTGCTGTATGAACTGAGGACAAAGCGCGGCTTGTCGCAGGACGAGCTGGCGGAAAAGGTCTTTGTCACCCGTCAGGCGGTCTCGCGCTGGGAGAACGGCGAGACCGTGCCGAACACTGAGACGCTGAAGCTGCTGTCTCAGTTTTACAATGTGTCGATCAACACCCTGCTCGGCTCGCCGCGCAATCTGGTCTGCCAGTGCTGCGGTATGCCGCTGGAGGACGAGATCATCGGCAGGGACCGGGACGGGTCGCTCAACGAGGATTACTGCAAGTGGTGCTACGCCGACGGGACGTATACCTACAGCGATATGGACGAGCTGATCGACGTCTGCGTCAGGCACATGACCGGCGAGAACTTCACCGAGGAGCAAGCGCGCGCCTATATGAAGCAGCTGCTGCCCACGCTGGATTACTGGAAGCGATACGAGGAACTCAGCGACAACGGCGAATTCGAGGCGTTCAAGCAAAAGCTGATCGAAGAGATCAACGACCTCCGCATCGAGGGGATGCCGAAGGTGGAAAAGCTCAACGCCCTCGTCGGCGCCTACGTCAATCTGGAGTACCCGCTGTCCAACGGCGCGCGGGTCAAATTCCTGGACGATCAGACGACCTATCTCGGGAACCAGCTGGAGCCGGAGTTCGGCGGCGACCGCTGCTTCGGCGTGCTGGCCAATATGGACTTCATCCTGGTCTGCACCTACGGAAAAGACGGCGCCGACCCGGAGCTGGTATTGTATAAAAAGCGGTGATTCAGCAAAAAAGGAGCGGTGCAAAGCACCGCTCCTTTTTGTTGAATCAAGCCAGACCGAACTTCTTGTTGAACTTGGCAACGCGGCCGCCGGTATCGACCAGCTTCTGCTTGCCCGTGAAGAAGGGGTGACACTTTGAGCACACTTCCACCTTGATGTCCTTCTTGGTGGAACCTGTCTCAATCACATTACCGCAGGCGCATTTGATTGTAGTCTGCTGATAATTGGGATGGATTCCTTCCTTCATTGCTCGTGTTCACCTCTTTCCGATCCAAAGCTGTCTTGTTCAAGACGCGACAGTTATAGTAACACAGGGATCCGAAAAACGCAAGCATTATTTCTTCTTTTTCCGAAAAAACTTGCCGGACGTTCTCCCGCTCTACTTGACGTAGCTCACGTGCAGCAGCTCGTGCGCCTTTTCTTCTCCCATCTCCTGAAGCATCTGCATCACGACGGGATTGCGCTCGGCACGCTTGAAGGTCGCGGAGTGATCCGCGCGTCCCAGGCCGTCGCGGCGCTGGATCTTCGTGGCGTGCATACTCTGCGGCTGTCCGCCGCCGCCGACACAGCCGCCCTGACAGGTCATGACCTCGATGAGGTGATAGAATGCCTTCCCCTCGTCGATGTCGCGCAGAAGCTTGCGCGCATTCGCCAGTCCGTTGACCACCGCGAGCTTGATCTCCTGATCGCCGAGGTGCAGCGTCGCCTCCTTGATCGGCTTGTCCGCGCGCAGGCCCATGAACTCGATCTCGCGCAGGGCGTTCTTGCTCTTGTCCGGGACGCAGTGGCGCACGACCGCCTCCGCCACGCCGCCGGTCGTGCCGTAGATCATGGACGCGCCCGAGCCCATGCCGAACGGCAGGTCGGGAGACTCCAGCTCCAGCTCTCCGAGCTTGATGCCGGTCTCGCGCAGCATATCGATGATCTCACGCGTGGTCAGCACGAGGTCGACGTCGGGACGTCCGTCGTGCTGGAACTCGTCGCGCGCCGCCTCCATCTTCTTCGCCGTGCAGGGCATGATGGCGATGTGGTAGGTGGTGCGTCCGTCGGCGGCGTCCTTGGCGGCGTACTGGTCGCGCAGGACGGCGGCGAACATCTCCATCGGCGATTTGCAGGTGGAAATGTTGTTCAGGTACTTGGGATTCTCGTTTTCCAGATACTTCACCCACGCCGGGCAGCAGGAGGTGAACATCGGGAACGGCCCGCCCGCGGCGAGGCGCTGCTTGAACTCCTCCGCCTCGGACACGGTGGTGAAGTCCGCGCCGAAGATGGTGTCATAGACCTCGTCCACGCCGATCAGCTTGAGCGCGGTGACAAAGCGGTCGAGGGTGTTTTCGCCCGCCGGGATGCCGAACGCCTCGCCCACGGCAACGCGCACGGCCGGCGCGATCTGCACGACGACGCGCTTGTTCGGGTCGTGGATCGCCGCCCACGCCTCGCCGATCTGGTTATTGACCAGGATCGCGCCCGTGGTGCATACGGCGGCGCACTGGCCGCAGCCGACGCACTTCGTCTCGCTGAGTTTGCGTCCGAACGCGGGGGCGATGGTCATCTGCGCGCCGCGGCCCACAAAGTCGAGGATGTTCATGCCCTGGATCTCCTCGCACACGCGCACGCAGTCGCCGCAGAGGATGCACTTGTTGGGATCGCGCCAGACGCACTTGCTGGAATCGTCGATCTCATAGCGCTCGCGCGTATCCTTGAAGCGGACGCGGCGCACACCGAACTGCTGCGCCAGCTCCTGCAAACGGCACTTGCCGCTCTTGGGGCAGATGGTGCAGTCGCAGTCATGCGAGGCGAGCATCAGCTCCAAGATCGTGCGGCGGTGCTTGAGCAGGCGCATGCTGTTGGTCTTGATGTTCAGCCCGTCGCGCGGCTCCATGGAGCAGGACGAGTCGAGCTTGCCGCGCTCGTCCTCCACGAGGCACATACGGCACGCGCCGTAGGTGGACAGATCGGAATGGTAGCAGAAGGTGGGCATTTCGATGCCCGCCTTGCGGATCACGGCGAGGACGTTCTTCTCACCGTCGAAGGCGACACGCTGGCCGTCGATTATCATAAAGCCCTTTGCCATGCGTCAAACCTCCTCTTCGATGGCGTCGATCGCGCCGAACGGGCAGGCGCCCCAGCAGGCGCCGCAGTGGATGCATTTCGTCGTGTCGATGGTATGCGGCGCGCGCGGCTCGCCGGAGATCGCCTCCATCGGGCAGTTGCGCTTGCACTTTCCGCAGCCGCGGCACAGCTCGGGATTGATCTCCAGATGGCGCTTGCGCCCGTTGCAGTGCGGGCAGTGCTTGTCCACCACGTGGGCAAGATATTCGTTTCGGAAATATTTGAGCGTGGAGAGCACGGGCTTGCACGCGCTCTGACCCAGGCCGCACAGCGCCGCCTCGGAAATGGTGGCGGACAGCGACTCCAGCATGTCGAGGTCTTCCAGCGTGCCCTCGTTGGCGATGATGCGCTCCAGGATCTCCAGCATACGCTTCGTACCCTCGCGGCAGGGCACGCACTTGCCGCAGCTCTCGTTCTGGGTGAAGTTCATGAAGAAACGCGCGGTCTCCACCATGCAGGTGTCCTCGTCCATGACGACCAGGCCGCCGGAACCGACGATGGCGCCGACGCTCTTGAGCGAGTCGAAGTCCAGCGGCAGGTCGAGGTGCTCCTCCGTCAGGCAGCCGCCGGCAGGACCGCCGATCTGCACCGCCTTGAACTTTTTGCCGTCCTTGATGCCGCCGCCGATGTCGAAGATGATCTCACGCAGCGTTGTGCCCATGGGCACCTCGACAAGGCCGGTGTTGACCACATTGCCCGTCAGGGCAAAGGTCTTTGTGCCGGGGGATTTTTCCGTGCCGATGGAACGATACCAGTCCGCGCCGTTCATGATGATGCCCGGAACGTTGGCATAGGTCTCCACGTTGTTGAGCACCGTGGGCTTTTCCCAGAGGCCGCGGTCGACCGTGCGCGGCGGCTTGACGCGCGGCATACCGCGCTTGCCTTCGATGGAGGCGGTCAGCGCGCTGCCCTCGCCGCAGACGAAGGCGCCCGCGCCGCGGTTGATGTGCAGGTGGAAGCTGAAGTTGGTGCCCATGATCCTGTCGCCCAGCAGACCGAGCTGCTCCGCCTTTTCCATGGCGGTGCGCAGGCGCGCGACTGCCAGCGGATACTCCGCGCGCACGTAGATATAGCCCTCGGACGCGCCGGTGGCGACGCCCGCGATCAGCATACCCTCGATGACGGAGTGGGGGTTGCCCTCCATGACGCCCTGATCCATGAACGCGCCGGGGTCGCCCTCGTCGCCGTTGCAGACAACGTACTTCACGTCTGCGACGTTGCGGCGCACGCTCTCCCACTTGCGGCCCGCGGGGAAACCGCCGCCGCCGCGGCCGCGCAGGCCGGAGTCGGAGATGGTCTTGCAGATCTCGACGTCGGTCATCTCGAACAACGCCTTTTCAAACGCCTCGTAGCCGCCCAGCGCCAGATACTCCTGCAGATCCTCCGCGTCCGCCTTGCCGCTGTTTTTCAGGACAAGCCGATGCTGGTTCTTGTAGAACGGGATGTCGTCGCGGTGGGCGTAACGCACGCCGTCGCGCTCGTAAAGCAGGCGCTCGATCCCCTCGCCGCCGAGGATGGTCCTGTCGATGATCTCGTCGCAGTCCTCGACATGGACGTGGGTGTAAAGCACGCCCTCCGGCTCGATGGCGACCAGAGGCCCGATCTCGCAGAAGCCGTGGCAGCCGCTCTTTTTGAGGTGGAAGCCCTCGCCATGCGCCTCCTCCTTCATGGAGACGGCGACCTCGATACCGCGGCGTTCGCACTCCGCCTTGATGTAGTCGTAGACCTTCATGGAGCCGCTGGCGATGCAGCCCGTGCCGGCGCAGACGAGCACCTGGCGCTTCTGCTGCTCAAGCAGCGCCTTCGATTCCTCGCGCAGCGCGTCCAGACGCTCGCGGGTCAGTTTGCGTTTAGGCATGGACAGCAGCCTCCTTTGCCCGGATCTCCTCAAGCAGCGCGATCGCGCTCTCGGGCGTCATTTTGGCGTGCACCTCGTCGTTGACCGTCATCGCCGGCGCGAGAGAGCACGCGCCCAGGCACGCCACGGTTTCCAGTGTGAAGAGCTGGTCTTCCGATGTCTTCCGTTTGCCGGTCAGACCCAGATACTCATGCAGGGCGTCATAGATCGGCTGGGATTTACGCACATGGCACGCCGTGCCGCAGCAGACCTTGACGATGTATTTTCCCTTCGCCTCCAGAGAAAAGTTCTCGTAGAACGTGGCAACGCTGTAAACCTTGGCGACGCCGATTCCGAGTTTATCCGCCACCAGCTCCAAAGACTCGGTGCTCAGATACTTGTACTCACTTTGAATGTCCTGCATGATCGCAATCAGGTTTTCCCGGCGGCAGCCGTAGCCGTCAACGATCTCCCCAACCCGCTGCAGGACCGCTTGCTTGTCCATGGGGTGTCCTCCTATCATACGTTTTGCCGGATAATGCACAAAGCGGAACTCATTATCCTAAAATTCGAGCAAAAAGTCAATCATTTTTTCAGCCGTTTCACCCGGATTTGAAGCCCATGCCGCGCTATCCGCGGGCGGCGAAAGGGGGCCGCGGCGCAAATCGCCGCAGCCCCCTTTGCTGTTCATGCAAGTCCGTTCTCGCAGGGTCGGCCGACGGAGCGACGATAGGCAAAATACAGCTCCTCCGTGGCCAGCGCCATCTTCGTCACGGAAAAATCACAGTCGTGGGGATAGACGTACCAGGTGTCGTCCAGCGTGTTGAGATCCACGCAGTCGCCGTGCTTGCCGAGATACTCATATTCGATATGGCAGGAATACAGGCTTGGCACGGGCTTGACCATTTCAAAGGGGTCGCCGTCGGCGTCGATCCCGCGGACGGTGAATCCGTTCCCGTCGTGAACCATCGTCCCCTCGCCGAGGGTAATAAAGCGCTCCGCGTTTGGCAGGGACTCCACGCGCACCGGCAGCTCGCCCGTGCTGTACGTTCCCGCCTCGACCTCGCGCCGGACGTTCTCCCGCTCCAACTCGTACCAGTCCGGAATGTGGGAAAACTCGGTCTCGCCCTGCTCCGCCGCCAGCTCGCCCAGCTCGGACATGATCCAGCTCTTGCTGCAGGCCTCGCAGCGGAGCCGGACGCCCTCGGAGGTCATCCGGTACTCCGTGCCGCAGGACGGGCACTGGTACAGCACCTTGTGCAGCCCCTCCGCCCGTCCGGCGTAGGGCGTTCTGACGCCACGCGCCTTCTGCCACGCGAAATCGTCGTATTGGAACGCCGCGACGATCTTCTCGTTGACCTCCTGCGCGCTGGCGGCGGCCAGCTCCTCGCGCGTCAGCAGGACGCTGAACTCCGCCTCCGTGGGCGCGACGCCGCGCTCATGCAGGTTCCAGAAGGGCGAGTTGACGTGATGCCCGTGGCAGATCAGCGTGACGACCGGCACGTCGAGCAGCTTGCAGAGCTTGCCGAGCGACGCCGGAAGCACCGCCGTCGTCCCGCAGAGCGAATAGCGCGCCTCGGGATAGATGACGGCGATGTTGCCGTTGCGGACCACCTGTCTGAGCTGGCGGATGAGGGTGGTGTCGCTGGTGAACTTGCGCTTGCAGATGCAGCCGATGTCCCGCAAAAGCTTCTCCCGCCCGATGAAGCCGTCGATCGCCACGACGTAGTTTGCCCGGTGCGGGAAGATTGCCTTCGTGGCGACCTTGAAATCCATGAAGGCGTTGTGGTTGCACAGGAGCAGATACGGCGGGCGCAGCCCTTCCGTGCGGTATCTGCGCAGAATGTTGCGGTGGCGGATCACGACCGGAAAGCTGAGCGCCCATTCCACCGGCTGCAGGTACCATTTGGTGGGGATCGGCGGACGTTTCCTGTCAAATCGGACGATTTCCTGCTTCATACGCCTGTCTCCTGTCTGATCATATTTTCGCTGCACGGCGGCGCCGTCAATGGTGGAACAGGCGCATGCCCGTAAAGGACATGACCATACCGTACTTGTCGGCGGTGGCGATCACATGGTCGTCGCGGATCGAGCCGCCCGGTTCGGCGATGTACTGCACGCCGGATTTCCGCGCGCGCTCGACGTTGTCGCCGAACGGGAAGAACGCGTCGGAGCCGACGGTCACGCCGGACTGCGTGGCGATCCACGCCTTCTTCTCCCCGGCGGACAGCGGCTCGGGACGCACGCGGAAGATCGTCTGCCACACGCCGTCCGCAAGCACGTCCTCGTACTCGTCCGAGAGGAAAACGTCGATGGCGTTGTCGCGGTCGGGACGGCGGATGCCGTCTACAAATTGCAGAGCGAGGACAGCGGGATGCTGGCGCAGATACCAGTTGTCCGCCTTCTGCCCCGCAAGGCGGGTGCAGTGGATGCGGCTCTGCTGTCCGGCGCCGACGCCGATCGCCTGCCCGTTCTTGACATAGCAGACAGAGTTCGACTGGGTGTACTTAAGCGTAATGAGCGCGACGATCATGTCGGTTTTCGCGCTTTCGGGGAGCGTTTTGTTCTCCGTGACAATGTTTTGCAGCAGGGCTTCATTGATGGCGAAGTTGTTGCGCCCCTGCTCGAAGGTCACGCCGAACACGTCCTTGGTCTCCTGCGGCGCGGGGGTGTAAGACGGGTCGATCTCGGCGATGTTGTAGCCGCCCTTCTTCTTCGTTTTGAGCAGCGCCAGCGCCTCGGGCGTATAGCCGGGGGCGATCACGCCGTCGGACACCTCGTCCTTGAGATAGGCGGCGGTCGCCGCGTCGCAGACGTCGCTCAGCGCCGCCCAGTCGCCGTAGGAGCACAGGCGGTCCGCGCCGCGCGCGCGGATGTAGGCGCAGGCGATGGGTGAAAGCTCGGCGTCCGGAGCGACGAAATAGATCCTGCGGTCCACGTCGCTCAGCGGCAGGCCGACCGCCGCGCCGGCGGGAGATACGTGCTTGAAGGACGCCGCGGCGGGCAGTCCCGTCGCCTCCTTCAGCTCGCGCACCAGCTGCCAGGAGTTGAGCGCGTCCAGAAAGTTGATGTAGCCGGGACGCCCGTTCAGGATCTTGACCGGCAGCGGCGAGCCGTCCTTCATGCAGATCTTCGCGGGCTTCTGATTGGGGTTGCAGCCGTATTTCAGTTCTAATTCGTTCATGATCAATCTCCCAGATGTTTGTTGAACAGCGTGACCGCTCCGTTGATGTTGGCGTAGAGCGCAACCTTGTTGTCTGCGTTGAGCGCGTCCCAGACCGCCTTCGGCTCCGGCATATCGATCTCCATGGGTTCGCCCGCAAAGGAAGGCAAGGGACTGCTGTCGCCCTGATAGGTGCTGATGAACCAGCCCTTCCCGTCCTCGCAGCCCTCGAACGAGAAGAACTCGCGGAGGCAGCGCCCGTCGCGGCGCTTGAGGATGGACAGCTCGAACGAACCGTCGTCGTAAAGCATGGCTGAAATGCGCGGCGTCCAGTTCGGCTCGTCCGGCTCATATTCCCGCGTCATCAGCGCGGCGCGGAAGTCGCCGGCGTCGCGGATCGTATCCGTCTGGTCGCCGTTCGTGACGATCAGCCCCCGCTCCGTGCGGCGGACGGGATGGTAGATGATCAGACTCGGGTCGGTGAGCCTGCTTTCGTCAAAGGCTTTGGTGCGGATACCGTCCGCCGTCTGCTCAAAGACGCGGTTGCGGCTGTTTTCGCTGCGGCCCATGATGAAATAGTAAACGCGCCCGTTCCCCACGGCGATACCGCGTCCGGGATAGGGATTGCTCTTCAGAAACGAAACGAAATCAGTCATTGTCTCCACCTGCTTTACTCATATCATTCCGCGGAGGTCGGGCGTCCCGCAGAGCTGCCGGGAAGTTCTTGGTTTAGGCAAAAGCCGACTTGTCGGAACGGAACAAGTCGGTTTTTGATGGATATGTTTATAACACACATCATTAAAAACAACACCGACAAGTGAAAAGTTGAACGTATAAAAGATAAGCTGAGTATGTCACAGAACGGCAGAAAACTCAAGCATTTCTGATCTGATTCAATGTTACAAAAAACGCGATAATACTATCAGCAGAAACATCCATCCGCTTCTTTGAAGATATACCGGTGCGAGCCGTTTGGGATGATGAGAGTTCCAAATGGTGGTTTTGCGCTGCGGATATCGCGGAGGCGCTGACCAAAAGCAAAAATCCGCGTTCGTACTGGAACAAAATAAAAAGTCGCAAAAATGAGTTGTCGACAATTTGTCGACAACTGAAATGAAAAGCGCGGGACGGCAAGTTTTACAATACCGACGTTGTGGATGAGACCGGGTTGAACACAGTCATCGCGCTGATACCGAGCAAAAAATCCGAAGTGTTTGCCCGCTGGATGAAAAACATGGAGACCTCGCTTGACGAGAAGAGTAAGCAAAAGGCGTATGAGCTTTTTGAAAGTGGCTTCATTGACAACATCGAAGTCGGAACGGCTAAAGGACTGCAGCAGATCCACGGCTACATTTTCGGTGGTCTCTATGACTTTGCCGGTCAAATAAGAACAATGAAAATCAATCGACTTTAGAAAAAAACGACAGCTCCTTCCGAGAAAAGAGCTGTCGTTTTTCAGGACACGTAATAAGCAACATGCCCTCTTTTTGTGATGTAGGGAAAAACACCAGTCTTCGTGTCAACAGTCTTACCTGTTTCACATATTCTTTGAAAACAGTACGTTCTTGTTGACTGTTGACTATGACTGTAGGTGTTTTTCTTAACATCTTGGTGGTCGGAGTGCAGGGACTCGAACCCTGGGCCTCCTGCTCCCAAAGCAGGCGCGCTACCAACTGCGCAACACCCCGGTATGCGGGCGCCGATCGCGCGGCGCCCGGTTTTTCTTACTGCAAGGCCGCCCTCAGCGCGTCCACGCGGTCGGTCTTCTCCCACGCGACGCCCAGATCCTCGCGGCCCATATGGCCGTAGGCGGCAAGCCGGCGGTAGATCGGCGCGCGGAGGCCGAGGTCGCGGATGATCGCCGTCGGGCGCAGGTCAAAGACCTTGCCCACCGCGGCTTCCAGCGCCTCGTCGCTCACCTTGCCGGTGCCGAAGGTCTCGACCAACACGCTGACGGGCTTCGCAACGCCGATGGCGTAGGCGAGCTGCACCTGGCACTTGTCCGCAAGCCCCGCCGCGACGATGTTCTTCGCCACGTAGCGCGCGGCATAGGCGGCGCTGCGGTCGACCTTCGTCGGGTCCTTGCCGGAAAACGCGCCGCCGCCGTGGGGCGCGCTGCCGCCGTAGGTGTCCACGATGATCTTGCGCCCGGTCAGGCCGCTGTCGCCCTGCGGGCCGCCGATGACAAAGCGGCCGGTCGGGTTGACGTAGATCTTGGTGTCCGCGTCCAGCAGCTCCGCGGGAATGGTGGGACGGATGACCTGCTCGATCATCTGCGCGCGCAGCGTGTCAAGCGTCACATCGGGGTCGTGCTGCGTGGAGACGACGACCGCGTCCACGCGCACGGGTTTCCAGTTTTCATCGTACTCGACCGTGACCTGCGTCTTGCCGTCGGGGCGAAGCCCCTTGACAATGCCCTGCTTGCGCACGGCGGTCAGACGCTTCGCCAGCGCGTGCGCCAGCGAGATCGGCAGCGGCATCAGCTCCGGCGTCTCGTTGCAGGCGTAGCCGAACATCATGCCCTGGTCGCCCGCGCCGTTGTCAAGGTCGCTCGCGCCGCTCTCCTTTGCCTCCAGCGACTTGTCCACGCCCATGGCGATGTCGCCGCTCTGCTCGTCGATGCTGGTGATGACGCCGCAGGTATCGCAGTCGAAGCCGTACTTCGCGCGGTCGTAGCCGATCTCGCGCACGACCTCGCGCGCGATGCGGGCGATATCGACGTAGCACTCCGTCGTGATCTCGCCCATGACGTGGATCAGTCCCGTGGTGACGGTCGTCTCGCACGCGACGCGTCCCATCGGGTCTTTTTCCAGGATCGCGTCGAGCACTGCGTCGGAGATCGCGTCACAGATCTTGTCGGGATGCCCCTCGGTAACGGATTCGGATGTAAAGAGTCGCTTTGCCATAGTTCTTTCTCCTTCTTGTGGAGAGCCGCAAAAAATTCCCAGTCGAACAGACTGAGAATACAGCTTTCTGCTTCCCTCATCTTTCGATTGCTTCGCCGGATTTGGCACCTTGATCGCTCAGGTTGCCGCGGTTTCACAGGGCCGGTCCCTCCGCCGCTCTTGATGAAGTATTTGATTGTCGAAAGTATTATAGTCTCCCCCGTATCGTTTGTCAACAAAAAACTGCCGCCCGTCATTCGTAAACAAACTGTTGCGCAAAACTTTTTCTCATGGGTAAGATTCACATTTTTTTAATGACTTTCCCGTGTTCTTATGGCATAATAGGCAAAACAAATGCTGCGGGAGGATTTCCCTTTGAAAAAGCTCAACCAAGCCATTGATAAATTCTGCATCCTGCATCCCGGCTTCGGCATACCGAACCTGATGCTGTATATCGTCATCGCCAACGTCGTCGTGTTCCTGCTCGACAGCTTTTCGGGCACCGGGCTGTCCAATCTGCTGTACTTCTCTCTCCCCGCGGTGCTGCGCGGCGAGGTCTGGCGTATCGTCACCTTCGTGCTGATCCCGGAAACACGCTCGGCGTTCTCGCTGTTTATCACCTGCTATTTCTACTACTGGATCGGCTCGACGCTGGAGCGGCAGTGGGGCACGGCGAAGTTCACCTGCTACTACCTCGGCGGTATGCTCTTCACCCTGCTCGGCACGTCTCTCGTCAGCCTCATCATCGGTCTGGGCGTGCCTGTCTACGGCGCGGACTACGTCAACTTCGCCATGTTTCTCGCGTTCGCGGCGCTCTGGCCGGACGCGCAGGTGCTGCTGTTCTTCATCATTCCCATCAAGATCAAGTATCTTGCCTACCTCGACCTCGCGTTCTTCGCGTGGAACATCGTGAGTGATGTGATCACCGGCTACTGGCAGCTTTCCATCATCCCCATCATGGCGCTGCTGAACTTCGTCATCTTCTTCTGGCCGGAGCTTCAGCGCCTGCTCGGCATGGAGGCCGCGCGGACGCGTCAGGCGGTGCATTACCGCAACGCCGCGGCGAACGCGAAGCGCGAGGCGCAGTCGGCGAACGCGGGCGAGCGCCGGTGCGCGGTCTGCGGGCGCACGAACGCCACGAACCCCGAGCTGGAGTTCCGCTACTGCTCCCGCTGCGCGGGCTACCACTGCTTCTGCTCCGACCACATTTTTTCGCACGTCCACTTCACGGACGACGCGCCTTGATTCCATGACAGGAGTGTGACACCTATGAAGAGTCCCATCAACTACACCGGCGTGCTGCGCAACCACATGGTCTGCGCGCCCGAGCTGATCCAGGAATGCAGCGGCATCCGCATCTTCGGGCGCCTGCTCAAGTCCATCATGTTCTCCACCGACGTCGCCATCATCGCGAACACGAACGCCGACGCGGTCATCGCGGTCTATCCCTTCACGCCCCAGCCGCGCATCGTCAGCGCGGTCATGAGCGCGGCGGATATGCCGGTGTTCTTCGGCGTGGGCGGCGGCTTCACCTCGGGCGAGCGCTCGGTCAATCAGGCGCTCGCCGCGGAGAATATGGGCGCGTTCGGCGTGGTGGTCAACGCGCCTGTGACGTCCGACGTGCTGCACAAGATCAAGCAGGCGGTGGACATCCCCGTCATCGCCACCATCGTCTCCGCGGAGCAGGACACCGACGCGCGCATCGAGGCGGGCACGGACATCCTCAACGTCGCGGCGAGCACCCTGACCCCCGACGTGGTCCGCATGCTGCGCGAGCGGCACCCCGACATCCCCATCATGGCGACCGGCGGCCCGACGGAGAAGAGCATCCGCGCGACCATCGACGCCGGCGCGAACGCCGTCACCTTCACCCCGCCCGACACCGGCGTGCTGCTGGCGCAGATCATGTCCGGTCACCGCGAGCGCTTCAAAAACGGGGACCAGTAAGGCAAAAAGCATCGGCTGACCGTTTGGCCAGCCGATGCTTTTTTCAGAAATCAATGACGCCGTTGATCAGCCTGAGGTCGTAAGGCTCAAAGACGACCTTGCGGTACTTCTCCACGTCCAGCTTCACGCCCGTCCAGTCGGAGTGCATATCGCCGTTCTGCTTGATGAGCAGATCGTAGAGAATGTCGTAGGTGACGCCGTTCTCGTCGGTCTCGACGATGGTGGAATACGGCAGCGTCTTATGATAGGTCATGTGCAGATCCTTGTAGCGGAAGTGGAAGCCGTTGCGCATGCGGCAGCCGTCCAGGCCCATATACTCGAACTGCGACTTGAGATCCTGCAAAATCGGATCGTGCTCCTCATCGTAGAGGTTCTCCGGCGTGGTCTCGGTGTAGTCGTAGCGGAACTGGATGGGGATGCCCCACTTGCGCCAGCGCTCGGCATAGTCCCGGAGCTTTTCGGAGGGATAGTCCGCATAGAGCACGCAGTTGACGCGCTTCGCCGTAGCGATGGCGGCGACCACCTCGTCGGGCGATTCCTCCACATAGGGATCGACATGGCGGGAGATGTTGATGCAGGTGATCTTGCCCTTGTTCTTTTCGGTGAACGCCAGCATCTCCTCCGCGCTGCATCCGGGCTGCACGGGGAAGGTCGTGTTGATGTAGACCTTGTGCGTGTTCGGCACGGCGTCGAGCATACGCTGGAGCGAATTCAGATTTGCGAACGGCTCGCCGCCGGTAAACACAAAGTCGCACTCCGGCGTGATTTCGTCGAGCGTGCGGATGCTCTCAATGATCTTGTCCACGGAGAAACCGGAACAGTCGGCATACTCCGGCTTGTTGATGCAAAACGGGCAGTTGTTCCGGCAGTCGTAGGGCACGAAAACCGTCACGGTCGCGCCGCCCGCGCGGGTCTTGTAGGGATGGTCCATCTATTTTTCCGTCCTTCGGTGATAATCAGCCAAAATCGAAAGGTAGTATATCACGCTGATCACGTCATTTCAAGTAAAAGCATGAAAAAACCGCGAGTTTTTCGCGGTTTTTCAGCGTCCTTCTTTCAGCCGTTTGCGGACATACGCAAACGCCGCGTCCTCTCCCTGCTCCTTGAGCACGAGCAGCATCTTCTCGATCTCGTCGCTCGTCTCGGGATGGATCAGGATGTGCGGCTTGGAGCGGATGAAGTAGTCATACGCCGCGGCGTCGGTGTACTTGTCGCCCAGATAGATCCTGCATGCGGCGACGCGGTCGCAGAACTGCTCAGCGACGTAGCGCATCGGCATCCTGCACCCGCCCATGTAGACCTTGCCGTCCGGCGCGATGCAGTAGTCGATCCAATACTCAAAGTGGTGGCGGTTGCGCCCCTTGTGGTGCAGCCACGCCAGCGACACGCCGTTCGCCTTGCGCTCGGCGTCGTTCGGGCTGCGGAAGCCCTGATAGTACTTCGCGCCGCGCCAGAACTCGACGGGGCTGTACTTACTCAGATCGTGCATCAGCCCCTGCCGGTACAGGCCGAGACGAAAACAGTATCTGCGCACCAGCTCGCGGTGCTGCGTGATGGTCTTGAAATGTGCCCAGGGCCGCATCTGCTCCGCCCCCTTTCGGAGGGTATCGTAACATAATTTCCCCGAAGATGCAAACAATATCCTTGAGGTGATGGATATGCAGATCGCGGTCGTCGGCGCAGGCGCCGCCGCAATTTGCCGCGCGGCGGGCGTGGACGCCGAAGTATGTCCCGTTCTTTCCGGCGCAGCGGGACGCTCGTGGGACGTGCTGGCGCTCGCGGATGGCGTGACGCCGCTGCTGCGCGGAAACATACGGGCAAAATGTCTGCTTCTGCCGGGCGGCAGCGATCCCCTGCTGCTCGCGAACATCCGCGCGGCACAGGTCGTGAGCTGCGGCCTTTCCCCGCGCGACACGCTGACGCTTTCCAGCCTCGCGGGCGCGGAGCGGCTGCTCTGCCTCCAGCGCGGCGTCGTCACGCCGTACGGTTCGCTGCTGGAGCCGCAGGAGCTGCCGCTGTCCCCCGATTTCAATGCGCTCACGGATGAGGACGCGCTGCTCGCCGCCGGACTGCGCCTGCTGTGCACGGAGGCGCGGAACGACCGTTGCAATATGCCGCCGGATCGGTTATGATTAAAATGGAATCACAACAACAAGGAGGTATTGCCATGATCTACGTATGCGACATCTGCGGCTGGGAGTACGACGAGGCGAAGGGCCTGCCCGAGCAGGGCATCGAACCCGGCACCAAGTGGGCGGATGTACCCGACGACTTCGTTTGTCCGCTCTGCGGCTGCCCGAAGGAACAGTTCAGCGCCATGGGCAGCGCGGCGGACGTTGAGGAACCCGCGCCCATCGCCGCGCCCTTCGATCCCAAGGTGACGCGCAGCTTCAGCTACGGCCTGTTCGTGCTCACCGCGCGCGACGGCGGCAAGGACAACGGCTGCATCATCAACACCGCGATCCAGGCGGCGAGCGAGCCGCTGCGGGTCTCCGTCTGCGTCAACAAGGCAAACTACACCCACGACATGATCGCGAAAACCGGCGTGTTTAACCTGTCCTTTCTCACGGAGGACTCGAAGTTTGCCACCTATCAGAACTTCGGCTTCCAAAGCGGGCGCGACGCGGACAAGCTGGAGGCAGTCTCCTACAAGCGCGCCGCCAACGGCGTCGTCTACCTGACGCAGGAGTGCAACGCCTACTTATCCGGCAAGGTGGTGCAGAGCGTCGACCTCGGCAGCCACACCATGTTCATCGCCGAGGTGACGGGCGGCGAGGTATTGAGCCGCGCGCCCAGCGTGACCTACGCTTACTACTTCGCGCACATCAAGCCCAAGCCGCAGGTGCTCCCCGAGGCGGAGAACAAGGGCTGGATCTGCACGATCTGCGGCTACATCTATCAGGGCGAGGAGCTGCCCGCCGACTACGTCTGCCCCATCTGCAAGCACCCCGCCGCCGACTTCCAGAAACTCTGATACGCGACAATGCCCGCCGGACGGCGGGCATTTTTTCTGCCGCCTCTTTGGCGCGATCGGGTAGGAGGGGGTGACTAACCCCCGTCCTCCCACAACACCGTACGTGCCGTCTTCGGCATACGGCGTTTCGGTTGGTCTTGG
>JBGVBS010000014.1:0-69054 GCA_045225715.1 Oscillospiraceae bacterium
TTACTTTTCCTTTTCCTGACATAGCAACGCTCCCTCCATAGGTGACAGTTTTGTTTTTCACTGTCTCCTATAGAGGGAGCATATCAGTTCCGAAGCTCTTTTCTTTAGAATCAGATCTTCATGCACACATCCCATGCGCTCCAGATGACGTCGCGCAGGTTGCCCCACTTCTCGCAGGTGCCGATGTGGTGCACGCCCTTGTCCTTCGCCGCGACGGGCGCGGGGACGAAGCCGATGCCATTGACAACGCTGTCACATTCGAGTTTGAACGCTTCGCCGCCCTTGTTCGGCTTGACCATGACGTACCCATCGCCGATCTCGGTGATCGTGTGCTCGAGGTACACGGGCACCTTCTTGAACGCCAGCATCTCGCGCAGGAAGGAGCTGTTGGCAAGGCAGGTGCCGGGTGTGACGATCAGGTCGTCCGCGAATTCGACGATCATCGGATGCTTGCCCTGCAGCACCATTTCATACGCCGCCTCACAGGATGACTGGCCGCCGCCGAAGAACACGATCTTGTCGCCGGCGTCCACCTCGCCGAGCAGAAGCTGCTTGAAGTTGATGGTCTTGTGGAAGCCCTTCACCGGAAGCGTCTTGGGCACGGCGCCGGTGGAGACGATGATCTCGTCGAATTCACGCTTGAGCGTCTGCGGCGCGTTGATCTCCATGTTGAAGCGCACTTCAATGCCATTCTTGACAAGCTCGCGCTCATACCATTTGAGCAGCTGCTTGTCCGCTTCCTTGAAGCTCATCGCCGCGGCGTAGATGTACATGCCGCCCAGCTTGTCGCTCTTTTCAAAGATGACCGGCGTGTGGCCGCGCTTCTTGAGCACCAGCGCCGCCTCCATGCCGCCGATGCCGCCGCCGATGATGGCAACCTTCTTCGGATGCCTGGTCGGTACGATCTTGTACTTGTTGTGCTGCATCGTGGTCGGGTTCAGCGCGCAGCGCGCGAGGTGCAGCGAGTCGTCAAGGCTCTGCGTGTTCGCCGTGCTCTTGCTCTTGGCAAAGCTGAAGCAGGCGTTGTGGCAGTTGATGCAGGGCTTGATGTCCTCGACGCGGCCCTCAATGATCTTGTTGATCCACTCGGGATCGACGAGGTTCTGGCGCGCGATGGCGACGGCGTCGAGCTTGCCCGCCGCGATCTCCGCCGCGGCGACCTCGGGCTGCATCTTGCCCGCGCAGGCGACCGGTTTGTCGGTGAACTGCTTGATGTGCTCCACGTCCGCGAGGTTGCAGTTGTGCTCCATATAGACCGGCGGATGCGCCCAATACCACGCGTCATAGGTGCCGTTGTCGCAGTCGAACATATCGTAACCCATGTCGCCGAGGTATTTGATCGCCTTCTCGGACTCCGCCATATCGCGGCCGAACTCGACGAACTCTTCGCCGGGGACGGCGCCCTGACCGAAGCCCTTGGTCTTGGATACGACCGAGTAGCGCAGCGCCACCGGGAAGTCCGTGCCGCACTGCTTCTTGATCTCCTGCACGATCTCGACGGGGAAGCGGAAGCGGTTCTCAAAGCTGCCGCCGTACTGGTCGGTGCGGTAGTTCATGTTGGCGATGGTGAACTGGTCGAGCAGATAACCCTCATGCACCGCGTGGATCTCCACGCCGTCCACGCCCGCCTCGCGCAAAAGCTTCGCCGTCTTGCCGAAGGCGTCCACCATCTCCTGAATCTCCTCCACCGTCAGCGGGCGGGACTTCAGCTCGGGATACCAGCGGTTCGGTGTCTCGGATGCGGAGGCGCAGGCATAGTCCACGTCCACCACGCCGCTGGCGAGCTTGCCGTAGGGCTTGAACTTGAGCATATCGACCATCATCTGGTTGATCGCCATGGAGCGCCCGAAACCGCCCGCGAGCTGGATGAACAGCTTCGCGCCGGTCTTGTGGAACTCAGGCAGCCACTCGGCGAGGTCCTTGAACATCTTCTTGTTCTGATAGAGCCAATGCCGGCCCGGAATGCCCATCGTGTCGCGAACGCACTGCATGCCGGGCAGAACGAGGCCGACGTTGTTCTGCGCGCGGTTGAGGATATGATACGCTGCCTCCTTGTCAAAGTGGCACGGCTCCAGCCAGCCAAAGAGAGAGGTGCCGCCCATTGAGGGCTGGATGATGCGGTTTTTGATCTCCACGTCCCCGATCTTCCAGGGGGTAAACAGGGCTTCATACTTTTGATCCATGCTGCTTGCTCCTTTCTGTCGTGTGGCGAGTGGTAGGGGATACGCCTGCCGCGGCTGCGACAGGCGTATCTGATTTTAATAGGAATTTGCAAATAGCGGCTTACAGGTGGGGACCCGCGGCGACGAGCGCCTTGCCGGCCTCATTGCCCTCGTACTTGTGGAAGTTCTTGATGAAGCGGCCGGCGAGATCCTTCGCCTTGGCATCCCACTCGGCGGCGTCGGCATAGGTGTCGCGCGGATCGAGGATCGCGGGATCGACGCCGGGCAGCTCGGTCGGAACCTCGAAGTCGAAGATGGGGATCTTCTTGGTGGGCGCCTTGAGCACGTCGCCGTTGAGGATCGCGTCGATGATGCCGCGGGTGTCCTTGATGGAGATGCGCTTGCCGGTGCCGTTCCAGCCGGTGTTGACAAGGTACGCCTTCGCGCCGACCTTCTCCATCTTCTTGACCAGCTCCTCACCGTACTTGGTGGGGTGCAGCTCCAGGAACGCCTGGCCGAAGCACGCGGAGAACGTGGGCTGCGGCTCGGTGATGCCGCGCTCGGTACCGGCGAGCTTGGCGGTGAAGCCGGAGAGGAAGTAATACTTGGTCTGCTCCGGAGTCAGGATGCTGACCGGAGGCAGCACGCCGAAAGCGTCCGCGGACAGGAAGATGACGTTCTCGGCGTCGGGACCGGCGGACTTGCCGTTGACGTTCTTGGCAATCTTCTCGATGTGCTCGATCGGATAGCTGACGCGGGTGTTCTCGGTGACGGACTTGTCGGCGAAGTCGATCTTGCCGTTCTCGTCGAGCGTGACGTTTTCCAGCAGCGCGTCGCGCTTGATGGCGTTGTAGATGTCGGGCTCGGAATCCTTGTCAAGGTTGATGACCTTGGCATAGCAGCCGCCCTCGAAGTTGAACACGCCGTTGTCGTCCCAGCCGTGCTCGTCGTCGCCAATCAGCAGACGCTTCGGATCGGTGGACAGCGTGGTCTTGCCGGTGCCGGAGAGACCGAAGAAGATGGCGGTGTGCTTGCCCTCCATGTCCGTGTTGGCGGAGCAGTGCATCGAAGCGATGCCCTTGAGCGGCAGGTAGTAGTTCATCATCGAGAACATGCCCTTCTTCATCTCGCCGCCGTACCAGGTGTTGATGATGGTCGCCTCGCGGGAGGTGATGTTGAAGAGGACGGCGGTCTCGGAGTTGAGGCCGAGTTCCTTGTAGTTCTCGACCTTTGCCTTGGAGGCGTTGTAGACCACGAAGTCGGGCTTGAAGTTGGCAAGCTCCTCCTCAGTGGGCTGGATGAACATGTTCTTCACGAAGTGCGCCTGCCAGGCGACTTCCATGATGAAGCGGACCGCCATGCGCGTATCCTCGTTCGTGCCGCAGAACGCGTCCACGACGAACAGTCGCTTGCCGGAGAGCTCCTTGATGGCAATGTCCTTGCACACCTTCCAGGTCTCAACGCTTGCGACATGGTTGTCATTCTTGTACTCGGGGGTGGTCCACCACACGGTGTCCTTGGAGTTCTCGTCCATGACGATGAACTTGTCGTTGGGCGAGCGGCCAGTGTAAACGCCGGTCATGACGTTGACAGCGCCCAGTTCGCTGACCTTGCCGACGTCGAAGCCCGTGAGCTCAGGCTTCGTCTCTTCCGCATAGAGGAAATCGAAGGATGGGTTGTGGATGATTTCGGCCGCGCCGGTGATGCCGTATTGAGTGAGATCCAGCTTTGCCATATTCGTTTACCTTCCTTTTTTGATATGGAGTGTCCAAACATTCTGACAACATCATATTTTACCACACCCTGTCATAATATCAAGCCTTTCTTTCGCGAAAAGAATGAAAAAGACATAGGGCAAAACAGAAACAAAAGCGGATCGGACTTGCCAAACGGCTGGGTGCCTTGCTATACTGTAAAAAAACGAAACGGAGGAACGGCATGGAAACGCTCAAGCCGCAGGCGCTTGCCCTGCAGGACGAATTGACCGCGCTGCGGCGCGAGTTCCACATGCACCCTGAACTGGGGCTTTGCGAGTTCCGCACCGCCGCGCGGATCGAGGAGGAGCTGGACAGGCTCGGCGTCGCGCACCGCCGCGTCGGGGAGACCGGCGTCCGGGCGTCGATCCGCGGCGCAGGGCAGGGACGCGGCGCCGTGCTGCTGCGCGCGGACATCGACGCGCTGCCCATCACGGAGCTGAATAACGTGCCGTACCGCTCGCAGAACGCGGGCGTCATGCACGCCTGCGGCCACGACGCCCACACCGCATGTCTGCTCGGCGCGGCGAAGCTGCTTGCGCAAAACCGCGAGAGCTTCGGCGGGGAAGTCCGCCTTGTGTTCCAGCCCGCCGAGGAGTGCGCCAGCACGCCGGAGCGGTTCATTGCCGAGGGCGTGCTGGACGGTGTGTGCCGCGTGTTCGGGCTGCACTGCGCGCCCGACCTGCCGTCGGAGACGGTGGGCTTCAAGCCGGGACCGAACAACGCGGGCGTCGACCGCTTCGACGTCACCGTGCACGGGCGCTCGGCGCACGTCGCCACGCCGCAGCTCGGCGTGGACGCGCTCTATATCGCGTCCCAGATCGTGGTGGCGCTGCAGGCGCTGGTCACGCGGCGCAGCGACCCGGTGGAGCCGCTGCTCATCGGCGTCGGCAAGCTGACCGCCGGAACGGCTTACAATGCCGTGGCGCAGACGGCGGCGCTGGAGGGTACGACACGCACCGTGACGCACGAGACGCGCCTGCGCGTCCGTGAGGAGATCACAAAGCTGGTGCAGAGCGTCGCCGAGGCGTACGGCGGCACGGCGGAGATCGCGTGGGACGAGTTTGCCTCGCCGCTGGTCAACGACGCCTCCGCGGCGGCGGAGCTGAAGGCTCTGACGGAGCGGTATTTCCCGGAAAAACGCGTCGTCACCGACCGCACGATCTCGCTGACCGGCGACGACTTTGCGGAATTCATCCTCAACACGCCGGGCGCTTACGCCTACCTCGGCACGCACGATCCCGCGCGGCCGGAGACGGGGCACAACATCCACAGCGCGTATTTCGACGTCGACGAGACGGCGCTGCCCTTCGGCGCGTGGCTCTATGCCGCGAGCGCGATCGGATGGCTGAAGGATGACCTCTCGGCACGTTAGGAAAGGAGCGACCCCGATGGCGAAGAAAAACTCCCGCAACACGAAGGCGCGCATCGTCAACGCCGCGTGGAAGCTGTTCTATGAGCAGGGCTACGAGGACACGACGGTGGAGGACATCATCTTTGAGTCCGAGACCTCCAGAGGTTCGTTCTACCACTACTTCGACGGCAAGGACGCGCTGCTGTCCTCGCTCTCCGTGCTGTTCGACGAGCAGTATGAGGAGATCATGCAGCGTCCCGACCTGCCGGAGAACAGCGTCGATCTGCTGCAATATCTCAATCGCGCCCTGTTCGAGACGGTCGAGAACACGGTGTCGATCGACCTGCTCTCGCGCCTGTTTTCCTCCCAGCTCGTCACGCACGGCGAAAAGCATCTGCTGAACCGCGGCCGCACCTACTATAAACTGCTGCGCCGCATCGTCACCGACGGGCAGGCGAAGGGCGAGATCCGAAAGGACTTCACCGTCGGCGAGGTCACGCGCGCCTACGCCATGTTCGAGCGCGGCCTGATGTACGACTGGTGCCTCAGCGGCGGCGAATACTCGCTGCCGATCTACGCCTCGCGCATGATGCCGATGTTTTTGAACGGGTTTCGGGCGTGATCTTCAAACATGCAAAAAGAATTGCGGGCGATCCGGCCCGCAATTCTTTTTGCGCACATGATTCACTTCACCGTGTTGACCGTCCCCATGAACAGGGGCAGACCGCTCACGCCGGTGATGAGGAAGCCGAAGGGGCGGTTGAGGTTCATCTCGACCACGGGCAGCGGCTCGATGAGCGCGGAGGTGGGCATCACCATGACGTCGGTGAACGCCGCCGCTTCGCAGCCCTCCTCGTTCACCTTGACCCGCGCGGCGTGCTCCACGGCGGAGACCAGCGCGTCTAGGTCGGTCAGCGGGGAGAAGTCGGCGAGCTGGTCGTCGAACACATCCGTCACGCCCATCGCTTCCAGCGCGGGGATCAGGTCGAGGTCACTGTCCACGTCGAACTTCGGCACGCTCCAGTGGATCTCGCCCGTGCTCTGCTGCGCCAGCAGCTCGAAGGCGGGCGTCTCGTAGCAGCCCTCCGACGTCGTGACCGCCGTCATCGGCAGGTTCCACGTCAGCGACCATACGTCGTCCAGATTCACGCCCTCGTCGGGGAGCAGGAACCACATCGTCTTTCCGTCGCGGAAGCGGAGCGGCGCGACGGTGTAACTGCCGAGGCGGTAGTATGCGCCTCGTTCGGTCGTGTGCATGAAGTCGATCTTCTGCTCCGTGCCGTCCGACGAGGTGAAGACGTCCTCGCGGGTGTCGTAGCTGTTGAACTGCTTCTGCCACGTTCCCTTGAAATAGAGCGTGGAGATCAGCATCATCAGCGTCTCGTCCTTGGTTTCAATGCCGTTCGCCGCATCCTCCAGCAGATGGTTCGTATTCTCGTTGATCCACTCGTGGATGGCGGCGTCGGTCGATTTGTCGCCCATCGGCGCGCGGAAGGCGGAGGCATAATAGTCGTTGGCCAGCGTATCCACCGTGTCCTCGTGATAGGTGAACTGTTCGTTGAGCCAGAGGGAATTCGCGAGCAGGGTCTTGTCCGCCGCGCCGTCGCTGTAGAGATTGCGCCAGAGCGCGTTTGCCGCCGCGCGCGCCTGCTCGACGCTCGAAAGCCCCAGCAGGTCGAGAATCTGGCTGCGGCTCGCCCCGTCCGTGGCCTCGGCGAGCATGCACAGCGCAAGGCAGAGGTTCGCGGGCGACCAGACGACGTTCTGTTCCGTCTCGCCCGCCATGAGCTGCTGCGCCGCGCGGAGCGCGTACGCCGAAAACGCGCCGCTCGTCATTGCGTCCACGCCGTCGCCGCGCAGCGATTGGACGGCGTCGTAGTAGGCGTTCCGCTTTTCGCTGTACTCGTTCCACAGCGCTTCGGACGCCTGCTGGTAGCCCTCCGCGCCGAGCGCGCTGTAGTCCAAGGCCTCCATCGCGTCGTCGAACGCCTGCATATCCGGCTCCTCGGGCAGCTCCGGCAGCTTCGCAAGCGCGAGCGCCAGCTTCTCATAATCCACATCCGTCTTTGACTCGTTCATCTCCGCCGTTTCCTCCATAGGCGCAGGGGACGGCTCTGGCTTCACGCCGCCTCCGGTATGTGGGATCGTCTCGCCCTGCGCGCAGCCGCCGAGTGCGAAGCAGAGACACAGGACAAGGGCCATTATCTTTTTCATCGTCATATCCTCCTTGATGCAACTGCTTCATTAGACGCGCCCGATGTAAAAAAGTTCCCAAGCCTTGACTTTTCGCTGCGTACATCTTATTATTATACCTCGACAGCAAAAACCCGTAAAGGAGAAAACAGATCATGGCAAAGGACAAAAAGGTAGAACAGATCACCAGCATGGAGACGGACTTCGCCCAGTGGTACACCGACATCTGCCGCAAGGCGGAGCTGGTCGAGTATTCCAGCGTCAAGGGCTTTACGATCCTCCGCCCCTACGGCTACGCGATCTGGGAAAACATCCAGCGTTTGATGGACGCGGAGTTCAAAAAGACCGGACACACCAACGTGGCGATGCCCGTCCTCATTCCGGAGAGCCTGCTGAAGAAGGAGGGCGAGCTGGTGAGCGGCTTCGCCCCCGAGGTCGCGTGGGTCACGATGGGCGGCAGCGAGCAGCTCGAAGAGCGCCTTGCGTTCCGCCCCACGTCGGAGACGATGTTCTGCGACCACTGGCACAGCGTGCTGCAAACCTATCGTCAGCTTCCGATGCTCTATAACCAGTGGTGCTCCGTCATCCGCTGGGAGAAGACCACCCGCCCGTTCCTGCGCTCGCGCGAGTTCTGGTGGCAGGAGGGCCACACCATCCACGAGACCGCCGAGGAGGCGATGGCGGAGACCGAGCAGCAGCTTAAATGCTACGCCGATTTCTGCGAGAACGTCCTCGCCATGCCTGTCGTTAAAGGCCGCAAGACCGACAAGGAAAAGTTTGCCGGCGCCGAGGCGACCTACACGGTCGAGTGCATGATGAAGGATCACAAGGCGCTCCAGTCCGGCACCAGCCACTATTTCGGCGATAAGTTCTCCCGCGCCTACGACGTGACCTTCACCGGCCGCGACAATAAGCTCCAGTATCCCTTCCAGACCTCTTGGGGCGCGTCCACGCGCCTCATCGGCGGCCTCATCATGACGCACAGCGACGACAACGGCCTCGTCCTGCCGCCGCGCATCGCGCCGACGCAGCTCGTCGCCATCCCCATCGCGGCGCATAAGAACCCCGCTGTGCTGGACGCGGTGAAGGAGATCCTCGCGAAGCTGGACGCCGCCGACGTGCGTACCAAGCTCGACGACAGCGAGCAGTCCATGGGCTGGAAGTGCGCCGAGTACGAGATGCGCGGCGTGCCCATCCGTCTCGAGCTTGGCCCCCGCGATCTGGAGAACGGCCAGTGCTGCCTCGTCCGCCGCGACAACGGTGAAAAGACCTTCGTTGCCATCGACGGCATCGTCGAGTCGGTCAAGGCGTTGCTCGACGACATCCATGACAATATGTTCGCCATGGCGAAAAAGAACCTGGAGGACAATACCTTCGACTTCACGACATGGGAGGAAGTCCGCGACATGGCGCAGGGCAAGGGCGGCTTTGCCCGCACCAAGTGGTGCGGCAGCCTCGACTGCGAGCTTGCCATGAAGGAGAAGGCGGGCGTCTCATCCCGCTGCATGCCGCTGAAGCAGAGCGGCACCACCGGCAAGTGCCCGGTCTGCGGCAAGGACTGCACGACCGACATCTACTGGGGCGTGGCATACTGATTTGAATGACGAAAAAGGCGGCGCGGAAGCGCCGCCTTTTTCATCGAAAGTACACCTTATCCCATTCCGCGCTGCCAACCACCAGCGGCGGCTCGATGATGAGCCCCGGCCTGCCGCCGCGCCTTGCCTCGACCAGCGCCAGAGAGGGCGCGGCGTCTGCGCGCTGCGCGACAAAGCGGAGGCGCTTCGGTTCCATGCCGTGCGCGCGCAGTTCACACAGCAGGTCGGTCAGCCGCTCGGGGCGGTAGACCAGCGAGAAGCTCCCGCCCCAGCGCAGGATGCGCTCCGCCGTGGCGCAGACCTCGGCGAGCGTGCATTGCGCCTCCTCCCGCGCGTTCTGCCGCGCTTCGCCGTCGGCGCTTCTGCCGCTGCCGACGGGGAAGTAGGGCGGGTTGGATATGCAGCAATCCATCGAGCCAGCCGCGGGCAGGACGCCGGCGTTGCGCAGATCGCCGGAGCGGAAATCGGCGCTCCACCCGTTTTCCGCGAACGTCCGTTCCGCCAGCGCCAGCGCGTCCGTATTCTGCTCCACGTTCACGAGCCGCAGCGTATCGTCCCGCGCCAGCAGCAGCGCGCCCAGCAGCCCTGTTCCGCAGCCCAGATCGCAGACCGCGTCTCCATGCCTGGGGCGGGCAAACCAGCCCAGCACGAAGGAGTCCGTTGTCGGCGGAAACAGGGAAGTGTCGTAATAAAACCTTGGCCCGTCGAGCCAAAGAGAATCGGTTTTGACCATAAACCCCTCCACGAAACGAAAAAAGGCGCGTCCGTCGGACGCGCCTTTTTCACATACGTAGATTATTCCTCGGGAGCGATCGCGCTGTTCGGGCAGGTGTCCGCGCAAGTGCCGCAGTCGAGGCAGGCACCGGCGTCGATCTGATACTGGGTGTCGCCCTGAGAGATCGCGCCAACAGGACATACGTCCGCGCAAGCGCCGCAGCTGACGCAAGCAGAACCGATTTTGTAAGCCATTTTATGTACCTCCATTGTGGATTGATGACATCATTGTAACATGGAATCTCAAAAAATCAAGAGGGAATCATCAATAAAGTTGAGAGAATCACGTCTGTTGTTGCCTATTGCTAACAACAGACGACAAAACGTCAGCAAAGAACAACGCGATAAATATGAACGATTTGTAAAAGGTCAGAGAAAGTCAAACTAAGCTATTGACAATACAAAAGAGCGTGCTAATATAAGGTCAAAGAAAGTCAAAGACAAAAGGAGGACGTACGATATGGGGATCAGCGATCTGATCGCGGGGTTCATCCGAGACGCGCTGGACGATTCCGACGGTGTGCTGGAGTTGCAGCGAAACGATCTGGCGGAGCGCTTCCACTGCGTGCCGAGCCAGATCAACTATGTAATGTCGACGCGATTCTCGCCGGAGCACGGCTATATCGTCGAGAGCCGGCGCGGGGGCGGAGGCTTCATCCGCATTACGCGGGTGCAGGTCGATCGCCCGACGCTTCTGATGACGGTCATCAATTCCATCGGCGAGAGCATCGACGCGCAAAGCGCCGCCGCTATCGTCCGGAATCTCGCGGACGCGGAGGCGATCGGCGCGGAGGCGGCGAATCTGCTGGGCGCCGCGATCGGCGACGCGGCGCTGAGAACCGTCCCGCCGGCGCAGCGCGGCGCGCTCAGGGCGGATCTGATGCGGCAGATGCTCATTCACAGCGTATGACGGCGTAAGAACAGGAAATCAATGGTATAGAACCCTCAAAAGGAGGTAAGAATCATGAGATGTGAACATTGCGGCAGGAACGAAGCGACGTTCCACTATCAGCGCACGGTCAACGGGCGCAGGGAGGAGGCGCACCTTTGCCCTGAGTGCGCGGCGGAGCTGGGCTATGACATCGGCTTCGACAGTTTTGACAGCGTGTTTTCCATTCTGCCGAGTATGCTCGGCGGCTTCGGCGGCTGGTTTGACGCGCCGCAGCTCACTCCGGCGGCTCGGCGCACCTTGCAGCTGACGCCCGCGCCGAACGAGCCGGTCTACGAGACGGAATCGCTGCTGGACGAGCAGGAGGGCGAGGAGCTGCGCCGTGAGTGCGCGCGCAACGCGCTGAACGTGCGGCTCAGGGAGGCGGTCGCCGCGGAGAACTACGAGGAAGCGGCGCGGCTGCGTGACGAGCTGAACAGGCTCGGTACATAAGGGAAGGAGTTGAAAGACTATGTCTGAAAAGAGATTTGCCCCGCGCGGGGAAAACATTCTGCGTCTTGCGCAGGAATCCGCGAACGAACTGAGCCACGGCAGCGTCGGCTGCGAGCATCTCCTGCTCGGCATCCTGCGCGACGGCAGCGGCATTGCGTTCCGCGCCCTGACCGAAGCGGGGCTGAACGAGCGCATGGTGAACCGGCTGATCCTCCGCGCCGTGGGTCGCGGCAGGAGCGGCGAGGCGCAGGAACTGACGCCGCGGGCACAGAGCGCCATCGAGCTTGCCGCGAGCGAGGCGAGAAACGCGGGCAGGGCGATCGACGGCGAGCACATTCTGCTCGGCCTGCTGCGCGACGGCGGCAACATGGCGGTGCGCATCCTCGCCACCGCGGGCGTCGATCCACGGCAGCTCTACAACAACGTCCGCCGCCTCATGAGCGAGACGCCGCGCCCCGCCGCAACGGAGCAGGCGCAGGCGAAGGGCGGCGACGGCGAACAGGGCAAGGGGCTTTCCGAATTCACGCGCGACCTGACCGAAATGGCGCGCGAGGGCAAGCTTGACCCTGTCATCGGGCGAGACAAGGAGATCCAGAGAACCATCCAGATCCTGTCCCGCCGCACGAAGAACAACCCCGTGCTGATCGGTGAGCCGGGCGTCGGAAAAACCGCCATCGCCGAGGGCCTTGCGCAGAAGATCGTCATGGCGGACGTGCCGGAGGAGCTGCTGGACAAGCGCGTGCTGTCTCTCGATTTGAGCGGCATGGTCGCGGGCACGAAATACCGCGGCGAGTTTGAGGAGCGCATCAAGGGCGTCATCGACGAGATCATCCAATCCGGTGACGTTATCCTCTTCATCGACGAACTGCACACCATCGTCGGCGCGGGCAGCGCCGAGGGCGCGGTGGACGCGGCGAACATCATCAAGCCTGCGCTCGGGCGCGGTGAGCTGCGCGTCATCGGCGCGACGACGCTTGCGGAGTACCGCAAGTACGTGGAAAAGGACGCTGCGCTGGAGCGCCGCTTCCAGCCCGTCACCGTTGGCGAGCCGACGCCGGAGGAAAGCGTGCAGATCCTGAAGGGCCTGCGGGCGCGCTATGAAGCGCATCACAAGCTGACCATCACCGACGACGCGATCAACGCCGCGGTGGAGCTGTCGCGCCGCTATATCAACGACCGATTCCTGCCCGACAAGGCGATCGACCTGATGGATGAGGCGGCGTCCCGCGTTCGCATGGAGGCGCAGGCGCCCTCCGAGGAGCTGAAAGCGATCGAGCAGAAGATCAACGCCCTCCACAAGGAGAAGAGCGACGCCATCGCCGCCCAGGACTTCGAGAAGGCGGCGCAGCTGCGCGACATCGAGAGCGACTATCGCGAACAGGCGGAACAGGAGCGCGCGAAGCAGAAGGAAGCGGGCGGTGAGAAGCACGGCATGGTCACGGAGGAGGATATCGCCAACGTGGTCTCCGGCTGGACGGGCATCCCCGTCACGCGCCTCACCGAGGACGAGGGCGAACGCCTGCTCAACCTCGAAAAGACGCTGCATGAGCGCGTGGTCGGTCAGGACGAGGCGGTCAGCGCCGTCGCCCGCGCCATCCGCCGCGGCAGGGTCGGCATCAAGGACCCCAAGCGCCCCATCGGCTCGTTCCTGTTCCTCGGCCCCACGGGCGTCGGCAAGACCGAGCTGTGCAAGACGCTTGCCGAGGCGATGTTCGGCGATGAGAACGCCATGATCCGCATCGATATGAGCGAGTATATGGAGCGCCACACGGTGTCCCGCCTCGTCGGTTCGCCGCCGGGCTACGTCGGCTACGACGAGGGCGGCCAGCTCACCGAGAAGGTGCGCCGCAAGCCGTACAGCGTCGTGCTGTTCGACGAGATCGAGAAGGCGCACGAGGACGTGTGGAACATCCTGCTCCAGATTCTGGAGGACGGTGTGGTCACTGATGCGCAGGGACGCAAGGTGGACTTTAAGAACACCGTCATCGTCATGACCAGCAACGTCGGCGCAAAGAGCATCACGAACCGCGCGAGCGCGCTCGGCTTTGCCCACAATGAGGGCGAGGGCGACGCAGCACGGGAGGATGAGCAGGTGCGCGAGGCGGTCATGGCGGAGCTGCGCCGCACGTTCAAGCCGGAGTTCCTGAACCGCATCGACGAGACCGTGGTGTTCCGCCGCCTGACGGAGGACGACATCGCGGAGATCGCCCGCCGGATGCTCCGCAGCACGGAAAAGCGCGTCGCGGAGCTGGGCATCACGCTCGACGCGGACGAGCTGGCGGTGCGTCGTCTCGCCAAGACAGGCTTTGACCCGATGTACGGTGCGCGTCCGCTGCGCCGCGTCATCCAGAACGAGGTCGAGGACGCCGTCGCCGAGCAGATGCTTGAGGGCAAGCTGAAAAACGGCAGCCACGCCACCGTCACTGTCGCGGACGACAAGCTCTGCATCGCTTAAACACAATCCAGGAGAAGCGGTTCCGTCAGCCGACGGAACCGCTTGTTTTTTCCACGTCCCTTTGGTATACTAAATTAAAACAGGGAAAGTGGGGACTGAATATGCTGTATCGTATCCTTGCGGTGGGCGACGTGGTGGGGCAGAGCGGTGTGCAATTCCTCAAAAAACACCTGCGCGCCGCGCAGCGGCTCTACAACATCCAATTCACCGTCGTCAATGGGGAGAACGCGCAGATGGTCGGCCTCACGCGCGAGGACGCTGAGGCGATGTTCTCCGCCGGCGCGGACGTTATCACCCTCGGCAACCACACCTTCGGTCGGATGCAGATCGCGCCGTTCCTTGACGACTGCAACTATATCCTGCGGCCCGCCAACCTCGGAGAACGCGCGCCGGGGCGGGGTTACGGTGTGTTCGGCTGCGGGCACATCGAGATCGGCGTGATGAACCTCATTGGCAGGGTGGATATCCGCGGTCAGAGCGACAACCCGTTCAAGACCGCGGACAAGCTGCTCGGCGGGCCGGACGCCCCGCGCTTTATGCTTGTGGACTTCCATGCCGAGGCGACCAGCGAAAAACTGGCGATGGCGTACTACCTCGACGGCCGCGTCAGCGCCCTGTGGGGCACGCACACCCACGTCCCGACGGCGGACGAAGAGGTGTTTCCCAAGGGTACGGGCTACATCAGCGACCTCGGCATGACAGGACCGGTGCGCGGCGTCCTCGGCGTTGAGGCGCAGCAGTCGATTGAGGGCTTCCTCGGCGGTTTGCCCGGGCGCTATCGCGACGCGGGCGGCGAGTGCAAGCTGCAGGGGGCGATCTTCACGCTTGACGACGCGACCGGTCTCTGCGTCAAGGTGGAACGAATTGAAATCAGATAACCATAATCAGGAGATTATAGTATTATGTCAATCGAAAAGGTGAAGGCTTACTTCGCGCCCCTCGGCATCGCGGAGCGTGTGCGGGAGTTCGACGTGTCCAGCGCAACGGTGGAGCTGGCGGCGATTGCACTTGGCGTGGACGGCGCGCGCATTGCCAAGAGCATGGGCTTCAAGGTCGGCGACGACGCGATCATTGTCGTCACGGCGGGGGATCAGAAGGTCAACAGCGGCAAGTTCAAGGCGGCGTTTGGCGTCAAGGCGAAGTTCCTGACCTTCGACGAGGCGCACACGATGATCGGCCACGATCCCGGCGGCGTCTGCCCGTTTGCCCTGCCGGAAAACGTCAGGGTCTATCTCGACGAGTCAATGAAGCGTTTTCCGACGGTCTTTCCCGCTGCGGGCAGCGCCAACAGCGCCATCGAGATGACCTGCGAGGAACTGGAGCGCTATTCCTCCAACTTCACGGCATGGGTCGACGTCTGCAAGCCAAAAGAGGAAACGACATAACACGGAGAATCATACATTATGTCAATTAAATTTCTCCATGCGGCGGATTTTCACTTGGACAGCGCCTTTGCCGCTCTGACCGGGGAGCAGGCAAAACTGCGCCGCCGCGAGAGCCGGCAGCTGCTGGAGCGGCTGCAAAACTATGTGAATCAAAACGGCGTTCAGCTTGTGCTGCTTGCGGGCGACCTGTTTGACGGCGCGAGCGTCTTCCGCGATACTGTTGAAGCGTTGATCGACGTGCTTGGCGGCATGTCTGCGCGCGTGTTCATTGCACCGGGCAACCATGATTATTATGCCGCGCGATCGCCCTATGCGACGCTTTCGTGGCCGGAGAACGTGCATATCTTTCGTTCACGGGAGATCGAGCGCGTCGAGCTGCCGGAGCTTGGCTGCGCAGTCTACGGCGCGGCGTTCACGGACGCGGCGCAGGAGACAAGCCTGCTGCGCGGCTTTGCCGCGCCGGACGACGGTTTGACGCATCTCATGGCGCTGCACGCCGACCTGAACGCCGCCGAGGCGCGCTACGATGCCATCACGCGCGATGAGATCGCGGCGTCGAACCTCGACTATCTTGCGCTGGGACACACGCACCGCTTCGACGGCGTGCAGCGGGCGGGGAGAACCGCCTATGCCTATGCCGGCTGCCCCGAGGGGCGTGGCTTCGATGAGACGGGCGACAAGGGTGTGCTCTGCGGAGAGATCGGGGACGGAAAGGCAGATATAAGATTTGTCCCCTTTGCCAAGCGGCGCTATCACATCCTGCGCGTGGACGTGACGGATGCGGCTCCTGCCGAAGCTCTGCGCGCTGCGATGCCGGATACGGCGTCACGCGACCTCTGCCGCGTGATCTTCACCGGAGAAACGGACGAGCGTGGAGTGGATATAAAATCCATCGTGGAGCAATTTACACCGGAATTTTTTCATTTGGAAGTGCGTGACGAGACACGGATACGGCAGGACGTGTGGGCGCGGGCGCAGGAGGATTCGCTGCGCGGGCTGTTCCTGCGCGAGCTGCGCGGACGCTATGACGCTGCGGATGAGCGCGGACGCGCGAGGATAGAGAAAGCGGCGCGCTTCGGGCTTGCCGCGCTGGACGGACGCGATTTGTAAGGAGATTGAGGTCATGAAGCTTTGGTTCAAAACTTCCGATCGGGAACCCCGGACTGCCCACGTTGCCGTGGAGCACAAGGGCGTCACCGGCTTTGCCGTGCTGACACTGCGAGGCGTCCTCCGCGCCTTTGGCGTAATGAGCGTGGCAAACGCGCGTTTGCGCCGATTCAAAAAAGTACGATCGATCTATCGGAGAAGATGAAAGCGGGGAAAAAGCCCCGCTTTTACCAGTTCCACACGCCAATGATGTGCAGGAACCGCACCGCTGCGAAGTCGTAACCGGACAGCGGGCGATGATCCGCGTCCTCGCTGTGCGCGGCGACAAGGACGTTGTCCGGAGTGCGCGGCGCGCCGACGGCGACGACCACGGGGCTATGCGCCCAGCGCGTGCCGTCGAAGGAGAGCTGGACGATATCGCCCGGCTGTATCTCGTCGATACCCGTCTCTCGCGCGGCGGGGCCTGCGGCGCTGCGGCTGCGCGTGAGATAATTATAGAGGTACGGCACGCCCGTCCAAGCGGGCGCCTTGCGGTTGGCGTCGATATAGTACCAGCCGTAGGTCGGCGTGTAATCCATGACGTGAGAACCCGCAAAGAGGCACTGGGAGGCGAAGTTGGTACAGTCGCCGCCCAGTTTTTCATAGTCGTAGTAGCGCGGGTTGCGCCCGAACGCCCAGCGGTGCGCGTAACCCACGGCTGCGGCGCGGTCGTAGGGGAGAAGTCTCAAAGAATACCACCTCCTGCCATCCTATGCGATTTCCCAATCATTGCCCTTGTTTTTTCGGGAGCCGCGGCGTATGATGGGCGGCAGAAGCGAGATGTCCGCCACCTGTTCCGGCACCCGCGCCTTGCGCTGGCGAATGCGGAGTCGGCGTTCGCGCTCAGCGACAAGGAGCGCAACATCATCACCAGCCATATGTGGCCGCTGACCGTGACGGCGCTGCCGCGCTCCAAGGAGGCGGTGCTCGTGATGCTGACGGATAAATACTGCGCGTACCGCGAAATGCGCGGCCATCGCGGACGCGGCTGAAAGAATCGCAGGAGGTGTATCATTATGCGTCCCAAGGTGCTGCTGTACCGCTTGGGCGAGGAGACGGAGAAGGGCGCGGCGCTCCGCGCCGTGCTGCGCGAGCAGAAGCTGCTGACGCTGACCGTCGCGGAAAACCAGCTCGGCGAGACCGCGGGACGGCTCGCCTCCACCAACGCCGCTCCCGTGGACGCCGCCGCGCCGGAAACTGTGCCGGCGGCGGAATTCATGCTGCTCTGCGCCCTCGGCGACCGTCAGCTCGACCGACTGCTCGCCGCCATGCGCCGCGCGGGCGTCTCCGTTCCGTACAAGGCGGTGCTGACCGAGCACAACAAGGAATGGAAATTATGTAAACTGATCGAGGAAGTGGCGCGGGAGCATGAGCAAATGAAACGTTCACATTAAGTTCATAATTGTTTTAAAAATGCTTCACACTTTTGAGAAACTGTTGGATAATGATTCCAACAGTTTTTTTACGAACGAAGGTGAGAAAGACATATGCCGATAACCGATAAGGGACAAAAATTCCGCCACGAGTGGAAGATCGAGATCACGCCTTCGGACCGTATCGCGATCCGCCAGAGGATGCGCGCGCAGGGACTGCGGCCCAAGACCATCGTGGACTACGATCGCGAGCCTTTCGTCTACGCGCCGGGCAACGTCCGCGTGACGCTGGACTACAACATCCGCACGGGACTGAACTGCACGGACTTCCTCAACGCTGACTGCGCCACCGTTCCGGCGGGCGACGCGCCGATCATTCTGGAGGTCAAGTGGGACGATTACCTGCCCACGATCATCCGCGACGCGGTGCAGCTTCCGGGCCGACGTGCCGGAGCATTTTCCAAATACGCACAATGCAGAATTTATATGTAAGATTGGAGATCATTACCATGACTTTCAATGACATTTTCAAATCGAGCTTCCTCGACAACATGACCAGCGTCAGCTATCTCGACATGGCGCTGGCGCTCACGCTCGCGTTCTGCGTGGGTCTGTTCATTTTCTTCGTCTACAAGAAGACCTATCAGGGCGTGATGTATTCGTCCAGCTTCGGCGTGACGCTCGTCGCGCTGACCATGATCACCACGCTCGTCATTCTGGCGGTCACGTCCAACGTGGTGCTGTCCCTCGGTATGGTGGGCGCGCTGTCCATCGTCCGCTTCCGCACCGCAATCAAGGAGCCGCTGGACATCGCGTTCCTGTTCTGGTCCACCGCGGCGGGCATCGTGCTGGCGGCGGCTCCGATAACGGCGGCCCCGGCGGCAGCGGCTCCGATAACGGCAGCCCCGGCGGATTTCCGGGCTTCGGCTCGTCCAAGGGCGGTCCGGACTTTGGGGGCTTCGACCGCCGCGGCGGCAAAACCAAATCATAAGAAACAGGCGCCTTGCTCAAACATGAACAAGGCACCTGTTTTTTGTGGTCAGATCGCGTGACCCGTACTCTCGGATTGTTCCATGCGTTTCTCCAGCGCGTCGGGATCGACGCAGAAGTAGCTGACCTCGCCCGTGGCGAGCAGCGTGCCGCCCGCACCGGTGATGTCCACGCGCACGAGGCAGATCGTGCGCCCGCGGTGGATGACGCGCCCCGCCGCGCGGATGACGCCCTCCGCCTGATTGTGCATATAGGTGAGGTGGCTCGACTGCGTGACGTAAGTGCGTCCGTCGCTGTGGGCGGCGTAGCCCGCCGCGTTGTCCGCCATGCCCGCCAGCAGCCCGCCGTGGACGAAGCCGAAGGGATTCTTGCTCTCGGGGCGGATATCCAGCGCGAACACCGCGTAGTCCGGCTCGACGTGCTCGACCTCCAGATGGTTGAAGACGGCAAAGGCGTTGCCGCCGGTCAGCTCATCCGCCTTGTGTTCGGCGACTGCTGAGGCTTTTACAGGGTTCATGGTTCAGGCTCCTTTTGTTATGTAGTTCAGTCCGGATCGGTCGGCAGATCGCGAACTTGTTCCAGCGCTTCGTACGCCTCGCGCAGATGCTCGTGCAGCGGGCGCACAGTGGCGAATGGGAAGAAGAACCGCGGCGCGAGCATGGCGTGCTCCCGCGCGGCGTGGAGATGCGCCTTGAGATTCTCGTACTTGACGACGACCTGTTCTTCCTCCGCGAATGCCTTCAGCCTGGCAACGAGATGGATGGAGTAGGCTAGATCGATGGTAAACACGCCGAAGAAGTAGCCGATGACGAACGAGAACGCGAGGTTGTTTGCAAGCCACCGAAGCGCGTCGAGAATGTGAGGATGGACGAGAAAGTAGTACACAGCACCCAGCATTGCCCAGAGGAAGGAAAACAGCGGGCAGATCAAGCCGTTGACGTTGCCCCGCATCATGCTGTAGTCCCACAGGCGCACCTTGGCGATCTTCAGCAGTCCCACGCCGGCGATGTACTCAATGGCGGTCATGCTGACAGCCATGACCAGAAACAGCAGCGCCCGGCCGCCGATGCTGTCCTCCCAGCCGGTCGAATCGCCCAGCGCGGCGAGCAGGTAAAGAATGCACAGTCCGCTGCCGTAGAGCGGGACGTAAGGCCCGACGCAGAACCCGGGATTGATCCACCTGTGCTCCGGGTTCGCTTTGGAGAAAAATTTGCGGAATACCAGCTCCAGTACCCAGCCGAACAGAGAGCCGAGGAAGAACAGATACGACAAGGTCAGGAATGCGCTCATGGGATCGCCTTCTTTCAGAATACCGCAACAGTATACCACAGAGGCGCGGGATTGCAAGAACAGAAAAACCGGCGCCGTGCGACGCCGGTCTGACATTATTTTACTGAAAACGTATACACCGTCTCGCTTCTCAGATGCTGTCCTCTGCGCAGCACCGGGGAGGGGAAGCCGTAGCAGTTCGTGCCGTTCGGCCAGAGCTGCGTCTCGAAGCAGAGCGCCTGACGCGGCCCCATCGGCGCGCCGCCGTGGCCGGACTGGACACGCAGGCCGTTGGCGGAGTAGAACTGCATGCCGGGCAGATCGGTCTCCACCGTCATGACGACGCCGCTCTTCTCGCCCGTGCAGAGCGCGGCAAGGCGACCGCCGAGGCAGTAGTTGTGGTCGTAGCCGTTGCCGACGCGAAGCTGTTCGTCGTCCGCGCCGATGTCCGCGCCCGCCGGCTTTGGCGCGCGGAAATCAAAGGGCGTGCCCGCCACGTCCAGCAGCTTGCCGGTGGGACAGCCGTTTTGGTCGTTTTCGCAGAAGCGCTCGGCGAAGATCTGGACAAGGTGTCCCAGCGCGTCGCCGCCGCCGTTGAGGTTGAAATAGCTGTGGTTCGTGAAATTCACCAGCGTGTCGGCGTCCGTGTCTGCGTCGTAGACGATGTGCAGGGCGTTCTCCGCAGTGAAGCTGTAGGTGATGCGGGTGCGGAGATTGCCGGGATAACCCTCCTCACCGTCGGGGGAGAGGCGCTCGCACACGACGGCGTCTCCGTCGACGGTCATATCCCAGACGTACTTGTCGAAGCCTCGGACGCCGCCGTGGATGTGGTTTTCGCCGCTGTTTTTGACGAGACGGTAGGTCTTTTCATTCAGCGAGAACTGCGCCCCGCCGATGCGGTTGGCGACGCGACCCATGACCGCGCCGAGGTGGCCGCGTCCCACCTCGTATTCCGAAGCCGTGTCGAAGCCGAGAACGACCTCGGTCAGAGCGTCGTTTTTGTCGGGGACAAGCACGGACTGGATGACCGCGCCGTAGCTGAGGATGGTGACGGACGCGCCGGAGGCGTTCTCAATGCGCGCGGCGGTGACCGCCGTGCCGTCGCTGAGGCTGCCGAAGGGGAAAGTCGTAACGCGCATATCATCAGCACCTTTCAATGATCGATGTTATTTGTGCAGGATCGGAGACAGCGGCTTGTAGATGAGGAAGCACAGCACCACGTCCAGCATCCCCTTGCAGAATGTGAAGGGGACGTTGAACAGCACGAGACACTTCATCAGGCTGTCCGCATCGGGGTTGATCTTCTGATACATACCGATGATGACCTCCATCGGCATACCGTAGACCACTACATAGGCGGGGTAGACGACAAAGTAATTCAGCGGTACGGAGACGAGCGCCATCAGCGCCGCGCCCGCGATTGCGCCTAGCAGGGCGGTTTTGCGGCTCTTGGCGCGGTGGTAGATGAGGCCCGCTGTGAACGAGAACACGCTGCCGGCGAGGAAGTTGAACAGCTCGCCGACGTAGCCGGAGGACGTGCCGTGCAGGATGGAGAACAGCACGTTCTTGAGCAGCGTTACGACGACGCCCCACACGGGGCCGAGCGCGAACGCGCCCAGCAGCTCCGGCAGATCGGACACGTCCAGCTTGATGAACGGGGGGATCAGCGCCGGGATCGGGAACTCAACGTACATGAGCACGAAGGCCACCGCCGAGAGCATACCGGCGACGGCGAGCTTGTGGCTGCGCTGGGCTTCCTTGGCAAACGATGCGGATGTGGACATAGAAAAACACTCCCTTGCGAAAAATGCACCGAAAGACGAGCCTTCGGGTGCATGACGCAAAAGAGCGCGGAAAAAGCGCACACACATCTTCTCTCATCCGGACTATGACCGTCGGCATCGGAATCTCACCGATTCGTGCGACATTTCTGCCGCTTGCGGGCTGTACCGCCGGTGGGGAGTCTCACCCCGCCTCGAAGACTGGTGATTCAGTTCTCGACAGCAACCATACACGATATGCCGCCGTTTGTCAAGAGCGGAACACGCCGAACGGCGTCGAAAAATCATGCTTTACAATCGTGAACGAATGTTCTATAATAAAAGCATCCAACAAGAGGGGGCGTGACCGTGAAGGGAAGACCGACGACCTGCTGCTTTACGGGGCATCGTCCCGCGAAGCTGCCGTGGGGGAACGACGAGGGCGATATGCGCTGCCTTGCGCTCAAGGCGAAGCTCCGCGCCGCCGCGGAGAGCGCGATTCTGGAGGGCATGGAGCATTTCATCTGCGGCATGGCGGAGGGCTGCGACCTCTACTTCTGCGAGACCGTGCTGGAGCTGAAGGAGCGCTATCCGCATATCACGCTGGAGGCGGCGCTGCCCTGCCCGTCGCAGGCGGACAAGTGGCGCGCCGCGACGCGCGAGCGCTATCATGCGCTGCTGGCGCGTTGCGACTATGAGACGATGGTCTCGGAGAAATACGCACCCGGCTGCATGCAGCGCCGCAACCGCTACATGGTCGATCACTCGTCGCTGCTGATCGCCGCGCACGACGGCGTGCCCGGCGGCACGCGCAGCACCATTGAATACGCGCTCCGCCGCGGCGTTTCCGTGGTGGACATCCCGATCGGATGACAAAAAGACGGCTTGCGCCGTCTTTTTTCTTATAGCTCGATCAGCCCTGCGTCGAGCATCTTTTGCAGCGAGAGCAGGACGCCGAGTTTCGCGTGGGGCCAGGTCAGACCGCCCTGGAAGTACACCGCATAGGGCGGACGCACGGGGCCGTCGGCAGACAGCTCAATGCTGCTGCCCTGCACGAACGCGCCCGCCGCCATGATGACCTGCGCGTCATAGCCCGGCATCGGCGCGGGTACGGGGGTGACGTAGCTGTCCACCGGCGCCGCAAGCTGGATGCCCTTGCAGAACGCGCACATCGCCGCCTCGCTGCCCAGCTCGATCGCCTGGATGACGTCGTGCCGCTCCTCGGCAGACGCGGGGACGACGCGATAGCCCAGCCCCTCGTATGCCGCGGCTGCGAACACCGCGCCGCGCACGGCGGCGGCGGTGACGGTGGGGGCGAGGAAGAAGCCCTGAAACAGCGACGGCAAAAGGCCGAGGTTCGCGCCGACCTCCTGTCCCAGCCCGGGCGCGGAGAGACGGTAGGCGCAGCGGTCGACGCACGCCTGCGTCCCGACGATGTAGCCGCCGATGGGCGCCAGCCCGCCGCCGGGGTTCTTGATGAGCGAGCCGACGCACATATCAGCGCCGACGTCGCTCGGCTCCGTCGGCTCGACGAACTCGCCGTAGCAGTTGTCCACCATGACCACAACGTCCGGCTTAACGGACTTCACCAGCGCGATCGCTTCGCCGATCTGCGCGACGCTGAGCGTCGGGCGGGTCTGGTAGCCCTTGGAGCGCTGGATGTGGACGAGCTTTGTCCTGCCCATGATTGCCGCGCGGACGGCGGGGAGGTCGAACGCGCCGTCGGGAAGCAGATCGACCTGACGGTACGTGACGCCGTACTCCGCGAGCGAGCAGGGGGAGGGGCGGATGCCGATGACCTCCTCCAGCGTGTCGTAGGGCTTGCCGGAAATCGCCAGCAGCTCGTCGCCTGGGAGCAGATTGGCGGAGAGCGCCACCGCGAGCGCGTGCGTGCCGCAGACGAGCTGCGGGCGCACCAGCGCCGCTTCGGTGTGGAAGGTGTCGGCGTAGACGCGCTCCAGCGCCTCGCGCCCCGCGTCGTCGTAGCCGTAGCCGGTGGTCGCGGCGAAGTGCGTGGCGTTGACGCGGTTCTTCTGCATGGCGGCAAGCACCTTCGCCTGCCCCAGCTCCGCGTTCGCGTCGATGGCGGCGAAGCGCTCCCTCAGCGTCAAAAGCACCCGCTCGCCGTAGTCAAGCACGGCGGGGCTGACGCCGAGCGTCTGATAGATTTCGTTTGTGTTCATTGAAAAACTTCCTCAGGTTACAGATTCCGCGCCATGATACGCGCTTCACCGCAACATGGCAACGGCGGGCGTGACCGTCCCTGCGGTCCGGTCTTGCCCTGGGGGGATGTAAAAATGCGACAATGGTTATCCCTGCACGAATTGGATAAACACTTCGGCTTCCTCGAAGGTTTTGAGCCTTGCCGTGTACATATACCGCCCCATTTGCGGCCAGTTCATCGGCGGCATTTCCTCCTGCATCATCATGACCGAGCCGTAGCGCGCCATGATCTCCTCATGGGTGCGCGCGTAGACGTGCCCGTCCTTGCGGCTGGCGTAGACACAGTAGAAATGCTCCGGCCCCTCGCTCTTTCTGCGCTCGTCAAAGGCGACCATGTCCGCGTAGATCTGGTACACGTTCGTCGAGTGCGCGAAGTTCATCATGTCCGGCGTATAGCCGCCCGCGGGACGCATATTGACCTCCAGCGCGACGAAGTCCCCGACCTTGCCGAGACCCTTGCGCGCCTTGGTCAGGCGGAAGAATTCCAGATGTACGAAGCGGCGGTCTACGCCGAATTCCCTGACCGTCCTGCGCCCCAGCTTCCGCAGGCCGTCGGGCACGTCCGGACAGGTGTAATACATGAGGTCGAGATCCTTGTTCACGATGTCCATGACCGGCGGCCAGACCGTCATACTCTCGAACAGCGGCTCGCAGCGGGAATCCAGGATCGCGTCATAGGAGCAGATGATCCCTTCGATGAATTCCTCCATGACGTAAGAGTGCTCCGGCAGATGGTCGTAGAACGCCTCAAAGTCGGCGTCGTTTTCCAACTTCCAGGTGTTCGTCGCGCCGACGCCGACGTTCGGCTTGACGATGACGGGATAGCCGACCTCGCCGATGAAGGCGCGCCCCGCCTCCCGCGTCGTGACGACGCTCTGTCGCGCGGTGGGGATGCCCGCCTTCAGGTAGAGCTGCTTCATCAGCGACTTTTCCTTGATGAAGCCGATGCGGTCGGACTGGATGCCTGTGGTGACGTTGAAATCTTTGCGCAGCTTCGCGTCCTGCTCCAGCCAGTATTCGTTCATGGATTCGATCCAGTCGATCCTGCCGTATTTGAAGGCGAAGAACGCCACGGCGCGGTAGACCTGATCGTAGTCCTCCAGACTGTCCACGCGGTAGTATTCCGTCAGCGCGCCTTTGAGCGGAGATTCCAGCGTGTCATAGGGCGCGTCGCCGATGCCGAGCACGTTGATGCCGTTGCGGCGCAGGCAATCGCAGAACTGCCAGTAGGTATGGGGAAAATGCGGGGAGATAAAGATGAAGTTCATAATGCGCAGCCTCCGTTCACATCGTTCGGCTTATTATAGCATCGGTTTCGTAGCCTGTAAACTCCGATCTTTGCGGAAGGGCTGCGATGCTCCCGGCGTCACCACGAAAACGATTGCAGAACGTCTCAACGCGGATAATTCCCCCTGCTCGCCGGAGTACCTCCTGTGTTCGGATTCCGCGTCATGATTTGCGCTTTGCTGAAAAATGGTAAGATTGTTTTTTGAGAGGGACGGCAGAGCCGTCCCCCTCGTTTTGAATCAGATCAGGATTCCAGCAGACCCGCGTCGCGCAGATTCGCCAGCAGCGTGTTGACGGTCGTGATGACATCCGCCAGCTCGGCGGTGGGATCGAGGTCAGCAACCGCTGCGGCGGGCGTCACCGTGCCGGCGGGACCCTGAGGCCCGGTCGCGCCGGTGGCGCCTTGAGGACCTGCGGGGCCGGTTGCACCCTGCGGCCCGGCGGGACCCTGGGGCCCCTGAATACCCTGAGGCCCTTGCGGACCGGCAGGGCCGATACAGCAGATCGTGCCGCAGCACGCGCAGCCGCAGCCATTCCCCGCGGCGCCGTTTACGCCGCAGCCGTTTTGAAAGCGATTGATAAGGATCACCCTCTCGGTAGAATGTGGCGGAATAGCCCGCCGCTTCATTCTATGCCGTGGAAGGCGTTGCGTGCGGCGGGTGATGCAGGCGAAGAGTCATCTGTATCTTCTGCACGAAATGACGGGTTGTGTATGAATCATGAAACAGGAAGCAACGGGCCATATCGCAGCAAAAGCCGCGGAACCACGCATCGGCAGTTGCTTTTTGGTCAATACGATTGTATTACGATTGTATAATAAAAGATACGGCAATTTGCCGGTGAGTGGAATCCGCGGAGATGGAGAAGCGTGTGCCATCAGAGGCGGCAGGCGGGGGAAGAGGGAGCGTTCACATGAAGAAGGCGAACAACAGAGATTCCCTTCGCCCTGCAATTTATTTCCATCGCCGCGCTGGCGGATGCCTATCCCGTGAGTGGAGGGAAGAAGGTCGCTTACATCACGACCATGTACGCGCTGGGCGCGCTGCTTTCGCCGCTCGTGGTGGATTTTTATCTGAGGAAGGGACTCGGGTGGCGGACGCTGTTCGGCATTCTCGCCGCGGGCAGCGTTCTGACCCTCGCGGGGATCCTGTTCTGCGGCACCGAATCGCGGGAGGAGCGGGCCGCGTCGACCGCGGACCGGCTCGCCGGAGGGAAAATGATACTATCCGGCATCCTGCTTTTGAGCGTCATCATGTGTATCTATGTCGGATTTGAAAACGGCTTTACCTTCTTCGTCGATACGCTGTTTACGGATGTCCTTCAGTCGGCAAGCGGCAAGCTCGCTCTGTCTCTGTTCTGGGCTGTGATGATCCCGTCACGCTTTCTGGTCGGACGTTTTTCGCGCCAAGCGAAGAAGATCCTGGTTGCGTCCATTGTGACGATCCCCTGCACGATGCTGTTGTTGGCGGCGTCTTCCAGCCCTGTCGCCGTTATGCTGCTGTGCGTTCCGCTCGGCTTTGCGAGCGGCGCGATCTATCCCAGTGTTCTGACCATGATGCTGCCGTTCGCGGGGAAACAGACCGCGACCGCGACTGGGATCATCACGGCGGCGACCGGGATCGGCGGCGTGGTTTTTACCGCGATGACAGGCGTTATGGCGGATTCCTTCGGGATGAGGACGGCAATGCTGGTGCTTGTCAGCTTCTTTGCCCTGTCTCTGCTGTCTGCGCTGGCCGTGATAAGGCAAAGCAAGAGGATGTAAAGGAGGCTGTTCATGGGGAGAAATCTGGAAGAGTTCATCAGGCAGAACTTCCAAAAGGCGATAGATTATCGCGAGATCCAGGCGTTCTACCAGCCGGTCGTCCGCACTTCCTCAAGACAGCTTTGCAGCTTTGAGGCGCTTGCGCGGTGGATCGATCCCGAGATCGGCATGATCTACCCGGATGAGTTCATTCCCGTGCTGGAACGGGAGGGACTGATCCATCTGCTGGACGTCGCGATCCTCCGGCAGGCCTGCGCGCGGATCCGGAGCACGATCGCCGGCGGGGGGACGCCGATTCCGGTGTCCGTCAACCTTTCGCGGCTGGATTTCGCTCTCTGCGACATCTTCACCGTCGTTGGTCGACCACGAGAAAAAGGAAGCGGTCGTATTCTGCGAGAGGGATCGGAAGGACGCGTGGCGCCGCAATGCCGGCGAGGACGACGCGATCCGGTACGAGCTGATCCGCTCGTGGGAAGCCGTGATCGGAGTCAGCAACGCCGTCATCGTCAAGGATGAGCAGGACATCGCCGATATCCGGGCGGTCAACCCGCTTTGGGCGGATTCCCTGCGCGCGCATGACGTCAAGAGTCTGGTGCTGCTGCCGCTGCGTCAGGCAAAACATGTGATCGGCTACCTCTACGTGGTGAACTTCGACGTTTCGAAGGTCGTGGAGGTCAAGGAAATGGTCGAGCTGATGTCTTTCTTCCTGGGCGCGGAGATATCAAACCACCTCCTGAGGACTATATGTCCTTTGCGGCAGATATCGCGACCTGCCACCATGAAAAGTGGGACGGCAGCGGCTACCCGAAGGGGCTTTCCGGAGAGGCGATCCTGAGCTGAGCGCCGGATACCGTTGTAATAAAGCAAACCGGGAACAATGCGCTCCCGGTTTTTTCATGCCCCCGATCTGCGCATTCGGACGGCCCGCCGCGGCATATCGTGAAGGCAGGGAGTTGATTGCATATGCTGTCCGCCGCCATTTACCTGCTGACACACAGCCTGCTGCTGACGCTGCACCTTGCCGGGAATGCCGGCTCGTTCCCGAAGCCGCTGAGCGCCGCGGAGGAGCGCGACTGCCTCGAACGTTTCGCAAACGGCGATATCGAGGCGCGCAACACGCTCATCGAGCACAACCTTCGCCTCGTCGCGCACATCGTCAAGAAGTATTACGCACAGGAGAGCGAGCAGGACGATCTGATCTCCATCGGTACGATCGGGCTCATCAAGGGCATCTCCAGCTACAAGCCGGAGAAGAACACGAGGCTTGCCACCTATGCGGCAAAGTGCGTGGAAAATGAGATATTGATGTATTTTCGCTCGCGCAGAAAGCTACAGAACGAGGTCTCGCTCTCCGAGACGCTGGACACGGACGGCGACGGCAATACGCTGTCCATTCTTGATGTGGTGGGCGTGGACGACACGATGTACGCCGACTTGCAGGATAAGGAGGATTGTGTCCGCGTGCGGCGGCTGGTGGGGGAGGTGCTGACGCCGCGCGAACGGGAAATCGTCACGCTGCGCTACGGGCTTGACGGCCGGATGCCTGCCACGCAGCGCGACGTTGCGGCGAACATGGGGATCTCACGAAGCTATGTCTCACGCATCGAAAAGCGCGCCCTCGAAAAGCTCGAGGACGCGCTTGGCGGAAAGAGATAAGAGAGGAGGCGGCGCATGCCGCCTCCCTGTGATTTATTTTCAGCGCTTGATGTTGAATGCGTTCTTGCCCGCGTAGACGGCGGCGTCGCCCAGCTCTTCCTCGATGCGGAGGAGACGGTTGTACTTCGCGACGCGCTCGCTGCGGCTCGGAGCGCCGGTCTTGATCTGGCCGGCGTTGAGCGCGACGGCGAGATCGGCGATGGTGGTGTCCTCGGTCTCACCGGAGCGGTGGGAGACGATGGCGGTGTAGTGCGCCTTGTGCGCCATCTTGATGGCGTCGAGCGTCTCGGAGACGGAGCCGATCTGGTTGAGCTTGATGAGGATGGAGTTGCCGGAGCCGTTCTCGATGCCCTTGGCGAGGCGCTTGACGTTGGTGACGAACAGGTCGTCGCCGACGAGCTGGCACTTGCCGCCGAGCTTCGCGGTCATCTTCTTCCAGCCTTCCCAGTCCTCTTCATCAAGGCCATCCTCGATGGACCAGATGGGATACTTGTCGATCAGGCTTTCCCAGTGAGCGATCAGCTCGTCGCTGGTGAAGTCCTTGCCGCTCTTGGGCTGGTGATAGAATCCGATGCCCTTGGGGCTCTTCCACTCGGAGGAGGCGGCGTCCATGGCGAGAACGAAGTCCTCGTAGGGCTTGTAGCCGGCCTTCTCGATGGCCTTGAGGATCAGCTCGATGGCGTCCTCATCGCCGCCGAGGCTGTTGGGCGCGAAGCCGCCCTCGTCGCCGACGGCGGTGACGTCCTTCATCTCCTTGATGAGGCCCTTGAGAGTCTGGAAGACTTCGGCGCACCAGCGCAGGCCTTCCTTGAAGGAGGGGGCGCCGACGGGCATGATCATGAACTCCTGCGTATCGACGGAGCTGTCCGCATGGGCGCCGCCGTTGAGGATGTTCATCATCGGGACAGGCAGGGTATTGGCGTTCTGGCCGCCGAGATAGCGGTACAGGGGGATATCGAGGTCGTTCGCAGCCGCGCGGGACGCCGCGATGGAGGCCGCGAGGATGGCGTTCGCACCGAGGTTGGACTTGTCGTCCGTGCCGTCGGCGGCGAGCATCGCCTTGTCGATGGCATAGATGTTGTAGGCGTCCACGCCCTCAAGCGCCTTGTTCAGGGCGTTGTTGACGTTTTCGACCGCCTTGGTCACGCCCTTGCCGCCGAAGCGCTTCTTGTCGCCGTCACGAAGTTCCAACGCCTCGAACTCGCCGGTGGATGCGCCGCTGGGAGCCGCGCCGGTGCCGATGGTGCCGCTGTCGAGGAGGACGTCCGCTTCAACGGTGGGGTTGCCGCGGGAGTCGATGATCTCACGGCCGATGACTTTCTCGATCTTGGAACTGTACATAGGTATCCTCTCCTTTTCAAATTGGTAGGGTTCAACATTGAGCTTTTTTATCGTATCACATTTCCGTGCGCATTGCAAGGTGAAGCGGAAAATATTGCACGGCTCACAGGAACCGCTCGAAGATACGCGGTGTGACGAAGGTTTCGAGCAGCGCGGAGATCAGCAGCAGCGGAGCGATCCAGCGGACATAAGCCCGCATACAGCCGCCGAGCGCCTCGCGGACGGGCATTGCGTCCTCCTTCCGCCGCAAACGGTCGGTGACCGCACGGCAGAGGTACAGCCCGGACGCGCAGGCGATCACCAGCGCGGACAACTCCGTGACGCCGTGGGGCAGCGTGCCGGCGAGATAAGCGGACAGTCCGATGCCGCTGCGCTGATAGTGCGCCGCGAAGCCGCCAAGCAGGAGCGCGTTGAGCCCAAGTTCGAGCGCGCTCAGGCGGATGTAGGGCAAAAAGCCCATGCAGATCGCCGTCAGCAGGGCAAAGAGGTTGTTGGCGAAGATCGTCTCCGCCAGCTCCGCGCCCGACATATCCGCAAGCCCTGTCTCCTCGACCATGTCGCCGAAGATGTTCAGAAGCGGAGCGAGGGCGGCAGGACGCGCCGTGCCGACGAGGAAGCCGACAAGAACCAGAACAAGGAACGCGCCCGCGGTTACTCTGATCTGTTCCAGCAGCGGCGTGGGAAGCGCAAAGAAACCTCCGACGTGATTGCCTTTGCTCATGAAAGCTTCTCGATGCCGGCTTTCACGCGGCGAATCGTCTCGTCCTTGCCGAGGATATGGCAGATCTCGACCGCGCCGCCGGGTGTGACCAGCTTGCCCGCCGCCGCAATGCGCAGCGGCCACATGAGCGTCGCGTTCTTGACGCCCAGCTCCGCGGCGTAATCCACCAGCGTGCTGTGGATCGCCTCGTTCGTCCACTCGGAAATAGCCTCCAGCTTCGGCAGCACCTTTTGCAGCATATCGAGGGACACGGCGGCGTCGGTCTTGGATTTTTTGTTGGTGAAGAACGCGACGTCATATTCCGGCAGCGTATCGAAGAAGTCCACCTTCTCGGGAATGTCGGTCAGCTTCTCGCAGCGCGCCTGCAGCAGCGCTGCGATCTCGGCGGCGTCATATGCCTCGTTTTTCACCGCCTGACGGATGTAGGGCTCCGCGGCCTTCGCAAACTCCTCCGGCGGGAGGGAGCGGATATAGTTGGCATTGAAGTACGTCAGCTTCTCAATGTCGAAGATGGCGGGGGACTTGGAGATGCCCGCGAGATCGAAGCACTCGACCAGCTCGGGGATCGTAAAGAACTCCTGCTCCGCCTTGTCGCCGCGCGGTGACCAGCCGAGCAGCGCCACGTAGTTGAGGATGGCGGGAGTCAGATAGCCCTGCGCCTTGAGGTCCTCAAAGCTGGGGTCGCCGTGACGCTTGGACATCTTGTTGTGCGCGTCGCGCATGACGGGGGAGCAGTGCACGTAGGTCGGCACGTCCCAGCCGAACGCCTCATAGAGCAGGTTGTACTTCGGGGCGGAGGACAGATACTCGCTGCCGCGCACGACGTGGGTGATGCCCATGAGATGGTCGTCGATGACGTTGGCGAAGTTGTAGGTCGGCATACCGTCGCGCTTGAGGAGCACCTGGTCGTCGAGCGTCTTGTTCTCCACGGTCACGTCGCCGAAGCTGGCGTCGTGGAAGGTGGTCGTGCCCTCGTGGGGGATGCGCTGGCGCACGACGTGCGGCGCGCCCGCCGCGATGCGCGCCTTCGCCTCGTCAAGCGTGAGAGAGCGGCAGGGGTCGTCCGCGCGGTCAAACTCGCCTGTGTCCTCGGCAGACTCGGTCTTTTCGCAGAAGCAGTAGTAGGCGTGGCCGCGCTCGCACAGCAGCTCCGCGTATTTGCCGTAGGTGTCCCGGCGCTCGGACTGGATATAGGGCGCGACGGGGCCGCCGATATCGGGGCCTTCGTCATGCTCGAGCCCGCATTCCTTCATGGTGCGGTAGATCACGTCGGTCGCGCCCTCGACGAGGCGCCCCTGATCCGTGTCCTCAATGCGAAGGATGAAGGTGCCATGATCGTGCCGCGCGATCAGATAGGTATAGAGCGCGGTGCGAAGGTTGCCGACGTGCATATAGCCGGTGGGGGAGGGCGCGAAGCGCGTACGGGTCTTGCCGTGCGGGATCTTGCCTTCCATCATATCAAAATAATTCTGGTCGATCGCCATAGGAATACCTCCCGTGAAATGTCCCAAATATTTTATCGTTTCCGGGGAGAAAAGTCAACTTGTACTTCGGCAAAAAGTGTGTTATCATCATTCTGGTTTATTACGCGAAAGAAAGGAAACCCACCTATGGAAGCGAACAATATACAGAAAAAGACCATGCTCTCCGGCATCCAGCCCAGCGGCGACCTGCATCTGGGCAACTACCTCGGTGCGATCAAGAACTGGGGCGGGCGCTCGGAGGAGTTTGACTGTTTTTACTTTATGGCGGATCTGCACGCCATCACCGTGCGGCAGAACCCTGCCGACCTCCGCCGCCGCACGCTGACGCAGCTGGCGCAGTACATCGCCTGCGGCCTCGATCCGGAGAAGAACACGCTGTTCATTCAGTCCCACGTACACCAGCACGCGGAGCTGGGCTGGGTGCTCAACTGCTACACCATGTTCGGCGAACTTTCCCGCATGACCCAGTTCAAGGATAAGAGCGCCAAGCACGCCGACAACATCAACGGCGGCCTGTTCACCTATCCCTCGCTGATGGCGGCGGATATCCTGCTCTATCAGCCGGATTTCGTGCCCGTCGGCGCGGATCAGAAGCAGCACGTCGAGCTGTGCCGCAACATCGTCCAGCGCTTCAACGGTGTTTACGGCGAAGTGTTCAAAATGCCGGAGTTCTATTCCACCAAAGAGGGCGCGCGCGTCATGTGCCTGACGACGCCGGAGAGCAAGATGAGCAAATCCGCGCCGGAGGGCTGCGTGTTCCTCATGGAGAAGCCCGAGGACATCGCCCGCAAGTTCAAGCGCGCCGTCACTGACAGCGACACAGAGCGCTGTGTGCGCTATGACGCGGAGAATAAACCCGGCGTCAGCAACCTCATGAACATTTATTCCGCCGTCACCGGAAAAACGATGGAAGAGATCGAGACGGAGTTCGAGGGCAAGGGCTACGGCGCGTTCAAGCCTGCCGTCGGCGACGCCGTGATCGAGCTGCTGCGCCCGATCCGCGAGGAGACGGAGCGCATCCTGAAGGATAAGGCATATTTGGAGAGCGTCTATAAAAACGGCGCGGAGCGCGCGGGCTACGTCGCGGAAAAGACGCTGCGCAAGGTCTATAAGAAGATCGGCTTCGTACCTCGCGGATAAGAGGAGAACACCTGATTATGATAAACAGTATTCCCGGCGAGCTGCTGCTGCGGGTGGGGGAGGCGCTGCTGTGCGCCATGCTGGTCAGCTATTTCCTCTCGCCGCTGGTAAAGTCGTTCGCCTATAAGATCGGCGCGATCGACGTGCCGAAGGACGCGCGGCGCATGCATAAAAAGCCGACGCCGCGCCTCGGCGGGCTTGCCATCTTCCTTGCATTCATCCTCAGCACGCTGCTCTTCGTGCGTCCCATCGACACGCAGCTGCGCGGTATCCTGCTCGGCTCGGTGATCATCGTGGTGCTCGGTGTCGTGGACGACAGCGCGCCGCTGCGCGCAGGCTTCAAATTCCTGGTCCAGATCATGGCGGCGCTGGTCGCGGTCTATCACGGGGTCGTGGTGCAGATCCTGACCAACCCCAACGTGTTCAGCGACCAGCCTTACTGGCATCTCGGCTGGGCCTCCATCCCCATCACGGTGCTGTGGATCGTTGGCATCACGAACTCGGTCAACCTGATCGACGGACTGGACGGCCTTGCCTGCGGCGTTTCCACCATCAGCGCCGGCACGATGCTCCTCATTGCGCTGATGGTCTCTGAGGGACAGACCGCGCTCATCATGGCGGCGCTGGTCGGCGCCTGCGTCGGCTTCATGCCGTTCAACAAGAACCCTGCTCAGATGTTCATGGGCGATACCGGCTCGACATTTCTGGGCTATATCCTCGCCACGGTATCCATTCAGGGATTGTTCAAGTATTACGCCATCATCTCGTTCGCGGTGCCCTTCCTGATCCTCGGACTGCCGATGTTCGACACACTGTTCGCCATCGTGCGCCGACTTGCGCACGGGCAGAATCCGATGTCGCCCGACCGTGGGCATATCCACCACAGGCTGATCGACATGGGCCTCAACCAGAAGCAGGCGGTCGCTGCGCTCTATGTCGTGAGCAGCATTCTCGGGCTCTCCGCCGTGGTGTTGACCACAGGCGGCGCAATGCGCGCGATGATCTTCCTCTTCGCCGTTGCAGTGGTATCTTTCCTTGCCTCGCGAGTTATTTTCCCGCGCGAGATCGCTGAGACGAAGCAAGAGAAGAAGGAAACCGCCGCGGAGCATCCCGCCGCCGTTGCAGACGTGACGGAGGAGATCGACATCCATCCCGCTGTGCGTGCGGACGGGCATGACATCGACCTGCACCCTGCGGTGGACGCGGACGCTCCGATAAGGGAGCCGAAGGAGGAAACGGATGAATAAGCTGCGTATCATGAGCGTGTTCGGCACGCGCCCGGAGGCGATCAAAATGGCGCCTTTGGTCAAGGAACTGAAGAACCGCTCCGAGATCGAAAGCCTCTGCTGCGTCACGGCGCAGCACCGCGAGATGCTTGACAGCGTCATGGAGGTCTTTGACCTGAACGCCGACGCGGACCTCAACATCATGACCCCGCGCCAGACGCTCTCGACCATCACCAGCAAGTGCCTGACCGGCATGGACGAGGTGATCGAGCGGCTCAAGCCGGACATGATCCTCGTCCACGGCGACACGTCCACGACCTTTGCGGGCGCGTTGTCCGCGTTCTACCATCAGGTGCCGGTCGGACACGTCGAGGCGGGACTGCGTACCTACGACAAATACTCCCCGTATCCCGAGGAGATGAACCGCAAGCTGGTCACGCAGATTGCAGACCTGTATTTTTGCCCGACAAAGAACAACCGCGACAACCTCGCGCGCGAGGGTGTGACGGACGGGGTGTTTATCACAGGCAACACGGTCATCGACGCGCTGAAAACAACTGTGCGCAAGGACTACACCTTTGCCACGGAAGAACTCAACCGGATCGACTATACGAAGAAGGTCGTGCTCGTCACCTGCCACCGGCGGGAGAATTACGGCGAGCCGATGAAAAACATCTTTACCGCGCTGCGCGACATTGCGATGCAGAACGAGGACGCGGAACTGGTCTATCCCGTGCATCTCAGCCCCGTTGTGCGCGAGGCGGCGGCAAAGTACCTCGCGGGTACGCCGCGGGTGCATCTGATCGACCCGCTGCCCGCCGACGAGATGCACAACCTCATGGCGCGGGTTTACCTTGTCATGACGGACTCCGGCGGCTTGCAGGAGGAGGCGCCCGCGCTCGGCAAGCCGGTGCTTGTCCTGCGCCGCGAAACGGAACGACCCGAGGCTGTCGAGGCGGGCACAGTCGCCATGGCAGGCGTTCGATACGATGACATCCTGCGCATGGGCAACGAGCTGCTGCGCGACCCGGCGGCATATGAAAAGATGGCGCACGCCGTCAATCCCTACGGTGACGGAAACGCCTGCGCGCGCATCGCGGACGCGATCGAGTGGTGGTTCAAACGCCGCGCGGAGCGGCCCGCGGATTATCTGCCATGAGAAAACGCGGAACGAACCACTCGATGGTGGGCGTCGCGTTCGTTTTGCTGCTTTCGCTTGTGGCGTTTTTCCTTGTGCGGACCGTGACGCATCATCCGCCGTCGGTAAATCTGCCGCAGGAAACGCAGGGCGAAAGCGGCGGCGAAATTGCAACCGATACGGCCGGTGACTCCGTGCGCCGCGTTGAGGTCACGCCACAGACCGTACAGCTTGTGATCGAGCGTCTGGCACGCGCGGAAAACTATAGCCGCACCGTTACGATTGAGCGCAGCTGGTCGGATGGCAGCGCGACCGCATCCGCAAGCGTCGTCGTCGCGGACGGATGGACGCGCGTCGATATGACCGACGCCAACGGCGGACGCCGTCACAGCGTCACCGGAGGGGATCGAAGCTGGGTCTGGTACAACGACAATAGAGCAGTGTTCACCGGCGCCGCGGCGATCACCGCCGACGAGGAGCAGAGTATTCCGACGTATGAGAATATTCTGCTGCTGGAGACGTCCGCCATTTCTGTTGCGGATTATCGGACGCTGGAGGGCGTGAACTGCATTTACGTCGAGACCGTACCCGACGCGATGGGCTATTATGAACGTTTCTGGATTTCGGTGGAGAACGGCCTCCTGGCAGCGAACGAACGCCTGCAAGGGGAAACGCCGGTCTACCGCATGACCGGCCTTTCCATCGAAAGGGACAGCGCATCCGCCGCGGCGTTCACACTGCCGGACGGCACGGTGCTGTTCGATCCAAACAACGATACGAAATACTCTGAAAGCGAGGGCTGAACGCCCTCGCTTTCAGAGTATCAGCAGCAGACCAAGAGCAATCAGCAGCTCGTCGTCCGCCTTTTCCCGGAACAGGAAGAACAGGATCATGAGCAGCAGCAGGTCTCCCGTGTCCACGTCCTGCAAGCGCATCCGCTCCAGGATCCGCCCAAGAAACCGTGCCGCGTCCGGCGGCGGAGGCGGCGGGGGGATCGGACGCGGCGGGCGAGGCGGCTCGTGACGCTCCGGCGGCGAAGGCGCGGGGGGAGGCGGCGGAACAACGGACGGTTCAGGCGGCTTCGGCGGAGGCGGCGCGGCGACAGGAACGCGGACATACTCACCGCGCTCGTTGCGTATGTATCGGTTATACACGGCGCGCCTCCTCTCCGTTCGGGATCAGAAAGGCTTTGCCGAGGTGGATCAGGCGGGCGAGCTGCGCCGCGCGTTCCACCTTTACCCGCCGCTTTTCGCTCAGAAACGGGCGCAGCGCTTGGAGGAACGCGGATGTATCGCTGCTCTCCGGCCGATTGAGTTGGCTCATCAGGGGGACGAGCCGGCGCAGCAGCTCCGGGTCGAGGTTTTTCAGACCGCTGAGGAGCGCCGCAGCGTCCATGCCCGGCTTCGGAGGTTCTTGCGGCGGGGGAGGCGGCTCGGCGTCCGGCGCCTCGCCGGTGATGCTCTGTGCCAGCGCGGCGATCTGCGCCATGGCGTCCGGGTCGGAGAGTATGGTATTCAGTTGCTCCTGCCAGTCCGCCATGGCGCAAGCCCCTCCTTATTGCTTGGCTGAGTCATTTAAGCGGCTCATGATCGCCGCGCCGTCGCTTCGCTGCATGACGCCCTGCAAAAGCTGCTGCAGCTCTGACGTGTCGCCCTTCGCGGCGGACTTCGCCGCACGGTCGAGCGCGGCGCCGCCGTCGTGCTGCGTGAGCATATCCATCAGCCGCCTGCCGTCGCCGGAGCGCATGATCTGCGCGGCAAGGTCTTTGTTTTGCTTCAGCCGTTCAATGGCTGCTTTGGTTTTTGCGTCCATGGCGTTTCCCTCCATGCTGTGGTTTCATGGGCAGTATATGCGCCGGCAAAAAGAAAAGTGCCTCCCCGGCGGGGAGGCACGCGTGTTACGCCTGACTTTTTCCAAAATCGCAATCCCGTTTCAGCGGACAGTTCGCGCAGTTCGGCTTGCGCGCCGTGCAGAGCGCACGCCCGTGAAGCACCATGCGGTGGCAGAAGTTGCTGCTTTCTTCCGGCGGGATCGACTCACGGAGCTGCTTTTCGACGCTCAGTGGGTCGCGGCTCCCGTCCGTGATGCCGAGACGTCCCGTGATGCGGATGCAGTGCGTGTCGCAGACGTAGGCGGGCTTGCCGTAAATGTCGCCAAGCACCAGATTTGCCGTCTTGCGTCCGACGCCGGGCAGCGCCGTCAGCGCCTCCATCGTATCCGGCACCCGACCGCCGTGCTCCGCGATCAGGAGCTTCGCGCACTCGACCAGATCTTTCGCTTTCGTGTTGTAAAACCCGCAGGAGCGGATGGCCTCGCCCACCGCCTCGTAACTGGCGTTCGCAAAGGCGTCGAGCGTGGGAAACTGCGCGAAGAGCGACGGCGTCACCAGATTGACGCGCGCGTCGGTGCACTGCGCCGAAAGCCGCACGGCAAACAGCAGCTCATAGTCCTTTTCATAATTGAGCGAGCAGAGCGCGTCGGGATAGAGCAGCTTCAATTCTTCGATGATGCGCTTGATTGCGGCCTTGGACTTCATGGCGCCATCTCCTTTGTTCGACGTTTTCCTCATCGTACCACGAAAGCGGAAAAGACGCAAGCGCCGGACATTTGCAAAAAGCCATTTACAAATGAGCGGTTTGCGATTACAATACGGTGAAGACGTTTACAGGAGGGGATACCCATGGGCTATCTGTCGGACATTGAGATCGCGCAGGCGTGCGAAAAGGAGAAGATCACCGCCATTGCCGCGAAAGCTGGCATTGATGAGAAATACATCGAGCAATACGGCAATTACAAAGCGAAGATCGATTACAAGCTGCTCGACGACCTCGCGGACAGACCGGATGGCAAGCTGATCCTCGTCACCGCTATCACGCCGACGCCCGCGGGCGAGGGCAAGACCACGACCAGCGTTGGACTGACCGACGGCCTGCGCAGGATCGGCAAGAACGCCATGGTTGCGCTGCGCGAGCCGAGCCTCGGCCCCGTGTTCGGCGTCAAGGGCGGCGCCGCGGGAGGCGGCTACGCGCAGGTCGTGCCGATGGAGGACATCAACCTCCACTTCACCGGCGACTTCCACGCCATCGGCGCGGCGAACAACCTGCTCGCCGCCATGCTAGATAACCACATCCAGCAGGGCAACGCCCTCGGCATTGACCCGAAGCAGATCACATGGAAGCGCGCCGTCGATATGAACGACCGCCAGCTCCGCCACATCGTCAGCGGCATCGGCGGACGTTTGCAGGGCGTGCCCCGCGAGGACGGTTTTGAGATCACCGTCGCCAGCGAGATCATGGCGGTGCTTTGCCTGTCGAGCAGCATCACCGACCTCAAGGCGCGCTGCGGCAGGATCATCGTCGGCTATACCTATGAGGGAAGACCTGTGACCGCGCACGATCTCAAGGCGGAGGGCGCGATGGCGGCGCTGCTGAAGGACGCGATCAAGCCCAATCTCGTCCAGACGCTTGAGGGCACGCCCGCGTTCATCCACGGCGGCCCGTTTGCCAACATCGCCCACGGCTGCAACAGCGTCATGGCGACGCGCATCGCGCGCAAGCTCTCGGACTATACCGTTACGGAGGCGGGCTTTGCCGCCGATCTGGGCGCGGAGAAATTCTTTGACATCAAGTGCCGAATGGCGGGGCTTGTGCCGTCGGCTGTCGTTGTCGTCGCCACGGTGCGTGCGCTCAAATACCACGGCGGCGTGCCGAAGGCGGAACTGAACAGCGAGAACCTCGAAGCCCTCGAACGCGGCCTGCCGAACCTGCTCCAGCACGTCGGCAACATCAGGGAGGTCTACGGCCTGCCCTGCGTGGTGGCGGTCAACGCCTTCCCGACCGACACGAAGGCGGAGCTCGACATGGTCGAGGCGAAGTGCCGCGAGCTGGGCGTCAACGTCGCGCTCTCCGAGGTGTGGGCAAAGGGCGGCGAGGGCGGCATGGCGCTTGCCGAGGAGGTCGTGCGCCTGTGCGAGCAGCCGGGCGATTTCCGATTCGCCTACGACGTGAACGACAGCATCGAAAAGAAGCTGGACGATATCTGCAAGCGCGTGTACCACGCCGACGGTGTGACGCTGACTGACAATGCCAGAAAGCAGATGAAGCAGCTGACCGAGCTCGGCTGTGACAAGCTGCCGATCTGCATGGCAAAGACGCAGTATTCCTTCTCTGACGATCCGACCCTGCTGGGCGCGCCGAAGGGCTTCACGGTGACGGTGCGCAACCTCAAGGTCTGCGCCGGCGCGGGCTTCCTGGTCGCGCTGACGGGCGACATCATGACGATGCCGGGCCTGCCGAAGGTCCCCGCCGCCGAGAAGATCGACGTGGACGAAAACGGCGTCATCAGCGGCCTGTTTTAATGCTATGGACTTCTTAAACACAACTATTGCCGATTTCACCGAGCGGCTTGCGTCGCCCGCGCCCGTGCCGGGCGGCGGGGGCGCGAGCGCGCTTGTTGCCGCCATCGGCGTCGCGCTGGGCGACATGGTGGGCGAGCTGACCGTCGGCAAGAAGAAGTACGCCGACGTGGAGGACGATATCAAAGCGCTTATGGCGCGGGCACAGGATCTGCGCGTCAAGCTGCTTGCCTGCATTGAAAAGGACGCCGTGGCATTCGAGCCGCTTTCACGCGCCTACGGTATCCCGAAGGACGATCCCGCGCGCGACGCGGTCATGGAACAGTGCCTCCGCGACGCGGCGGCGGCGCCGCTGGAGATCTTCGACCTCTCCTGTGAGTGCATCGAATTGCAGCGTGAGTTTGCCGAAAAGGGCAGCAGGCTTGTGATCTCGGACGCGGCGACGGGCGTGGTGTTCTGCTGGAGCGCCATGTACGGCGCGGCGGTCAACGTCAAGGTCAACACGAAACCGATGAAGGACCGCGCCTATGCGGAGCGGATCAACGCCCACATCGACGAGGCGATGGCGAAGTACTGGCCCATTGCCGAAAAGGTCTACGAGGACGTGTATCAACGGTTCTGCTGATGAGACGGACGGGCGGCTGAGCGCATCCAAAACCGTAAACAAACAATAAAACACACAGTTGACAGAGTAGGAAACGGCGCGTTAAGTGACGTGGGACGGGAAGTTGTCCACGGACGAAGGCGCGAGCCGCGGTGCCGCTTCCGCATTCCGCTGCCACCCGGGGAGAAAAGCGCCTCCTTTCGTGGCAACTGTCACGAAGGAGGCTTTTTTATGTCAGGAATCAAAACAAAGCAGCTGGCGATCGACGCCATGCTTGCCGCCATGTGCGCGGTGCTCGGCTATCTCGCCATCGACGTCATTCGCCTGAAGATCACATTTGAGAGCGTACCTGTGCTGATCGGTGCGCTGCTCTTCGGACCCGTTGACGGCGCGATGATCGGGCTGATCGGAACATTGATCTATCAGCTGCTGCGATATGGCGTGTCCGCTACGACGGCGCTGTGGATTGCTCCCTATGTTTTATGCGGCCTTGTCGTCGGCGCATATGCCCGGTTTCGGCGCTTTACGCTCAGCAGGCCGCAGACGCTGATGATCGTCGTGCTGGCAGAGCTGATGGTCACAGCGCTCAATACCGGCGTCATTTATGTTGACAGCAGGATCTATGGATACTATCATCCCGCGCTCATCACCGGGTCGCTGGCGCTGCGTCTGGCGATCTGCGTGGGCAAGGCGGTCGCCTATGCGCTGGCGCTGCCGCCGCTGCTGAATGCCGCGCGCAACAGGAGTGTGATGTCATGACGCCGCAGGAAGCCATTGACTACATCGAGCATTACGGCTGGAGTACGACGCGCCTCGGCCTCGGCCGCACGCGAGAGCTGCTTGCGAAGCTCGGCGATCCGCAGAAGCGGCTCAGGTTCGTACACGTTGCGGGAAGCAACGGCAAGGGCAGCACCTGCGCCATGCTGGATGCGATCCTGCGCTCCGCCGGATATAAAACGGGGCTTTACACCTCGCCGTATATCCAGACCTTCTGCGAGCGCATCCGGATCAACGGGGAGAACATCCCCGGCGAGGCGCTCGCCGCCGTGACGGAGCGCGTGCGCGACGCCGCCGAGACGATGGACGACCACCCCAGCCAGTTTGAGCTGGTGACTGCCGCCGCTATGCTGTACTATGCCGAGCAAAAATGCGACATCGTGGTACTGGAGGTCGGCATGGGCGGCGCGCTGGACAGCACCAACGCCATCGACTGCCCCGAGGTCGCGGTCATCACGAACATCGGGCTGGAGCACACGGAATACCTCGGCGACACGCTGGAGAAGATCGCCGCGACCAAGGCGGGTATCATCAAGCCCGGCTGCCGCGCCGTCTGTTACGACGGCGCGAGAGAGGTGACGGCGGTCGTACGCGGCGTCTGCGCCGAGCTGGGCGTTCCGCTGCGTTTGGCGGACTACGGCAGGATCACGCCGCTGTCGGAGAGTCTGAACGGACAGCGCTTCCTGTGGGATGGTACAGAGTACCGGCTTGCGCTCCTGGGATGCTATCAGCTCCACAACGCCGCCACGGCGCTCACGACCGTCGCCGCGCTCCGTGCGCAAGGATGGGAAATACCCGAAGACGCGGTATGTGCGGGACTTGCAAACGTCAGTTGGCCCGCGCGGATGGAGGTCATGGGGCGGGAGCCGCTGTTTCTGATCGACGGCGGGCACAATCCCCAGTGCGCGGAGGCAATGGCGGAGAGCCTGCGCCGCCTGCTGCCGGGAAAGAAAGCGGTGTTCCTGCTCGGTGTGCTGCGCGACAAGGATTATCCGCGGATGCTGGAGGCGATCCTGCCGCTGGCAAGCGAGTTTATCTGCCTCACGCCGCTGAGCGACCGCGCGCTGAGCGCGCCGGAGCTTGCGAAGTATCTGACGGAGCGTGGAGCAAAGGCAACCGCTTTTGACGGGATCGCAGACGGGCTCCATGCGGCGCTTGCCGCGGCGGGGAAGGACGGCGCGGTGGTCGCCTTCGGTTCGCTCTATCTCGTCGGCGCGATCCGCGGCGCCTATCAAAGCGAAAAGGAGAAAGCCCAATGAAATTGCAGGTCGTCCGGGCGGACCCGGCGGGAAATATCACGCTGTTCGTACTGGATCCGGTTGAGAAAGCCGAGCGTCCGCGCGTTGCGGCGAAGCTGATGGCACTTGCGCCCTTTGCGGCGGAGCAGGTTGGTTTCGTCTCCGCGCCGGAGGCGGGCTATGACGGCTGCATGGAGATGGCGGGCGGCGAGTTCTGTGGAAACGCGAGCCGCGCCTGCGGTATGCTGCTCGCAAAGCAGCGCGGCATGACAGGGAAAACACATTTGACCCTTCGTGTCAGCGGGAGCGACCGGCCTGTCGGCGTGGACGTCGATGCGGACGCGGGCACGGCGCGGGCGGATATGCCGCTGCCGCGTTTTGCGGACCGCTCTGTTGTGGACGGCGTCGAGGGCGTGATGGTCGACCTCGGCGGCATCGTCCACTTCGTTGTACGTGCCGAGCCGGACGCCGCGCTGATGGAGAAGGTCGAGCCGCTGATCCGTCCTGACGCCGAGGCCTACGGGGTGATCTTCCTGCACGACGGACGCATGACGCCGCTGGTCAAGGTGCCGGCGGCGGGCACGCTGGTCTGGGAGGGAAGCTGCGGCAGCGGCTCGCTCGCCGCGGCGGTCGCGGACAGCCTCGGCACCGAAAACGGCGCGTTTGAGCGCGACTATGTCCAGCCCGCCGGCGTCGTCCGCGCGGAGCTGGAATGGAAGGACGGCTCCGTCGCCGCCGCGTGGATCGGCGGCAGTGTGACGCTGGACGAGTGCGAGACGGTGGAACTGTAGAGCATATCAAAAAACCGCGCTCCGCGTGTCTTTCGACGCGCGGAACGCGGTTTTTTACTGGTGATTCAGGCGCCGTAGCTGGCAAGGAAGCGCTTCGTGCGCTCCTGCGTGGGATTGCGCAGCACGTCGTCCGGCGCGCCCTGCTCGACGATGACGCCGCCGTCGATGAAGATGACGCGGTCGCTCACCGCGCGGGCAAACTCCATCTCATGCGTGACGATGACCATGGTCATGTGCTCTGCCGCGAGCTGCTTGATGACGCGCAGGACTTCGCCCGTCAGCTCCGGGTCAAGGGCGCTGGTCGGCTCGTCGAAGAACAGGATCTCGGGATCGAGCGCAAGCGCCCGCGCGATGCTGACGCGCTGTTGCTGTCCGCCGGAGAGCTGGCAGGGGTAGGCGTCCGCCTTGGCCTCAAGACCCAGCTTGGCGAGCAGCTCGCGCGCCTTTGCCTCCGCCTCCGCGCGGTCGCGCTTCTGCACGCGAATCGGCGCGTCCGTGACGTTTTGGAGCACGCTGCGGTGGGGGAACAGGTTGAACTGCTGGAACACCAGCCCGAAGCAGCGGCGGAACTCGTTCAGATTCTTCTCGTAGACCGCCTTGCCGTCCACGTTGTGCGCCGCTTTCTTGCCCATATAGACGATCTCGCCGGTGTCCAGCGTCTCAAGGAAGGTCGCGCAGCGCAGCAGCGTCGATTTGCCGGAGCCGGACGGCCCGATGATGGACACGACCTCGCCCTTGTCGACGGTGAGGGAGATGTCTCTGAGCACGCCGAGGTCGGCAAAGCTCTTGCCCGCGTGTTCGATGGTCAGAACGTTCATGCTATCTCCCTCCTCAGTTGTAGTAGGACAGCGCCTTTTCGATGCGCTCCATGCCGAACGCGACGGCGTAGTTCGCGATGAAGTAGAACACGCCTGCGATGATGAACGGCGTGAACGAAGTCTGCGACGCCGAGATCTGCTTGGCGATGGAGAAGACCTCGCTGTACGCCAGCGTAAACGCCATCGACGTGTCCTTGACGAGCGTGATGACCTCGTTCGTCACCGGCGGCAGAACGCGCTTGACGACCTGCGGCAGGATGATGTGGAAGAAGGTCTGCGTCTTGCTGTAGCCGAGCACCTCCGCCGCCTCGTACTGTCCGGCGGGGATGGACTCGATGCCGCCGCGGTAGATCTCCGCGAAGTAGGCGGCATAGTTGAACACGAACGCGAGGATGATCGCCGTGAAGCGGTAGCCGCGCAGCGACATTTGGAACAGGTAGTTCGGGCCGAAGTACCAGACCAGAAGCTGGAGCATCAGCGGCGTGCCGCGGATGACGGCGATGTACGCTTTGACGACCACACGCAGCGGCGTGAATCGGCTCTGGCGTCCGAAATAGACGAGAAAGCCCAGCGGGAGCGAGCCGAGCAGCGTCAGCGCGAAGATCGCGAACGTGCGCAGCATGCCCGCGGACATCGTGGAGAGCATGGTGGAAAAGGTCATGTGTCGATCCCCTTATAACAGGCAAAGCGGCATTGAGCGCGAGGCCCAATGCCCTTTGCGGATTGTACAGTCAGCCGGCCTTACTTAGCGTCGTTCGCGATCAGGAACGCGCCGGCGGTCATGTCGATGGCGATGGCGTCGATCGCGCCCGCCTTGAGGTCGTTGAACGCGACGGTGTAGGTCTCATAGACGTTAAGGTCGGCAAATGTCGCGGCGAGGTCGGCCTGAGAATCCTCAAGCATGTCCAGCGCGGAGGTCGCGGTCTGGACGCCGACGATCTTTCCGCTCAGATCGGAAAGGCTCTTGATGTCGGAGTCGGCGGGGACCATGATGCCCTGCTCGTTGAGAGAGTAGGTGATGCCCCAGCAGTAATCGTCCTCGCGGCCTTCCTTGGTGAAGCCGGACCAGATACAGTCGCAGCTGCCCGCGTTGAGCTCAGCGTCCTTGGCGTCCCAGTTGAAGGGAACGGGCTCATAGCCCCAGCCGAGGTAGGCGCACATCGCCTGCGCCAGCTCGACGTCGAAGCCGCCGACGGTGCCGTCGTCCTGCAGGTAGGAGTAGGGGGGATAGTCGAGGTCGAAGCCGTGCTTGAAGGTAAAGGAGCTGTCGCCCGAGCCCTCGGCGGCGATCTCGCTGTCGCTGATGTCGGCGGCCTTGAGGCTCAGATAGTCCTTGATGTCGGGATAGTTCTCGGCGATCTTGTCGAAGGTGCCGTTCTTGACCAGCGCCTTGACTGCGCCGTTGACCTGCTCGGCAAGCGCGTCGTCGCCCTTGCGGAAGCCGATGGCATAGGACTCGACGCCCAGCTTCTCATCGAGGAACTGGAAGCCGGCGGCCTTCTCGGTGGTCTCGGCGGCGGGAGCGGTCGTCTCCGCAGCGGGAGCGGCGGTCTCGGCGGCAGGGGTGGTGCTTGCGGTGGAACTGCCGCTGTCCTTCGCGCCGCAGGCGCAAAGAGAGAATACGAGCACAAGGCTCAGCAGCAGGCTTAAGGTCTTTTTCATGGTGTGATCCTCCATCTCTGATATCAGCGCCAAAGCACTTTGACGCTTTACTACGCTGTTATAGTAGCACGAAGGCAGGACGCTCCGCAATGCATTTCCTGCACAGAATTGACGATCTTATGCGGAATGACTTTGTCAGTATTGAACAAGCTCTGGGGCGGTCAAAAAAACCATCCGTCGGAAATTGGCTCAGTATTCGAATTCGCCTTCATAGGTCAACACCGCGCTGCCGGTGAGCAGGACACGTTCATCCGTGACGCTCACCGTCACATCGCCGCCGGCGAATTTCACAGTGAGGTCGCGCCCGGCGGGACAGAGCCCTCGGCTGACCGCGGCTGCCGCAGCCGCGCAGATGCCCGCGCCGTAGGCGAGCGTCTCGCCGCTGCCGCGCTCCCAGCTCCGCATCCGCAGGGTCAGCGGGTCGATGACGCGGACAAATTCCGCGTTCGTTTCGGCGTCAAAACCGCGCAGATCCAGACCGTCGATGGCGTCGCAGAACACGACGCGGTGCGCGCCGCCCAGCGTGACGCTCACGCTGCCGTCTGCCGCCGTCTCGCCGACGGATGCCCTGCCCATATCCACGGCGACGGAATTCACCTTGCCGTCGCGCAGGTAGAGCTTCAGTTGCCGCACGCCGTCCGCGGTTTCGACGGTCATCGTCTCGCTGCGGACAAAGCCCTTGTCATAAAAGTACTTCGCGACGCAGCGGATGTTGTTGCCCGCAATGCGGCTCTCGCTGCCGTCGCGGTTGAACGAGCGCATCCTGACGTCCGCGACGGCAGAGCGCTCCATCAGCACGATGCCGTTGCCGCCGATGCCTGTGTGCGCGTCGCAGAGATCGACGCAGAGGGATTCCGGGCAGGTGAGACGAGCGTCGAAGTTCTCGATGAAGATGTAATCGTTGCCGCAGGTGTGCATCTTGGCGAAGCGCACCTTCTGCCGCCACGGCCGCATGTGACAGATGTCCACCAGCTCGACATTCTCGCGCGTAAACCGGCTCTCCATGCTGCCCGCCAGTGCGTTCGCCGTGTCGAGCGAGGTGAGGCAGGGGATACCGAGGCGCATCGCGCGCAGGTGCAGCTTCGTATAGTCGCCTACCGTCGCGTCCTTGACCGCGCCGGTGTATATGACGTAGCAGACCTCGCCGCTTTCCATGAGCCGGATGATCTCGTCGCTCTCCGAGGAGTTCTTGACCGTGTAGACCGTCAGGCCGAGGCTGCGGATCGCCTCCGCCGTGCCGCCGGTGGCGTAGAGCGCCAATCCCATGTCGTAAAACCGTTTGGCAAGCGTAAGGATCTCCTGATAGTCGTTCTCCTCCACGCTCAGCAGGATGCCTGTGGCACGCTGCTGAGACGGTGTGGGCACGGAGAACCCTGCCGCAGTCAGACCCTTGAACAGCGCCTCCGCCATCGTTTTGCCGAGACCCAGCACCTCGCCGGTGGACTTCATCTCGGGACCGAGGATGGAGTTGGCGTCGGAGAGCTTTTCAAAGGAGAACACCGGCACCTTCACCGCGCAGTAGGGCGGCGTGCGGTACAGCCCCGTGCCGTAACCGAGGTCAGCGAGACGCGCGCCGAGCATGACTCCGGACGCCAGATCGACCATCGGCACGCCCGTCACCTTGCTGATGTACGGCACCGTGCGGGATGCGCGGGGATTGACCTCGATGACGTACAGCTCGTCGTCGAATATCAGGTACTGGATATTGACCAGTCCTTTCGTGCCGAGCGCCAGCGCCAGTTGTTCGGAAACGTCGCAGATACGGCGCAGGAACTTGTCGTTGAGGTTGTAGGGCGGATAGACCGCGATGGAGTCGCCGCTGTGGACGCCGGCGCGCTCGATGTGCTCCATGATGCCGGGGATCAGCACGTCCGTGCCGTCGGAGATGACGTCCACCTCCAGCTCCACGCCGGGCATATACTTGTCCACCAGCACGGGGTTCTCGATGCCGCCCGCGAGGATGCGGCGCATATAGTCCTCGGTCTGCGCGCGGGAGCGGGAGATCGTCATGTTCTGCCCGCCGATGACGTAGCTGGGACGCAGAAGAACGGGGTAACCCAGCGTTTCCGCCGCGGCAACCGCTTCGTCCAGCGTGTGGACGCCCATGCCCTTCGGGCGGCTGATGCCGAAGCGCTCCAGCAGCGCGTCGAAGCGGGCGCGGTCCTCCGCGGTGTCGATGCTCTCCGCGGAGGTGCCGAGGATGGGGATGCCCTGCGCGTCGAGGAACTGCGTCAGCTTGATGGCGGTCTGACCGCCGAAGGCGACGACGACCCCAATGGGCTTCTCCACCTCAATGATGCCCATGACGTCCTCCGGCGTCAGCGGCTCAAAGTAGAGCCGGTCGGCGGTGTCGTAGTCGGTCGAGACGGTCTCCGGATTGTTGTTGACGATGACCACGTCGTAGCCCATCTCCCGCAGCGTCCAGACGCAGTGTACGCTGCTGTAGTCAAACTCAATGCCCTGGCCGATGCGGATCGGGCCGGAGCCGAGCACCATGACGACGTTCTTGCCGCTTCTGGGGAAGCGCCGCGCGTCGCAGGCGGCGTCGCAGCAGGAGTAGAAGTAGGGCGTCTGCGCCGCGAATTCCGCCGCGCAGGTGTCGACCATCTTATAGGAATAGTGGTGCTCCGGCAGCTCCGCCGCGCCGCTGATGCGCCGGATCGCGGCGTCTGTGAAACCATACCTTTTTGCGGCACGATACAGTGCGTCGCTCATCGGCTCATGAGCAAGCCGCGCCTCCAGTGCCGCCAGCTTTTGCAGCATATAGAGGAAGAAGCGGTCGATTTTCGTGATCTCAAAGATCTCATCCGGCGTGACGCCCGCCTTCAGCGCCTCGTACACCGTGAAGATGCGGCGGTCGTTCTGCTCGCGCAGGCGCTCGCGCACGGGAGCGCCGCTCAGCGGCGGGGCGTTCAGCGTGTCAAGGCTGATCTCCGCGCCGCGCACCGCCTTCATCAGCGCCTCCTCGAAGCTCTGTCCGATGGACATGACCTCGCCGGTCGCCTTCATCTGTGTGCCGAGCGTGCGGGATGAGCCGGCAAACTTGTCGAACGGCCACTTGGGGAACTTGACGACGACATAGTCCACCGCCGGCTCAAAGCAGGCGCAGGTCTTGCCCGTGATGTCGTTGGTGATCTCATCGAGCGTGTAGCCGAGCGCGATCTTCGTCGTGATCTTGGCGATGGGGTAGCCCGTCGCCTTGCTCGCCAGCGCGGACGAGCGCGAGACGCGCGGATTGACCTCGATGACCGCGTAGTCGAAGCTGTTCGGGTCGAGCGCGAACTGGCAGTTGCAGCCGCCCTCGATGCCGATGGCGCTGACCATGTCCAGCGCTGCCGAACGCAGCATCTGGTACTCCTTGTTCGAAAGCGTCAGCGCGGGCGCGACCACGATGGAGTCGCCCGTGTGGACGCCGACGGGATCGACGTTTTCCATCGAGCAGACGGTGATGGCGTTGCCCGCCGCGTCGCGCATGGTCTCAAATTCGATCTCTTTCCAGCCCGCGATGCTCTTTTCCACCAGGATCTGCGTGATGGGGGAGGCGTCCAGACCCGCGCGGGCGATGGTCTTCAGCTCGTCCGCGTCCGCGGCAATGCCGCCGCCGGAGCCGCCCAGCGTGAACGCGGGACGCACGATGACGGGGTAGCCGATCGTTTCCGCCGCGGCGAGCGCGGTATCCACGTCCTCCGCGATCTCGGAGGGGACGCAGGGCTGGCCGATCGCCTCCATCGTGTCGCGGAACAGCTCGCGGTCCTCCGCCTTGTTGATGGCGTCGATGCCGCTGCCCAGCAGCCGCACACCGTACTTCTTCAGCACGCCGCTGCGATCGAGCTGCATGGCGAGCGTCAGACCCGTCTGGCCGCCGAGCCCCGCCAGCAGGCCGTCGGGACGTTCCTTTTCGATGATGCGCTCCACCGTCTCCGCGTTGAGCGCCTCGATGTAGATCTCGTCGGCGAGGTGCTTGTCCGTCATGATGGTCGCGGGGTTGGAGTTGACCAGCACGACGTTGACGCCCTCGTCCTTGAGCACACGGCACGCCTGAGCGCCCGCGTAGTCGAACTCCGCCGCCTGTCCGATGACGATGGGGCCGGAGCCGATGACCAGCACCTTGCGGATCGACGTATCCTTAGGCATGACCGACACCTCCCATCATCGCGACGAATCTGTCGAATAAAAACTCCATATCCTGCGGGCCCGCGCAGGCTTCGGGATGGAACTGCACCGTGAAGCAGCGCTTGCCCGGATACTCCATGCCCTCGCAGCTGCCGTCGTTTGCGTTGACGTACAGCTCGCGCCCGATATTTGCGAGGCTCTCGCTCACGACGGCGTAGCCGTGGTTCTGCGTCGTAATGTAGGTGCGGCTGCCGCCGACCTCGCGCACCGGCTGGTTCGCGCCGCGGTGACCGTATTTCAGCTTGACCGTCTGCCCGCCCAACGCCAACGCCGTGAGCTGGTGCCCGAGGCAGATGCCGAACACAGGCGCCGCGCCGATCAGCTTTGCGATCTGCGCGATCTCGAAGCTGTTCTCCGCCGGATCGCCGGGGCCGTTGGAGAGCATGATGCCGTCGGGTTTCCCGGCGAGGATATCCTCCGCGCTCGTGTCGTGCGGCACGACGGTGACGGCGCAGCCGCGCTTTTGCAGACAGCGGATGATGTTGCCCTTCGCGCCGTAGTCGATCAGCGTGACGCGGCACCGCTCCTCGCCCTGCGCGGGGTGGACGCAGGTTTCCTTCTGCGAGACCTCCGCCACGGCGCCGCGTACGGAGTAGGCGCGCAAGGCGCTCAGATCGTCCGGCACGGCGTCGCAGATCATGGCGTTCATCACGCCCTCCTCACGCAGAATGCGCGTCAGCTCGCGCGTATCCACGCCGCAGATACCGGGGATGCCTTCGCTTTTGAGAAAAGCGTCGAGCTCATATTCCGAGCGGAAGTTGGACGGCGCATCGCACAGCTCGCGCACGACGTAGCCGCGCGCGGCGCTTTTGCCCTCGAAATCCTCGGGGATGACGCCGTAGTTGCCGATCAGCGGGAAGGTCTGCATGATGATCTGACCGGCGTAGCTGGGGTCGGTCAACGTCTCCAGATAACCCACCGTTCCCGTCGTAAAGACCAGCTCGCCGACGCCGACGCCGTCCGCGCCGATGCGCTGCCCTGTAAAAACTGTTCCGTTTCCGAGAACCAGATACGCACGTTCCATATTGCTTCCTCATTACAAACAGAATAAATATGCATCATAATAGTATGAATATGCTGCATGGTCAAGGGAATCACGCCACTTTTCAAATCTTTGTGAATCCTGTCCGCGCGCCGTATCCGCCCGCGGAAAACTTTGACGCTTTTGACAAACGCCGCAAAACGGCGGCGAAGGGCGGACGATGGAACGCTCGGACTTGCAAAGCGGACGGAAAACGGCTATACTGATGTCGCTGCCCGTGAGCGGGCGGCGACTGCCTCTGAATGGAGAAAAACCCCGATATGAAAGCATCTGTTCTGAATTTTGCAAAACGGGAACCTGTTCTGCTGATCGCGGCGCTGGCGGCGGCGATCAGCTGCGCCTTCGTTCCGCCGGATCGCGCGTATTTCGCTTATATTGATTTTCGGACGCTCTCCCTGCTCTACGCGCTGATGGTGGTGGTGGCTGGGCTGCGAAACGCGGGCGCGTTCACGAGCCTTGCCCACGCGGTCTGCGTCCGGGCGAAGGACACGCGCGCGATGGCGATCCTGCTGGTCGCGCTGCCGTTTTTCAGCTCCATGCTGATCACGAACGACGTGGCGCTGCTGACCTTCGTGCCCTTTGCCGTGGTGATCCTGAAGATGACGGGACGGCAGGACGATCTGACGCTCATCGTCGTGTTGCAGACGGTTGCGGCGAATCTCGGCAGTATGCTGACCCCGGTGGGCAACCCGCAGAACCTGTATCTCTATTCGTACTATCATTTTACCGCGTCGGAATTCCTGCGCGTCACGCTGCCGGTCTGGCTGCTTTCGTTCGCGCTGGTGACTGCGCTGTGCTTCCTTATCCCGCGCGCGGCGCAGAAGGTCGATTTCGGCGAGGAGCCGGGCATGGACCGCAGGGCTCTGGCGCTGCACCTCGCTCTGTTTGCCGTATGCCTGCTGACGGTGCTGCGCGTGATCGAATGGCCGGTCATGCTGCTGATCGTCGCCGGAGCGCTGCTGATTTTCGACAGAAAGCTGCTGCTCAGCGCGGATTTCATGCTGCTGCTCACGTTCGTGGCGTTCTTTGTGTTCTCCGGCAACCTTGCTCGGCTGGAAAGCGTGGACCGCCTTCTGCGCAGCCTGCTGGAGGGGCGGGAATACCTGACGGCGGTGCTGGCAAGCCAGATCATCAGCAACGTGCCCGCGGCGCTGCTGCTCTCCGGATTCACGGATCACGCGCGCGACCTGCTCCTCGGCGTGGATATCGGTGGGCTCGGTACGCCGATCGCGAGCCTTGCGAGCCTCATCAGCCTCAAGCTGTATGCGAGATCCGGCGGCGCGCGCGTCGGGAAATACATGGCGGTTTTTACGTTGATCAACATTCTTCTGCTGCTGATCCTGTCCGGCGCGCGATGGATCATCTGACCGGCGGCAGACACTATATTTTTGGAAAACGGAGCAAACCATGGATCATATTACCGAACGCATCGCCTCCGAACTGGGGAAAGCCCCGCAACTCGTGCAGAACGTCATCGACCTGCTGGATGAGGGAAATACCATCCCGTTTATCGCCCGCTACCGCAAGGAGGCGCACGGCGCGATGGACGATACCGCCCTCCGAACGCTGGAGGAGCGTCTGGAGTACCTGCGCAGCCTGGAAAAACGCAGGGAGGAGATCAGCCGCCTGATCGACGAGCAGGGGCAGCTGACCGCGGAACTGTCCACCGCCATCGAAAAAGCGGAGACGCTCGCGGCGCTGGAGGACATCTACCGCCCCTACCGCCCCAAGCGCCGCACCCGCGCGACCGTCGCCAAGGAAAAGGGACTGGAACCGCTGGCGACCGCCATCCTGTTGCAGCCGCAGAAGGAGCCCGCCGTGCTGGCGAAGGGCTTTATCGATCCCGATAAGGGCGTCGAGAGCGTCGAGGACGCGCTCGCGGGCGCGTCGGATATCATTGCCGAGCAGATCAGCGACAGCGCCGAGAACCGCCGCCGCCTGCGCGAGCTGATCACGCGGCAGGGAAGGCTGCGCTCCGCGCAGGAAAAGGAAGAGGACAGCGTCTACCGGCTTTATTACGATTTCTCCCAGCCGGTGAACCGGCTGATGGGGCACCAGATCCTTGCCGTAAACCGCGGCGAGAAGGAGGGCTTTTTGAAGGTCTCCCTTGAGCTGGACAGGGAACGCGCCCTTGCGGAGCTGGAGCGCGGCTACGTCCGTGTCGGCGCGAGGAACGCCGCGTTCCTGCGCGTTGCGCTGGCGGACAGCTACGACAGGCTGCTCCTGCCGAGCATGGAGACCGAGACGAGGGCAGGGCTGACCGACATGGCGGCGGAGGGCGCGATCCACAACTTCGCGCTGAACCTCAAACCGCTGCTCATGGCGCCGCCGGTGCGCGGCAAGGTGACGATGGGACTTGACCCGGGCTACCGCATGGGCTGCAAGGTCGCCGTGATCGACAGCTTCGGCAAGGTGCTGGATACGGCGGTGGTCTATCCTACCCACGGCGAGCGGCAGAAGGCGGAGTGCATCCGCGTCCTGTCGGGCCTTATCAAAAAGCACGGTGTGGTGCACATCGCCATCGGAAACGGCACCGCCAGCCGCGAGACCGAGCAGATGACCGTCGAGCTGCTGCGCCGGTGTCCGGGCGTCAGCTATATGGTGGTCAGCGAGGCGGGCGCGAGCGTCTACTCCGCCAGCAAGCTGGCGGCGGAGGAATTTCCGCAGTACGACGTGAACCTCCGCTCCGCCGTGTCCATCGCCCGCCGACTCCAGGACCCGCTGGCGGAACTGGTCAAGATCGAGCCGAAGGCGATCGGCGTGGGACAGTACCAGCACGACATGCCGCAGAAGCGGCTGGAGGAGAGCCTCGCCGCCGTGGTGGAGGACTGCGTCAACGCCGTCGGCGTCGATCTCAATACCGCCTCGCCGAGCCTCCTGCGCTACGTCAGCGGACTGAACGCCGCGACGGCGAAGAACGTGGTGGCGTACCGCGAGGAAAACGGCGCGTTCACCGCGCGCAGACAACTGTTGAAGGTGCCGAAGCTGGGGCCAAAGGCGTTCGAGCAATGCGCGGGCTTCCTGCGCGTGCCGGAGAGCGCTCAGGTGCTCGACAACACAGCCGTTCACCCGGAGAGCTACGCCGCCGCAGAACGTCTGCTGAGTCTCTGCGGCTACACGCTTGAGGATGTGAGGGACAGGAAGCTCGACGAGCTTGCGAAACGCCTCGCGGCGCTCGGAGAGGAAAAGGCGGCCGAAGACTGCGGCGTGGGCGTACCCACCCTGCGGGATATTGTCCGGGAGCTGATGAAGCCCGGACGCGATCCGCGTGACGAGCTGCCGCCGCCCATCTTCCGCACCGACGTGCTGGACATGAAGGATCTCAAGCCCGGCATGATCCTCACCGGAACCGTCCGAAACGTCATCGACTTCGGCGCGTTCGTGGACGTCGGCGTGCATCAGGACGGTCTGGTGCACATCTCAGAGATCGCCGACCGCCGTGTGCGCCATCCGAGCGAGGTGCTGCGTGTTGGGGATACCGTTCAGGTGCTTGTTCTGAGCGTGGACGAGAAAAAGGGAAGGATCAGCCTGAGCATCAAGCAGGCAAAAAAATAATTGCATTGTTCGGATTTGTGATACAATACTGTCAATACGACGGAAAGACGGGGTGACGCATCATGGATATGAACAGGCCGAAAGGCAGACAGCAGCACATTGTCGGTCAGGGCAAGGACGTCTATCAGCGCGGCGAAGGGCTGGGCACGGGGCCGGTAGGCAGCGGACAGCGTCCGACAGGCGGCGGAGAGAGCGGCGGAAACCGCGCGAGCGGCAAGCGGTCGAGCCCGCTGATGCTCATCATCATGGCCGCGGTCCTGCTGCTCGGCGGCGGAGGCGCGGGTCTGAGCGGCCTGCTCGGCGGATCGTCCGGCGGCGAGGAGATCCCGGAGACGCCGACGGTCATCCAGCAGCCCGCGAGCGTCGGCAGCTCATCGAGCGCGGTATCGAGCGGGCTCGGCAGCCTGCTGACGGGCAGCTTCGGCAGCGTCTCGACCGGCTGGACGGCGGGGGACAATACAGGGCGGCTGAATACCTCGGTCGCGAGCGGAACGCGCGCGCGCTACACGAATATCCTCGGCGGCGGCAAGGACACCGTGACGATCATGGTCTATCTCTGCGGCACCGATCTGGAGTCCAAATATGGCATGGGCACCGCCGACCTGCAGGAGATGGCGTCCGCGACGCTGAACAGCAAGGTCAACCTCATCGTTTTCACCGGCGGATGCAGGCAGTGGAAAAACGACGTTGTATCGAACAGCGTCAACCAGATCTACAAGGTGGAAAGCGGCGGCGTGAAACTGCTGGAGCAGAATATGGGCACGGCGGCGATGACCGAACCGGCGAACCTGACGAAGTTCATCAACTACTGCACGAAGAACTACGCCGCGAACCGCAATATGCTGATCCTGTGGGATCACGGCGGCGGCTCGCTGACCGGATACGGCTACGATGAGAAGAGCGCGCGCGGCGGCTCGATGACGCTCAGCGGCATCAACAAGGCGCTCGCCGACGCGGGAACGACCTTCGACTTTATTGGCTTCGACGCCTGCCTGATGGCGACGCTGGAAAACGCGCTCATGCTGACGAAGTACGCGGATTACCTGATCGCCTCGGAGGAGACCGAGCCGGGCGTCGGCTGGTACTACACAAACTGGCTGACGGCGCTTTCCAAAAACACCTCGATGCCCACGCTGGAGATCGGCAAGAACATCGTGGATGATTTTGTAACGGTCTGCGCGCAGAAGTGCCGCGGACAGGATACCACGCTTTCCGTGATCGACCTTGCCGAGCTGCAATCGACCGTGCCCGCGGCGTTCCGCGACTTCGCGGCCGACACCTCCGAGCTGGTGCAGGGAGACGGATACAAGACCGTCTCCGGCGCGCGCAGCTCCGCGCGGGAATTTGCGAAATCCAGCAAGATCGACCAGATCGACCTGGTCCACCTCGCCGCCAACCTCGGCACGAGCGAAGCGAAGGCGCTGGCGGACAAGCTGCTCGGCGCGGTCAAGTACAACCGCACCGGCAGCACCGTGACCAACGCCTACGGGCTTTCCATCTATTTCCCGTACCAGAAGACCTCAAAGGTCAACGCCGCCGCGGCGCAGTATGACGCCATCGGCCTCGACGACGAGTATACGCGCTGCATCCAGCAGTTCGCCAGTATGGGCGCGGCGGGGCAGGCGGTGTCCAATACGGTATCGCCCTACGCATCGAATCCGCTCGGCGCTCTGCTGGGCTCGTATGCCACCGGCTCGTCCGGCGGCAGCACCGTCGCAAGCAGCGACATGGTTTCGCAAATGCTGATGAGCGTGCTCTCCGGCGCGATGAGCGGCGGACGTTCCCTGGATACGGACCGTGCGGTCTCGTTCCTGACAGAGAACCAGTTCGACTCCTCCGCGCTCGTGTGGCTGGGCGACGAGCCGGTCATCCGCCTCAGTGAGGAACAGTGGGGGCTGGTCAACGACCTTGCGCTGAGCGTCTGGTACGACGACGGCAACGGCTATATCGACCTCGGCCTCGACAACCGCTTTACGTTCACGGACGACGGCGCGCTTGTGGGCGAGTACAACGGGACATGGCTTTCCATCGACCGCCAGCCCATCCCGTATTACTACACGGGCATGGTGGATTACGGCGGCGACTACGCCATCACAGGCTACGTGCCCTGCCTCGTCAACGGCGAGCGTTCCGAGCTGCTGCTGATCTTCGACGAGGAGAACCCCTACGGCTATATTGCGGGCGCGCGCAGGGTCTATGAGGAGGAGACGGAGACCGTTGCCAAGAGCGTCACGGAATTGCAGGAGGGCGACGAGATCGACTTCCTCTGCGACTATTACAGCTACGGCGGCGAGTACCGCGACAGCTTCCTCTTCGGCGAGCCGTGGACGTACCACGCCGACGCGGAGATCGGGGACGCCTATCTCAACGCCGACCGCGTCAGCGCGATGTACCGCTTCACCGACATCTACGCCCAGAACTACTGGACGCCCGAGATCCCCTGAATAGCCCAACAATATCAAAAAACGGCGAGCAGGATGAATCATCCTGCACGCCGTTTTTTGATATGTGAGGAAACTGTTGTTCAGGGATGCGGCCGACGCTCTAGGCGACGACCTCGTTGCGTATGTTTTCGATCGTTTCCATGCTTCCGCCGCCGTGGTCGGTGGGGGAGCGGAACTCGCCCTTTTCGACCAGACGCAGGAACGCGTCCACCACGTCGGGCGTGAGCTGCGTGCCGGAGACCTCTTTGATAATGGAAACGGCTTTGTCAAAATTCATGCGTTTGCGATACGGACGGTCGGAATACATGGCGTCAAAGCAGTCGGCGACCGCGATGATCTGCGCCACGCGGGGGATCTCGTCGCCCAACAGGCCCTGCGGGTATCCGCGCCCGTCCGGACGCTCGTGGTGGGAACGCGCGCCGATGGAGATCTCAGGCATCAGACTGATGTTTTTCAGAACGTCGTAGCCGCGTGACGTATGGGACTTGATGATCTCAAATTCCTCGTCTGTCAGCTTTCCGGGCTTGCCGAGGATGTTGTCGGGCACGCCGATCTTCCCGCAGTCGTGGAGAAGGGCGATGTAGTAAATGCGGTCAAGCTCCTCGCCCTCGTACCCGAATTCCTTCGCAATGAGTCGGGTATAGGCGGCGACGCGCTTGGAGTGGCCGTTTGTGTATGGATCCTTCGCGTCAATGAAGCCGGTGAATGTCTCGATGGACTCCTCGATGATCTCGTTGTCCCGCTCGTGACGTTCCTGATATTTTTTGATCTGTGCAGACGTGATCGCGAAAATGACGAGTGCGATCAGCCAGATCAGCATACCCAGCAGGGAGATCAGAAACATCGGCTCGTCCGTCAGCTGTCTGTGGTAGGTGTATTCCAGCTCCACCACCGAACCGTCCAGGTTTTCGCCGATGCTGACATACAGGATGATGCCCGGCGTCGTTCCTTCAAACGGTTCGATCGGCATTTCCATCGCGTTCATGCTGGAACTCGGATGATAGACCAGATAATCTCCCGCGTGCATCCAGATCATCGATTCCCCGTCCACCGTGAAGGTTTTCAGCGTGTGATTCTCCGGCTTGAACACGCGCAGATCGGGAACCAGATCGACGAGCTCGCCGCTGTCGGTATGCTGGTGGATCTCCAAGGCTCCGTTCCACGCGGAGAAGAGAAAGACGTCCCGATCGAAGGTCAGCTTGAACAGGAAATCCGAGACCTCGTCCTTCGTGTTGTTGGAAACGGTGAAGTCGTACGTGTGGGCCTCGAAGTCGTGCACGTCCGAGCCTGTGCCATCGAGGTCGAACGCCTTTGACCAGGTATCGTCTCTCGCAGCGGCAACGATGGAAACGTCCTTCTCCTAAGATGCCTGCGTGGAGAACAGCGCGGAGTCCGCAAACGTCTCCCGATGCCTGACGTGGTTATATGCGCTGGTTTTCAGAATACTTGCAATCAGGATCAGAACGAGTACGCCAAGGGTGATGGCAAAAACGACGGTCGCTTTCTTCTTGCTTTTGTTAAATAAATCTGTGTTATGCATGATTCTATCCTTACCCCTCGCACATGTCTGCTGTTTTGCCGGCGTTCATGTTAGCTGGCTCAGGCCCGTTCAGCCCGCAATCATAGTAGATATAGCACGTTCAAACGAAACTGTCGAGAGAAAAAGAAATTATTTGCGCCATTATTTGCGCAGAACTAGGTTTTTGTGCCGAAAATCCGCTCTTTCAGAGCGTTCCCGGTGGGCGTTGACGCCAGTCCGCCACCTGCGGTCTCTTTCAGCGCCGCGGGCAGCGCGTCGCCGACCTCGCGCATCGCGGCGATGCACTCGTCGGCGGGGATGTAGGCCTTGATGCCTGCAAGCGCCATATCCGCGCTGGAAAAGGCAATCATCACGCCGGCAACGTTGCGCTTGATGCAGGGGATCTCGACCAGTCCCGCAACGGGATCACATACCAGCCCCATCTGGTTGACGAGGGCAATAGCGCAGGCGTCCGCGCACTGCTGCGGCGTACCGCCCATGATTTCCACCAGTGCGGCCGCCGCCATGCCTGCCGCGCTGCCGCACTCCGCCTGACATCCTCCCTGTGCGCCGGCAATACTGGCGTTCCGGGCAATGACCATGCCGAACGCACCTGCGGTAAACATGCCCTGCACGATCAACTCGCGGTCGACCTGCCGATCCTCATACAGCGAAACAAGACAGCCGGGGAGGATGCCGCAGCTTCCCGCGGTCGGCGCGGCGACGATCTTTCCCATGGAGGCGTTGCAGCCCGCAACGGCAAGCGCTCGGGAGGCGGCGCGTGTCATGAACGGTCCCATGATGCCGCCGGTGCGCGCGCTGTAGTCCAGCATTTTCCAACCCTCTCCGCCGGTCAGCCCCGACATGGAGCGCTGACCCTTCTGTCGGCCGAAGCAGATCGCCTCTTCCATGACCGTGAGATTTTTGTCCATCTGACGCAGGAGCATCATTTCGTCCTGCTCCAGTTCCTGCGCCTGATCGCGCAGCGCCAGTTCGCCAATGGCGCAGCCTGAGGCATTCGCCGCATTCACGAGTTCCTCGATCGAATTGTAGCTCAGCATAGTATGCCTCCCATCAAACGCGCCGGATGAGCAGGGCGTTTGCCACGTTTTCAAGTCCCCGGATGTCCGCCGCCATCTGCTCGGTCGCGGGCCCGTCCATCTCGATCGTCATGATCGCCAGTCCGCCGCGCTCCCTGCGCGACAGGCGGAAACCCGCAATATTGGCGTCCGGATGGCTTGCGCGGAGCAGCTGTGTGACGCTGGCGATCACGCCTGGACGATCCCAATGCAGGATGAGGATCGTGTTGCGGTCACCGTCAAATTCGACATGCATACCGTTGACCTCGTCCACGCGTATGTTTCCGCCGCCGACGCTGGCGCCGAGGATCTCGCCTTCGCTGCCGTCGTTCAGCGTGTAATGGATCTTTGCCGTGTTCGGATGCGCGCCGGGTATGTCCTCACAGACAAACTCATAGTTTAAGCCTCTCTCTTTCGCCAGCTCCAGCGCGTCACGCACCTCGGCGTCCCAACTGTGATAACCCAGAATGCCAGCGATCAGGGCGCGGTCTGTGCCGTGACCCTTGCAGGTGCGGGCGAACGAGCCGGAGAGCGTGATGGTGACACGCTCGGGCTGAGCGCCGTCCATGATCTTGTTCGCCACGCGGCCGAGACGCACGGCTCCGGCGGTGTGGGAACTGGACGGGCCGATCATCACAGGACCGATGATATCAAAGATGTTCATTGGCGTTGCAGGCTCCTTTCTCAACCGAGGGGGTCTGTCTGCACGATCATGCCGTCCCGGTCCGTCGTGACGCTGCGGAAACACATCGGATACGTCTCGTCCGGCGCGGCAGAGGACGACACGGGGTAGGCGAGGCAGGGCGCGTACGGCTTCGGACGCCATACGTCGCCGATCGACGGGTCGCTCTCGACAAGCTCTGCCTCGCGCAGCCAGCAGAGCCCGGCGTCACGGTCATATTTGACGAGTTCGGCAGCGAAGCTCATGCCGCGGCGGCGTGCGCCCGTTTCGCCCGCGCCGGTGTCGCGTGTAAATACGTAATCGTATGCCGTATCCGGCAGCAGCGCGCCGAGCGCGCCGTCGCCGTTGTTGCGCTGCGTGAGGTGAAGGATCTCCTCGCCCTCCGTGCGGAACAGCTCTACGCCGTAATCGCCCACGTTCGGGCCGAAGCCGAGCCGTTCGATCAGCGTGCTGCTTTCCGCCGTCAGGCAGAGCAGATCGGGCGCTTCCCACTCGCTGGCGTAGAGCCGCCCCGGCGCCGCCTTCAGTTCGTAGAGCGCCAGATCCTCCGAGCAGGTGATTTCCATACTGCCATCCGTGCCAAGCCACAGCACGGCGTCCGCCTCGCCGTCCGCGGAGCGGTGCAGCCATGTGCCGCTGAGCGCGGCGCTCAGAGCGTTGTCATCATAGCTGCGAGCGTCGGCGGGCGGATACGCTGCCAGCGTCATCCCGGGGTGGACGCCGTTTTCGTCCTCAAGGTGCAGATAGTTGTCCTCGCCGAAGATGTAGCTGCCGGCTCCGCCATCCTTGCTGACGCTGACACGCAGCTCGGGGTGCCAGGGCAGCGTGACCTGCACCGCGATGGTCTCGCCGCAGTCCAGCACGTCGTCATAGACGGTCTCGCCAGCGATAAACGCGCCGTCAAACACAGCGATCTGTTCGATCTCGCTCAACTGCTCCTTCGTGCGCTCGATCCTGACGCGAACGCCGTTTTCCAGCACACTCAGCAGCGCCCAGTGATAGGGCGTATCCTCATCGCTCTCGCGTCGCTCCAGCGGCAATCTCGCCGAAGCGAGCGCAAGCGTTTCCTCCGGCACGTCGAAGTCGATGTTCATCACCGCCGCAGGGTCTTTTCGCATCAGCGAGACCACCGTACCGTCCCGGTCCAGCGTCAGACACAGCTCGCCCGCCGGTTCTTCGTCGGGAACGGGATAGCCGAGGTAGTCCGCCTCATCTTCACCGTAGTCGTAGGGCAGCAGACCCGTCACGTTATCGAAGGCGCCTTCATCCCAGTATGCGTCTTCTGAAATGGGGAACGCATAGGCACAGTCCACGGAGAACCAGCCCGCGCCATCTTCGCTGCTGAGCTGCTGCCAGAGCGCAATGGCCTCACCCTCAATGAACCAGACGAAACCGAACAGTTCCGGCTTGTACTCCACGCAGTCAAGCTCCGTGATCGTGCCGTCGCGCTCTACCTTGAGGTAACGCATCGACGCGAGTGCGTAGCCCGCCCGCCAGCCGACATCATACGCGGGCGATGCGGCGGCAACGGCAACGGTCGCGTAAGCCGCGCCTCCCACATAGTCCATGTGCTGCACGATGCGGCCCGTTGCCCAACCGTTGGAGCGCGAGGGGGCAAAGTACGCCGTTAGCGGCTTCCACGCGCCGTCCTCCCAAAGGTCCAACGCCTCGTCCTCGTCCCAGCCGATGCGCAGCGCGTTCGGCAGCGCCTCTGCGTAATCCACGCCGCCCGCGCCGTCCGAAACGGGGTAGGGAAGTTCGTAGAGCTCGCTCATGTCGATGTCCGGCTCCAGTACGTGCAGGCTGTCCGCCTGTCCGACCGTCGCCTCCGCGAACACACCGTAATCGAAGAAGTGCCCCGTGCCCGCATAGAATCCGACGCCAAAAAGTGCCTTGCCGTCCGAGACGAGGAAGCGATCCGGCTGGATGTCCTCATAATACGACTCCGCATCCTCTTTCAGCTCGCCGAGGCGGATCTGATCGCCCTGCGGTGTGATCTGGTAAAAGCTGTAGATTTGCTCCTCGTCTTCATTGAATTCATACGAATACGGCGCGCTGAGAAGAAACAGCCCGTCGTCGGTCAGACCTGCCTCTATCAGCACCTCATGCGTCTCATACTGTCCGATCAGCTTGCGCTCGCGGTAGAACGAATAGACGCCGCGGTAATTTCCCTCGTCCCAGTCGCTCGACGAGACGGCGGCAAGCCCGCTGTCCGTCACGCCGACCAATGTGCCGGTGTCGACGACCTCTGCGCCGCTGCCATCGAGCGCGTACCACGCGACAAAGCTCTCGCCGCCCGTGCATTCGTTCAGGTAGAACCCGCCGTCACCGTACCACAGCGCCCCCGCGCCTGATTCTGTATATAGCTCGGTCAGCTCGCCGTTCTTCGTGTTGTATGCCATCAGTTCCGATTCGCCGTCCACATTCCATGCTTCGGTGAACTCGCCGAAGGTGGCGTTGTCCGCCAGCGCGTCTGCGCCGTAGCGGCGGAAGTAGACGACGTCTCCGACGCGCACATAGTAACCGCCGTTGTTTTCGACCTCCGGCTTCGGTTCTTTTTCCGCCGCCGGTTCGACCGTCGCGGCGGGCTCCGGATTCTGTGCCTCGGGCGCCGCCTTCTGCGCGCAGCCGGTGACCAGAAGCGCCAGAACCAGCAGCAGGGCGTATCCTCTCCGTTTCATCGTATCCCCTCCTTTTCTACCATTATAGCATCACGCGGCGCGTAAAACAACCAAAACGTCCCAAATCCCGCGGAAATGCCGACGTGAGAAAAACATAAGAACAGATGGACGAGGCGCGGCAAAAGTGTTATACTGGCGAAAAGAAATGGCCGCAGGACGGAGATGCGGTCTGTCCCGGCTCGAATAACTGAAAGAGAACAGGTGCGCAATATGGTGGAATTGGAGAATCAGAACAAAGACACGCTCGCGCAGAGCATGCAGGAACCGCTGCCTTGCGGAGGGAATGACCCGGCGGGGAACCGCCGTTCAACGATCGCGCTCATTCTTTCCACGCTTGCGCTGCTTGTCGCCTGCGCGGCGCTGGTATTGCAGTTGAGCTCCGGGAACAGGGACGAAGCCGAACCGGACGAGATGCCGGCGGACCGGGAAGAGACGGAGCAGGCGGCCGCAACGCTGCAATATCGGAACCATATCCTGCCTGTGCTGGAAAACGTACCAATCAACGGTTACGACGAGGAGCAGTTTTCCCGCGATGAGCGGGGCTTTATCCGTTATCTGGACGCGCCGGTGGGAATAGATGTTTCGTCCTATCAGGGTGAGATCGACTGGGAACAGGTTTCGGCGTCCGGCGTGGAGTTTGCCATGATCCGCCTTGGGCTGCGCGGCTATACCAAGGGCGGGATCTCGGAGGACGCCATGTTCGAGCGGAACATAAAAGGCGCGCTTGCCGCCGGACTTGACGTCGGCGTCTACTTTTTCTCGCAGGCGATCGACCCGCAGGAGGCGGAGGAAGAGGCCGCTTTTGTGCTGGAGCGGATCGCACCGTACCGTGTCAGTTACCCGGTGGTGTTCGATTGGGAGAGCATTTCTGACGCGTCCGCGCGGACAAAAGGGCTCGGCTCGGACGCCGTCACGAGCTGCGCGGCGGCCTTCTGTGACCGGATCGCCGAAGCCGGCTATGAGCCGATGATCTATTTCAACATGGATCAGGGATATCTTTCCTATCGGCTGGATCGGCTCACTGATTATGCCTTTTGGCTGGCGGAGTATCACGACAGTCCCGGATTCTACTACGACTTTGACTTCTGGCAGTATTCGCACAGCGGCAGCGTGCCGGGGATCGAGGGCGCGGTAGACCTTGACCTCAACCTTCGGGCGTATAACCGGAACGCTGGCGATTGACGCAGGAACAAAAACAGAGAGCGCTTGTAAGTCCCAAGGGCTTGCAAGCGCTCTCTGTTTACTTTGAACTGTCGTATTGTTGACTGCCCGGGGAACTGCCGGGTCATGTGCTCTGTTCAGCGGAAGCTCTTCGCCCAGTTGACCAGCGAATTCTGCCAGATATTGTCCAGAACGGACTTGCGCATCTGCTCTGTCACGGGGCCGTTTTTCGCCAGCTTGGCGAGGATAACGGCCTGCAGCTCCTCAACGGTCATCTCCTCATAAGGCACATTACGGACGACGGTTTCCTTTGCCTGCGGTTCGGAGGTTTCGGAAGCTGTTCCGGCCGGGGCCTGCATTTTTGCCTTGACGGGCTTTGGTTCCGGTTTGCGGAATGCCGCCGCCCTAGGCGCCTTGACTGCCTTGACGTCGCCGCCGGCGGGGGCAAAGATGTCGCCGCCGCAGCCGGGGAGCGTGAGATCGAGCCGTCCGTCCGCGGCGTATGTTTTGCCGCTCAGCAGCCCGATGTACGCAGATGCGGGCGCATCCACGGAGAAGCTCGCCTCGCCGTCCGCGTTGTTGACCGCAACGATGACATTGCCGCGCGCGAAGGCAAACTGCTCCGTCCGCAGATATAGCTCTCGGTAATCGCCCTGTCTCAGTTCGCCTTTGATCTCGACATGGATCCTGCCCAGAGATTCTATGAGCCTGACGCAGGGATTCTTTCGATCCAGCCTGTCGAGGTCGAGGCGGGGACGGAGCGAATCGTCGCTCCATCGCTCCTTACGGCCCTCAACGCCGAACTCGCTGCCGTAGTAGACGCTGGGCAAGCCGGGCAGGGTGTAGAGCAGAATATGTACGGGCAGGAAGTGTGCCTTGTTGGTAAGCTTGGTGTAAATGCGCTCGACGTCGTGATTGTCCACGAAGTTATAAAGCTTGACCGAAGGAGGGAGCATCCCGTTGATACGCTGTACCGTGTGCGCGATCTCAAAGTAGTTATGGTCGTTGTGACCGCTGTAGAGCGCCTTGTGCAGCGCGTAGTTTGTGACAGAGTGGAGCATTTCGGGGTTCACCCAGCGGGAATAGTCGCCGTGGATGACTTCGCCCATGAGCCAGAAGTCGGGCTTGACCGTGTCGGCGGTGCGGCGCAGCGCCTTCATGAAGTCAAAATCCAGTACGTCGGCGGCGTCGAGACGGATGCCGTCCACGTCGAACTCTCTGATCCAGAAGCGGATGACGTCACAGATGTAATCGCGCACGGCAGGGTTTTTCTGATTGAGCTTGACGAGCAGATTGTAACCGCCCCAGTTGTCGTAGGAGAAGCCGTCGTTGTACTCATTGTTGCCCCAGAAATTGACGTTGCAGTACCAGCCGCGGTAGGGCGACGCCTCGCGGTTCTTCCGAATGTCGGCAAAGGCGAAGAAATCGCGCCCTGTGTGGTTGAACACGCCGTCAAATACCACCTTGAGCCCCGCGTCATGGCATGCGCGTACGAAGGCAGCAAGATCATCGTTCGTGCCCAGGCGCGAATCAAGCAGACGGTAGTCTGTCGTCTCATAGCCATGTCCGACGGATTGGAACAGCGGGCCGATATAGAGAGCCGTGAAACCGAGCTTGCGAATGTGTTCGATCCAGGGCAAAAGTGTATTCAGACGATGAACAGGCTCGGAACAGTCGTTTTGCTTCGGCGCGCCGGTCAGACCGAGAGGATAGATGTGGTAAAAAACCGCTTCATCATACCATGCCATATGGGGAAGCCTCCTTGTTTCGTGGGGAGCTGTTTCGGATAACAGGGCATATTATATCAGGAAGGCCGTGCGGATGCAAATGATAGTTGTCATCTCCCGCTCTTTCACTCGCTCATCGCAATCACTCGACGCCGAGCACCTTGTAATCCTGCGCCTCCACCGCTTCGCGCAGCGCGTCGTCCGCGACGGCTTCGCGCAGGGTGACGACCGCGGTGCCCGCGTTGCGGTCAGCAACGGCGCTCTCCACGCCTGCGACCGCCTCCAGCGCCTTCTTTACGCGCGCCTCGCAGTGCTCGCACATCATGCCTTCCACCTTCAGTGTTTTCGTCATTGCTGGTTCCTCCTTGTGATTTGTTTTTGCGGCGACGATCTCACCGAGCGCCTCCGCGGGGATGGACTTTTGTATCTTGTCGTGCGCAGCGTCGTGGGGCTTGACCAGATTCAGCCGCAGCGCGTTCATGCACACGAAGAAGCTGGACAGCGCCATCGCCGCCGCGCCGTACATGGGCTTCATCTCAACGCCGTACAGGCCCATGGCAAGCGGGATGCAGATCGCGTTGTAAAAGAACGCCCAGAACAGGTTCTCGTGGATGTTTCGGATCGTGGCGCGGCTGAGCCGGATCGCCGCCGTCACGTCGCTCAGGCGGCTCTTCATCACGACGATGTCCGCCGCGTCGATGGCGACGTCCGTCCCCGCGCCGATGGCGACGCCGTTGTCCGCCACCGTGAGCGCGGGCGCGTCGTTGATGCCGTCGCCGACCATAGCAACCTTGCCCAGCGTTTTCAGCTTGCGGATCACGTCCGCCTTGCCCTCCGGCAGGACGCCCGCGATCACGCGGTCCACGCCCGCCTGCGCGGCGATCGCCCGCGCGGTGCGTTCGTTGTCGCCCGTCAGCAGGACGGTGCGGACGCCCATGCCGCGCAGCTCGCGGATCGCCTGCGCGGAATCCGGCTTGATCGGATCCGCCACGGCGATCAGTCCGATCAGCTTGCCGTCCAGCGCGAACAGCAGCGGTGTTTTTCCTTCCTCCGCGAGATCGTTTGCCTGATTGGCAACGGTTTCGCTCACCAGCCCCTTGGACGCGAGAAACGTAAGGCTTCCGCCCAGCAGCTCCTTCCCGTCGAGACGAGCGCGCAGGCCGTGACCGGGCAGGGCTTCAAAGCCCTCGACCTCCGCGAGGGACAGGCCCTCCGCGGCGGATGCGACCGCCTTGGCGAGCGGATGCTCGCTGTTTTTCTCCAGCGAGGCGGCGAGGCGCAGCAGCTCGTCGCGGCTTTTGCCGGTCGGGAGCACGTCCGTGACCGTCGGCTGACCCTCGGTCACGGTGCCGGTCTTGTCCAGCGCGACGATCTGCGTCCTGCCCGCGCCCTCCAGCGAGGCGGCGGTCTTGTACAGGACGCCCGTTTTCGCGCCGACGCCGCTGCCGACCATGATGGCGACCGGCGTCGCCAGTCCCAGCGCGCAGGGGCAGCTGATGACCAGCACGGAGATCGCGCGGGCGACGGCGAAGGAGAAGGGGCGTCCGGCGAGCAGCCAGCCCAGCAGCGTCAGCGCGGCAAGCCCCATCACCGTCGGCACGAAGACGCCGGACACCTTGTCCGCGATGCGCGCCAGCGGCGCTTTCGTGGCGGCGGCGTCGGAGACCGTACGGATGATCTGCGCCAGCGTGGTATCCTCGCCGACGCGGGTCGCGCGGCACTCGATATAGCCCTGCTGGTTCATCGTCGCGGCGGAGACCGCGTCGCCGATCGTCTTGTCCACGGGGATGCTCTCGCCGGTCAGAGCGGATTCGTTGACCGAGGTGTCGCCGCGCACGATGACGCCGTCCACGGGGATCTGCTCGCCGGGGCGGACGGCGAACACGTCGCCGCTTTGCACCTCCTCGACGCCGACCTCGACCTCCGCGCCGTCGCGGATCAGCCGCGCCGTCTTCGGCGCGAGCCGCATCAGGCCCTTGAGCGCGTCCGTCGTGCGGCCCTTGGACATGGCTTCGAGCATCTTGCCGACCGTGATGAGCGTCGGGATCATCGCCGCCGACTCGAAGTAGAGGTTCATGCCGTACTTCATCACGACGTCGCGCGCGCCCTCGCCCTGCGCAAGGATCATCAAAAACAGCTCCGCGAGCGAGTAGGCGAACGACGCGCTCGACCCCAGCGCCACGAGCGTGTCCATGTTGGGCGCTCCGTGGAACAGGGAGGAGAAGCCGGAGGTGAAGAACTTCGCGTTGATGAGCATGACGACCACGGCGAGCAGCAGCTCGAACAGCCCCAGAAACACGAGGTTGTCGAACGCGGCGGACGCGGGCCAGCGCCACATCAGATGCCCCATCGAGAAGTACATCAGAACCAGCAGGATCGGCACGGAGAGCAGCAGCCTTCGTTTGAGCTTCGGCGTCTCATGGTCCTGCAGCGCCTCGGCGTCCGCCCACGAGGGCGCGTCGCCGGCCGACGCTTTCCGCGCCGCGCCCTTCGGCGAAGCGCCGTAACCCGCCGCCTCCACGGCGCGGATGATCTCGGCGGGGGAGGCGGCGCCCTCCACGCCCATCGAATTCGTCAGCAGGCTGACCGAGCAGGACGTGACGCCCGGTACTCCGTTGACCGCTTTTTCCACCCGGCTCGCGCACGCGGCGCAGCTCATGCCGGTGACCTGATATTGCTCCATATCGTTCCCCTCGGTTATTTCATCAGCTTTTTCAGCGTGTTCATCAGCTCGTCCACCGTCTCGTCGCGTCCGGCGCGGATGTCATCCGACACGCAGGTACGGATGTGGTTCGCCAGCAGCGTGGTGCAGAAGCTGTTCAGCGCCGAATTGACCGCCGCCGCCTGCGTCAGGATGTCGGGGCAATAGGCATCTTCGTCCAGCATCCGCTGTAAGCCGCGCACCTGCCCCTCAATGCGCTTGAGGCGGTTCATCAGATCTCGGCGTTCGGTTTCGCCGCGCATCTTTTTGTGTTTGGAGACACTTTGCATTTGTTCATTTTCGGACATGATCCGTCGCTCCTCTCATACCCTGGTGGGGTATTTCTTTGACATAATATACCCTGTGCGGGTATTTGTCAAGGGGACAAATCCTAGATTTCGCAAGAAATGTTAACATACAAGCCCGGTGTCGGACAGGAAGTCCGGGACGAGGTTCAAGCTTGAAATAATATCCCTT
>JBGVBS010000015.1:0-66892 GCA_045225715.1 Oscillospiraceae bacterium
TTCCTTGGTTAAGGAATAGGACAACTGAACATTGAAAAGCCGGAAAAGCCCGGAATACCAAGGAAAATCGGCGCTCAAAGGAGTTTAGTACGGCCTCAAGGCTGCCCGTCGCGCGCCTCAGTTCAGCAAGCGCTGATTTTTCAGAAAAAATCTCCGAAAGTGGTCGCTTTCGGAGATTTTTTGTATTTTTTCGGGCAAGCGCTCCGCTTGCAGATTCTGGTATTCCGGGCTTTCCGTCTCTCCTGTAATCGCCTCTTGCCCCATCGCCCCATAGATGATAGAATACAGTTATATCTCCTATGAATAAAAAGATCGCTCCGGAGCGCTTTGCAGAGACGCATTGGGAAAGAGGAAAGGCATGACATTAAGAGATTTAAAGGCCGGCGAGACTGCTTCTGTTTCTTCCGTCGGCGGAACCGGCGCTTTGAGGCAGCATTTTCTTGATATGGGCATCATTCCCGGCACAGAAGTCACGGTCGTCAAATTTGCGCCAATGGGCGATCCCGTTGAGATCTGTCTGCACGGGTATGAATTGACGCTCCGCCTGGACGACGCTGCGCAGATCGAAGTGCGCCCTGTCTCCGCGCAGAGCCGCAAAAGTGAGCGCGGGGCTTCCTCAAAAAAGGAGCATCCGGGCTTTGGCGAAGGCGGACGCTTTCATCCCAAGGGGAGCGGCGACCCGCTTCCCGAAGGCACGCCACTGACGTTTGCTCTGGTCGGCAACCAGAACAGCGGGAAAACCACCCTGTTCAATCAGCTCACCGGCTCCAGACAGCACGTCGGAAATTTCCCCGGCGTTACGGTGGACAGAAAAGACGGCGAGATCGCCGGTCATCCGAACGCATTCATAACGGATCTGCCCGGCATCTACTCCATGTCCCCCTATTCCAGTGAGGAACTGGTTTCCCGCGATTTCGTGCTGAACGAAAAGCCGAAAGGGATCATCAACATTGTTGACGTCACGAACATCGAGCGCAACCTTTATCTGACCATGCAGCTGCTGGAAATGGGCATTCCCGTCGTCGTTGCGCTGAACATGATGGATGAAATGACTGGAAACGGCGGCGCGATCGACGTCAACGCCATTGAGGCCATGCTGGGCGTTCCCGTCGTGCCGATCTCGGCAGCCAAGAATCAAGGCGTTCATGAGCTGGTTGAACACGCGATCCATGTTGCGACGTATCAGGAAAAACCTGCCCGGCAGGATTTCTGCGACGAAACCGATCACGGTGGAGCCGTGCACCGCTGCCTGCACGCCGTGATCCATCTGATTGAGGATCACGCGGCGGCGGCAGGGCTCCCTGTCCGCTTTGCCGCCAGCAAGGCGATCGAGGGCGATCATCTGATCCTCCAGCGGCTCGGGCTGGATCAGAACGAACTGGAAACGCTGGAGCACATCGCTCTGCAAATGGAGAAAGAGCGCGGTCTGGATCGCGGCGCAGCCATCGCCGATATGCGTTTCTCCTTCATCATGAAGGTCTGTGACGCCTGCGTCATTAAACCGCGGGAAAGCCGCGAGCGCGTCCGCAGCCAGCGGATCGACCGGCTGCTGACAGGAAAGTATACGGCGATCCCGATCTTTGTCGCGATCATGGGGCTGGTCTTTTATCTGACCTTCAACGTGATCGGCGCCGCGCTTCAGGATCTTCTGGCGGCGGGGATCGCGTCGCTCACCGAGCTTGTGGACGGCGCCTTGACGGCAGGCGGCGTCAACGCCGCGCTGCACAGGCTGATCATTGACGGAATATTTGAAGGCGTCGGCAGTGTTCTGAGCTTTCTGCCGATCATCGTGACGATGTTCTTCTTCCTTTCGCTGCTGGAGGACAGCGGCTATATTGCCCGCGTCGCCTTTGTCATGGACAAGCTGCTCAGGAAGCTCGGCCTGTCCGGACGCAGCATCGTCCCCATGCTGATCGGCTTCGGCTGCACAGTCCCCGCCGTCATGTCCACGCGCACGCTGCCCAGCGAGCGCGACCGAAAGATGACCATTCTGCTCACGCCGTTCATGAGCTGCACCGCCAAGCTGCCGATCTACGCCTTCTTTGTGGACGCCTTCTTTTCCCATTGCAAGGCGCTGGTCATGATCGGTCTTTACGTCCTCGGTATTCTGACGGGGATCGTCGTCGCGCTGTTGTATAAAAAGGCGCTGTTTCAGGGCGAGGCCGTCCCGTTTGTCATGGAGCTTCCGAACTATCGGATGCCGAGCGCAGGCAATACGGCGCATCTTCTCTGGGAGAAATCGAAGGACTTTCTGCAAAGGGCGTTTTCCGTCATCCTGATCGCAACGATCGTGGTCTGGTTCCTGAAGAGCTTCGACTTCCGGTTCAACATCGTGGAGAATCCCCACGACAGCATCCTCGCCACGATTTCCGGCATATTTGTTCCCGTGTTTGTGCCTTTGGGCCTGGGTGACTGGCGCGTCATCACTTCGCTGGTCAGCGGCTTCATGGCAAAGGAAAGCGTCGTCTCCGTGCTGGAGGTGCTGTTCGGCGCGGAGGGCGGCATCGCCGCCGCACTGAGCTCCCCCCAGGCAGCATCCCTTCTGGTTTTCAGCCTGCTCTACACCCCGTGTGTGGCCGCCATCGCTTCGGTACGAAGGGAATTGGGCCGCGGCTGGGCACTGTACGTGGTCGTCTGGCAATGCGCCGTCGCGTGGTGCGCCGCACTCCTGACGCGTTGGATCTGTCTGCTGGCCGGACTTGCATAAAGGGGGAGATCATCTGTGAACGTTTTGGATATTCTAATTGCGGTCGTTCTCGTTCTTGTGATACTCCTTGCATGGAGATCCATCCGCAGGCACAAGCGAAGCTGCTGCTCCGGATACTGCTCAGGCTGCGGCCGCCCATGTTCCGAATCACAGAAGAAGCGCAAACCATAGAAGGAGTATCCCATCATGCTTTCCCTTTTGCTCGGCGTCATCTACCTCGCTTTCATCAGCCTCGGTCTGCCGGACTCGCTGCCCGCACCACGATCCGGCTGCTGCCTGTATATCTTCTGGCGCTGCTTGTCGTAATGATCGGCTCACACGAAACGCTCTGCAATCGCGCAAAAACGTGAGCGCTTTTCTCAGAATACGCAGAAAGATCCTCCCGAAAGCCACAGCTTTCGGGAGGATCTTGTCAGATATTCGCGCGGACGGCGGTGCGGAGCGCGACCTCCATCATCTCACGGAAGCCGTCCTGCCGCTCCGCGGCGCTGAGCGCCTCGCCGGTGAAGACGTGGTCGGATATCTGGAACAGCGCCAGCGCTTTTTTTCCTGCCGCCATCGCCGTGAGGTAGAGGCCCGCCGCTTCCATCTCCACCGCGAGGTGGCCCAGCGCCTTTGCCTTGGCGTTGACCTCCTGATCGGGATGGTAGAAGAAATCCGAAGTGTAGACCGTGCCGACGCGCGCGCGGATGCCCAGCTCATCCGCAGCGTTCACCGCTTCCCGCAGCAGCTCATAGCTGGCGGTGGGCGCCATCACGCCGGGCAGCGCATATGAGGTCGCCATCGCGGAGTTGGTGGACGCAGACATGGCGACGATCAGGTCGCGCAGATGGACGTCGTCAGCGATGCCGCCGGCGGAGCCGATGCGGATGATCGCTTCCACGCCGAAGAAGTGAAACAGTTCGTAGGCATAGAGCGTGAAGGACGGCATACCCATGCCGGAGCCCATGACCGAGACCTCCCTGCCATCGAACGTGCCGGTGTAGCCGAACATGTTGCGCACGTCGTTGAACAGCACGGGGTTTTCCAGATAGTGCTCTGCCACGAACTTTGCGCGCAGCGGGTCGCCGGGCATCAGCACGACCTTGGCGACGTGCGTGCCCTCCTTGAGCTCAATGCAGGCGGACGGGGAAGATGTCATCATGGTTCAAGCCTCCTGTTCAAACAATTTCTTGAGATTCACGTCAAAGGGTGGGTAGACGATGCCGCGGTCGGTGACAATGGCGGTCAGCAGCTCATGGTCGGTCACATCGAAGGCCGGGTTGTAGCACTTGACCTCCGGCAGCGCCATCGGCTCGCTGTACCACATGGACTTGATTTCGTCCGGGTCGCGCTGCTCGATGCGGATGTCCGCGCCGGTGGGACAGTCCATGTCGATGGTCGAGGTCGGGCCGAGGGTGTAGAACGGGATGCCGTAGTGCCGCGCGAGGATCGCCACGCCCGAGGTGCCGATCTTGTTGGCAAAATCGCCGTTGGCGGCGATGCGGTCGCAGCCGACGAAGCATGCCTGCACCCAGCCGTTTTTCATCACAATGCTCGCCATGTTGTCGCAAATCAGCGTCACGTCCACGCCCGCCTTTTGCAGCTCATAGGACGTCAGCCGCGCGCCCTGGAGCAGCGGGCGCGTCTCGTCGGAGAACACGCGGAAATCGATCCCGCGCTCCTTTCCCAGCAGCACCGGCCCGATCGCGGTGCCGTATTTCGAGGTGGCAAGCGGCCCTGCGTTGCAGTGCGTCAGGATGCCGTCGCCGGGTTTGACCAGAGACAGTCCGTATTCAGAGATGCGATAGCACATCTCAATGTCTTCGTTGTGGATGGCAACGCTCTCCCGCAGCAGCAGCTCGCGGATCTCCGAAACGGGTCTGTCCGTATGGGTACACGCCGTGTCCAGCATCCGCTTCACCGCCCAGCTCAGGTTGACCGCGGTCGGACGCGCGGCGGCAAGTGCCTTTCCCTTACGCTCCAGCGCGGAAACCAGCGCTTCGCCGTCGTTCGTCTCCTCCCGCAGGGCAAGAACGTACATACCGTAGCCCGCGCAGATTCCGATGGCGGGCGCGCCGCGCACCGCCAGCGTCTTGATCGCGCGGCAAAGCTCCTCCGTCGTGTTCAGTGTCAGCCAAACCTGTCGGTTCGGCAGTTGCGTCTGGTCAAGGATGACGACGCTGCGCCCATTCTCGGAGAGGTGGACGCTGCACGAATTCCTGTCGTTTTCTGTGACGTTCATGCTCTACTTCCTTTCCTTCTTCCATCGTGCCAGCAGTTCGTCCGCCGCACCGGCGGGCAGGGGACTTTCGCCGCCGAGCAGTCTGGCCAGCAGCGTGATCTTCGCCAGCTTTTCTGCCGCCTCCGCACGGGCGAACGCATCCTCCAGATCGCGCCCCGCGGCGACGAGACCGTGATTGGCAAGCAGGACGGCGTCCCTGTCCTCCTGCGCAAAACAGCGCCCGAACTCGGCGAATACCGCGTCCGTACCCGGCGTGCCGTAGGCGCAGCAAGGGATCTCCCCGCCGAAGAACAGATATAACTCCGCCAACTCGCCGCGAATGTCCTGCCCCGCCAGAGCGAACGCCGAGGCAAAGGCGCTGTGCGTGTGGACGATGGCGTTCACGTCAGACCGCAGGCGATAAATCTCCAAATGCATCCGGCGCTCCGACGAAGGACGATACCCATTCTCAGAAAGAACGTTCCCGTTCAGATCCATCTCGACGATCATATCCGCCGTCATGGTCTCCTTATTCTGCTGCGACGGCGTCATCAGGATCATGTCTCCGTCGCGCGCGGAAAGGTTCCCCTCAAAGAGATTGACCGTTCCCTGCTCATAAAGCTTTTGAAAGCAGCGCACCAGCTCTTTTTTCAGAGATTCCCGTCTCTCAGTCATTGTCCCACATCCTGTTATTTGATCAAGTCTGATTATATCCGCGTTGGTTTTCCCTGTCAACGCCGTCGGGCAAATCCCACACAGGCAAACGACGCTGTTCGGCGATTTTCCTTGCAAGGGAAACCTTCATGTGGTATAGTATATAAGTTAAAGTATGTCTGTCGGAGGAAACTCACTTGAAACGGGAAAATGTACTGGTCAGCGCCGAGGAGTTGGCGCGCCAGAAGGATTATATGCAGAAGGTTCGCTTCATCACCGGTGTGCTGACGCGCGCGCCTCTGGCTCTGGTAGATACTTTCGGCTGTCAGCAGAACGTCGCCGACGGCGAGGTACTGTCCGGTATGCTCGCCGAGATGGGTTTTGAGCCGACAAGCGACCCGGCAGACGCGGACGTGGTACTGCTCAACACCTGTGCCATTCGCGAGCACGCGGAAAAGCGCGTGTTCGGTGAGCTTGGCGAGCTGACGCACACGAAGCAGGCAAATCCCGAGCAGATCATCGTGCTCTGCGGCTGCATGGCGCAGCAGAAGCGCATCGCAGACAAGGTACGCGAGAGCTATCGCCACGTCGACCTCGTCCTCGGCCCGCAGGCGGAATGGCGGCTGCCGGAGCTTCTCTACGGCGTACTGACGCAGCGCAAGCGCGCGTTCTCCATCGACGACGAGCACGGGCGCATCGCTGAGGGACTCCCCGTCAAGCGCGACGGCACGGTGCGCGCATGGGTGAGCATCATGTACGGCTGCAACAACTTTTGCTCATACTGCATCGTCCCCTACGTCCGCGGACGTGAGCGCAGCCGCGACCCTGAAAAAATCATTTCGGAGTGCCGTGAGCTGATCGAAGCAGGGTATAAGGAGATCTATCTGCTCGGTCAGAACGTCAACAGCTACGGCAACGATCTGGACAACGGCTGGGATTTTGCCGATCTGCTCTCCGCCATCGATGCGATCGACGGCAACTACTGGCTTCGTTTCATGTCCAGCCAGCCCAAGGACGCGACACCCAAGCTGTTCGATACGATGGCGAATTGCAAGCACGTCGCCAAATGCCTTCATCTGCCCGTGCAGAGCGGCAACGACCGTGTGCTCAAGGCAATGCACCGCCCCTACGCCCGTCAGGGCTACATGGATCTCATCCGCTATGCCCGCCGCGCCATGCCCGACCTCGTGCTGACCAGCGACGTCATCATCGGCTTTCCGGGCGAGACGGAGGCAGAGGCGATGGACACGGTGTCACTGGTGAAAGAAGCGAAGTTTGACGCGCTGTTCACTTTTATCTTTTCCCCGCGTCCGGGTACGCCCGCCGCAGAGATGGACGACCCCATTCCCCGCGCAGAGAAGCAGAAGTGGTTCGACCGCCTGTTGGATGTTCAGAACGCCTACAGCGCCGAGAGGCACGCCGCCTACGTCGGCAAAACCGTCCGCGTACTGATCGACGGCGAGAGCGACGACGCGGACTTCCCGCTCAACTGCCGTACGGAGGGCAACCGCCTTGTGCGTGCGAAGGGCAGCAAGGCGCTGATCGGCACGTTTGCCGATGCAAAGATCACAGACAGCAACACCTGGGCGCTCTATGGGGAGGTCGTGGAATGAAGGTTACGGTCTTGCTGGAAAACGAAGCCTGCCGCGCCGGCATCAAGCAGGAGCACGGACTGTCGCTACATATCGCCACACGCAGGCACAGCGTCCTGCTCGACATGGGGCCGAACGCGATGTTCCTTGAAAACGCCGAGACGCTGGGCGTGGATATCAGCGCGGTGGACACCGCCTTCCTCTCCCATGCACACGACGACCACTGCGGCGGGCTGGAGCTGTTCTGCAAGCGCAACGACCACGCGCCGGTCTATCTGCAAAAGGCCGTCTGGGGCGAATACTATGTCATCACACCGACCAAGTCCTGCTTTATCGGTCTGGACAAGGCGCTGCGCAAATACGAAGGCCGTTTCCGCCTGACGGAAGGGCACGAGATCATCGACGAGGCGTTGCAGGTCTTTTCCGGCGGCATGGGGCGCGACTACTGGTCGCACGCCAACGATACGCTGCGGGAGAAAATCGGCGACGAGTACCCGATCGACCGCTTTCTGCATGAACAGAACCTGATCGTCACCGAGGGCGGCAAAACGGCGTTGTTCGGCGGCTGCGCCCACAACGGCGTCGTAAATATTCTGCGCCGCGCGGAGGATATTCTGGGCCGCGCGCCCGACGCGGTGGTCGCGGGCTTCCACCTCTGCAACCCCTCGCTGGGTAAGACGGAGCCGCGCGAGCTGATCGAGGGCATTGCACGCGAGCTGGCGGCGCGTCCGAACACAACGTATTATACCGGGCACTGCACCGGAGCTGAAGCGTTCGGGATACTGAAAGAAACTCTGGGCGATCGGCTGCAAGCCATCCACGGCGGCAGCGAAATCGAACTATAAGAAAGAGAGAGCGAACCATGGCGGAAATCACCCCCATGATGAAGCAATACCTTGAAATCAAGGAACAGCATAAGGACGAGATCCTGTTTTTCCGTCTCGGAGACTTTTATGAGATGTTCGCGGATGACGCCGTCACTGCGTCCCGCGAGCTTGACCTCACCCTGACCACCCGCGACCGCAGCAAGGCGAAGGAGGATCAGACTCCGATGTGCGGCGTGCCGTATCATTCAAGCGACGGCTATATCGCCCGTCTGATCGCAAAGGGCTACAAGGTCGCCATCTGTGAGCAGACTGAGGATCCTGCGCTTGCCAAGGGACTCGTCAAGCGTGACATCATCCGCGTTGTTACGCCCGGCACGGTCATCGACAGCCAGAGTCTCGACGCGAACCGCGGCAACTTCCTCGCGGGCGTCTTTCTCGACGAAAACAACGCCGGCGTCGCGTTCTGCGACATGTCCACAGGGCAGACGCTCGTCACCGCGTTTACCGGTCACGACCGCGTTGGTCATCTGATGAACGAGCTGTCTCGCTTTTCGCCCGCCGAGGCGGTGCTGAGCGACGGCGCATATATGGAAGCCGAACTCTGCGAGCTGCTTCGGCAGCGGCTGGGCTGCTCCGTGGAACGCGGCGGGAAGCGCTTCGACCTGCAAAGGGCCGAGAAATCCATCCTCGCGCAGTACGGCGAGGAGGCTTACGCCAGTCTGCCGCGCAGCAACCCCGCCGCGGCGCTGGCACTGGGCGGACTGCTGGACTATCTGCATGAGACGCAGAAGACCGATCTTGCTTACATCAACAAGCTGGAATACTACGAGCTGGGCCGCTTTATGGAGCTTGATCTCTCCGCCCGGCGCAATCTGGAGCTGACGGAAACGCTGCGCGGCAAGGAAAAGCGGGGCAGTCTCCTTTGGGTTCTGGACAAGACCAAGACCGCCATGGGCGCGCGCTGTCTTCGCTCCTGGCTGGAGCGCCCTCTGCGAGACGTGGCGGAAATCAACCGCCGTCTCGGCGCGGTGGAGGCGCTGACGAAGCTGACCATGGCGCGGGAAGAGCTGACGCTTGCCATGACCGGTATCGCGGACATGGAACGCCTGATCGGGCGCATCGTATACGGTACGGCCGGCGGGCGCGATTTCGCCTCGCTCCGCATGTCGATTGAAAAGCTCTCGGCGGTCAAGACACAGCTTGAACCCTTCCGCAACAGCAAGCTCGTCGAACTCAACGCCAATCTCGACGCGCTTACCGACATCGGTGAGCAGATCGCCGCGACGCTCATCGACGAGCCGCCGTTCTCTGTGCGCGAGGGCGGCTTCATCCGCCCTGGCTTCAACGCCGAGGTCGATCGTCTGCGCGATATCCACGACGGCGGGAAGAATCTCATCCCCGCCATTGTCGAGCGCGAAAAGGAGCGCACGGGCATCCGCACGCTCCGCATCGGCTACAACAAGGTCTTCGGCTACTACATCGAGGTGTCGAACTCATTCAAGGATCAGGTTCCGGAGGACTACATCCGCAAGCAGACGCTGGTCAACGGCGAGCGCTTCGTCACGCAGGAGCTAAAGGACCTGGAGCAGGACATCCTGACTTCCGGCGACCGGCTGGGCGCGCTGGAATACGAGCTGTTCTCCGCACTGCGAGACAGCGTCTGCGCCGAGGCGGAGCGCATCCAGAAAACCGCCGCCGCGCTGGCGGAGCTGGATACGCTCTGCTCCTTCGCCACCGTCGCGGTCAAAAACAATTATTGCTGCCCGACGGTGGACGACAGCGGCGTCATTGAGATCCACGACGGGCGCCACCCCGTCGTCGAGCGTGTACTCAAGGACAGTCTGTTCGTTCCGAACGACACCTACATGGGCGAGAAGGAAAACCGCGTCTCCATCATCACAGGGCCCAATATGGCAGGCAAATCGACCTATATGCGGCAGGTCGCGCTCATCACGCTGATGTCGCAGATCGGTTCCTTCGTGCCCGCGCGCAGCGCGCACATCGGCGTCGTCGATCGTATCTTCACCCGCATCGGCGCCAGTGACGATCTCGCGGGCGGGCAGTCGACCTTCATGGTTGAAATGAGCGAGGTCGCGGAGATCATGCGTCAGGCATCCTCCCGCTCCCTGCTGATCCTCGACGAAATCGGGCGCGGCACCTCCACCTTCGACGGTATGAGCATCGCACGCGCGGTGCTGGAATACTGCGCAAATCCGCGCAGGCTCGGTGCAAAAACGCTGTTTGCCACGCACTACCATGAGCTGACGGAGCTGGAAAATACGCTCTCCGGCGTCAGAAATTACAACATATCCATCAAAAAGCGCGGAGACGAGCTGATCTTCCTGCGCAAGATCGTTCCGGGCGGCGCCGATCGCAGCTATGGCATTGAGGTCGCGACGCTGGCAGGGCTGCCGAAGGAAGTCGTGAGCCGCGCCAAGGCGATCCTCACCGAGTTGGAAAAGGGCAAGGGCTATGAGGTCGCTCCGCGCCGCGAGGAGGATCAGATCAGCATGACCGCCATCGGAGAGGCAGAGGCGCTGGACGCGCTCCGCCGTGCGCAGCCCGACACGCTGACGCCCATCGAGGCGATGCAGCTTTTGTATGAGATCAAGCAGAAACTGAACTGAGGAGGCATACCATGCCCCATATTCAACAACTATCCCCCCATGTCGCCGACCTGATTGCCGCAGGCGAGGTCGTGGAGCGGCCCGCCAGCGTCGCCAAGGAGCTGCTGGAAAACGCCATCGATGCGGGCGCGACCGCCGTCACCGTGGAGATCCGGGATGGCGGCATGACATACCTCCGCGTCAGCGACGACGGCTGCGGCATCGCACCCGACGAGTTGCCGACAGCGTTCCTGCGCCACGCGACGAGCAAGCTGCGCAAAGCGGAAGACCTCGCCGCCATTGGCACGCTGGGTTTTCGCGGCGAGGCGCTGGCTGCAATCTCTTCTGTTTCTCGCCTTGATATTTTCACGCGGCAGCGCGGCGCGGCAAGCGGCGCGACGCTGCATCTGGAGGGTGGGACGCCCGGCGAGGCGCAGGACGCGGGTTGCCCCGAGGGCACAAGCGTCATCGTGCGCGACCTTTTTTACAACACGCCCGCCCGTCTCAAGTTTATGAAGCGCGACAGCGCGGAGGCGACCGCCATCTCCGGCATCGTCACGCACCTCGCGCTCTCCCACCCCGGCATTTCCTTCCGGCTGCTTAAGGACGGCGCGGAGGCTCTGCACACCCCTGGCGACGGGGTGCTCAAGTCCGCCGTCTACGCGGCGCTGGGGCGCGAGTTCACGCTCTCGCTGATCGACGTCAAGGGGCGCGACGGCGAGCTGGCGGCGGATGGTTTCGTGACCCGCCCGCTGAACGGGCGCGGCACACGCGCCATGCAGACGTTCTTTGTCAACGGGCGCCTCGTCAAGTCCCAACTTCTGACCGCCGCGCTGGAAGAGGCTTACGCCAACCGCATCATGAAAGGCAAATTTCCCGGCTGCGTACTCTGTGTCACGCTGCCGTTCGATATGGTAGACGTCAACGTCCACCCCGCCAAGACCATTGTCAAATTCGTTAACGAGAAGGTCGTATTCGACCTCGTCTACCACGGCGTCATGGACGCGCTCGACCGCGAAGCGAAGCCGGTGGAAACGGCAGTAGTGAAAAGCGCTCCCTCTTTCTCTGCGAAGCCTGTACCGCAGGTACATAACCCGCGCAACGATTTCTATCAATCCATGTCCGCAGGGCAGTACCGCGCATCGCAAGGCGTCAAGCCCGCTCCTGCGGCGCCAAAGCCCGCGCCGCCTGTGTTTCAGACCCGCATCCCCGCCACGAGTCTCGGCGAGCTGGGCGGCAGAGTTCGCGTATCGGACATTGTGCGGCAGACGCCCGCGCCCGTTCCATCGCTCACAGCGCCTGTCGAGCCCGCTGCACCTGTTTTTTCCCCGTCTGTCACGGCGGAGCCTTCCATGGAACCGGAGCAAACGACCATACTCCCCGAGACCGTCATCCCGTGGCGCATCGCCGGCGAGGTCCTCGACACCTACATCGTCTGCGAGGATGCAGAGAAAAACGTTTGGCTCATCGACAAGCACGCCGCGCATGAGCGCGTCAACTTCGACCGCTTTAAGGCGCAGAATGAGCCGATCATGTCCCAAACGCTGCTGACGCCGCTCGTCGCGCAGCTTGGCGCCGCCGAGTTTGCGGCGGTTGCCGGACAATCCGACCTTCTGCGCGGTTTCGGCTTTGATTGCGAAGATTTTGGCGGCAGCGCCGTGTTGCTGCGCGCCATTCCCGCCGACGTCGACGAGGCCGACGCTGTGTCTACGCTGGAGGAGATTGCCGGCAAGCTGGCGACCGAGAAATCCGCCGATCCCGCCGCCGCGCGTGATTCGCTGCTGGCAACGCTCGCCTGCAAGGCGGCGATCAAGGGCGGCTGGAAGTCCGACGAGCGCGAGCTGCGTGTACTGGTGGACAAAGTGCAGAACGGCGAGATCGAGTATTGCCCGCACGGGCGTCCGGTCAAGGTCAAATTGACACAGTATCAGCTTGAAAAGATGTTCAAGCGTATCGTATAAAACCGGAGGAACACAGTATGGCAAGAAAAGAAAAACGCTTTGTCGTACATAGCGAAAGCATGGGGCTCAGTTCCGTTAAAATCATTATGGATAAGATAACCGGAGTGCACTACCTGTACTATTTCGACGGAGCCTCCGGCGGGCTGACCGTTCTTCTGGACAAAGACGGCAAACCCCTCATCCAACCTGTCTCCGGCAGCGATGAGCAATAAGCTGATCTGCGTCGTGGGACCGACCGCCTGCGGAAAGACAAGGATGGGCGTGTTGCTGGCGCACCGATACAACGGCGAGGTCGTGTCCTGCGACTCGATGCAGCTCTACCGCGGCATGGTGATCGGCACCGCCGCTCCCACGCCCGATGAAACCGAAGGCGTCGCGCACCACATGGTCGGCGTCGTTGATCCCGCCGAGCCTTATTCCGTCGCGCGGTATGCGGAGGACGCGGGAAACTGCGTAGACGGCATTCTCTCGCGCGGCAGACAGCCTATTGTTGTCGGCGGAACGGGGCTGTATCTGGACGCGTTGCTCGCCGGTCACGGTTTTGCCGCCGGTCAGTCCGGCGGCAAAGCGCGGCGCCAGCTGGAAGAGCGCCTTGCCGCTGTCGGCATCCAGCCGCTTTTGGACGAACTTCGGTGCATCGATCCCGAGCGCGCGGCGCAGCTGGAGCCCAACGACCGCAAGCGCATCCTCCGCGCGCTGGAGATCTGGTACGAAACCGGCAAAACGCAAACCTCGCACGACCGCGAGAGCAAGTCCATTCCGCCACGTTATGAAGCGGTTTATCTCGGATTCGCTTTTGAAGATCGCGAGGAGATGAAGGCGCTCATTGATCGTCGAGTGGACGCCATGGTGGAGCGAGGGCTGTTCGACGAGGTGCGCGCCCTGTTGGATGCAGGCGTGCCTCGCACATCCACCGCATGGCAGGCCATCGGCTATAAGGAGTGTCTCGCCTGTCTCAACGGCGAGTCTTCCAGATCGGACGCCATCGCGGAGATCAAGCTCCGCTCACGCCAATATGCCAAGCGGCAGTTGACCTGGCTGCGGCGCAACAAAGCGATTCACTGGTTCTATTGGAAAAAAACGCGCGACTTCCAGGCGGCTCTCGCGTTTTCGACAGGAATCCTGTCACAGCATGGCGTATTCTGACTTTATCAGCGAGGCGGACAAGCCTCAGATAAAGAAAGGATCAACACCATGAAAAAGAACACCAATCTACAGGACACTTTCCTCACCAAAGCGCGGCGGCATACCGTGCCGCTGACCGTGTTCCTTGTCAACGGCTTCCAGATGCGCGGCACTGTGCGCGGGTTCGACCCCTTTGTCGTTATACTGGAAAGCGAGGGCAAGCAGCAGATGCTGTACAAACACGCGATTTCCACCATTGTGCCGCTTCAGACGGTCGATCTGCGCGATGCGGAGGCGGAGGACTGATCCTGCATTCCGAAAGGCGCACCCATGAAAAATACCTCTCTGACCACAAAACTCATTACCGTGCTGCTGGCGCTTGCTGTTCTGGCCTACTTCGGCTTTCAGACGTGGAGCTACTTCACCAGTCCCGAGGTCACGACAGCGGTTTACACCTATCGTGCCGAACATATTCTGACCCTCAACGGCTTCGTCGTGCGCGACGAGCAGGTCATCGATTGCAGCGACTCCCTTGTTGAGCTGACTCGCTCGGAGGGCGAACGCGTCGCCAAGGGCAGGCGTGTCGCCACCGTCTACCAAAGCGCAGAGGCGCTGGAGGCAGAGCGTCATGTCACCGCGCTGCGCACGCAGCTGGAACAGCTGAAATCCGCGCAAACTGCCGCGCGTGACGCTGAGGCAGCGCTTCGGCTTGACTCGGCGCTTGAAGAAGACATTGTCGCAATGCGCGCGCTGCTGGTAAGCGGAAGCTATATCGCGGCAGGCAGCGCCGTTTCCAAGCTGGAAGCAACCGTGTTGCAGCGCGAGTACGCCTACCGCGGCAGCGCCGATCTCAGCGAGCGCATCGAGCGGCTGGAAGCGGAAATCGCAGACGTATCCCGAAGCATCGGCGGCAATTCTCGCGCCGTTGTCGCTCCCTTTGCCGGCACTTACTCCGCCGCAGCAGACGGATACGAGGCCGTCCTGACTCCCGCGGTGCTGGGAAGCATGACGCCGTCCTCCCTTTCTCAAGTCACGCCCGAGCCGGTTTCTTCTACTGTCGGCAAGCTGATCCGCGGCGACAAGTGGTATTATGCCGCAGTGATTTCTGAATCGGACGCCGCCTCAATTTCGGAAGGGCAGCTCATGGAGATCGCGATTTCCGGCGCCGATATGCCCCTGCCCGTGATCGTCCATTCCGTCAGCCGTCCGGAAAACGGAAAACGCCTGCTCGTCCTGCGCGGATCGCAGCATCTGTCCTACGTCTCTATGCTGCGCGACCAGAGCGCCGAGCTGATCCTGGAAAGCTATACTGGCTTGCGTGTGCCGAAAAATGCGCTCCGCATCGGTGAGGATCAGCGTCTCGGCGTCTATTGCCGCATCGGGCGTCAGGCGTGGTTCAAACCTGTCGAATTGCTCTATCAGGGCGAGGATTATTGCCTTGTGGAGCCCGGTTCGATCCTGGCGGTTCGCGAAAGCGACTATATTTTCTACACACTGCGAAACGGTGACGAGGTCATCGTTTCTGCGGAGGATCTTTATAACGGGAAGGTGCTGGAACAGTCATGAGCATTGCAGAAAACATTGCGCGGGTCCGCGCCAATATCGAGCGCGCCGCGCGTGAAGCAGGGCGTGATCCGAAGGAGATCATGCTTGTCGGCGCGAGCAAAATGAATGACTCGGATGCCTGCCGTGCCGCCATTGCCGCCGGGATCGACGCCTTGGGCGAGAACCGTGTGCAGGAGATGACGCAAAAGCTCGCGGAACATGCTTATGACGGCGCACCGCTGCATTTCATCGGCCATCTTCAGCGCAACAAGGTCAGGCAAGTAGTCGGCAGAGTCGACCTGATCGAGTCTGTCGGTTCGTTGGAACTGCTGGAACTGATCGACGCGCAGGCGAAAAAGCTCGACATCGTACAGGATATTTTGCTTGAGGTCAACATCGGCGGAGAGATCGCGAAAAGCGGCTTTGCGCCGGAGATGCTTTCCGCCGCGGCGGAAAGCGCTGCGCGGTTGGAGCACGTCCGTCTTCGGGGGCTGATGTGCATACCACCCGTTGCGGAGGATGAACACGGCAGCATACCATATTTTGAAAAAGTTCATCGCCTATATGTTGACATCAACGAAAAAAAGTATCATAATATGCTTGATATGTTATCGATGGGTATGAGTGGTGACTATGAAGACGCGGTGCGCGCCGGCGCAACGGTTGTCCGCGTTGGCACCGCGATTTTCGGTACACGTTATTATGTGAAATAGAGAGGGGCAACAATTATGGGTATCTTCGATGACCTGAAGAAATGGGCGCATCCTTATGAGGATGAAGACGGCGAATTTGAGGACGATTTCCCTGATCTGCGCGACCGCGGCGACAGCGCTGCCTTTGCTGATCGGGGTGGTTCCGGTTCCACGGCTCGCACCCGTGAGGAGGATCGCCGCAACAAGGTGGTCAACATTCATGCGACGACGCAGTTGAAGGTCGTTCTGGTCAAACCAGAGCGTTTTGAAAATGCTTCGGAAATCGCCGATCATCTCAAAGAAAAGCGCACCGTCGTCATCAATTTGGAATCGACGAACAAGGACGTCGCCCGTCGTCTGGTCGACTTCCTTTCCGGTGTGGCTTATGCCGGTGAGGGCAAGATCAAGAAGGTCGCCGCCAACACCTACATCATTACGCCCTACCACGTCGATATTATGGGCGACCTGATCGACGAGCTGGAGAGCAGCGGTCTTTATCTTTGATCTGTAAGGGAGGTTCACTATGCTGACACCGCAGGAAGTTGCAGATCACGCATTTGCCAAGTCCGCATTTGGCGGCTATAATATGGCCATGGTGGACGAGTTCCTTGACGAATTGACCGACGACTACACGGCGCTTTACAAAGAAAACACCGCGCTCAAGGCCAAAATGAAGGTTCTTGTTGATAAGGTTGAGGAGTATCGCGCTACAGAGGATTCCATGCGCAAGGCCTTGCTTGCCGCGCAGAATATGGCAAGCAACATGGTATCCGAGGCGGAGGAAAAGAAGGAGACATTGCTCGCCGACGCGGAGATGGAGGCACGCGCCAAAATCGGCGCATTGCATGACGAGATCATCGCTGAGCAGAAGCGCCTCAACGCGATCAAGGCGCAGACGAAAGCGTTTTCCGATCAGACCCGCGCCATCTGCGAATATCAGTTGCGGCAGTTGGATGCGCTGCCCGATATGACGCCGGAAGAAGTAGAGAAAAGCTCTCATGAAGCGAATGCAGCGTCCACGACTGTGGCGGACGTTGCCGCTTTGGGCGAGCAGATCGTAGCTTCCTATGAACGCGAGCATGAGGCGGAGGCTGCGACAACGGTCTTCACTCCCGTCAAGTCCAGGGTTCCCGCATCCGATCTGGATGCAACGATCATGTTTCCCACAGTTAAGGGCGACAAGCCCGTAACTGCGGAGAAGGATCCCTTTTCGGACGACGCCACCCGTCCGATCAAGCTGGCAGATCTGAAGTTTGGCCGCAACTACAACGGCGAAGAGGATTGATGTAAAAAGCGGCGCACAAGCGCCGCTTTTCCCTTAATCGAGGTAGTTTTATGAAAAAGAAGCCCATCATAGCGTTTCTTTACGATTTTGATAAGACGCTTTGTACCACAGATATGCAGGATTACGCCTTTATCCCCAGTTTGGGCTATACGCCCAAGGAATTCTGGGGCATTGCCAACGCCTTCGGCTGGAGCAATCACATGGATGGCCTGCTTGCATATATGTATACGATGATCGACGAGTGCCGCAAAAAGGGCGTCCGTCTGGATCGCGACTACCTGGTCAGATGCGGCAATGCGATCCAGCTTTTCCCCGGCGTCAAGGGCTGGTTCTCCCGCATCAACGCCTTCGGTGAGGATCTGGGCGTTGCGGTAGAGCATTACGTGCTTTCCTCCGGTCTCAAGGAAATCATCGAAGGAAGCGGCATTGCGCATGAATTTCGGGAGATTTATGCCTGCGAGTTTCTTTACGGTGCGGACGGGCTCGCCATGTGGCCCAAGCTGGATGTTAACTTCACAAACAAAACCCAGTTCGTCTATCGCATCAACAAAGGGATCCTCGACGTTGCGAACGACCGTGATCTCAACGCTTCCATGCCCGATGACAGCAAACGTATCCCGTTTACCAACATGATTTACGTCGGTGATGGACTCTCCGACGTCCCCTGCATGAAGATGATGCGCGCCTACGGTGGTCAGGCAGTTGCCGTCTATCAGGACAGCAATCGCGCTGGTGTAGAGGGGTTGCTTGCGGACGGACGGGTGGACTTCATCTTCCCCGCCGATTACCGCGAGGACACGATGCTGGATCAGACGATGAAGAACATTCTCCGCAAGATCGCGATCAGCGATATACTCAGTGAAGAAAACGCGGAACAACTGCGAGCGATTCGCGCAGAATGACGTATCACACAAAAAGAAAGACGCCATAAAGGCGTCTTTCTTTTTGTTCGGGAAAATTACTTGAGCTCGACCTTGCCGCCGGCCTCTTCGACCTTCTTCTTGAGCTCCTCGGCCTCGTCCTTGGACGCGCCTTCCTTCAGGGTCTTGGGAGCACCCTCAACGAACGCCTTCGCCTCGGCGAGGCCCAGGCCGGTGATCTCGCGGACGACCTTGATGACCTTGATCTTCGCAGCAGCGTCAAAGCTGGCGAGGACGACGTCAAAGTCGGTCTTCTCCTCCGCAGCGGGAGCAGCGGCAGCAGCGGGAGCGGCCATCGCGGCAGCGGAAACGCCGAACTCCTCCTCGAGGGCGTGAACGAGCTCAGAGAGCTCCAGAACGGTCAGAGCCTTGATCTCTTCGATCATAGCAGTCACTTTCTCAGACATGTTAAAGTTCCTCCTGATAAGAATTTGTTTTGTGTTGATGTTGCGCCGCTTATTCGGCGGCGGGGGCTTCAGCAGCGGCTTCCTCGGCGGGAGCGCCCTGCTTTTCGGCGATCTGCTTCAGAACGACGGCCAGGCCCGTAATGGGCGCGAGCATCGTGCCAAGCACCTGCGCCTGCAGGATGGGCAGCGGCGGGATCGAAGCGAGGGAGTTGATGGTGGCCATATCGACGACCTTACCCTCCATGAATCCGCCCTTGATCTCGAACTTACCGTTCAGCTTCTTGGCGAAGTCGGCAATAACGCGGGCGGGAGCCACGGGATCGCTCGCGATTGCGAGGGACGTAGTGCCGTTGAGCTGGTCGTCCAGCGCCTCAAGACCGACGTTGTTGAACGCGCGGCGGAGCATGGTGTTCTTGATAACAGCATACTCGACCTCGTTCTCACGGCAGGCCTTACGGAGCTCGGTGTCCTCAGCCACGGTGATGCCCTTGTAATCGACGATGACGCCAGCCGCGGCGCCCTTGAGCTTTTCGCTCAGGCCTTCCACGATTGCCTGCTTCTCGGACAGGACTTTTGCGTTAGGCATACTTGGTTTCACCTCCGTTGGATTTTGGGGTGCGTTCGTCAAGAAAAACCGTCCTCACGCCGCATGACATGAGGACGGTTCAAAGCAATTAAACTTGCCATCCTCGGCAGGACTTACGCGGCAAGCCGCACCTGCTGTCTTTGGAACGCATCGTGTATTATATTCATGCCCGGCAGTCTTGTCAAGCACAAATATCAATTTTACCGCTGCTTAAAGCTTCGCGGTCGCCATCTTGACGCCGGGGCCCATGGTGGACGCGGCGACGCAGGACTTGATATACTGACCCTTGGCAGCGGCGGGCTTGGCCTTGATGATCGCGCCCATGAGCGCCTCGAAGTTCTCGTTCAGCTTTTCGGGGCCGAAGGAGACCTTGCCGATCGGGCAGTGGATGATGTTGGTCTTGTCGAGACGATACTCGACCTTACCGGCCTTGGACTCCTGGACAGCCTTGGCGACGTCCGGCGTCACGGTGCCCGCCTTGGGGGACGGCATAAGGCCCTTCGGGCCGAGCAGACGGCCCAGACGACCGACAACGCCCATCATATCGGGAGAGGCGATGACGACATCGAAATCAAACCAGTTTTCTTTCTGGATCTTCTCGACCATATCCATCTCGCCGACGAAGTCCGCGCCGGCGGCGCGGGCGGCGTCCGCCTTGTCGCCCTTGGCGAAAACGAGAACGCGGGCGGTCTTGCCCGTGCCGTTCGGGAGAACGATGGCGCCGCGAACCTGCTGGTCGGCGTGACGGGAGTCGACGCCGAGCTTGACATGCAGCTCAACGGTCTCATCAAATTTGGCGGAAGCGGTCTTGCAAATCAGGCCGAAGCCCTCGACCGGCTCATACTGGGCGCTTCTGTCGATCTGCTTCGCAGCGTCCTGATACTTCTTACCTCTAAACATTATTGCTGCCTCCCCTCTCAGTCTTCCACCACGACGCCCATGGAGCGCGCGGTGCCCGCGATCATGCTCATCGCCGCTTCGAGACTGCCGGCGTTGAGGTCGCGCATCTTGAGCTCGGCGATCTTCTGGATGGACGCCTTGGAGATCTTGGCGACCTTTTCCTTGTTGGGAACGCCGGAAGCCTTGTCGATGTTGCATTCCTTCTTGATGAGGACTGCCGCGGGGGGAGTCTTGGTGATGAAGCTGAAGGAACGGTCAGCGTACACGGTGATGACGACGGGGATGATCAGACCCATGTCATTCTTCGTGCGCTCGTTGAATTCCTTCGTGAAAGCCGCGATGTTGACGCCGTGCTGACCAAGCGCGGGGCCGACAGGGGGCGCGGGAGTTGCTTTGCCTGCAGGGATCTGCAGCTTAACGTAACCGGTGACTTTCTGTGCCATGACTGGCACCTCCTTTTATAGATGTGGTAACGAGCGAGGCGCGGCATGGCGTGCCTCTCCCACTTTGCCGCCGGAGCGGCTCATCGCATTCAGCGATATACGCTGGGGTTACTGGTCTACGACCTCCACCTGATCGAGTTCCAGCTCGACCGGCGTTTCGCGTCCGAACATGGACACGACGACGCAGACCTTGTTTTTCTCGGCGTCGATCTCGTCGACCGTTCCGATGAACGTCGCGAGCGGCCCGTCGGTGATCTTGACCTGATCGCCGACCTTGTAGAGCACGACGATTTCGTGCTTCTCCATACCGAGGGCCTGCACCTCCTCCTCGGTGAGGGGGATGGCGTTGTTGGCGGAACCGACGAAGCCGGTCACGCCGCGGATGTTGCGGATCAGATGCCAGGTGCTGTCCGTCATGATCATCTTCACAAGCACATAGCCCGGGAAGACCTTGCGCTCGATCTGCTTCGTCTCGCCGGATTCGGTGATCTCAGTGACCGTCTCCATCGGGATCTGGATATCCAGGATCATATCCTCAAGATGGCGGTTGGCGACGAACTTCTCGATTGCAGTCTTGACAGCGTTCTCATAACCGGAGTAGGTATGGGCGACATACCATTTTGCGCTCTCAGCCATGACAAACCCTTTCTCAGCCCGCGAGGCCGATCAGCAGATGCACTGCCGACACGGCGGCATAATCGAAGATCCAGATGCAGGCGCCTACGATGAGCGAGAACAGCAGCACAGTGCCGGTATCCTTCATCGTCTTCTTGGGCGCGGGCCAGACGACCTTCTTCAGTTCGCTTTTCATTTCACGGAACCACTTGCCGCGGTCCTTCTTTTCCTTCTTTTCTTCTGCCATGTTTCTACGACCTTTCGCTTACTTCGTTTCGGTGTGAACGGTGTGCTTCCTGCAGAAGGGACAATACTTGTTCAGCTCCAGCTTGTCCGGGGTGTTCTTCTTGTTCTTGATCGTGTTGTAGTTTCTCTGCTTGCACTCATTGCATCTCAGAGTGATTTTCACGCGCATAACGGCACCTCCTCTTTAGACTGCCTCCCTGTTTGGATTGAAGAGTCGTTTCCCGTGCGCATGAAAAGCGAAAAATGCGCACAAAAAGAAAGCCCTCTTTCACAGGTAAGTGGTACTATACCACACGCCCTCTCGAAAGGTCAAGCTTTTTTTGCGGAAATGATTCATTTTTTTCAAAAGATGAGGCGGCTATTATAAGCCGCCTTCTCCATTCGCGTTCATGCGCCCCAGCGCGTCCTTTGCCGCCATCTGTTCCGCCTCTTTTTTGCTGCGTCCGCTGCCTTCTCCGATGACTTTTTCGTTGAGCAGCACGGTGATGGTAAAGACCTTGGCGTGATCCGGTCCATCTTCGCCCGTCAGAAGGTAGCGAAGCGTCTGATTCGGCGTACGCTGCACATACTCCTGCAAGGCGGTCTTATAGTCCCGTCGGCGCTCCACAGTGCGAGCCTCGTTCGAGCCGTCAAGCAGCAGTCGGTGGATCAGCGCGCTCGCCGCAGCGATACCGCCATCCAGATAAACAGCGGCGATGAGCGCTTCGGTGGCGTCTGCCAGAATCGACGGGCGCTCGCGTCCGCCGCCGGTTTCCTCGCCCTTGCCGAGGCAGAGATGCTCGCCCAGTCCGATACGGTGTGCCGCCTCATAAAGGCTCTCCTCGCACACCAACCGCGCGCGGATGCGCGTCAGCTCTCCCTCCGGCGCGTCAGGATGCTCTGCAAACAGATATTCCGCCGTCACGAAGCCGAGCACGCTGTCGCCCAGAAACTCCAGGCGCTCGTTGCTGACCGCTTCCGCGCCGTGGTGCTCGTTTGCATAGGAGCTGTGGCGCAGCGCCTCGCGCAGCAGCGCGGGGTTCCGGAAGGAATAACCCAGCGCCTTTTCCAAAGATTGCATGTCCGTTTTCCTCTTTTCACACAGAAACGCCCCGCAGCGGCACGGGGCGTCCGTTTTATCAGTTGAGCTTGCGGTTCAGGTATCTGACGCAGTCGCCGACCGTCTTGAGCTGCGCAAGCTCGTCTTCCTCAATCTCATCGAGTTCAAACTCCTCTTCCATCGCCATCACAAGCTCCACCAGATCGACGGAATCCGCGCCGATGTCGTCCACAAACGAGCTCGTCATCGTAATCTCGTCTTCGTCCAGCGCAAACTGTTCCGCGATCAGAGTCTGCATCTTCTTGAAAATCTCTTCCGGGGTCATAGCCTCTCCTCCATTGGGCAAATATAATGTAACGGTATGGTACACCGCGGCATATGCGGTGTCAAGTGCTAATGGGGTAAAAAGCCATTTTTCACGCTCTGTCCAGACGCATCTTATCAATGTCCCGCGCGATGTCATCGGCGATGCCGCTCTGCGCGACGTCGATCGCCTGACGGATCGCGTTGCAGAACGCAAGCTCGTTGGACGACCCGTGCGCCTTGACAACAGGCTTGGAGATGCCCAGCAGCGCCGTTCCGCCGACCTCGTTGGGGTCGAGTGTGCGTTTGAATTCCTTCAATTCGCCGCGCAGCAGCAGGGCTGCGACCTTGGTGCCCGCGTTCTTCATCAGCATTTCCTTGAGCAGACCGCCGAGCATCTTGCCCGCGCCCTCAATGCTCTTGAGCATGATGTTGCCGGAAAAACCGTCCGCAACGATGACATCACACTGGCCCAGCATGGCCTCTTTCGCCTCAACATTGCCGACAAAGTTGAGATCGCCGCGTTCGCCCGCCTCCTTGAGCTTCTGGTACGTCTCGCGGCGCAGCGTATCGCCCTTCTCTTCCTCAGCGCCGATGTTGAGCAGCCCCACGCGGGGCTTGTCCACGCCGAGCACCTTGGCTGCGTAGTAGCTGCCAAGATAGGCGAATTGCAGCAGGTACTCCACCGTACACTCCGCATTCGCGCCGCAGTCCAGCAGCACGGCGCGGCCCGTCGCAGTCGGGATCGTCGGCGCCAGCGCCGCGCGGCGCAGGCCGCGGATGCGCTTGACCACCAGCGTCGCGCCCGCGAGCAGCGCGCCGGTGCTGCCGGCGGAGACGAATCCGTCCGCCTCGCCGTCCCTTACCATCTTGAGTCCGACCGTCAGAGAGGAATCCGGCTTTTTCTTGAATGCCGTCGCGGGATCGTCCGCGATCTCGACGACCTCCGTCGCCCCGCGGATCGTGACGCCGGCAGGCAGCTCCGTCTTGCCCGCCTCCCGCAGCGCGTTGCGGATCGTCTCCTCGCGCCCGACCAGGACAAGCTCCGCCTCGGGATAGCGCTCCCGCGCGAGCAGCGCGCCCCTGACGGGCGCGACGGGGGCAAAATCGCCGCCCATGACGTCGATGGCTATTCTCATAGCGGTTCTCCTTACTTCTCTATGTCGCTCATGACTTCATCACGCAAAGCGTCAATGATCTCCAGCGAACGCTTTGACAGCTCCGCGTTCTTGTTGCGCTTGCCCTTAACGCGGTAGCCCAGCGGCGGAATGATGCCAAAGTTGATATTCATCGGCTGGAAATCCGCCACGCCCTGATTGGAAATATAAAGCCCCAGCGCGCCGATGGCGGTCTCCTGCGGGAAATTGACAGGCGCCTTGCCTTCGAGGCGGCGCGCCAGCTCCACACCGACCAGAAAGCCGGATGCCGAGGACTCAACGTAGCCCTCCACGCCGGTCATCTGCCCGGCGAACGCGATCCGCGGGTCGGCGATGAGGCGGTAGTAACGGTCGAGCATACGCGGGGAATCCAGGTAGGTGTTGCGGTGCATCACGCCGTAGCGCACAAACTCCGCGTCGTGCAGCGCGGGGATCATCGAAAAGACGCGCTTCTGCTCCGGGAAGCGCAGATGTGTCTGGAAGCCGACGAGGTTGTAGACGCTGCCCTCCTGATTGTCGCGGCGCAGCTGCACCACCGCGAAGGGCTCGCGTCCGGTTTTCGGATCCTTGAGACCGCGCGGCTTGAGCGGGCCGTAGCAAAGCGTGTCTCGGCCGCGGCGCGCCATGACCTCGACGGGCATACAGCCCTCGAACACATTCTTGTCCTCAAAACCGTGCACCGGCGCTTCCTCCGCCGTCGTCAGCGCCTCCCAAAACGCCTGATACTCCTCTTCGGTCATCGCGCAGTTGATGTAATCCGCCGTGCCGCGGTCGTAGCGCGAGGCAAACCACGCGCGATCCATATCCACACTCTCAAAGGTCACGAGCGGCGCGGCGGCGTCGAAGAAATGCAGCGTGTTGGCGTCCCCGCCGATCTTGCGCGCAATGGCGTCCGCCAGTGCGTCGCTGGTCAGCGGCCCTGTGGCGACGACGACCGTTCCGTCCTCAGGGATCTCAGTGATCTCGCCGTCCACGACGGTGATGTTGGGGTGACTGCGGATACGCTCGGTGACGAGACGCGCAAAACCGTGGCGATCCACCGCCAGCGCACCGCCCGCCTCCACGCGCGTTTCGTCCGCGCAGGAGAGGATCAGTGAGCCGAGGCGGCGCATCTCCTCCTTGAGCAGCCCCACAGCGTTTTCAAGCTGGTCGGAGCGCAGGGAGTTGGAGCATACCAGCTCCGCAAAATCGTTTGTATGGTGCGCGGGTGTGCGTTTATTCGGTTTCATTTCGCACAGTGTCACACGGACGCCGCGCCGCGCGAGCTGCCAGACGCATTCGCTGCCGGCCAATCCCGCGCCGATGACGGTCACTTCATTCATTTTGTCGTCTTCTTCATCGTTGTCTTTTTTGTGGTTGTTTTTTTATCCGCCGTTTTCCTTGTGGCAGGCTTCTTCTCCGCCGACGCTTCCACGGCATCTGTTGCGGTCTTCTTCGTGTAGCCGCGTTTTTCCTCCGGCACAAAGCGCTCACAGGCAGGATTGATACAGTAAGGGCGCTTGAAGCCTTTGCCGGACTTCTTGAACATCGTCTGACCGCAGCTTGGGCAATCATCCTTGACCGGCACGTCGAAGGTCGTAAAGTCGCACGCACTGCTCTCATCACGGCTGCCGCGGTGTTCGCAGACGTAATAGGTATACTGCTTGTTGGTCTTCTTGCTGATGCCGGTGCGTTTCATGATACGTCCGCCGCATTTGGGGCAGCGTCCAGGCATCTCTATGACCAAAGGCTTGGTAAAGGTGCACTCCGGATAGCCCGGGCAGGCGAGGAAGCGTCCGAATCTGCCGGATTTGACGACCATATTGCGTCCGCAGACGTCACACTTCTCCTCACTGACCTCGTCGGGCACCTTGAGATGCTGGCCTTCCAGATCCGCTTCCGCCTGTTTGAACTCGTCAGAGAAAGCGCCGTAAAAGTCGCGCAGGATCTCCTTCCACGCTTTCTTTCCCTCTTCGACGGTGTCCAGCGTCTCCTCCATGCGGGCGGTAAACTTCGTATCCACGATGTCGGGGAACTTCTGCTTCATCAGCTCCGTCACCACCGATCCGAGCGGCGTCGGGCGAAGGTACTTGCCCTCCTTGACAACATACTCATGGGCAAGGATCGTGGAGACCGTCGGCGCATAGGTAGACGGACGTCCGATGCCGTTCTGCTCCATTGCCCGGATAAGCGTCGCATCCGTGTAGCGCGCAGGCGGCTGGGTAAAGTGCTGCTCCGGAGTAAAGCTGTCGAGCGCAAGAACCTGCCCTTCCGCGAGGGGCGGGAGCTTTGTCGCCTTCTCGTCCTTATCCTCGTCATGCGATTCTTCATAGAGCGCCGTGTAACCCGCGAACTTGAGGTCGCTGGCGCTGGCGTGGAAGTCATAACCGTTCGCTTCGATCTCAACGCTGACGCTGTCGTAGACGGCGTTTGCCATCTGGCTGGCAAGGAAGCGGCTCCAGATCAAACGGTACAGGCGGTACTGCTCGCCGGTCAGGTCTCCCTTGATGCGCTCCGGCGTCAGCTCGACAAGGGATGGACGGATCGCCTCATGCGCGTCCTGCGCGCCCGCTTTCGAACGGAAACGGCGCGTGGTATGCGGATAATACTCCTGGCCGTAACGGCCGAGGATAAAGGTCTTGGCGGCGGCGAGCGCCTCCTCCGAGATGCGCAGCGAGTCGGTACGCATATATGTGATAAGGCCCACGGTGCCCTCGCCCTCGATGTCAACGCCCTCATAGAGCTGCTGCGCGATCGCCATGGTGCGGCGCGGGGTCATATTCAGCTTGCGGGAAGCCTCCTGCTGGAGTGTCGAGGTCGTAAACGGCGGCGAAGGGGAACGCTGCTTGTCCGCGCGCTTGATGGATTTGACCGCAAAGGCCGCGTCCTTCGTATCCTCGATGATAGCGTTGACCGCCTCCTGCGAGCCCGGCTCAGCCTTCTTACCGTTCCTGCCGTAGTAGCGTGCCGAGAAAGGCCTGCTCTTCGGCTCATCGCGCAGCAGCGCGTCCAGCGTCCAATATTCCTCCGGCCGAAACGCCTCGATCTCCTTCTCGCGGTCGTCCACCATACGCACGGCGACGGATTGCACGCGCCCCGCAGACAGGCCGGGGCGCACCTTCTTCCACAGCAGCGGCGAAAGCTGGTAGCCCACGATACGGTCCAGGATACGCCGCGCCTGCTGCGCGTCCACCAGATCCTGGTCGATGGCGCGAGGCTCCTGAATGCTCTCGCTGACGACCTTCTTCGTGATCTCGTTGAAGGTCACGCGCTTTGCTTTCTCGTCGTCCAGATCAAGCAGAGCCTTGAGATGCCAGGAGATTGCCTCGCCCTCGCGATCCGGGTCGGTTGCGAGATAGACGGTGTCGCTCTCTTTCGCAGACTTTTTCAGCTCCTTGATCAGCGCTTCCTTACCCTTGATGGGCTTGTAATCCGGCTCAAAATCGTTCTCAATGTCCACGCCGAGCTTGCTCTTGGGCAGATCGCGCAGATGGCCCATGCTCGCGGTGACGGTATAGTCCTTGCCCAGATATTTTCCGATGGTCTTTGCCTTTGCCGGTGATTCGACAATGACCAGATTCTTCTTTGCCATAGTGGTATTACTCCTCTATCAATTCTACGCACAGGGAAAAACGCTTGCCGCCGCTCTCAATGACATATCCCTCGATCTGCAGCACGGTCAGCGCAGAAAGCACCCGTCGCGTCGGCAGTTCGACGGTTTCGATCAGATCATCCACCTGCATCTCACCGCCCTTGAGCGCCTTCACGATATGCATTTGATCGTCCGTCAGCGTCATTTGTCCCGCGCGGATATCCAGCGTCGGCAGTTTCGTCGGCTCGTCCTTGTTCTCCTTTGCCGCAGCGGCTTCCTGCCGCGCCTGATACCCCAGCGTCTGCGGCATTTCCACTCGCCCGCAGTGAAGTTTATGCGGATAGCGCGCCTCATACTCCCAAAGAATGTCCGAGGTATCCGCCACCAACGCCGCCGCGCCGTCAGCAATCAGGCGGTTGCAGCCGCGGCTCATCGGCGCCTTGATCGGTCCGGGCACGGCAAACACATCGCGCCCCTGCTCCAACGCTGTCTGTGCCGTAATCAGCGCGCCGCTGCGTCCCTCGGGCGCCTCTACGATCACGGTGGCGAGGCACAATCCGCTGATGATGCGGTTGCGAACAGGAAAGTGGCTTCCAACCGCCGGTGTGCCGGGCGGATATTCCGTCATCAGCGCGCCCGATGCAATGATATCCCGGTAAAGCCATTCGTTCCCTGCGGGGTAGACCACATCCAGCCCACAGCCGAGCAGCGCGACCGTTTTCGCGCCCGCGCGAAGCGCGCCTCGATGCGCGGCGGAATCGATCCCGTACGCGCCGCCGGAGACGATCAGCGCGCCCTGCTTCGCCATAGCGTAGGCCAGTTCCTCAGCCGTCTCAATGCCATAGGGCGTCGCCTTGCGGGTTCCGACCATCGCGATCGCCGCTTCCTCGTCAATGAGGGGCAGCGTGCCCTTGACATACAGCAGGCATGGCGGCTCGTAGATATTGCGCAGCCGCACGGGATAGTCCGCATCCTGCATCGTCAGGATCCGCGCGCCGTGGCGCTCGCATTCGCCGAGGATATGGTCTGCCGCCGCGGTGCTTTTGTCCGCGAGCTGAGCCGCCTGCTTCGGCGTCATGCCCTCGACCTGGAGGTAATCCTCCGCGTCGGCATAATAGACGTTTTCAGGCGTACCGAAATGCTCTAGCAGCTGCAGCTTGACACGATTGGAAACGCTCTTTTTCTCGCTCAGCCAGACCCAGTATTTGGTTCCCGCCATGTCTGATTCCTCAATTCTTTCCTCGATCTTGGTACATCTCCCACAGCATGACCGTCGCCGCAGCCGCCGCGTTGAGCGACTCGCAGCGCGGGCTCATGGGGATCCTGACGGTCTGGTCGCAGAGCTCCAGCAGCCTCGCGCTCAGCCCTCTGCCTTCGCTGCCGATGGCAACAGCGGCACGGTCAAGGTCGGCGTCAGGCAGCGGCACGGTATCGCCGCGCAGCGCAGCGCCAAAGAGCCGGATATCGCTCCGCCGGAGCACGGAGGCGAGCTCATCCGCTGCGCACGTCCATACGCGTTGGCGAAAAATGGCGCCCATCGTCGCGCGCACGGTCTTTGGATTGTAAAGGTCGGCGCAAGCGTTCACCAAAAGCACGCCATCGCAGTCGAACGCATCCGCAGTACGAAGGATGGTGCCGACGTTTCCGGGATCCTGTACCCCATCAAGCACCAGATAGCGCTCCCCATCCAGTCTCTCCGGCAGGGGGGAACGCTCCATCCGCGCAGTAAACAGCGCTCCCTGCGGCGTTTCCGCCGGGCTGACGGAACGCATCAGCTCGCCGCCGACGCGCACGGCTCGGACATCCTCCGGCAGGTCGGGCAGTTCGACGTTCTCGGTTACGACCACGGTTCTGAGCGGCGCGTTCCAGCGGATCGCCTCATCCAGCAGCTTCACGCCGTCGCCGAGATATTCCCCGCACTCATCGCGGTATGCGCGGGAGGACGCCAGTTTGCGCAGATGCGTCAGCAGCGTGTTATGGCGGCTTGTAATGGTCTCGACCGTCAATTTGACCCCTCCCTACCTATTAAAACAAAAGAACAATAGCACAAGAGTTTTTCAAATGCAAGGGCAAAAAAACAGCGGGTCTTTCGACCCGCCGCTTCATGGATTCTTACAGCATATTCAAAACGAGCGTCAGCGCGATGAACGCCGCACCGACCCACTTGGTCGCACGCGCAAGCTTCGCATCGAGCGACTTGGACTTGTTCTTGGACATGAAGCTGTCCGCAACGCCGCCGATGGCGCCGGACAAGCCGGCAGACTTACCGGACTGGAACAGCACGATACCAATGACGAACAAGCCGCACAGAACCTGCAAAATCACAACTGCCATATACATGAGCTTCTTACCTCCGTTATCTCGTCACGCAAGAGAATACCCCTCGCATTTTTCAATCGCGAGGGGTATGATAGCATATTATGTTCAGGATTGCAAGAGATTTTTTCCGCTTTTCACGCTTTTTTCACTTATTCTTCCTTTTTGTCTCCGCTCATCAGGTCCGCCGCCGCTTCGACGCCCTCTTCGACCGTCTCATGCACCGATGCGATGTCCGCAGGCTCCGCGGCTTCCCCGGCGAGTTCCTCCGCCTTCTCAGCGAACGCCTCGACGCCTTCCGCGACCAGATCCTGCGCGTTCGTACCATTCGAGGGCTTCTTGGCGAGCGCGGCAATCGCCTCCGCCTTCTCAGAGAAGAATCCCATGCCCCTGTCCAACAGCTCGCGCGCGGACATATCCTGCTCGCTCTTGCGCGTCTTCAGCTCCTCCAGCTTCGCCTGGGAGTCACGGATCGCCTTGAGCAGATCCGCCGCGCCCTCCGGCGCCTCGTCGCCGAACTGGACGGCGTACCATTCGCCAAGCGCCTGATAGCACTTCTCCAGATTGCGTTTCTCCGTCACGAGCGAGACGTTGGTCTTTGCAACGTCCTTGATCACGCCCGCCTTTTCACCGGCGACGGCCGCAGCTTCCTGTGCCTTCTCCGCCGCCGCGTAAGCGGTCTCCTGTGCCTTGCGCTTGAGTTCCTCCAGATTTGCCATGTCTGTTGCTCCTTTCAAAATCTATTCAGTCTGTGCTTTTTTATTTTTCGACCCAGCCGCAGGCGCAGTTGACTGCGCGCTTCCAGCCGCGGTAGATCTCCTCGCATTCGTACTGCTCCCGCTGCGGCGTAAACACTCTCGCGCTCACGCGTGCCGCGCGCACCTCGTCCATGTTCTCCCAAAGCCCTGCGGCGAGCCCCGCCAGCGCCGCCGCGCCGAACGCCGTCGTCTCAACCATTGCGGGACGGTCTACGGGGATACGGAGCAGATCGGCCTGAAACTGCATCATGACGTCGCTGACGCTGGCACCGCCGTCCACGCGCAGTACGCTGATTTCACAGCCCGCGTCTTGCCGCATGGCGGTCATCAGATCAGTGACCTGATAGGCGATGGACTCCAGCACCGCGCGCGCAAAATGGGCTCGGGACGTACCGCGCGTCATGCCCACCACGCAGCCGCGGGCGTACATATCCCAGTACGGCGCGCCGAGGCCGGTGAACGCCGGCACCAGATATACGCCGCCTGTGTCCGGAACGCTCTCGGCGAGGCGGTCACATTCCGGAGCGCTGTCGATGATACGCATCTCGTCGCGCAGCCACTGGATGGCGCTTCCCGCGTTGAATACGCTGCCCTCCAGCGCGTAGGTCGTCTCCCCGTTCACGTTCCACGCGACGGATGTAACAAGTCCCGCACGCGAACGCACCGGCCTTGCGCCGACATTCATCAGCGTAAAGCAACCCGTGCCATAGGTGTTCTTCGCCTGTCCGCGCTCGAAGCACCCCTGCCCGAACAGCGCCGCCTGCTGGTCGCCCGCCGCGCCGCAGACCGGCACTCCCGCGAGGTCTTCCAGGCCCTCGATCCCATCGGCGACCGTACCGTAGACCTCCGAGTTACTCACCGGAGTTGGCAAAATGGACATAGGGATATTCAGCAGCCGGCACAACTCCTCATCCCACTTCAGCGTGTGGATATTGAACAGCATCGTGCGTGATGCGTTGGAGTAATCTGTCACGTGCGCCCTGCCGCCGGTCAGCTTCCAGATGAGCCACGTTTCGACCGTGCCGAACAGCAGCTCGCCGCGCTCCGCTCTCTCCCGCGCGCCGGGAACATTGTCCAGCAGCCACTTGAGCTTTGTGCCGGAAAAATAGGCGTCGATCAGCAGCCCCGTCTTCTCCGCCACCAACTCGTTGACGCCGTGATGCTCGCGCACCAGCGCATCGCAGATGTCCGCCGTGCGGCGGCACTGCCAGACGATGGCATTGTGGATGGGCTTACCCGTCGCCCTCTCCCAAACGATGGTCGTCTCGCGCTGGTTCGTGATACCAATGCCCGCGATCTCCTCCGCAGGGCAGGCTCCTCGCAGCGCCTGCGCCGCGACCATGCGCTGCGTGCTCCAGATCTCCAGCGGATCATGCTCGACCCAGCCGGGCTTGGGATAGATCTGCGTAAAGTCGCGCTGCGCCTTGCCGACGATCTCTCCCGCCTTGTCGAACACGATGGCGCGGGAACTGGTCGTTCCCTGATCGAGGGCGAGAATGTATTTTTTCATCGGTTCCCCCTGTTCATTTGCGAGAAGTATGTTATACTTTGGCTATGAAATGATTATAGCACAGGGAGGCTGCGTTGACTATGGCAAATTGCAAGGAATTTTATTTTCCCTCTTCTGACGGCAAGACCTCCATTCATGCCGTCGAGTGGACGCCGGATGTTTCCCCGATCGGCGTGCTTCAAATCGCGCACGGCGTAGCCGAGTATGCGCTGCGCTATGCGCCGTTTGCGGAACACCTGTGCGACAAAGGCTTTGTCGTCGTCGCAAACGACCACATCGGACACGGCCTCAGCGTCGCCGAGGACGCCGCGCCGCTGTACTTCGGCGAGAAGGACGGCTGGACGCACGTCGTGGATGATATGTTTGAACTGCGCAGGCTCACAGGCAAGTCACATCCCGATCTGCCGTATTTCCTGATGGGCCACTCGATGGGTTCGTTTCTCGCGCGCACCTACCTCATCCGCTATCCCGGCACGGTAAAGGGCGCGATCATCATGGGCACCGGCCAGCAGAACGCGGCGATGGTCGCAGGCGGAAGGTTGGCGGCAACCGTCGTCGGCAAAAAGCACGGCTTCGACAAGTTCAACGAGACGATAGGCGGTCTTGCCTTCGGCGCGTACAATAAGCCATTTGAGCCGAAGCGCACCAACTACGACTGGCTCAGCGTCAACGCGGAGAACGTTGACCGCTACATTGCCGACCCGTTTTGCGGCGGCGACGCGACGGTGGGGCTGTTCCTCGACATGCTGGGCGGCATCGGCTTCATCTGCAAACAGTCGAACGTCGTAAAGATGGACATGGGCACGCCGATCCTGTTCATCTCCGGCGCGATGGATCCCGTCGGCGACCTCGGCAAGGGCGTACGGAAGGCGTATGACAGCTTCCGAAAGGCCGGCGTGAAGGACGTGGAGCTGAAGCTCTATCCGGGGCTGCGCCACGAGATCCTGAACGAGAAGGAAAAAGATCAGGTCTATGCCGACATTCTGGCGTGGATTGAAAAGCACATGTGAGGAGGTCGCCATGTCGGATCGTTGGGAAGAACTGGAAAAAGAGTGTCAGAACTGCCGTGAATGCTCCCTATGGGAGACGCGGAAAAATGTGGTATTCGGCGTGGGCAGCCGGAATGCTGAGGTGCTGTTCATCGGCGAAGGCCCCGGCGCGAACGAGGACGAGCAGGGCGAACCCTTTGTCGGCCGCGCGGGCAAGCTGCTGGACGATATGCTCGCCATCATCGGTCTAAAGCGGGAAAACGTCTATATCGCAAACATCGTCAAGTGCCGCCCGCCGCAGAACCGCGACCCGCTGGGCGTGGAGCAGGACGCCTGCATCGGCTGGCTGCGCCGTCAGGCGGCGCTGCTGCGTCCGAAGATCATAGTCTGCCTCGGCCGCATCGCGGCAATGAAAATCATCAAGGAAGACTTCAAGATCACCCGCGAGCACGGCCAGTGGTTCGAGCGCGCCGGCGTGCAGATGATGGCGGTCTACCACCCCGCGGCGCTGCTGCGCGATCCGCGCAGGCGGCCGGAGGCGTTTGACGACTTCAAGGCATTGCAGGCGAAAATCAAGGAGATCTGCGACCACACGGAGGTAAGCTGATCGCCTGTTCTTTCCATCAGAATTTGCAAAAAGAATCGGGAAGCGTCCGCTTCCCGGTTCTTTTTGTTTTCAGATGCGTTTCCACTTCGCGCCGTTCGGAATGTCGGTCAGTTCGACGCCCCGTGCCTTAAGCTCGTCGCGGATGCGGTCGGCCTCGGCGAAATTCTTGGCCTTCTTCGCGTCGGCGCGGGCGCAGATCAAGGTTTCGATCTCCTCGTCCGGCTCGCCGTCCTCAGCGATAACCGTGAACGCGGCGCTCTGCGTCGCAGCAGCCCTGGCATTCTTCTCGCGCAGCGCGTCCGCCTTTTCGAGCAGGTCAAGGCTCAGCACGCTGTCGACGTCGCCAAGCATGGCGCGCTTCGTTGCGTCGTTGGTCTGTGCCTTCAGAATATCGTAGATCATCGTCACACCGTTGGGGGTATTGATATCGTTGTCCATCTGCTTGATGAATTTCGCTCGATACTCCGCCCGAACAGTATCGTCCACCGCGCCGTCGTCCGGCTTGAGATTTGCGATCTTTGCGATCAGTTTCTCGAACGCCTTCTGCGCGTTGTCGAGGTTCTCCCACGTAAAGACAAGATTCTTGCGGTAGTGGGACTGCAGGCAGAAGAAGCGGTAGGCTATGGGATCGTAGCCCTTGTCCTCCAGCAGAGAGACCGTCAGAAACTCGCCCTTGGATTTGGACATCTTGCCGTCGGCGGTGTTGAGGTGCGCGACGTGCACCCAGTAATTCGTCCACTTGTGACCGAGATAGCTCTCGCTCTGCGCGATCTCGTTGGTATGGTGGGGGAACATATTGTCCACGCCGCCGCAGTGGATGTCGAGGTCCTCACCGAGGTGCTTCATTGAGATGCCGGAGCACTCAATGTGCCAGCCCGGATAGCCTACGCCCCACGGGGAATCCCATTTGAGCGCCTGATCCTCGAATTTGGACTTGGTGAACCAAAGCACGAAGTCGTTCTTGTTGCGCTTGTTCGTGTCCTCCTCAACGCCCTCACGGACGCCGACGGCGAGGTCTTCCTCATTGTGGTCGTTGAAAACGTAGTAGCGCGCAAGCTTTGATGTATCGAAATACACATTGCCGCCGGCAAGGTAAGCGTAGCCGGTGTCGAGCAGCTTCGTGATGATCTTGATGTACTCGTCGATGCAGTTGGTGGCCGGCTCCACCACGTCGGGGCGCTTGATATTCAGCTTGCGGCAGTCGTCAAAGAACGCGTCGGTGTAGAACTGCGCGATCTCCATAACGCTCTTGTGCTCACGCTTCGCGCCCTTGAGCATCTTGTCCTCGCCGGTGTCGGCGTCGCTGGACAGGTGTCCGACGTCCGTGATGTTCATGACGCGCTTGACCGGGTAACCGACGAAACGCAGATACTTCTCCAGCACGTCCTCCATGATATAGCTGCGCAGATTGCCGATGTGCGCAAAGTGGTACACGGTCGGGCCGCAGGTGTACATTTTGACCTGCTCGGGGTGGTTTGGCACGAATTCTTCCTTCTTATGGCTGGCAGAATTGTAAAGATACATAGCAAAAGCTCCTTTACGGCTTATTCACAGATACAGGGATACGGGCTCTTCCGGTCGGGCGCTGATATGCCTGGACGGCAGTCCTTATTTGGCATTTTTAAAAACGTCTGCGTTCTTGATGAAATACTCAACGCCGGAGTAGAGCGTCGTGGCGACGATGACCACATTGCTGATCGTTGCGATAAAATCCGGCGCGGAGTCTCCTACGCCCGGCGCAGGGCTCGCAAGCATCAGGATCAGGCACACCATCGTCGCGGCGGTCTTGACCTTGCCCGACCAGCCGGCGGCGATCACGCGCCCCTGTTCCACGGCGACGAGGCGCATCCCGGACACGGCAAATTCGCGCAGCAACACGATGGCCAGCGCCCAGCCGGGCATCCGCCCCTGCTCGACAAACCAGCACATCGCCGCCATTACGAGCACCTTGTCCGCCAACGGATCCATAAACTTGCCGAAATCAGTGATCTGATTGTAATGCCGCGCGATATAGCCGTCCAGGAAATCCGTCAGGCTCGCCGCGACAAACACACCCAGCGCCCACCAACGCGCGCCGGTAAAATCGGCGTAGAGCACGCCCAGAAACACCGGGATCAGCGCCATACGCAAAAGCGTCAGTTTGTTTGCAGTCGTCATGCTTCCTCCTCCACGGCTTCGCCCGTCAACTCGCCGTCCATCGTTCCGGTGATGCGGACGTTCACAAATTCGCCCGCCTCCAAATCGCGCTCTGATGAGAAATAAATCTTACCGTCGATGTCAATGGACTCGGCATAGCTGCGCCCGACATAGCCCATCGAGGCGGGATCATAGCCCTCGCACAGCACCTCGACCGTCTCGCCGAGCTTGGACTCGTTGTAGTCGTCCATGACGCGGCTTTGCAGGTCGACCAGCAGCTCTGCGCGGCGGCGCGCCTCCTCCCCGTCCACGCGGTTCTCCATCTTTGCCGCCGGTGTGCCGTCCTCCGGCGAATACGGAAACACGCCGGCGCGTTCGATCCGCACCTCGCGCAGGAAATCGCACAGCTCCTCGAACTCCGCCTCGCCCTCGAAAGGAAGGCCAGTGATGATGCTGGTGCGCAGAACGAGTCCGGGGATGCGCTCGCGCAGCTTCTGAAACAGAGCGAGCAGGTATTCCTTATCACCACGGCGGTTCATGGCACGCAGGATGGCGTCGTTGCAGTGCTGGATGGGGATGTCGAGGTACTTGAGCACCTTCGGCTCCGTCGCAATGGTGTCGATCAACTCGTCATCAAACTCGTCCGGGTAGAGATAGTGCAGCCGCACCCAGCGGAAGTTAAGTTTACATAACTCGTGTATCAGTTCCGGCAGGCGGCGTCTGCCGTAATTGTCCGTGCCATAGCGCGTGATGTCCTGTGCAATAACGATGATCTCTTTCACGCCGGAATCCGCCAGCTTCTTCGCTTCGGCGAGCACGTTTTCCCATTTCCGGCTGCGATACTTGCCGCGCAGCGACGGAATCACGCAGAACGCGCAATGGTTGTCGCAGCCCTCCGCAATGCGCAAGTATGCCGTATACGGCGGCGTCGTGACGACGCGATCCAGCTCCTCAATGGGCGCGTGGATGCTGCCGAAGCGGCGCGGCTTCCCATCAGAGAGCACCTCGTCGATGGCGGAGACGATCTCGCCGTAGCTGCCCGTACCGAGGATACCGTCCACCTCCGGCATGGACTCGGTGATCTCGTCCTTATAGCGCTGGGAAAGGCAGCCGGTAACAAGGATCTTTTTGAGCCGCCCGCGCGCCTTCAGCTCGCCCATGGCGAGGATGTTGTCGATCGCCTCTTCCTTCGCGGAGTCAATGAAGCCGCAGGTGTTGACGACGACCACATCCGCGCCCTCCGGCGCGGATGCAAGCGTGATGCCCGCGTCGCGGCAAAGCGCCATCATCTGCTCGGTGTTGACGAGGTTTTTTGCGCAACCGAGGGAAATGAACGCAACCTTACTCATGTTTCTCCCCTCCCTGCGCCTTTTCTTCACGCTCTTTCTTCAGAATACCGGCAAAGGCGCGCAGGCTGCGCCCCAAAATATAGAACACGGCAAACAGCGTGATAAAACCATAGACCACCGTGCGCGTCCGTCCGACCCGAATGGCGTAAAGCACAGCCGAAAGCGCCCATGCCGCGGCGATCGCCTCAATGATGATCAGCGTCAGAAAGCCGCGCTTGTTGTTCGGCAATTTGATCAGATCTTTCCCCATATCCTAATCCTCCTCGATCTCCGCGCCCAGCGCGGACAGCGCCGCGCGCACGTCGCGCCACGCAAAGCCTCGCCGCAGCAGCAGATCGGACAGCCTTTTGCGCTCCTTCTCGTCAGGAACGGCGCCTTTCGTCTTCGCGGCAATGACCTGCGCAATGCTCTCCTGCGGATCGGGCGCGGTCTCCAGCGCCTCGTCCCACAGATCCCGCGGGACGCCGCGGCGGTACAGCTCGTCGCGCAGCTTCGCCTCTCCGTATCCGTTCGCGCTGTAGTGGCGCACGATCGTCCTCGCATAGGACAGATCGTCCAGCGCGCCAATCTCTTCCAGCCAGTCCGCCGCAGCCTCGGCGTCGCCGTCCGCCGCGCCCTTGTCGCGCAGGCGCCTTTGCAGTTCTTTCCTGCTCAGCGGGCGCGCGGAAATCATGTTGACCGCACGAACGCGCGTTTCGCTTTGCGCGGCGCATTTTTGTAATTCTACCACAGTATCGGGGCCGATGTCCAGCCCCGTATACAAGTCGAAACGCAGGAGCTCATCCTCCGTGATCCGGAGGAGGTCTCCCCCCTCCAGATGCACCAGTATGCGCCCCTGCTTACGCTTCGATTTTTCGATCTTTTCGATCCGCATCAGCCCTCAAAGTCGTCCGCGCTGACATCTACCGCACGCCCCGCCGCCTTTGCGGCAATACGCTGCTGGCCGGTCATCAGCTTGTCGAAGTTGGCGCGGATGTCCGCTTCCAGCTTGTCGGCAACTTCCGGATTGTCCTTGAGGTACTGCTTCGCGGCGTCTCTGCCCTGCCCGATGCGGGTCTCGCCCATGGAATACCACGAGCCGCTCTTCTGCACAAAGTCCAGCTTGACGCCGAGGTCAAGCAGCTCTCCGAGCAGCGAAATACCCTCGCCGTACATGATATCAAACTCCGCCTCGCGGAACGGAGGCGCCATCTTGTTCTTGACCACCTTGGCGCGGGTGCGGTTGCCGATCATCTCGCCGCTGTTCTTGAGGGTCTCAACGCGCCGCACGTCAATGCGCACGGAGGCATAGAATTTGAGTGCGCGGCCGCCGGTCGTGACCTCCGGGTTGCCGTACATGACGCCGACCTTCTCACGGAGCTGGTTGATAAAGATAACGATGGTATTGGTCTTGTTGATCGCGCCGGTCAGCTTGCGCAATGCCTGTGACATGAGTCGGGCGTGGAGCCCGACGAAGCTGTCTCCCATTTCGCCCTCAATCTCCGCGCGCGGCACCAGCGCCGCCACGGAGTCGACCACGATGACATCGATCGCGCCGGTGCGCACCAGCGTCTCGCAGATCTCCAGCGCCTGCTCGCCGGTATCCGGCTGGGAGATCAGCATCGACTCCACATCCACGCCGAGCGCGCGGGCATAGGTCACGTCGAGCGCGTGCTCCGCGTCGATGAACGCGACCTCGCCGCCCTGCTTCTGCGCCTGCGCCAGCACATGAAGCGCCAGCGTCGTCTTGCCGGAGGATTCGGGCCCGTAGATCTCTACAATGCGTCCGCGCGGCAGGCCGCCGACGCCCAGCGCCAGATCCAGCGCCAGCGAACCAGTCGAGATCGCCTCGATGCCCGCAACCGCCTTGCCGTCGCCGTAGCGCATGATGGAGCCTTTGCCGTAGGTGCGCTCGATCTGCTGCATCGCGGTCTCTATCGCGCGCTTCTTCTCATCCACAGCCGCAGCCGCCGCTTTGGTGGTCGTCTTCTCTGCCATGTCGATTCCTCCGTATATCGCAAATTCTGTTGATTTCTATATTGTGTCCCAGCGCGTTCCGCAGACCACGCGAGGGATGTCGTTGTAGTCGCGGATGATCTGCACATCGCCGAAACCGCTTGAGAGCATCAGCCGCAGCACGGCGTCCGCCTGCCCGATACCGACCTCAAAGAGCAGTTTGCCGTAGTCCCGCAGCGCGTCGTGCCACTTTTCGCAAATCGCGCGATAGAAGTCCAACCCGTCCGCACCGCCGTCGAGCGCAAGGCGCGGCTCGTTGTCTCGTACCGATGCGTCCAGCGTCTCAATGTCCGCGGTCGGGATATAGGGCGGATTGCTGACGATGATATCGAACTCGCCCAGCTGGCGCGGCGGTTTCTCCCTTGCGTCGACGCGCACAGCGCTGACGCTGTCACCCAGCCCGTTGCGCCGGATATTCTGCCGGCATATCTTGAGCGCCTCCTCATCGAGCTCGCCGAGCAGCACACGCGCTGTCGGCATATGCTTTGCCAAGGCGAGTCCGATGCAGCCGCTGCCGGCGCAAAGGTCAAGTACGCGCGGCTCGGTATAACCCTGTGCCGCCTTGATCGCCCGCGCCGCCAGGATTTCGGTATCCGGGCGCGGGATCAGCACCGCTTTGGAGATGTCCAGCGGTATGCCGTAAAACTCCCATTCGCCGATCAGATATGCCACCGGCTCTCCCGCGATGTAGCGCTCCGCAAGACGATTTGCCTCACGTTCGGTCTCCGGCAGGACATAGAGCCGGCTGTCACGCAGGAATTCCTCATTCGTTTTGCCCGATGCGCTGCAAATCAGCTCCCGCGCCACGCGGCTCGGGTCGAACACGCCCGCCTCGCGAAACCGCTGGCGCATGTCCAGATAGAGGTTGTTGTACGTCGTTGCCATATCACCAAGCGTCCTTGCCCTTTTCTTCCGGAATGACCAACTCGATCGCTTTGATGGCGACCTCCAGCATACTGTCGTCCGGCTCATTGGTCGTGAAGTTTTGCAGCCAAAGACCCGGGCGCGACAGGAATCTCGTCAGCGCCGTGTCATGTCCGCCGACGTAACGGTTGAACTCATACGCCACACCGACGATCGGAATGAGCAGCAGCAGATGCATGCCGAAGCGCACCCACAGATTGCGCCATTCAACAAAGCTGAACACAACGCTGGAAATCAGGATCGATATAACGACCACCACAAACAAAAAGCTCGTGCCGCAGCGGGGGTGGAACCTCTTCTGCACACGGCAGTTCTCCACCGTCAGCGGCAGCCCCGCCTCATAGCAGAAGATCGTCTTATGCTCCGCACCATGGTACTGGAACACGCGCTGGATATCCTTTTGCTTTGATACCAACAGCATATATGCAAAAAAAATTGCCAGCTTGATGACGGATTCCGCCAGATTGTGTACCGCCGCGCTCTTGATATATGGGTCGATAAAACCCGCCAAAAATGTCGGCAGCAGGAAAAACAGCAGGATCGTCATGCCCAGCGACAGGATGATCGCCAGTGTAGTGACCATCTTCTGCGCCGTCTCATTGCTGAAATGCCGCTCGATCCAAAGATCGATCTTCGACGGCTGCGCGGCTTCGTCATCGGGAAAGTAGTCTGCCGAAAACATCAGCGCCTTGACGCCCCGCACCATCGAATCGACAAAGGTAACCGCACCGCGGATAATCGGCAGTCCGAGAATGGGATATTTGTCGCGCGTAAGCGTGATCTCCTCCTCCTTCACGACCAACCCCTCCGGCGAGCGGACAACGATCGCCTGCTTGCCCGGGCCGCGCATCAGAATGCCCTCGATCAGGGCCTGTCCTCCGATGCTTGTACGGAATTTCGGCGCGCAGCTTTGTTCTTCTGTCATAGTGGATGCTCCTTACATGAGATATGATAACATACCCGCCCACAAATTGCAACGGTTGTTCTATGATTTTTACTCTTTTTCTCGTTCGGCTGTAACAGACATTGGAATCTCGATCGTTACAACCGCGCCGCCTTCCCCGTCTGCGGCGTTGGCAACCTCAAAGACGCCGCCGTGCAGCCGCACAATCTCATCGCAGACGGCAAGGCCGATACCGCTGCCGCGCGCTTTGGAGGACCCCTTGTAAAACTTCTGCTTCACGAAGGGAAGCTCCTCCGGCGGGATGCCGGGGCCATAGTCCCGCACACGGACGACAATTCCGCCGTTCTCCGTACGTACGCCGACGTCGATCCGCTTGCCCGAACCGCCGTGCTTACGCGCATTGTCGAGTACATTGGAAAAAACCTGTTTCATACGCTCGCCGTCGGCGGCGATGGGTTCGACGTCCTGATCGCCGGGGTCATAATCGACCTCGATGCCCTCTTGCCGGAACAGTTCCCGATAGGTGTAGATCGTATCCTCCAGCTCCGCCACAAGGTCTACCGTACCAATGCGGAGCGTGAAGCGACCATCCTGTATCTTTGTGAAGTCCAGAAGCTCTTCCACCATCGTGGTCAGGCGGCGTGATTCCTTTCCGATGATGGCAAGCCCCCGCTTCGTCTGCTCGGCGTTGCTGAACGGATCGATCTCCAGCGTCTCTGCCCATCCGTTGATGGCGGTAAGGGGCGTTCTCAGCTCATGCGAGACAGACGACACGAATTCCTGCTGGATCTGCTCCGCCTGTGAAATTTTCTGCGACATATCGTTGATATTGTCCACCAGTTCGCCCAGCTCGTCCCGATAATGGTTCTCGATGCGGATACCGTAACTGCCGCCCGATATCCGCCGCGCGGCATCGGAGACGACGGCAACCGGCTCGATGACGCTGTTGATGAACAAAACGTTGGAAATAAACACCAGCGCGACCACTGCAAGCGCAAGCCCCGCCGCAATCAAAAAACTGATGAAAATCTGATGTTCCACTGCGCGCAGGCTCGTCACGTAGCGCAGCACACCCATGACGCGCGCGTTGAACATCAGCGGGCAGGAAACAGAGAGGATATTCTCTCCCGTTTGGGGATCGCGTCCCTGGAAAAATCCCATCTCGCCACCGATCGCGTGTTCAATATCAGTTGTGTCCGGTGAGGTGCCCGCTGTCAGTCCGTAGGACGAGGTCTGCACTCGTCCGTTCGTGTTGATGAACTGGAGCTCCAGCGCGTCCTTTTCCTCAAACGTTTCCACAGAGTAGGAAGCAAGGCGATAATACTCGCTGTAACTGCGCACGCCATAGCTGGTAAAGGTATCCGCTGCGACGCGGGCGCGCGCCTCCAGCCCGGAGCGGACGCTGTCGTAGTAATACTGCGCGGAGGCGACCGTAAAAACGATTACCGCCACCATCACCAGCGCAACGACCGGCAGCGCGGCGCTGACGAGCCAGCGCTGCCGCAAACCGCGAATATGCAGTGTGTTTCGAATGCTGCCCGGAATCCCTGCCATACCGCTCACTCCACCGTCCACTTATAGCCGTAGCCCCAAACGGTAAGGATGTGCTTTGGCTCCTGCGCGTCGTCCTCCAGCTTGATACGCAGGCGGCGCACATTGACATCCACGATCTTCGGCTCGCCGAAGTAGCCATGCCCCCACACCGTATCCAAAATTTCCTCACGGGAAAGCGCCTTATCGCGATTTTCCATGAACAGCTTAACGATAGCATATTCTACCTGCGTCAGCTTGACGCGCTCGCCGTTCTTCTCCAGCGTACGGTTCGTCTGATTGAGACAAAACGGCGGCTGAAGCAATTCTGCCGACTTTGGCTCCGGTGCGGCGGGCATATCGCCCATGCGGCGAAGCAGCGCATCCACCCGAGCGGTCAATTCCGCCGGAGAAAACGGTTTTGTCATATAGTCGTCCGCGCCGGTCATCAGCCCCGTCACCTTGTCCATCTCCTGCGAACGCGCGGAAAGCATAATGATCCCGATGTGCGGGTCGGTCAGCCGGATCCGGCGGCAGACCTCAATGCCGTCGATGCCCGGCAGCATGATGTCCAGCAGCACCGCGCGCGTGTCCGGGTTTGCGGCAAGCTTTTCCAGCGCTTCCTCGCCCGTCTCCGCCTCAACCACCTCATAACCCGCGCGTTCCAGATTGATGACGATAAATCCCCGAATGCTGGATTCGTCCTCCAGAACCAACACTTTTTTCATGCCCACATCTCCAGTTTATGTAAACTTAGTTTTCCCCTGTCGTCCATTCTGCCTGAATGAGGCTGAAGCTCTCTCGCAGCGTCTGCTCGTCGATCCAGTCGTCACCGCCGTTGTAAATGTCGGCCGCGTAGCTGACCTCCGCCTGACGCGCCAGCACGATACGCCCCGTCCGTGAGGCAAGCTGCGTCCGGTCTGCGCCAGTGAATGCATAGATCACCACGATTGGCTTTTCCTCCGCGCCATGCAATTCGGAAAACGTGACACTGCTGCCCTCCGTGCCGCTGGTGCGTCTGACCGTCACGCGGTCGTCCCAGCTGCTCGGCAGGATCAGGTTCCAGCCGCTCTGCGCCTCCTGATAGGTCTCGCGCACAAGCGTTTCTTCCCCTTCGGCGCTATACTGCCGCCAGCAAATACGATAGTAGCTGTCGCCCTCCGGGTCGGTCTTTCGGAACGGCGCCGGTTCCGGCACTTCCGTGATCCCATCGGCATTGACGTCGCCCGGATAGACCTCCAAAAAACGGAATGTCCTGCCGATGTCCGCGCCGCGCTTAACGCTGTGCAGCACGCCAGCTCCCACCGTCAGGATGTCCGTGATGGCGCCGCCGTCCTGTGTGACGGAGGTAACAAACAGCGCGTTCTCCCCGCCGGACAACACGCCGTTGGTCAGGCGGCTGAGCTCTGCGACCGTACCGGACAGGCGGAAGGACGAACGAAGCGCCAATTCCGTCGCATTCCAAGCGTAATAGTCTGCGACAGCGAAGTTTTCCTCATCGCTTCGCAGTACGATCAGGTCCTGTCTCCCATCGCCGTCCATATCGTGAGCGCTATAGCGGGAATAGCCCGCGAGCAAAAGCTGTTGCGGCGTTCCCGCCGCAAGCGACCAGACCGACAGGTTTTGCACATCCAGATCGCTGCGGATACCGGCGAGGATCTCCCGCCAGCCGTCCCCATCCAGATCGACATAGTTGATGCTGTAAATCGAATGGGCCGTGCCCTCAATCACGCAGAACTGCTCATAACTGTCTCTGGTAGCACGGAACACATAGATCTTCATCGGGCGCTCGTCACCCGGGCGCCGGAAAAAAGCCACCGCTTCCTCCTCGCCGTCCCCGTCCAGATCGACCATCTGCACGCTTTGCAGGTTGCTACCCGAAGTAGGCGCGGCATACTCCGCTCCGCCGTCGATCAGCGCGTCAATCAGCGTCTCCAGCGATTCATACTCTGTCGGCAGCTTCGGAAGGCGGTACAAGCTGTCGTTGGCGGCCGCTCCGCAGCCAGGAAGCAGCAGCACAGCGGCAAACAGCGCACAAATAGCCCATTTTTTCACACTTTGCCGCATATGCGATCTCCTTTTGCATAGTAATACAAATAATAGTATAACACAATTTCTGCCAATTGCAAAGAAAAATGCTCTTGCAAATGCAGCGGTTTTCCCGTATAATGATATTTGTATCTGCCGGTGTGATGGAATTGGTAGACGTAGTGGACTCAAAAGCTGGTACGTTGAACAGCACGGCATTTTTCAAAAACCCTTGATTTTTGCGGCTTAGAGGTGTATCATTCTTTTCGGTTTTCCCCCCTCAATTCTCTCCTCGAATCCCCTTTTTTGTCCCTTTTAGGAGAGAATTTTTCGGGTAATTATTAGTTTTTTTAATCAATATTCGCCGGTGTGATGGAATTGGTAGACGTAGCGGATTCAAAATCCGCCGATGGCAACATCATGTGGGTTCGAGTCCCACCACCGGCACCATCGGGGAAACCCTTTAGGTACGCGCTTTTCGGAGACAAGAAAGCGCGTACTTTCTTTTGCCCGTTGCTGTTTTTGACGACCGTTCTCTCCTAAGTCCTTTGCGCTTCACTATCTTGACAGGCGTTAAGAGAGCTGCTGATGTCGATACTTCCCGCCATGGTCGCGCCCGTGTCTTCCTTCGTGGAGATATCAAGGTGAGCGTAGATGTTTGCCGTCGTGCTGTAATCACTGTGTCCAAGCCATTCCTGGATCTCCTTCATGGGAACGTGGTTTGCAAGCAGAAGGCTGGCGCAGCTGTGCCTGAGCTCATGGAAGGTGATCTTGCGCAGATGGTTCTTCTCCAGCATGAGGGCATAATGCTGCGAAACGTAGTTGGGCTTGATCGGTTCGCCGATATCATTTATATAAATGTATCCACTCTCGTTCCAACAGTTTCCGCACAGCTTTTTGCATTCGTCCTGATGCGCCTTCATTTGGAGCAGAAGCTCTCTGTACTGCGGCACAAGCGGAAGCGAACGGCAGCTCGACTTGTTCTTCGCCCTGTCCTTTGCGATCACGACCGTCTTCCCGTCCACCCTTGTCTGAACGCGGGTATGCTCAATGGTGATCCTGTTGTTCTGGAAGTCGATCGAGCGCCAGCGCAGCCCCATGATCTCGCTGCGGCGCAGCCCGTAGAACGCCGCCATCAAAACCGGAAACTCAACGCCGTCCCCGTGGATCAGTTGAATAAGCGTTTTGATCTCTTCATCCGTATAAAACTGTGCCTGATGCGCTTCGGGTCTCGGCCGGTCAACCTTACTCATGGGATTTGTCAGGATCATGTCCATGCGAACGGCATATTTGAGTGCCTTGCTGATGTTCGCATGATAATGGATGATCGTGTTGTTGCTGACCTTGCGGACATTTGAGCAGTAGGCGTAGAAGTCCTGAATGTGGATCGCCCGAAGTTCTCCGAGCGTAATGCCCCTTTCGCGGAAGTAAGGCGCAATGCACTTTTCTACATTCGTGCTGTACCCGTAGTAGGTATCCGCTTCCACATTCGGCTTGATCGCTCTAAGCCAGTAGGTCAAAAAATCCGCAAAAAGCATGTCCTGCTCGGGCGACATGACCGGCGAAAGATACTTCCGCCGCTCCTCCTGAAGCATTTTCTCCGCTTTTTTCTTGTTTCCTTTGACCGGAAGCCCTGTTGCTTTCCACGTTGTTTTCCGTCTGCCCTGTGGGTTCACAAGGCTAAGTACCATATAATAGTAGCCGTTTTTTTCTTGCAGATGGCCCGCTACCATAATTGTCCTCCCTTCAAATGCAGCGAGCGGTGTATTCCTGCCAATGACACTGTCATTTTAGCATAAATACGCCGCTCACTTCAATTCATCCGGCAAGTTTATTTTATCGGCAAAAGTATTTATTTTGCCTTTCCGTGTTCCACAAACTCGATAATTCCCTTCTTGGGGATACGAAATCCCCGTCCGATCTTCAAGTAGCGAATCTCTCCGTCGTGCAGCAGTTGATAGGCGGTCTTCATTCCTATGCCTCCCAGCATCTCGCATAGCTGGGTAATATCCACCACATCAGGGTAATTTGCAAACATTTTTTCCTTCATTCTCGTGCTCCTTTGTAAAGTCAGAGATGCCCTCCGGCGTCGAAACGTCGGAAGGCATCTCTTTTTTCAGCAGTCTAATGATAGCACAGGGAGCCGCGTATTATCAAGACTGTTTTGCGGTGGATTATCATACTTTTTGCGCGTACCAAGCGCGTAAAAAGTACGTACTACGCCTTCCTGGCCTCCGAGGCGTCCTCATACATCCCGCACAGCAGCTCGACGCCCTTCTTGCGGCTTTTATCGTATGTACTGGCGGAGATTTTGAGCATTTCGCAGGTTTCCTCCCTGTTCTTGCCGCCGAAGTAGTGAAGGCGGATTACCTTTCTTTGACGCGGCGGCAGCAGCGAAACATAGAAGTGCAGACGGTCAAGCTCCTGCTCCATATCCCACAGGCGCGCCGCGAGCTTGCCGGTCGTCTCCTCGGTAAGAGCTTCCGCCTTTTCCTGATAGTGCAGGGCGATATACGCCGTCTTGTTGGAAATATGCCCCGTGGCCGTGCCGATCCCGTCGCTGTGGGTAAAATTCATCGCGCCGATCACTTCATCCGGCGTAACGTTCGCCATGTGCTCCAGCTCATAGCGATAAACCGCCAGCTTCCGTACCTTGTCCGTGTATTCCTCTAAAAGCGCCAACACGCGTGCTTCAACCGTATCACTCATAAAGCCGTTCGGCGTCAGGACGTTGAAAATCATTTTGTTGGTGATGGTCTCGCGCACCTGCGTCGCCATGTGCTGGCCCCGCGCGCTGAATTTCTCCTCCGATTCCGTCCGCACGACCTTCACGATGCGCCCCTTGATGATGTGCGGGTGCTCGCATTCGATCAGCCCGTTTATCATGCCGGAGCCGCCGATGAGTCCGATCTGCCCGATGGAGAGGGGAAGCAGGGGCCGCTTCACGCCGCCGTCCAGCTCGCTTCGCGCCATCATCTGGGCAAAGCTGCCGGAGCGCCGCAACTGCACCTCCAGCTCTTTCTCGTTGAAGTTCTCGCCGCGGAAGTCCTTGACCTCCAGCGGACGCCCGGGCAGGGCGTAGCGCCCTTCGTCGATCGCCGTGATGCTCGGTATCTGCTCTGGGGAGAACGCATAGCGTTCCAGCCACGCCGTTTCCAGCGATTCGCGCGCCCTGCGCTTTCTGACTCCGAACACCGCCACCTGCTTGAACTTCCGAAACTCCGCGTCGGTAAAGCGCCAGACGGAGAGATCGTCGAAGTTGTCCACAAGGATCTGGCAAATATCCTGCGTCAGCCGGTAGTACGGGATGACGTAGATCAGCAGCCCGCCGTAGACGAGCGCGGGGATGCTCTCGATCAGGAAGCGTTTTTCGTGCCGTGCGCGGCTGCCGCTCTGGTTGAGGACGGACAGGTACGGGGGATTGAGAAACAACAGATGGAACGACTCCCTGCTCACCGTACTGTAGAAGAAGCTGCCGAAGCCGACGCGGTGGAGCGTCCTTTGCGCCTCCTCCGCGCGGCCTTCGTCCAGCTCCACGCCGTAGGTATAGCAGTTGTTCCCGACCGCAAGCTGCTTGAGCGCCGCGCCGCAGCCGCAGCACGGATCGAGCAGGTTGGTCGTCACGCCCTCCGGGAAGAGGACGGCGCGCAGCATGAGCGCTATGTTGTCGGGATCGGTGGGGTAGAAGCCCATCTTGACATTGTTCATCAGCCGCCCGATCACATGGGCGTTTGTGGTGTCTCCCATCGGGAGGCGCTTTGCAAACGCGCACACGGCGTCGTAGACGCTTTTGTAGTTCGTGCTCATAAGGTCGTAGGCGAGCATTCCGTCATGGAGCTGCCCCGCAATGGGCGCGAGAGCGTATTCCTCCGCTTCCAGCAGGAACAGACGCACATCGGCGAGATTGGCGACAAGGGCTTTTCTGGAGCGCATCAGCTCCGCGTAGGCGTCCCGCGCCGCGGTGCGGTCGGTGTCCTTCGCCTGCTCGACTCTTGCCCTCTGAATGACCATTGCCGTCATCAGCTGTGGGATGCTCACGCGCAGCTCCGCGAGGCGCTCCGCCGCGTAGTAGCGGTCGGTGGCCGCGCTCTCAGGCTGCGAGTTCATAGGGGGCTTCCTTCCGCAGCGCCAACAGACCGCCGAGCAGCTCGGTGTAGCTCATGCGGCTGAAATCGGCATAGCTGAGGAAGTGATTGCAGCCGCCCTTGTGATCCCGCGAGCTGCGGATGCTCCGATAGAGTACCGCGTAGCCGCCGTGGGTGAACTGCAAGAGGCAGACGTAAACGCCGCCTTCGCTCCACATACCGGTGAGACAGCACTCGCCGGAGGTCGCAATGCCCGCAGCGTTGCTGATAACGGTTGCGTTGTGAAGCCCCAGATCCTTCGCGAGCGCGCGGAGAAAAACTCTCCCGATGTGCAGGAACAGATTCTTGTCCCCGTTCGGGCCGCACTCCTTCTCGCCGTCGATATTGCTGAGATCTTTCCCAAGAAGCTCACTGATACGGCGCATATTGGTTTCCTGTGATTTCATAGACATATTCATTCCTCCATGACAGCACGTTGTTTTTCTTCTATGCGTTGCTTTAGGTCTCGGATGCGGTCTTGCAGTTGAGAATAGCGCGTCGTGGACGGGGTTTTGTTGCGGCGCATACAGTAGCCCCACTCCATTCCCGTCCGGCGCATGACCTCCGCGTAATACTGCTCCTCCGCTTTTGCAAGCTGCTTTTTCAGCGTTTCGAGCGAATAATTCCGCATAATAGCCACCCTCGGAAGATCAAACGGTTACGCCGCCTGCTCGCCGCGGGCGCCCTCGAAATCAAAGACGGGGGCGTTATCCTCCGGCGTTCCGGGCAGCACGCGAAGCGTATAGCCCTGATCCCTCAGCAGGAGAAAGCTGCTGACGATGCGCTTGAGTTCCACGTCGCCTTCGTCCGCCGCAATGCCGTTTTCCTCCATGATCTCGCGCACCGTCTTGGCGACCTGCAAGCGGATGGCCTCCGTTTCCGCGGCGTCCGCGGCGCGATCCAGCGCCTCCTCCGCCTCTGCGACGTCCACCTGCTTCTGCTCTGGTTCCGGCTCTTCCGCCTTGCGCGGTTCCTTGAGGGAAAGCCACAGCGACGTGAGTGCGGAGAGGATCAGCGTCATCAGCAGACCGCGCTTCTTGGGACGCAGATTTACCACCTCGTCGGCATCCACTTCGTCCACCTCGCTGACCGCGACGGTCAGCTTGCCCGTCTTGACGTAGGCGGCGGAGAGGAACGTGGACACGGCCGCGCACTCGCTCGCGATCAGCTCCGGCGTCTGCGCCTGCTCAGCGATGAAACGCTTGCAGATGACCGAGCCGGACTCGACCTCACGGATGCGGATGTCATTCGCGTGGATGCTCTGGGCGTCGATCATGCCGTCGCCTGCGATGGTCTTGGCGTGGACGCCGTAGGTAACCTTCAGGCAGCCCTTGACGATCAGACGCTCCGTTTCCAGAGACTCATAGCGAACGGTTTCGCCCTTGGGAATGTAGATGGTTTTCATGATGCGATTCTCCTTTTCCTTTTTTATCTCGCCGCTTATGCGGCTTTGTTTTTGGGCTTTTCGAGCGTCGTCTGCATACGGACGGTCTTCGTCGAAAAATCCGTCTGTTTGGCGGTACATTCCCCGTGCGTGAGGATGTTGTAGACCATATCCACCACGGCGGTCGCCGCCGTGATGTTGGCGGCCATGCTCTGGGGATCGGACTGCGACGCCTCGGCGCAGGAAAGCTCCGTGGGGAATTTGTCGTCCTTGTCACGCAGCAGGGCGGGGTAGACGCTCCCGACCGGCTTTTGCACGGTGCGCCCGCTTCTGCGGACGCCGCACACCACCTGCCCGGAAAACTCCCCGTTGCCGCTGTCGATGTAGATCAGCTCCTTCGACTGCATAAACGCCTTATGGCAGACCTGACGAGACTTGTTGTTGTCCACTGCGCCGATCAGCACGACCATTTCCTTGACCGTGTGGTATTCTTCCTCATTACGCTTCCAATCCAGCGGCCGGATCAGCTCCATGAGCGTATCCAGCGACTCGATGAAAGCCGGCACATACTCGGTCTCCATGCCGAACACGCGCGAATACCGCTCCGCAAGCACCTTTGCCTTGTTCAAGCCGAGATCGGCCTCCGAGAAATTCTGCCGCACGAGGTTTTTCTGCTCCACGATGTCGCCGTCGCAGATGATAAACCGCGCCGGTCTCTCCAGCGAATAGAGCAGCCGGTAGATGTGCGGCGCGATGTGTCCGCCCGTGCCCCCGGCGCCGAGCATGACGAGCTTGACGGGGCGCTCCGTGTCAAACTTCATGGCGCAGTTCCTCCAGAAGCCGCGGTAAGCTCTTGCCGCTTCGCACTTTCTCGCTCTTGCAGGTCACCATGCCGCTCCACTCCGAGGGATATGGCTGCTCCAGCCCTTCGATCACCACGTTCGGATCAATCTCGACGAAGCTGCCGCCGCAGGCGATGCGCGTCATGATTTCCGGGAAAAAGTGGTCGAGCTTGCCGACGACCATATAAAGGCCGGTGCCACGCTCGTCATCATCGTCCACGCCGGAGAAAAACGCTTCCATGCTGTTGTGACTGTGGATGTCCGCGTAACGGATATAGCGGTCTTCGTCCTCATACGGGCAGTCCGTGAGATCCGCGTCGATCGCTTCTTTCGAGACCGTCTGCTTGGGAACATAGGCAAAGAAGTCCTTTGTCTCCTTGTCCCAATAGATGATCGCCAGCGCCTCGTATTCGCTGTTCCCCTGCATAAAGGAACGGAAGAAAGCGATGATCTGCCCGATCAGGCGCATCGGGACGCGGGGCAGAGCCGGGATGAACCCGGCCCTGACCTCCTCAAAATCGACGACCTTGTGTTTGGGGGCGATGAACTCGCCCTGCTCGGTCTTGTGCATCTCGTAGATCTTGCCGTCGCTGCCTGGGAAAAGGCAGATGACCTTATCCGAGGCCCGCGCGTCCGTCACGGAGACAAACTTCCCCTTGTAGGAAGTCGCCGTACCCTTTTTCTGCATGGTTACTTTCGGCTTGATGAGGCAATCCGGGTTCTTGTCCTTCGCCTTCTTGAGCGCGTCGAGGAACTCACGGGAGCGTTCGATGGTCTCTTTCATGGAGATGATCGTGGTGCCCTTCGGATCTTTGATCTGCTTGATGATGCCGCAGTATTCCACGCTCCACGAGACGTTTTTGCCCTCCTCCAGATCGGTGAAGTCCTCAGACTTGCGGATACGAAGCTCCTCAAAGGTCATGGAGGGATCGTCGATGGGTTCCTTCGCGTTCTTGTGGCAGAACACGGGCGGCTTCTCAAAAAGCCCCTTCTGCGCGTTCTCCACCGTCTTCTGGGAGAATGCCGCCGCCAATGGGTTTTCCGTGGGCGTTTCCTCAGCGGGCTGCTGCGGCGCGGCGGCAGGCTCCGACTCAAACGGGTTTGCGTCGCCAGTGGTCGTGCTGCTGCCGGACTGGAAGATGCCGTCAAAGTTCAATCCTTCGGCCTCGGGCAGATCCCCAAACGGCCAACTGTTGCTGTTCGCTTCGCTCATAGGTGTTATCTCCCTTCGTGTTTTGGGACAAAAAAAGACCGCAACCGCCCAAAGGCAATTACAGTCACATTTCTTGTCCATATTTGATTTTTCAGGTCATAGTATCCGGCGGAGGGCGCAATAACCCCCTTTCTTCGCCGTTCCTCCCTCGTTTACTCCGCCCTAATTTACTCCGCCCTGAAAACAAGTTCATTGTAGCATTCGGGCAGGAGTGTGTATAGTTGGAGTTTTTCCAATAGTAAAAACCGGGGGGCTTGTTTCCAAGTCCCCCGGTACATAGTTGGCGTTGCGTGTTTCCTACGCTGAAAAGGACGGACGGACATCTCCCTTGATGCCCAGAAGCTCATGCTGCTTGAGTTCCCATGTGACTCTCGTTACTTCCTCAACGAAATAGCGTTCTTTCGCCGTCGCGGTGTAGTAGCGAATGCCAAATTGCTTGCAAATATCGAACAACAATTCAGTATAGGCGATATTCTCCTTATCCGGCTTTGCAAAATAGCCGCCCGCTTTTGCTGCAAGATCGTCTAACTCACGGTCAATATCTGCGTTCCTGTCCATGCTATCGTCCTCTTTTGTCAGTCTTGTCAAGCTCCGGCTTGTAGCCAGGGTGCTCATATATGTACTCGGTATTCCCGGACACCAGTTTTTCTTTTTTCAATACCGTTAAGCTCGGCTGTCCCGCGATGTAGTCCATAATGCCTTCGGCAAAGATAGAGCGGCAGAAATAGTTTCCGGTATCTTGATCCAGAAACACAAAAAATACAATGTCCGTTTTTGCGCTTTTTACTACAAATTCAGCAGGTATTCTCGTTCCGCCGCGTACATGGTTTTGATAATAGCGGCAAATACGAAAATCCGAATCCAATCCAGCCTCTAATTGGGTGATGCCAAGCAAGCGTGAACGAATACTGTTCTCCCAATTAACGCTTTTTTCTATGAGGCTGCCGTCTATCGTTCCGTCCATAATTTTTTGCGGCAGCGTGATTTTACGCAGCTCCGATGGGCGAACGCCAAAGTCAATGTCATTGGCGTATTGAAAACCGGCAAGGTGGTAAAAATGTTCGGGCAAAAAGTTGAGCGAAATTGACCGAGACCATGTTCCCTTCATCCCCAGCAGGAGGCGGTACTCTTTGTCGTATAGGTTTGTCCATGCTATTGCCGCGTCGTTTAGAAGCCCCATGAACCTGTCCTCTGTGTGTACTCAAAAATAGAAGGATACCGCCGAAACGGTATCCCTCTACGTGGTGTTTTCTTTCGGATGGTTGCCCACCCTGAGCCAGTCCGTGGAATCCACCGAACCCTCGTTATGGCTCCACAACGAACGGCACGATACCGCGCTGGCCCCGCTCGTTGCTTCTCCGCCGGGGTAACCCTCAAGTGGTTACCTGCTGATAGTATATTACACTATGGCGTAATAAATGTCAACGAAAAATTGGAAAACAAACTATGGGCAATCGTTTTCACACCCTCTCGCTCACGATAGACCTCACGATGTCGTCGCCGGTCAGCTCGCTGGTGCGGTAGATCTTCTGGCAGAACGCCTGCATGCTGAAATCAAAGCAGGCTTTTCCCTTATCCAGCAGGATGCCGGTCACGGAAAAGTGCCTTGCGGCCTGTTCCGCGCGCAGCTCCGCGGCAAAGTCCTCCGAAAGCTTGCATTCGCCATCTGTCAGAAATACCACGTCGGCGTTCTCAAAACCGCCGCTTCTCATAAGCTCCAACGACTGGCGCATCGGCGTTTCAAAGTCCGTGCCTCCGTCCAAAAAGGTCTCTGCCGCGCGGAACTTGTCCTCCGCGGTGTACTCGCCGGGGCGGAACACGTCTACCTGAACATCGCCGGGATCGGAGAAGTGGATCAGCGCAAAGGCGTGCCGGCCGCTCGCCGCGATCTCCAGCAGCGTCATGGCGACGGCCTTGCCCCACGCGACGGGATCTCCTCGTGTGGACGCGGATTCGTCGAGGCAGCAGATGATGTCGCCCATACCCTTGAACACCGGCTCGCGGCACCGGTACTGCTTGATCTGCTTCGTGCGGTACTTTTGCAGGAACAGAGGCGTCGTCATCGGCGTCGAGAGCATGGCAAGCTCGCTCGTCAGGGCTTTCGACAGGTCGTTGCCGAGTTCCAGCGAATACTTCTCGCCGCGGCCGTAGGCGTATCCGTTCTTTTTCCCCTGGGCGAAGATTTCACGGAAACGCCCGAGGTAGCGGGAGATATCCACAAGCTCCTTGCTCTGGCGGACGCGCCGCAGCAGCTCCGTGTTCATGGGGCAACGCGTCATATTGCCCGGCTCGTCGCTCCACGCGGCGAGGATGTCGCGGGTTTCCTCCGTGTGCGCCTTTGTCGCGGAAAGCATGGCTCCGAGGATGGCGTTTGTTTCATCCTCCTGCCTGTGCAAGCCCACGTCTATGATCTGCGATACCGCCTCTACCTGCTTTACCTTGCTCTCCAACTGGTTCGCCGTGCTGACAAGCGCCTTATCCCATTTTTCATCGGGTTCGGGCGACCGCTCGCGCTCCCGCAGGAGATTCGCCAGATCGTCCGCCCATTCCTGTGCGGAAGCCTCCAGCTTGTCGAGCGTTTCCATGCTCTTGTCGTCGCCGCCGACGCCGGAAAGCAGATCGTCAAGCTCCGCGGCAGTGCGCCTCGTAAAATCGCTCGCCGCGTCATACGCCAGCATTTCGCGTCCCTCGCAGATGGCCTTGAGCGTGGAAAAATCGCTTTGCCCGGTCACATGAGAGAGGATGTGCGCGTTGAACTTGCGCGCCATCGCCGAGAGCTTTTCATCGTCGTTTCTGCGCGGGGAAAGGGAATAGAACGACTGAAACACGTCGCGGGAGAGCGCGGGAAAGCTTTTGAGCTTTCCCGACGCCGCCTGCTCGATCCCGTCCATCTCTTCGTCGCCCGCACGGAGGTCTTTGTAGATTTCATCCTCCAGACGCGTCGAACGCAGGATGCGGTCCGTGCGCTCCTTGGGCTTTTTCACCAGCGCACCCACGTTTGCCCACGCGCTGCGCAGCACGTCGGAAACCGATGTAAACGCTCTTTTCATTCCGACGCTCTCCTTTCGGCATTGTGCATCCAAGCAAGGAGGATATCCTGCGCGCGTTTGCGGTCGTTGCCCAGCTCAGGAAACTCCTTTTGCAGATACGGAACAGCGCCGAGCATATTGGTGACGCCGGATTCCCGGAGCTTATCCAGATATTCATAGTATTTCCGCTCTTTTTCCATGTCGTACTCCTCCAATTCTTTCACAGTTTTGCGGACTTTCTCTTCAAAAAAGCGATGCCGCACAAAAATGTCCGCATAGCAGCCATAAGCGTCGTAATCCTCAATATTGACCTGTCGCAGCCGCGGGTAGTTGCGCCTGTAATAGTCCTCTGAGTTCCAGTCAGTCTTGCACTGCTTGTCTTCCCGCTGTATCCGAACGCAAAGCTTACAATCGAGCTCTCTTGTTTCAACGTACCATCGGCAAATCAAGTCGTTCGTGCTTCGTCCCGCAAAAAATGTGTCGTCAACATATTCGCGAGCGAATTGAACGGCTTGTGCAAATTCAAATCCGTCTCTGCATTTGATGATTGCGGACGGCACCATAAACACAGCACTCGCCTCGCTTTCGCGTCAACCGAAAAAGCTTATCGCCTTGTCCGTCAACCACGCCTTGATACCTTCCGGGCATTTGAGAGTGTCTTCACCTCCGCGGCACTCAAAGTTGCACATCGAGCAGGGGCAAGCCATGTTGCTTTCGATAATCTCCTCGGCGAGCTTCCCGATGAAGCGCATGGTATCCAAGGGGATCTTGCCGCTTTTGACCTTTTCGGCGCAATCGCCGCAAACCACAAAGCCGGATGAAACGGAAGCGTTGCAGCACATACATTTTGCCATAATGCGATTCTCCTTCTCTTGTTACTTGCAGGGGAGGGCCGAAGCCCTCCCCATGACATAGCTGTGTTCGATCAGGCGCCGAAGCCGGGATCAAAGCCCTCCGGCACGGCAAAATCGGAAAAACCGCCGTCCGCCGGCGCAAAGCTGTCATCCGGCGCGAAGCTGCCATAGGCGGGCGTTTCGTCCTCGCCCTCCTGCTTGGGGCGCGAGTCGCCGAAATACAGCCGATCCGCGTGGATCTCCGCGCTGCGGCGCTTGTTCCCGTTCTTGTCCGTCCAGGGACGGATCTGCAAGCTGCCGTCCACAACGATCATGCGGCCCTTCGTGAAATACTTGGCGGCAAACTCCGCGGTGCTGCGCCACGCAACGATGTCGATGAAATCCGTCACCTTTTCCTCTTCCTTGCCGCCATAGTCGCGGTCGCAGGCGATAGAAAAGCTGCAAACAGCGGTGCCGGACTGCGTGCGGCGCAGTTCGGGATCGTGAGTAAGTCTGCCCATGATAACGATTCTGTTCAGCATAATAGATATCCTCCCAAAAATTAAGTCATTATTGCAGAGCTGTCAGCTCCGCGAGCGGCATGTAGGTGAAGCTCACCGATTCCGCAGCGTCCTTGCTGATCTTCTCCAGCGTATCCAGAAGCGTCGCCGTCATAGCCCTTTCCGCGTCGGACTCCGCCGCGGCGTCAAGCTCCTGCTGCCTCGCGTAGAGCCGTACCAGCTCGCCGCGGAGCTTTTGCAGGGCGCTTATGGCGCTGTTCGGGCGCTCTGTGTCGTTGATGCTGTCGTCGAACTCCTCCTTGACCTCATGGGCCATCGCAGCCACGTCCGCGACCTTATCCTGCATGGGATTCACGCAAAGACGGTTGAGCACGCTCTCCACAACGGCGCGGTCGCCGGACTTCTCCCACAGGTAGCACTTGAGGATGAGCATATCCTTCGGCGTCACCTTGTCGCTGCCCTCCAGCCATGCCTTTGCCTGCGCCAGCGGGTAGTAGTTGAGGTACTTTCTGTCGGAGACAGTCAGATCGTTCCGGCGCAGCTCGCAGAGAATGTCGTCGGCAAGCTCGTTGATGGCGTCGGGGACGGTGATCGCGGCGACCTCACGCTGCATGGCAAGCAGTTCGTCGAGCGTGATGGTCGTCATGACCTGTCCTGCGTGGCCGCCCTGCTTGTTTTTGAGCACGGCAAGGCGCTTGTCGCGGTCCGCGATGTCCTCCGTCACCACCTTGATCTGAAGACGGTCATACAGCGCCTCCAGTATCTTCTCCTGCGGATCGGCAAAGTTGGGTATCTCGTTCGACGCCGCAAAAAAGGAGATGGTCGGGATGGCGTAGGTGCGTCCCTCGTTGGTGTATTTGCGCTCGTTGAGCGCCATCAACAGCGAGTTCAGCACGCCGTCGTTCGCCTTGAAGCATTCGTCGAGAAACACGATCTCGGCTTCCGGGATCTTGCCCGCCGTCTGCACGCTCGGCTCGCCGGTGTGATGAATGGCTGCAAGCGCCTTGCGATAGGCGTCCAAATCCTCCGTTGCGTCCTTCATGGCGACTCGGTTGCCCAAATCGCTCGTGTCCTGCGCGTATTCGTCCGTGATGCGCTCCAGCTCGGCTTTGAGCTTCTGATAGGCCGGATCGCCCGCAAACGCCGCCTCTGGCACGGAGCCGGGGATGAGGCTTGCAAGGTCGATACGCCCGAAGAGCTGCTCCTCGTCGGTCTGCTTGGAGAGCAGCCGCTCAAACTGCCGCGCGCCAGTGATGTGCCGGCGAAACAGGTTGATGGAATACGACTTCGCCTGTCCGGGGCGGCCAAGGATAAAGAGGTTGTTCCGCGTCAGCAGCGCAATGGCGATCAGTTCGGTAAGCTCCTCGCGCTCGGCGACCTCCGCGTTCACGTCCGCGATGACGGCAAGCATCTTTTCACGAAGCGTCATGCCGCGGCACCTCCCTCCGAAGCGCCGTAGACCGGCACCTCATAGATGCAATAGTGCAGCGAAAAGCTCGACTCCTCGACTGCGGCAGGCTCAAAGAAGAAGTATTCACGATCCTCATACTGCGCCGTTCCCGCGAGGATTGCCTTGTAGTGTTCCTTTTCCTCAAAAGCATCCAAGTCGTCGAGCATCGCGCGCATCAGCATGGCCTTGTCCGCGCTGATGGCGACCGTGCCGATCGTGCTGTCGCACTCGCCGTCATAGGTGAACACGAGCGCGTACAGCTTGCTCTCGCTTTTGGGAAGTGCCTCCGTAACCGGCTCCAGCATATCGGCATCCATTACCACACTGTCGAGCGGCAGCTCGGAGATGGTTTTCGGCATCTGATAGAGCTTGGAGAAGCGGCTTTCGCTCTCCGCGACTATGTGTGCTTTTGCGGGGACCATGAAATCACAGACAATCTCCGCGCCCTCGTTCTCCGTTTCTTTGTCGCTGCCGTCGCGGATTTCGGAAACGCGTCCGAAGAGTCCGCAGTAATCGCTTTCGCTGTTCGAGAAAACCATGCCGCCGATGGTGAAGGTCTTGCCTGCGGCGGTAAAGGTTTCACCCTGTTTATCAAGTACCATAGCGTTCCCCTTCCTGTGAAATATAGCGTTTTTCTTTCTTCTGCTCCGTTTTGTTGAGCGTGCGGATGAGGCGATAACCGCGCCTCGACGTCGCCGTTTTCAGATACCCCTCGTCGATCAGCTTGTCGATCACGCCGAGAATGTGGTTTGCCGTCTTGCCCGCGCCGCCGCTTCTGCCGTCGTCTTCACCGATCCGGCGAAGCCTCACAACGCCCGCGACATGGCAGGCAACGTCGTAATCGCGGTAAAAGTTGGACCGCCGCGTGGTTACGCTCGTTTTGAGCACCTCCGATCTGATACGATCCTCCTGACCGACGAGATAAGCGATATACGCTTCGTCCGTCATGTCATAGGCCGTTTCATAGAGGTCTACCCAGCGGAGGGAAAACTCTTTCGCGCAAGAGAGTGCCTCGGCGATGCCGACGACTTCGCGCTTGAGCACTTCGCCGCTGAAATCCTGCGGGTGCAGGTACAGCCACGTCTTGCCCTTGCGGACGGTCGCGCTGCAGCCGCAGGCGCGCTGCTCCGCGACGCTCCAACCGAGCCGGATAAAGATCTCGCGGCTTTCGGCGTCAAACGGATCGCTCCCATGACCGTGCCAATCGTTTCCGCGCTCGTATGCGGACGTTCTGATACGAAAGTGGACTCGCACATACTCGCCGCCGTGGTCCGCGGAACGATCCCAGTTGTCCGAAAGCGTCCCGTCCGGCCCAGCCGTGGGCGGCGTCGTGTTGTCGTGGTATTTGATACTCATGCCGCCAGCTCTTCGTATTCCCCGGCGTCCTCGCGCGCGTCCGTGAAGGACGCAGCGCGATTGCCGATGAACGCGGTATGTGCTTCCGTGCGAGCGTGAGAGCGGCGCGGGCGCGCGCATTTGAACAGCTCGCGCTCCAGTTGTGTTTCGAGGTATCCCTCCATCTCGCCATTGGCGGAGTCATGGGCGTCCACCGCCCTGATCATCCGCTCGGCGAGCTGCTGATAGATGTCGTCCTTCTCCGTGCGGGCGGCCTTGACGATATCGCGGTGCGCCTCCATCACTTTGTCGATCAGGGGAAGGTGCTTCAGCACGATGTCGTTGCGCTCTTCGGTGTTCATAACGGTCTTCATATTGAAATCCTCGCTTTCCAAAATCTGTAAAATGTAGTGTGTTGGGTTTGATCGCGCGGCAGGTCATGCCGCGCGCCGGGCATCAAACAGCGAAAGCTGCGCCTTCTCCGCCCGGAAGCGTTCGTCCAGTTCGTCGATACGGTAGTTCCTGTTGAACAGCTCCGTTGCCTTATTTGGCGCTTTCTGGCACTCCAGCAGCTTGTTCCAGAGATCGCGGTGGTGCGTGAACAGGTGCCGAAGCTCGCTCATGCTCGCGTTCGGGCAGAAAAAGCAGCCGTTCCGCTTTGCGAAATGGTAGATGGGCGACAGAAGCCCCGCGGCCTTGCAAAGCTCCGTGGCGTCTTGCTCCGTCTTTCCGTACTTTGCGAGCAGCGACACCTTTGCGGCGCCGTCCAACCGCGCAAGCCGTTCGTCTTCGTCCGACGCGATGCCGATGTACTGCACGCTGTCCGCGCCAAGCGCCTTTTTGTACGCCTTGATGGGCGGCAGCTTGCAATCCCGCTGGATGCAGCACTTTCCGCACAGCGGCCACGCGTTGAGCTTCCCGGCGTTTGGGCCTTTGCCCAGAACGCGATAGAACGACTTGAGGTAGGTCATGGGCGAGCGCAAGGTGATTACCTTGACGCCGCTGCGTTCCAGAAACGGGATCGCGCAATCCTGAATGAAATCACGGTGCTCCGGCACCTCGCCGGAGGTGTATTCGTCGAACATCACCTCGCAGTAAACGACTTCATCCAGCGGCTCGCCGTGCTCCAGCGCCAGAAGGACGGTCGCGATGCTATCCTTGCCGAACGAGCAGCTCGCGATGTGCTTCATAACTGCTTCCACTCGCTCCCAAGGCGCATCTCCACGGAAAGGATTGTTGCGCTCCCGTGGCCGCCGCGCAGCCGGAAGTCCGCAAGCGCGCCAAGTCTGCTTATCGCCGCGATATAATAGCAGCCCTTCGTTCCGTCCGGATTCTGGTAGTTGATACGGTACGGACGCTTCTCAGTTTCCTGCATATTACGCTGCTTCCTCCTTTTTCGCGCACAGCTCGATCACGCGCTGGCACTGCTCCATCTCAAACCCGCCGATGTGCGTCTTCTTCAGCGGGAGGCGCATCTGCTGGGAAAGCCATTTGTACGCCTGCGTCCGGCTCATGTGCCAGGAACGCCACGCATCGTCAAAGACGGCGTGCGTTTCCATGCGTTTGAGCCGCAGCACCTCGTTCGCGACGTCCCCGAGCGGGCGCGTTGTTCCCTTGTGGCAGCCGACGCGCGCGTTGCAGTTTTGGCATTGATAGAGCACTTCACCCGCCATACCGAGCTTTTTCGCGCTTTTCCCATAAACGCTCTCTGCCGGCACCAGACGGATCACGCCGCCGCAGTATCGACAGACGGTAGGTGTTTTCAAAGGCACTCCTCCTTCTATGCGGCTTTCTTGCCGCGCGGTTTCTTCGCCGATGCTTTCGGCTTTTTCTTTTCCTCCGCTTTCTTGTCCTCCGCCGCGGGCGCGGTCTTGGGCTGGGGCGGGCGCACGGACGGCTGCATATAGAACGTCTCCTCGGTGGAGAGCGTCAGCATACCGTTCTGCGCGACGCCGAGCGTCGCCGTGCCGGAAAGCGCGCGGAAGCAGTCAAAAAGGGATTTGCCGACATACCAAAAGCTCCCCGTGGGCGCGCCGGTGAGCGGCGTCACGTCGATGGAGGTGTTCGCCGCGCCGAAAGCGCCCGTGGCGTAAAACGCCAGCTTCATGCCGCCGAAGCTCAGACGCACGCGCCCGTCCGCGCCGGTCGCCGCCGCAACATACGTCAGCGCGCGCCGCAGCTCGGCAACGTCGGTCAGCACCGTGAAGGTGTTGCGGATCGCGCCGATCACACGGTCGGTATCGACATACTCCTCTTCCACGATCCTCGCGGTAAAGGTCATGTTCGGCTTTCTGAACACGATGCTCTTGCCCGTGGTGCCGACGTGAAATTCATCCTTGTCGGTACAGATGCGGGCAAGCGTATTCAGCGACGCGGCGGGTACGAGCAGCGCGACGTCGCCCGTGCTCTTGATGTCCCCCTTCGTGGAGGCGAGCCGAAGCCCGTCGCTGCCGACCGCCACAAGACCGTCCCGCGTGAATCTGAGGTTGATGCACTTGAGCAGCGGGTTCTGGTTGCGCGCGGACACGGCAAACGAACTGTGCCGCACCATGCCCGGAACGCCGCCAACCTTGATGGTATCCTCGGGAAAGGCGCTGTCCGTGCGCGGGTAGTTCCCGCGCGGCAGGGCGGGCAGCGCGTACCCGGCGTCGCCGCTTTCCGCGGCAAGCACGGGAGCGTCCGCCGCTCTGCGCAGCGTAACGGTATCGCCCGGCAGCTTTTTGAGCATCGCGGCGAACAGCTCCGCGTTGACGACCAGCGCGTCGTCCTCCGAGGTATCGCAGCCAAGCCGCTGCTCCAACGTGGTTTCCAGATTGGTTGCCGTCACCGTCAGCGATTTCGCGCCCGCGTCCGCTTCCAGCAGCACGCCCGCCAACTCCTTGACGGGGGAAGCTGCCGGCGCGATTGTCGCGGCGCAGCTGACGGCGTCCGACAGCTCGCTTCGATTGATCGTGATGTTCATTGTCGCCTCCTATGCCGCGAAGTCGAACAGGCTGAGCTGATTCTCGACCTCCGCGTGTTTGTTGTTCCGTTTCTGCTCTCTGGACTTCTCCAGCAGCCCCTCGTAAAGCTCCTGCATCTGCGAGCGCTGTGCGAACCTGACGCCGGTATCCGTCGCCACAGGCTCCAGGTCGATGACCTCCGCCTGTTCCGTATTTTGCGGGACAAGGCGCTTTCTCGGCTTGCGGTCGGGGTTGACGAACGCCATCTTTTTGAACGTCGCGGAGATGTCCTCGACGTTATCCTTGATGCCGAGCGTCAGCTCCTTCGCCATCTGGCTCGTCAGATCCTTTTCGTCGCCCATCGCGGCAAGCCCTTCGTCGGAGAAATTGCCTTCGATCAGGCTTGCGACCGCGAGTTTCGAGCCCATCAGCTTCATCGCCTTCGCCTGCATGGTCTCCTCGTAGTAGAGCATATACACCTCCACCCGCGGCGCGGTCTGGTTGATGCGCCACGAACGGCGCGACGCCTGCCGGAAGGTAAAGAGGTTGTAGCCCATGGAGTAGAAGATCAGCGTGGTAAAGGCGTTGAGATCGAGGCCGGTCTCCACGCAGCGCGGGTTGGTGATAAGCACCTGCAAGCCCGCGGAAAGGCGCTTGTCCACCCATTCCTCCCGTTTCTCCGGGGGAACCTTCGGCAGCAGCACCTCGGCCTTGACGCCTTCCTCCCGCAGCAACTTCATGAGCTTTTGCTGGGAGTCCGTGCGCGTCCAGCTCGTGTAGATCAGCACCTTTTCGCCCGCCGCGATCTTCGCGCGGACGATCTCCATCGTCTTTTCCTCCTTCGGGAGTATGTCCTCGAAGCGCGCCACGTCCTGCGGCGATACGAGCGGATACCCCTCGATGGGATGGATCACGTCCGGCTGGTCGTAGGGCTGGTCGGGATAGACTGTCAGCAGGTTCAGGTACGCCGAGAGTATCTTGTTGGCGATCTTCCGGTCCTGCCGGAGTATCCGCGTCAGCTCCGTTTCCATCTCCTTGTAGGCGATACGCACATCCTTCGGCATCTGGACGGGGACGGGGATCTCTTCGTAGTCGGGAAGCTCCTTGCCCATGTCGGCGAGCGACAGGAATGCCGTGTACTCCAACAGGAAGCGCGAAAACACCAGCGGCGATACGCCGGGGAGCTGCCTTGTCTTGGACTCGCTCTTGCTCGCGCGCCGGTTGGAGTTGTAGTTGGGATCTTCGATCTCGTAGGTGGTCTCGATCACGCCGTACTCCGCGTCAAAGTCATTTGGCTTGGCGTAGCGTTTCCCGTCCTTGAGCATCAGCCCCGGCACCATGCGATAGAGCAGGTGGAAAATGCCGGAGCTGTAGCCGTTGATGAGCGTGGCGGTCATGCCGACGACGTGCTTCGACGCGCCGAACAGCTCCGCCATTGCGTCGCCCTGTCCGCTCGCGTTGTTGTACTCGTGCAGCTCGTCGCAGAGAAAACCGTCCACGCGCCCGCGGAGCTTCTTCTTGATGTAGGTGCTCAGCGGGAAGCGCCTGGCCGCGCCTCTGGTCGGGAAGTGTCCGTTGGGGTTTTCCACGATGGCGTTGATCTGGCTCCAGATGCTTTCGGACTTCGTGCGCTCCAAATGCGCCGCCGCCTTGTCGCGGTACACCCATCCGTATCCGCCGATCTTCACCCACGGCAGCTTGCGGTCGCCGTTGACGGGTGCCCACAGCGAGGAGCCGCATTCGGGGCATTTGTGGTTCTTCTTGCTCTCGTTGAGGAAATAGAACTGGTCGGCGTTCACGCGATACTTCGTGCCGTCCTTGCTGAAGTCCATCTCGATCGGCTTGCGGCAATCCGGGCAGAGGAACGCGTGCTGCCGCTTGTTCCAGCGCACGGCGGGGTAGCGCATATAACCGTCCCGCGCCCGCTCCTTGCTGAATACGGCGTAAACGCTTTTGTCGCCCATTTCATAAAGGGAATAGAGCTTGTTCAGGTCGGCGATGCTGCGCACCACCATGCCGTAGGTGTTTGGGAGCGTTTCGGCGATCTCGCGTACCCACTTCTTTGTGATGTGGGAGGGACACATGACGATGCCGAAGGTCTTCCCGCTCGTGCTGCCATGATGCTGCCTCGCCCAGAGGCCGTGCAGCGCGCCGAGCGCCGTCGAGCCGATCTTCGTCTTGCCCGAACCGCACTCCGCCTTGATGATGGCGCACTTTTTGACCGTGAGCTGCCGTTTGACCGCCTCGGCCACGGCGAGCTGTGGATCGTAGAGCGAGTAGCCCGCGTGATCCTCAATGAACTCGTTGATGGCGAGGACTTCATCGCTCAGCGGCTCCGACGCCGGATCAAACAAGGGCTGGAACTGGCTGCGGATGCGCTTCGCAACCGTCACGCCGAAGGCACCCAAGTAGTCGGTGACGCCGTTCACGGTCTCGAACCCGTCCGACGCGCCGGGTATTCCGCCCGGTACGCGGATCGCGCCTGTTTTGAGGCCGTCCTCCAACACCTGCACCACGTTCTTGTCCTCCGGCGTCAGGTCGAGCACCCATGCGTCCAGCTTTTCCGTAAGCGAGAGCACATTCATCTTCCGCAGGAATCCGCGGGAGATGAGCGTGTCGATCACATAGTCGCGGTAAGCTGGGATGAGCGGGGCCGCGGTTTTCCTGTCCAGCTCCTCATACAGCCGGTCTTTGTCCCCGGCAGGCACGAAGATGTAGCAGGTACGGGGCTTTTTCTCCTTTTCCTCGCCGTCCGCGGGGATCTCGGCATCCTCTCCGTCGCTCTCTTTGGCGTCGGTGAGCTGCGCGTCGTCCTTCACCATCATGGTCACGGTGGCGTAGACGCCCTCGTGCGCGAGCTGGCGGTCGTAGCCCTTGGGCTTGCACTGCATGAGCTGTGTTTTTCCCTGGATCGCCGCCTCGACCGTCGCGCCGCCGTACATGGCGTCGGACAAGCCGCGCACCATCTCCGGGTAACCGCCGAAGCGGATCGCGGTGATGACGTCCTTGCCGTCCTTCGTGTGCTCGTAGATGATGGTGTCGGCATAACCGGCGAGGCGCACCTTTGCCTTTTCGTCGTAATACTTCAAATGGATCAATCTGCTTTGAGCCATTCCATGGCGTCGCTCCTTTCTTTCTGCGGACAAAAAAGACCGCAATCCCCCCGAAAGGAAATTGCGGCAATTTTGGTGTCCTATTCTCTTTTTTCAGGTCTTAGCATTACAGCGGAGGGCGCAATAACCCCCTTTCTTCGCCGTTCCTCCCTCGTTTACTCCGCCCTAATTTACTCCGCCCTGAAAACATGTTCATTGTAACAGCAGCGGCAGGGTGCGTATAGTTGGAAAAATTCCAACTATACAAAAAGCAAAAAGCGCCCTCCCGCGGACGATTGCGCGTCCGCGGGAGGGCATTGCTTTTTTCTTATCGAGCAATGTTTTTTCAACAAGAGGAAACTGCTGTAAAAATTAATCGTTTTGCGTTGCAACGAGTGATTTGGTTGTTGAGCTACTGCTTATTACGAAATATTGTACTTTATCTACTGCCTTCAAAGATAACATCGCCTTCAAGGTCTGATCCGTAGGAATACTGTGCAACATCTAGGTTCTCTGAAATCTCTTTCGGGACAAATGAAGCATTTACAATGAATTTCATTTCTCCGTCAATCTTGCCGACAAAATAGTAATATCGCGTGTAAATTCCCGGTTCTTGATCCGACTCAATGAGAGTAGTATACTCGCGAAGGCTGTCGTTGATATCTGCTTTGGATTCCACCGTGTAGTCCAGAACCCTTCCGACGGACATCAAATGAGCTTCTCGAATGTCGTCATTTGGGAAAAAGGCATAGTCAGCGCTTTTTTTCGTGCTTTTCCGCGCTGCGTTCAGATACAGTTCCAACTGCCGGTCAAACGGGTCTTTGCTTATGTTTTCATTCCTGTTCACAAGCACCAGCACAACCACAACGACCGTTAACAGTAATGCCAGCGAAAAAATCCGTTCTTTTTTCATCGTAGAATAATTATTTTGTCCTTTCTTGTCCTGCCGAACGTTGTAGCAGGGATTGTGAGTATGGTTCGTGTGATTTAAATAGGTGCATAATTGGAATTGTTTTTTGCAGTAACCGACATACATGGTTGCTGGGCACAGATGACTTTACGCTCTTTTGCTGGTTGGTGTCACTGAAAACGATCTGCCGTCCGCGGTACCATACACTTTGAGCGTGTAGGTTTTGCCACGCTGCACACCGTCATATTCTCCGGAAATGTAGATGCGTGAGCGTCCGCTTTCTTCCCATGACTTCAGGTACACGTTGCCGCACCACAACTCCATTGTCGCGTCGATCTGCTTACCCGGAAAGCTAATCGTCGCACTGCAAGTCGCCTTTCCTCCGCTAATCGACAGGAGCGGAGTCGAAACGCTTTTGATAATGCTGTTGGCAGCGTTGACGCTCAAAGAGAGCATCAGCATAACGGCAAGTACCAGCGGAATAATCCTCTTCTTCAACAAGTTCACCCCCTTCCACCGTTCTATATCAAAAACGGAGAAAGGGGGCGAGTTCAGACACGTTAACTCTCAATTATTTCATTTTGTGAGATTGACCAAATGGATGCTCTCAGCTATGTGCAACATGACGGATTTTTCCAAGTGTGCTGTTGATCGTGAACACAATGCCTTGCGATTCATCCACCCAAAAGAGGCTGTTTGCGCAGGATTTGCTAAATTGCACAGAGTCGATATGTTGAATCAAATCGCGCCCTCCCGCGGACGATTTGCGCGTCCGCGGGAGGGAAAA
>JBGVBS010000016.1:0-4266 GCA_045225715.1 Oscillospiraceae bacterium
ACACCCTTGCCTTCGGCTAACGGTTCCTGCTACCGAGTCCGTAGTGGACTTTCACCACCAAGTTGTCGCCCATGCCGGGCGCACCAACAAAAATCACGCGGCGCGGAGCCGCGTGATTTTTCATGATTCCGTTTATGCCTCGATACCGCGGGAGGCGAGGTACTTCTTGACCATCAGCGCCACCTTGAAGGTGATGGCGTCGTCGAATTCGCGCAGGTCGAGACCAGTGAGCTTCTTGATCTTCTCCAAACGATAGACCAGCGTATTGCGGTGCACGAACAGTTTGCGCGCTGTTTCGGACAGGATCAGGTTGTTCTCAAAGAACTTGTTGATCGTAAACAGCGTCTCCTTGTCGAGCGCGTCAATGGGGTTCTTCTTGAAGACCTCCTGCAGGAACATCTCGCAGAGCGTCGTCGGCAGCTGATAGATCAGGCGGCCGATGCCGAGGTTCTCGTAGTTGATGACAAACTTTTCCGTGTCAAAGACCTTGCCGACCTCAATGGCGATCTGCGCCTCCTTGTAGGACTTTGCCAGATCGCGCAGATGGCTCGCAACCGTACCTATTCCGATGACAACGGTGCTCTCGCCGCCTACCCGGAGTTCTTCCTCGATCTGCATCGCAAGCTTTTCCAGGTCGTGCGTGTCCGCCTCGGCGTCAACCTGCTGGATCAGCACGACATCGTTCTCACCCATGGAGACGACAATGCCGGTCTGTCGATCCGGCAGCAGATTCTGCACCGCTTCCACGGTTACATTGTCTGAATTCTCATCACGGCGGCGGATAACAAACACACCGCGCGGGATCTCCGCGTCCACATGAAGTTCCTTGGCGCGAATGTAAATATCGCTGAGAAGAATATTGTCAGAAATGATGTTCTTTACAAACGAGGTCTTGTCATGCTTTTCCTCATAGTAACTCTTAGCACCATTCAGCGCGACAGAGGCCATGGCACAGGCTGTGCGGCTGACCTCATCCTCACCCTCGGCATAGGCAGCGAAATCAAACTGTCCTCCCCAGGAGGGGAGCGCTTTGAAGGCCTTACCATCCAATACAACGCAACTTTCCCCCGCTTCATTGATCGGGGCAACGAGCTGCGGCCACTTTTTCCCTATCTCCTGAAGGTCGGTACATGCAATAACCGTGCCTTCGGAATCGATCACACCGATTCGCGCGGACGTTGTCTCTTTGAACTGGGAGACGACATTCAAAAACATTCTTCCGGACATAGCGTTCCTCCCTTGCTTCTCTGTCAGTCCGATTTGTGCAACCTGTCAACTAAGATGATTTATTATACGTGATAAGCGGGAGGTTTGCAAGAGATTTTTTCTTTTTTCCACAAATTTTTTGAAGATTTTTAGACAATCCGTAAATGTCAAACCGCAACATCTTGATTTTACCGCCCATTCTCTTGGGCAACTTGTCTATTTAAGCATTTTCAACTCTTCTTCGGTCAGCTCACGCCAATCTCCCGGCTCCAGTCGGTCATCCAGCGTCAGAGCGCCCATCGACAGGCGCTTGAGGTAACGCACCGGCTTGCCGCGCGCGGCAAGCATCCGTTTGACCTGATGAAACTTTCCCTCGCGGAGCGTAACGATCGCCTCATCGGCAGAGAGGATCTCCAATCCGGCCGGCAGGCAGGTCATTCCATCTCCGAGCGTCATTCCCTCCTCAAACGCCGCGCAGTCTGCCTCATTCAGTGCGCCTTCCACGCGGGCGTAGTAGCGCTTGTCCACATGCTTTTTGGGAGAAAGCAAATCGTGGGCCAGTTGTCCGTCGTCTGTCAGAAGCAGCAATCCCTCCGTGTCCTTGTCCAGCCGTCCCACGGGAAACAATCCGCGTCTGCGGTATGCTTCCGGCAGCAGATCCAGCACGGTCTTGGCATTTTTATCCTCAGTAGCGGACAGCATTCCAGCGGGCTTATGCAGCATAACATAGATATGTCGGCTCGGCCGCATCATCTCGCCGTTGACACAGATAGACGCTTTTTCCGCGTCATATTTCGTTTCTGCAGACGCGCAAATCTGACCGTCAACAAGCACACGCCCCTCGCGTACGAGGCGCTTGACCTCGCTGCGCGACCAGCGTCCTGTGGACGCCAGCAGTTTATCAAGCCGTTCCATAGACATAGTGATTTCCCCTTAACCGGTTTTTCCCGTCTCGATATTGGCATATCCCGAGTCCTGACAGAATAGCATATTGCGAAAGGAAGTGCCGCCCATGTTCGTCGTTACCGCCAAAGCGCCCAACCGACGCTCCGTTCTGTTCATTGTTTTCCTGGCCTGTCTCGCGCTTGTCAGCATACCCTTCCTGCGAGGACACAGCGCGAGCGCGGATGATCCTCCGCAGCGTCTGGATACAAACGAGCAGCGTATTGTCTGGCTGAACAAGCTCGGGTGGGAGGCGGAGCCGGAGCCGGTCGAATCTCTGCGTCTGACGCTTCCAAAGACGCTTGAAGAGCCTTATCGATCCTACAACACACTTCAACTCAAGCAGGGTTATGACCTGACGCCATACCTCGGCAAAACGCTGGAACGCTGCACCTATCGTGTGACAAACTATCCCGGTCGCAGTGATTGTCAGGCAGACTTATACCTTTATGACGGGGCGGTCGTCGCCGGAGACATCATCTGTACCGGCGCAGACGGATTCATCGACACGCTGGAATTTCCCTCCTGACAAAAAGAAAGACAGGCGCCGCCTGTCTTTCTTTTTGAATACTGAGGTAAGAATTACTCCTCGATCTCGATGACGACGCCGGAACCGACGGTACGGCCGCCCTCGCGGATAGCGAAGCGGAGGCCCTTCTCGATAGCGATCGGAGTGATCAGTTCGACCTTCATATCGACGTTGTCGCCGGGCATGCACATCTCAGTGCCCTCGGGCAGGGTGATGACGCCGGTGACGTCGGTGGTGCGGAAGTAGAACTGAGGACGATAGTTGTTGAAGAACGGGGTATGACGGCCGCCCTCGTCCTTGGTCAGAACGTAAACCTGGCCAACGAACTTGGTGAGGGGCTTGATGGAGCCGGGCTTGGCCAGAACCTGGCCGCGCTCGATCTCGGTCTTGGCAACGCCGCGGAGCAGGGTACCGATGTTGTCGCCAGCCTCGGCGTAGTCGAGCAGCTTGTGGAACATCTCGATACCGGTAACGACGGTCTTGCGCTTCTCATCGGTGAGGCCGACGATCTCGACTTCCTCGCCGAGCTTGAGCTGGCCACGCTCCACACGGCCAGTGGCGACAGTGCCGCGGCCGGAGATGGTGAAGACGTCCTCGACGGGCATCAGGAACGGCATGTCGGCCTTGCGGTCGGGGGTCGGGATCCAGCTGTCAACAGCGTCCATGAGTTCCTTGATGCAGGCATACTCGGGAGCGGCGGGATCGGTGGACTCGCTGATCAGCGCGTTCAGAGCGCTGCCGCGGATGATCGGGGTGTCGTCGCCGGGGAAGCCGTAGAAGTCAAGCAGCTCGCGGACTTCCATCTCGACCAGCTCGAGCAGCTCCTCATCGTCGACCTGATCGCACTTGTTCAGGAAAACGAGGACGGAGGGGACGTTCACCTGACGGGCGAGCAGCAGGTGCTCACGAGTCTGGGCCATCGGGCCGTCGGAAGCGGCGATAACGAGGATCGCGCCGTCCATCTGAGCAGCGCCGGTGATCATGTTCTTGATATAGTCAGCGTGGCCCGGGCAGTCAACGTGGGCGTAGTGACGAGCCTCAGTCTCATACTCGACGTGAGCGGTGTTGATGGTGATGCCGCGCTCGCGCTCTTCCGGAGCCTTGTCGATGGAAGAGTAGTCGGTGTACTCAGCCTTGCCCTGGAAAGCAAGATACTTGGTAATGGCAGCGGTAAGGGTGGTCTTGCCGTGGTCAATGTGACCGATGGTGCCGATGTTGACATGGGGTTTGGTTCTGTTGTACATCTGTTTCGCCATTGTAATAATCCTCCTGATTAATAATTGACTTTATAAGGATAGAATGGATGAATCTTTTGATTGATTGGGTTTGGAATCACCTGGAATACCCCGGTCTGGAATTGACCAGTGCTTCCTGGAGATTCTTCGGCAGCTCGACGAAGTGGCTGGGTTCCATGCTGTAGGTCGCTCTGCCCTGGGTCTTGCTGCGCAGGTCGGTGGCATAGCCGAACATCGTGCTCAGCGGCACATTGCAGGTGATGATCGCCGTGCCGTTGTGAATGTCTGTTCCGGAGATCTGGCCGCGGCGTGCATTGATATCGCCCATCACATCGCCCATATAATCGTCCGGTG
>JBGVBS010000017.1:0-4392 GCA_045225715.1 Oscillospiraceae bacterium
TTTCTCAACAAGTTGAGAAATTGAGCCGCGCAAAAGATGCTATTTGTCAAGCCTTTTTTTAAAAAAACCCTCCCGTCACTAAAAAATGTGACGAGAGGGCTTCGCTATATTATCTTTCTGACATTGGCCGTCCGGCGGGCATTTTCCTGTGAGTCAGGCAGGCGTATTCTCTTTCTCATACAGTGCGGACAGCGCTTCGATCCGCGCCGCATCGTATTCGTAAACGCCCCCGGCGGTCGGCTCTGTGTAAGACGCAAGCACATCCGCAAGCTCGGGCAGCGCCTCTCGCAACGCACCCGCAAGCCGTTCGTCCGCCGCGGCGTCATCCGACGTCGCAAGGACGATCAGTCCCTGCGCCAGATCGGGCGCATCGCTCCGCTCCGCCGCAACGATCAGGCCGCTTCGGTAGGGGAAGTAATCCTCCGCCGTCAGAAACGCAAGCTGCACCGCGCCGCTCCGAAGCGCCGTCTCGGTCGCCTCCCCGCTGGTTCCGAATGTGACGTCGATCCGTTTGACTATGACGTTTTGGCCATCCAAGGCCGTCATAAACACCGCAGGAAACGACTTTTGCATCTCAAGCAAGGGCGCTGCGTCTCGATCGCCGACGGCAAACTCAACATTCAGCGCATCGAGCGTCATCGGTTCGGCAGATTCCTCCGCCGTCTCCGCCGTCTCCGGCACGGGCGGCGTTATGGTCGGGTCATCCGGCTTTGCCGCGCCGGCGCAGCCAAACAGCGAAAGGCAGAGCATTACCGTCAGCAGGAAGCCCCCCAGACGCTTCATGCGTCCGTCACCTCCGATCCGTTCTGTTCATCTGCGGCAGGCAGCGTATTTTCCGCCGGGGTTTCGGCAGGGGACTCAACAGGCGTCTCCGCAGGCGTCTCCGCGGGCGTCTCGGACGGCGTTTCCGCAGGCGTCTCCGCAGGCGCATCGGATGGCGCGGGCGCTGCCGCCGTCGGCGACTCGCCGGGCGCGACACGGATGACGCGGTTGCGCTTGTTGTACCGGCTGAACGCCTCAAAGCTCTCGGAGATCAGCTTGCCGTCGCCGTCATAAATCTGGCGATAGGTATTTACGGTGTGCCCGACATATGGCGTCTGATCGACGACGCGCTGTCCGGGCGCAAGCGATGCGTCCTCGATATACTCCTCCTGATAGGGCGTGGTGGAGAGCACCTCCGTGCGCATCTTAACGGTTGTGTTATCGGTTTTTGTTCCGATGATTTTGACGGTCAGGCGGTTGTCGTCGCTGTAGACCGTCTGTACCTTGATCGGGTACGGAGTGTTGTTGCGGAAGATGAAGTCCGGGCCGCCGCCGGACACGGTTGCGTCCAGTCCGAGACCGATATAGTCAGAGGCAAAACCGTGCGCCGTCCGCTTTACGATCTCCAGATTTGCCAGCAGCGCCGCGGCATAGGTCGTCGAGCTGCATTGGCAGGCGCCGCCGCCGTCCATCTGTACGGTCTTGCCGTTCTGATAGCCCGGCGCGCTCTGGTAGCCGTTGGACGCGGAGAAGGGGCCGGTAAGCTTATAGTAGTTGAACTCCTCCCCGCTGTTGAGCACTGTTCCGTTGACACGCTTTGCGGTCAGCCTGACGTTCGCCTTGCGGCCCGCCGCGCCGCCGACGCGGGTGGTATACGTGCCCAGCACATCACGGAAAAGAGTTTTGCGAAGCTCTTCAGCCGTGATCGTCGGCTCCCCAAGCTCCACGGGGATTTTGACTGTTTCGCCCTGCGCGGCGGCGTCCAGCAGTGCCTGCGCCTGCGCGGGATCAAAATTGAGCACCTTACGTTCCGGGATGATGGTATCCGTCTCCGCATCATATCGCGCGTTCGCCATTTCGCCGCCCAGCAGGTCACGGATCTGCGTCAGATCGTCGGTTCCGGCGGCGACGGTTGTATAAGGCAGATCAACGACACGCGTACCGTCCGCGTTTGCCTTGGATTCGCCCAGTCTTTCACGCAGAGCGGCACGGTCAACGCTTCTGCCGTCGCGTCCCTTTGTCATCAGAAGCTCGTTCTCCTCAGTTACTTCATAGGAGAAGTCTGTCGGCTCCAGCGCCGCCGCCTCCGAGATCTTTTCCACGGCGCTGTTCACCCAACCGTTGGCGGGCTCCGGCGTCAGTTCGGTATGGCGTCCGAGCAGCGCGCTGAACAGCGTCCAGCCGTCGATCAGTGCGCTGCCGCTATGGCTGTACTCATACGCCTCGTCGGCAAGCGCGCCGGCGTCAAAGACAACACCCAGCTCATCATAGGAGAGATAGGCCGCCTCGGCGCCGTCCTCCAGCACGGTCCGAACGCCGCTGCCTGTGCGCAGCGTGTCCAGCGCCGGGTCGATCGTCCGTACCGCCTCGTCGCGCGTCATTCCGCCGACGTCGATGCCGCCGATCGCGGTATGCGGCGCAATGGTCTTGCCCGTCGACGCAATAATGCAAAACGCGGCAAATACCACGACCAGCAGCGCGGCAACGCTGCCCCCGATGATCCACCACTTCTTCGGGACGCCTGCGCCGCTTCCCTTCTCGTCCTCTTCAGGCTCCCGCTTTGCTTCCCGTTCCGCGCGCTCACGTTCGTCTTCGCTGCGGAATTCCCGAATGATCTCGTCAACGACGTCTTCCCCGATTGCTGCGGCAGTCTCCTGCTCAGTCGGCAAAAGGGATCCTTCGACGGGTGCCTGTTCCGGCTCCCTGTTATCGTTTGATTCAAGTTTGCGCTCCTCCATCGTGAGGACCTCCTCCAAACAATGCTGCTTCGCGAAAAACAGCACATTCTGTATACTCGTTGCCTAGCATAGCACACTATTTGGAGAAAGTCACTACAAAGCGACAACTTTTTTGAGCATTCAGTCTTTTGGATGTCCCGCAGCGCGGCGTGGGATACGGATCGTCATGCGGATCTCCTCATCCGTGTCCTCCCGCTCCACGGCTGCGTTCACACCCGAGCGCTGCATAATGCTCAACTGCCGGCGGATGCTGTTGAGGAAGATCCTCACGTCCTTGATGATATAGGCGGGCTGCTTCTGCGGCGGAGCAATATTGGTCTGACGCAGGAGCGCTTCAACATAAGCCTCCGTCTGCGCGACGTTGTATCCCCTCGCGGCGATCTCCCGCGCGGCGGCATACCGCGCCTCTTCGTCCGTCAATCGAAGCAGCGCGCGGGCATGGCGCTCCGAAAGACCATGCTCGCGCAGCAGCGACACACAGTCCGGCGACAGCCGGAGCAGACGCAGCTTGTTGGCGATGGCGGACTGCGATTTCCCCAGTTTTTCCGCCGCCTGCTCCTGGCTGAGGTTGTAGGACGCGACCAGCCGGGCGATGGCGACCGCCTCCTCATACCAGTGCAGGTCGCGGCGCTGCAGATTCTCAATCAGCGCCAGCAGCGGCGAATCCGCCTCATCAGCACCGGCGAGCAGGCAGGGGACTTCTCTCAATCCCGCAAGTTTTGCCGCGCGCAGACGGCGCTCCCCCGCGATCAGCTCATAGCCCCGCGCGCCGCGGCGAACCGTCAGAGGCTGAAGTATTCCGTATTGGCGGATGCTGCCAGACAGCTCCCGCAGAGATTCATCGTCAAAATAACGGCGTGGCTGCGCGGGATTGGGGCGGATCCCGTCAACGCTCAGGTAGATGACGCGGCGGGACAGAAAGGTTGTTTTTCGTGTTGGCTCCATTTGGATACCTCCCATTATTATCAATATGTAGTTGTAATATAGCAAGTTCACGCCACATATTGTATGTCCGAATGGATGCGAAGCTGCGGGAATACCGTCGGGGAATATGCGGAAAGCAAAATAATCCGCCGCGCCTTGTGGCGCGGCGGATGAAAAGTGTGATATGGATTATTCCCACTCGTTGTTGGGCATCATATTTAACGGATTTTGCTTCATAAATTTGATACCTCATTTTTTTGATTATTTGATGTGTCCATATTATCCAGCCCTATACGATGGGCTGTTATCAAATTGTTATCGGTGGTGATAACGGGGGGTAGCAGGGTTGTTGTTTTCTCTGGTGGTTTACAACTACATTTTACCACGAAAGGCAGGGAAATGCAATAACCATCCTTGCTGTGGCGTATCAAGGAATCTTACTGAACATATGGCGCACCTTATCCAAACGGCTGTTTGGACGACGGGGCTGGATGATTGGCTCGCCGACAGTGGCCTGATACCCTTTCAGTTCCGTCAGGCACACACTCCGCCCGTTGGTGTAAAAGGCCAAATCAGTACGGTATGCCTGTATGCAACGGGCGGGAATCTCGCCAGTAAAGACAACTTCATCCTTTTTTATCTGGGCCGTTTCGATGGTGGCACAGTATTTCGGCGCATCATGATAAGCCCTGGAAAGGTATTCCTGGGGCGCATAGAGGGTGAAGGAGAGATAAGGTTCCAGCAACTG
>JBGVBS010000018.1:0-11544 GCA_045225715.1 Oscillospiraceae bacterium
CGAGACAGGTAATTGACTGAACCCTCTCCCGCAAGCTCTCTTTTCAGTGTGATCTCTCACACCGAACTCTGGTGCTTTTGTCATTTCTTCGTTGTTTAATTTACAAGGTACTCGCTCGTTCAGTCTCGCCTTTCGGCTCAACCGCGGAACAGTCGCTACTATACACGCCCTACAGCGATTTGTCAATAGGGAATTTTCAAAAATTACGAAATTTTTTCACTGAACCGCATGAGCAGCAATGCGACTTGCGCGCGGCTGATCGCCTGGGGCGGATACCAGACGCATTCGTCCTCGGTAATCAGCTCGTTTTTCCACGCCCAGTCGATGGCATTGTGCCCGTACTCGGACACCTTGGCGGCATAGGGATAATCGGTCAGCAGCCCATCCGTCTCCGGCTCGCCCGCGATCCGGTACAGCCCGACAAGCGCCTGCTCGCAGGTGATGAATTCACCGACGCCGAAGCGCCCGCTCTCCAGCGGCGTCAGGCATCCGTTCTCCGTGGCCCACAGCACCGCGTCGCGATACCACGCACCCTCCGATATATCCTCGAACCGGTTGTCCGCCTCAACCGGTTCCCCTCCGACGAACCGATACAGGACGGAGGCAAACATTTCCCGCTGCACGCCGTACTCCGGCCGGAACAGGGACTGTCCCTCCACGCCGGTCATCAGCCCGGTGGAGACGGCGTAATTCACCGCGTTCACGAACCACGCGTCCGCCGGCACGTCGGTGAAGGTATACGTCGTCTCCGTTCCATCCGCGGCAGTCACTGTGAGGTCGATCCCTCCCAGCTCTGTGTTTTCCGTCACACGGCCCAGCGCCGCGCCGTCTCCGATGCGGAGCACGGAGAGAGACCGGCGTTCATCCGCCAATGCCCCATGCCCCTGCTCCGCCGCTTCGGTCACGAGACGTTCTGCCTCCGCCGCTTCAAATTCGACGCGCCTGTGGATCAGAATGACCACCAGCACCGCAGCCGCAAGCGCCAGAACACGTATCGCCGTTTGTTTCATGGTATGATCCTCAATTCCTTGGGCGCGCGGTGGATGTTCTCGCAACCGCCGTCCCTGATGATGATGACGTCCTCAATGCGGACGCCGAAGCGGCCCGGGATATAGACGCCCGGCTCCGCCGAAATGACCGCTCCCGCCGGCAGAGGCTCTTTCCATGTCGTGCTCGCGCGGGGCGACTCGTGGATCTCCACGCCGACGCCGTGGCCGAAGCCGTGGCCGAAGTACGCACCGTATCCCGCGTCCGCGATGACCTTTGCCGCCGCGTTGTGGACGTCGCAGCCCGGCACGCCCGCCCTTGCCGCCGCGATGCCGGCGTTCTGGGCGTCCAGCACGATATGGTAGACCCTGTCCATCTCCTCCGTCACGTGTCCGACCGCCACGGTGCGCGTCATGTCGGAGCAGTAGCCGTGCCAGACGCAGCCGAAGTCCATCGTGACGAATTCTCCCGCCGCAATGGGCTTGTCCGTCGGGACGGCATGCGGCATACTGCCGTTCGCGCCGGAGGCGACGATGGGATCGAAAGACAGCTTCTCCGCACCGAAGCGCAGCATAAGATACGTCAGCTTCGCCGCGATCTCCTTCTCGGTGGCGCCGATCCTGATATCGTTGCAGATCTCCTCCAGCGCGCGTTCCGCGATGCGCTGCGCGCCGATGAGCGCTTCGATCTCCTCCGCGTCCTTGACCATGCGCAGGCGCGCCATCAGCTCCGTCGCCGGTTTGAAGTCCGCGCGCACCCTGCTTTGGTACTGCCTCAGCTCCGTGACGGTCATGTACTCGTCCTCGAAGCCGATGGTTTTCAGTCCGTGCCGCGCGACCGCCTCGTTGATGAGCACGGAGTAGCCGCGCCCGAGGGACGCAAGTCCCACCTCCGCGTCCGCGACCGCGCGCTCCGCCGCCTCGATGTAGCGCGAGTCCGTCCAGTAATATGCCTTGTCTCTCGTTACCAGCGCGACGCCGTCTGTGCCGGAGGAACGGAATCCGGAGGCATAAAAGCGGTTCGCCTCGTTGGTCAGCAGCATCGCGTCGACGCCGTACCGGTCCAGTTGTTCGCGGATCTTGCCAAAATGGTTCATGGTGATCGCCTCACGTTGATTCGGTGTAGTCTGCCTTTACTTTATTATATAGTATACGCTGGCTGGAGTAGACGCCGCTGTAGCCGGAAAGCACAAAGCTGATCGCGCAGACCAGCGCGAAGTACGGCACCCCCGCTCCGCCGAACAGCTCCAGCGCCAGGAAGGTGGACGCGAGCGGGCAGTTGACCGCGCCTGAGAACACGGCGATCAGGCCGACCGCAGCGGCGAAGGCCGCGGGAAGCCCCAGCAGCGGTCCGGCCACACAGCCGAAGGCCGCGCCCACGAAAAACGAGGGAACGACCTCGCCGCCCTTGAAGCCCGCGCCGAGCGAGAGCGCCGTAAAGAGCATCTTGAGCGCGAACGCGGCGCTCTCCGCCTCTCCCTGCTCGACGGCGCGGGCGATCACGTCCATGCCCGCCCCGTTGTAGTCCGTCGTGCCGAGCAGCAGCGTCAGCGCGGCAATCAGGCCGCCGCCGACGGCGATGCGCAGCCACGGGTTCGGCAGACGCTTTTCAAATTGGGCACACGCGAAGTGGATGGCCTCGCAGAACACCACCGACAGCAGCGCGCCGAGCACCGCCAGCACGCCGACGCGCAGCATCATCCAAGTCCCGACGGGCGGCGCGTCAAGCGCGAATGCCGTCGGCGCGACGCCGAACAGCGCGGAGACCCTGCACGCGATCAGCGCGGCGACCAGACAGGGGAACAATTGCGCGTAAAAGACGCGCCCCACCGTCGTGATCTCCAGCGCGAACACTGCCGCCGCCATCGGCGTGCCGAACAGCGCCGCGAAGAACGCCGCCATGCCGATGATCGTCATGGTACGCATATTGCTGTCGTCCAGCCGGAGCAGGCGCCCGGTCTGGAAGCCGATGGCGCCGCCCATCTGCAACGCCGCGCCCTCGCGTCCGACGCTGCCGCCGCCGAGGTGCGTCAGCAGCGTGGAAAAGAAGATCGACGGGAGCAGTCCCAGCGAGACGCCGCGCCCAAAGTGGATCTCGTCGAGGACGTCGTTCGTGGACATCCCCTCCGTCCGAAACAGCTTGTAGATCGCGACGATCAAAAGCCCCAGCAGCGGAAGCGCAAAGACCAGCCAGCCGTGTTCGGCACGCAGTGCCGTCACGCGCTCTACGCCAAGATGGAACACCGTCCCGATCACGCCGCAGACCACGCCCGTGATTGCGGCGGCGCACATCCAGCTCAGCATCGCGCGAAGATAGATGAGCCACTTCACGGCTGCTTTTCCCAGTTTATCGCCCACACGCTCCGCCTCCCTGATAAAATCTGAGTAGACAGTGTACACCGGATTTCCCGTTTTGTCCAGAAAAAACAAGCCGCCCCGCCCGTTCGGGCAAGGCGTCTTGTCAGGCGCTCCAATCATCGGCTCATGCCTCCCGGCTGAATCGGTACTCAGCAGTTGAGCATAAACTTGCGTCTCATCTCGTCGCTCTGCATCAAATGGCAGGCGCGGCGTCCCGTCGCAGTCAGGTCGTAGGACATATCAGCGTCCAGCCAGTCCAACGTCATGCCAACGAACAGGCACTTGAAAAAGCGGGTCAGGAAATCATGCTCATCCTCGGTAAACGCGCAGTCTTCGCGCGACTCAACAAAGCGGCGGAGAATGGCCTCCCACAGGCGGTTCAGCACCCCCGTGAAATGCTGCTGCCCCGAGGTGCGGTAGGCGCGCAGAATACCGTTCCGGTGCTCGAGCGAGTACTCCTGCAGCGGCTTCATGCAGTCAAAAATCGACTTCACCTCATCCGGCATACGGATCAGCTTGATCCAGTACGCTTCGATCTCTTTGATGAGCGAGGAAATATCCGAGTAATAATAATAGAAGGTATTGCGGCTCACGCCGCAGCGCGCTACGATATCGTTGACGGTGATCCGCTTTGCGGGGCTTTCATCCAGAAGCTGGATATAGGCCTCCATGATCTCCACTTTTTTGTTCGACATACAATCGCCGCTCCATTCGCCTCGATACATTAGTTCAGCGCGGTCTCCCTGTGATGCGGCGATTATATAATGCTCTCCGGGCTTTTGCAATGCACCGTTTTCACAAAGCGTGTGCGCTTTCTATCGGCAAAACAGACAGCTAAATAAAATTTAGCTTAACAGAATTTTAATTTCCCAAACATCTCGTGCGGAACTGTATGTTTTACAGCCGGAACGCCGTCTTCCAGCAGCGGAAGTCCACCGGTTCGTAGCGACGGCGCAGCTCCTTGACCATGAGGTCGCGGTGCCCCGGTTCAATGATCACATCGTAGTTCTGCCCGCAGCCGAAGGTGACGACTTCGTCCACGCCCATCATCGCGGCAAGCTCCTTGAGCATGGCGTCCTTGGAAACCGCGTCGTCGTAAATCTTCAGGAAGGAATAGCCCTCAAACTCCGATTTGCCCTTCACGACGCGGTAGGCGTCGCTCCAGGGCTGCGCCATCAGCTTCTGATACCCCGCCTCGATCGCCTCGTCCGTATCGAGTACAAGCAGATACACGATGTTCTCATAGCGTTCCACCGGGCTCTTCAGGTAGTTCCGGTACGGCGAATACCGTTTGGCGTCGTAGATCCTCTGCATCGCCTCGTTCGGCAGGCGCGTATAGTGGATGACCAGCAGATTCTCTTCGATGCTGTTGCTGAAAAACGGCAGGTCCTCCGCGCGCAGCCAGTGGATGATCCGCTCCGCGTCACCGTCCGTCATCGGCTTCGTGGCGTAGTACTCCAGCGTTTCCATGTCGTAGATCGCCGCGCCGTTCATCGTGACGATGGGATAGCGCAGCTCCACCCCGCCGAGCAGCTCGCGCACCGTCGCCTGCGTCTGCACGGTGGAGACGGTGAGCTTCGCCCCGTCCTCGATCAGGCGGTTGAGCTCCACCTTGGAATACGGCGTGAGCGCCTGCTCCGTTCCGAGCAGGAACTCGCCGACGCCGAAGGCATACAGCACGTTCCGGTTCTTGCGGCGCGGGAGCTGGACGCGGTTGACCAGCTCGCCGACGGCGATGCCGATCATCGTATCCAGCGTGCGGTTGAACGCGTAAAGCAGCACGCCCTCGTCGGTGCTGTGCGTCACCGCGATGGAGAGAAAGACCACCGCCGAGAAATACGCCACGTCGCGCATATTGAGCAGCACCGTCATATAGAGCACGACGCCGGCGAACAGCCCGACAAACAGGTAGTGCGGCAACTCGTCGGGGATACCGTCCTCGACCAGCAGGTTTTCGATCAGCAGCACCAGCAGACCCCAGAAGGAGCCGAACAGCGTACCGATGATCTTCTGCTTCGCGATGCGGCGGATGTCCTTCGTGTAGGGCTGGATGCACTGGAGCAGCGCGATGGCGGAGAAGAACGGGATGCCGCTGCGCCCGCGCAGGAAATACACGACAAAGCACAGCCAGATCCCGATCACCGAACGGATGATGCGCTGCCCCGGCATGGGCAGACGCTCGCGGCGCTGCATACGCCTCGCCTCCCTTCCGCAGTTTGTTTGTTTCAGTATATCAGCTTCGCTGGAACGGCGCAAGAGCGCGAGGCTCCCAAGCGCGCGGTTTTTCGGCGCACGGCGTCCTTGACACCGCATCGCGTCTTTGCTATCCTTTTTTCAGAGGAAACACTTTCGCAATCCATTCAGGAGGCGCAAAACATGAAGCTCAAAACCATCCCCGCGCTCGGCGCGACGGCCGCGGCGCTCGGAGCCGGCGGCGCCTACGCGCTGTACCGCTACATTTTCTACTCCCCCGTCGGCGCTCAGAACGACGATCACGCGCTTGTGCTGCCCTACCGCTCGGAGGAGACGCGACAGCACGTCCGCGAGCTGATCGACAAACTCAACGCGCGCCCCTGCGAGCGCGTGCACATCACATCCTTCGACGGCCTGCGCCTTGCGGGGCGCTACTATCATACCCGGAACGGCGCGCCGCTCGCCATCCTCTGCCACGGCTACCGCGGCACGCCGTCGCGCGACTTCTGCGGCGGCGCGGACATCTGCCTCACGGCGGGCTACAACGTGCTGCTGATCGAACAGCGCGCCCATTGCTCCAGCGAGGGGCACGCGATCAGCTTCGGCGTCAACGAGCGGCGCGACGTATCAGACTGGGCGCGCTGGGCGGTGGAGCGCTTCGGGCCGGAGGTAAAGATCCTGCTCGTCGGCATTTCGATGGGCGCGGCGACGGTGCTGATGGCGTCGGAGCTGGATCTGCCCGCGAACGTGCGCGGCATCATCGCGGACTGCCCCTACACCTCGCCCAAGGAGATCATCATGGACGTCGGGCGTCAGCAGGGCTTCCCCGCCGGGCTGATGTGGCCGGTCGCAAAGCTGGGCGCGCGCGTGTTCGGCGGCTTCACCGCCGACGCTGCCGGCGCGATCACTGCCGTGCCGCACGCCAAGGTGCCGATCCTGCTGATCCACGGCGAGGCGGACGACTTCGTGCCCTGCGACATGGGCCGCGCCATCGCGGCGGCGAACCCGGACAAGATCGAGTTCCACATCTTCCCCAGCGCGAGGCACGGCGTCAGCTATCTGGTCGACACGGAGCGCTACACGAAAATCGTCACGGAATTCTGCGAGAGAGTTTTGAAGGAGTGAATCATCATGCTGGAACAGTACAGGAGCAAATTCGTCACGCCCGAGGTCGCGGCGCGCGAGGCGGTGCATGACGGCGACTGGGTGGATTACGGCTTCGGCGCGGCGTTCCCCGAGCTGATGGATCGCGCCCTTGCCGCGCGCGCCGGACAGGTGAAGGACGTCAGGATCCGCGGCGGCCTCGTCATCGCGCCGCACATCGCCGTCATCGAAAACGACCCGGAGCAGGAGTCGTTCCACTGGTACAGCTGGCACGTCGGCGATCTGGAGCGCAAGCTGCAAGCGCAGGGGCTGGTCACGTTCGTCCCCGCGCTGCTGCGCTCGGTGCCGGTGCTGTACCGCAACCATCTGCGCGTAGACGCCGCCTTCGTGCCGGTGTCGAAGCCGGACGACGAGGGCTGGTGCAGCCTCGGCCTGTGCAGCTACACGTGGAAAACCATCATCGACCGCGCCCGCACGGTGGTGTTCGAGATCAACGAGCATTTCCCGTATCTCGCGGGCGTGGACGGCTCGCACCGCGTCCACCTCTCGCAGGCGGACTACGTCGTGGAGGGCGAGCACGGCCCGCTCCCGACGCGCGGGTACAAGGCGCCCGGCGAGATCGAGCGGAGGATCGCGGCAAACGTCGTGCGCGAGATCCCCGACGGCGCGACGCTGTCGCTCGGCGTGGGCGGCGTCCCCTTCGCGATCGCGAACATGATCGCGGAGTCCGACCTGCGCGACCTCGGCTGTCACACGGGCACGATCAGCGACGCGTTCCTCGCGCTGTGGAAGGCGGGCAAGCTGACGAACGCGAGAAAAGCCATCGACACGGGGCTTGCGACGTGGAACCTCGCCATGGGCTCGCAGGAGCTGTACGACTGGCTGGGCGAGCGCCCCGATCTGTTCCACCCCGACGACCTCGATTACGTCCACGATCCCTATCGCATCGCGCGGCTGGACAACGTCGTCTCCATCAACGGCGGCGTGGAGGTCGACCTCATGGGGCAGGAAAACGCCGAGTCCGCCGGTACGCGCCAGCTCTCCGGCACGGGCGGGCAGCTCGACTTCCTCGAGGGCGCGTTCCGCTCGAAGGGCGGCAAGGGCTTCATCTGCATCGCCTCGACCCACGCGAAAAAGGACGGCACGCTCAAGTCCAACATCGTGCCCTGCATCCCCGCGGGCAGCACGGCGTCCGCGCCGCGCACGCTGACGCAGTACGTCGCGACGGAGTACGGCGTCGCCAACCTCGCCGGACTTTCGCTCCGCGAACGCGCAGAGGCGATGATCGCCATCGCCCACCCCGACTTCCGCGCGGAGCTGGCGGAGTACGCGAAGCAATTCAAATAAAGAAAAAAACAGAGGCTGTTGACTTGCGTCAATAGCCTCTGACTTCAAATTTCCGCTCATAGGGCACGGGCTCGATCTCCCGCACCTCCATGTGGTCCACGCGGATGTGATCCTTGCTCTTGATGCGGATGATGAGCTGGCGCAGCGCGCTCACGCGCCCCTGCGCCTCCAGCTCCACGCTCCCATCCTCGCGGTTGTCCACCCAGCCGGTGAGAAACAGCTCGCGGGCGAGGTAAAACGCGGTGTAGCGGAAGCCCACGTGCTGCACGCGCCCGAAGAAGCGGACGCGCCAGCGCGCGACAGTCGTCTCCCCGCCGCTCACAGGCTGTCGATCCATTCCACGGCGGCGAGCGCGGCGACCGCGCCGTCCGCGACGGCGGTGGTGAGCTGGCGCACCGCTTTTTTGCGGCAGTCGCCCGCGACGAACACGCCCGCCGTCGGCGTGCGGCAATCCTCGCCCGCGTCGGCATAGCCCGCGGCGTCGAGCTTCACAAGCTCCGCGAACGCGCCGTTGTCCGGTTGTCCGCCGACCGCGATGAACACTCCCTCGACGGCAAGCACGCGCGTTTCGCCGTTTTGCTCCACGACCACGCCGGTCAGCTCCTCGCCGCCCAGCAGCTCGCGCAAGCGCGCGTTGAGCACGAACTCGACATTCGGTCGCTTCTTCAGCGCCTCGACCAGCGCACGTTCGCCGCGGAAGCTGTCGCGCCGGTGGATGAGGTACACGTTGGAGCAGGTCTCGCTGAGCAGCAGGGCGTCCTGCAAGGCGCTGCTGCCTCCGCCGACCACCGCCACGGCGCGGCCGCGATAGAACGCGCCGTCGCAGACCGCGCAGTAGCTCACGCCGCTGCCGGTCAGCTCCTCCTCGCGCTCCAGTCCCAGAACGCGCGGCTTCGCGCCGGTGGCAAGGATGACCGCTTTGCAGGTAAACTCCGCGCCGCTCGCGCAGACCACGGTCTTGTCCGCGCCGCTCGCGCGGATGGCGGAGACCTCCTCCAGCTCGACCTCCGCGCCCTGCTCCATCGCCTGCGAGAGCAGCTTGTCCGCCAGCTCGTTGCCGGAGATCGAGGCAAAGCCCGGAAAGTTCTCCACGCGCGGCGAGTTGGTGATCTGCCCGCCGAAGGCGTCCTTCTCGACGACCAGCGCGGTCTTCCCCGCGCGGCGGGCGTAGACGGCGGCGGTCAGCCCCGCGGGGCCTCCGCCGATGATGATAACGTCGTACATCATGCTTCTCCTTACGCTTCGGGCAGCGGCCTTGCGGCCGCTGCCCGTTTTGTTTTGACGGTTTTCGTTACGCGATGGTCGTTACGTACTGCTTGATCGCGCCCGCGCCGGCGAGCTTCTCAAACTTGTCGCCGTCGACGAGCACCAGCGTCGGCGCCTGCTTGACGCCGTACTTGCGCGCCAGCTCGGCGTGCTCGTCCGCCATCAGCTTCTCATAGGCGAAGCCCGCTCTGTCCATGTACTGGCAGGCGATCTTGCAGTTCGGGCAGGTCGGCGTCGCGAACAGGATGGCGCGCTTCGCCTCCACCGGCGCTTCCGGCTTCGCCGCCTCGACGGGCTTCTCCTCGCGCGGCCCCTCGTGGGTGAGGTGGTGTGGTACAATTTAAATGGTAACAAGAACGAGCAAAAAGTGGGTAATTTCGCCGCCTTGGTACAATTCAAAAGGTAACAGAAGTGTTTTCGGATGGACAGAACGGACGGTTTTGGTACAATTCAAATGGTAACAAATAACCTCTCTTTTATTGATACTATCATTTTCAGCGTTGGTTGTCAATTGCTTGACACCGAATCCGCACCCAATCATTGACACCGGATCCGCCCCAAATCAGACGCGACGTTTTCCTGCTCGGTTTCTTCTGAGGAATGTCGGAAAATGCGCAGGCTTGAAAACACCGTGCAAGGCCGTTTCGTCAAGATAATTTAAGATACCAACGGAAAGCAACAAAGGGGAGTGATCGCTCACTCGCCCTTTAGCATATTCAGAATCTCTTCGATGCTCTTACCGCTCTGTTCAAACGCGGCGATCAACGCAGCCTTATCCTCCTCCGCTTTCTTTGCGGCGGCGATCCTGTCGCTCTCCACCTTTGCCTTTACCAGTGCCTTCAGCTCTGCTTTCTTTGCCTTCAGCGCGTCGGTCAGCTCGGCAATTTCCTGCTCAACGGCGGCTATCTTCTCGTCAGCGTTCTCCATCACGACGGTCTTGGCCTTGTTCTTGGAACCCTTGGGTCTCGGCATTGTCATTACCTCCAACACTTTTAATATGTAAGTATCATTTTATCCGGTTCAAAAGCGAAAGTCAACGAGAAGAACGGCGATTACTCCGGCATTCTCCGTCTTTTGCGCACCATCAGGTACAACGCACCCATCAGGAGCGCTCCCGTCGCAGCTCCGGCGGTGTCGAGCAGCACATCGCTCACTTGCGGCCCTCTGCCCGCTACGAAGGACTGATGGAACTCGTCAGACGCGGCATAGAGCGCGTTCAGAACGATTGCCGCCGGAACATTCGGAACGAGCCTCTGATCACGCAGCGCGTTCGTCAAGCTCAGGCCAAGTACGAAGTACAGGCCGAAGTGTGCCAGCTTTCGCAACGGCGTATGGTAGCAGCCAAATAAGTCACGCAAAAGGAGCATGATATAATTTCCTTTTACCCATTTTTACGGAAAAGGAGAACCTATCATGCTCACGATTACCGACGCTGACGTGCGGAATTTCGCCCTTACTCTCGCCGAGCGGGAGTACAGCCCCGCCACGATCAACAAGTACGCCCACGATCTGCGGCTGCTGATGGACTACGCCCCCGGAGGGCATAGCGGACAAGGCGGCGCTGGTGGGGTTTCGCGCCTACCTTACGGAGCGCGGCTATGCGCCCACAAGCGTCAACTCCATTCTCGGCGCGGTCAACGTGTTTTTTGAGCTGCTGGGCTTGGACTGGCGGCTCAAGTATCTGCCAATTCAGCGGAAGCTCTATCTTGACGCCGACAAGGAGCTGTCCCACAAGGAGTATGAGCGCATGGTACGCACCGCTGAGAACGGCGGCAACAAACGCCTTGCCCTGCTCATGCAGACGCTATGCGCCCTCGGGCTGCGGGTCAGCGAATTACGCGCAGTCACCGTGGAGAGCTTGGAGCGCGGTGAGGCGACGATCCAGAACAAGGGCAAGCTGCGGACGATCCTCATTCCCGACCCGCTGGCGAAGAAGCTCGCGGATTACTGCGAGAGGCGCGGCATTGTCAGCGGCAGCGTGTTCGTCACCCGGACGGGCAAGCCCCTCGACCGCTCGAACATCTGGAAGATGCTCAAAAGCTGGCGGCGGCGAAGGTGCTCTCGAAGAAGGTTTTTCCCCACAATCTGCGCCACCTGTTCGCCCGGACGCACTACGCCAAGTTCAAGGACATTGTGCGGCTTGCGGACATTCTCGGACACAGCAGCATCGAAACGACACGCATCTATACCGCCCGCAGCGGCAAAGAAGAAAGGCGGCAGCTCGGACAGCTCCGACATAGGCGCTTCGCCGTGACAGCGGGTGCAGATAAAGGTGGGTTCGCTCATGGTG
>JBGVBS010000019.1:0-11510 GCA_045225715.1 Oscillospiraceae bacterium
GGTGGTGTCCAGCGTGCGCGGGGTGGTGCGCAGCGTCTGGGTGAGGACCTCGCCTTTGTAGATCCAAACCTTGATGCCGATGCGGCCGTAGGTGGTGGCAGCCTCGGCAAAGCCGTACTCGATGTCGGCGCGGATGGTCTGCAGGGGGATGGTGCCCTCATGATAATGCTCGACACCGGCGATCTCGCGGCCGCCGAGACGGCCGGACGCGCTGCACTTGATGCCCTTGGCGCCAGCGCGCATGGCGCGGCCCATGGAGTTCTTCATCGCGCGGCGGTGAGAAATACGCTTCTCGATCTGCTGAGCGATGTTCTCAGCGACGAGCTGGGCGTTCATGTCGGGGTTGCGGACCTCGACGATGTTGAGCTTGACGTTCTTGCCGATGAGCTTCGCGACGTCCGCGCGGAGCGCCTCGACCTCGGAGCCGTCCTTGCCGATGACCATGCCCGGACGGGCGCAGTGCACGAACAGGGTGACGACGTCGTTGGAACGCTCGATCTCGATCTTCGGCACGCCGGCGCCGTAGAGGCGCTTCTTGACGTACTTGCGGATCTTGTTGTCCTCGACGATCAGATCGCCGACCTTTTCATCTCTGGCATACCAGCGGGAGTCCCAGTCTTTGATGACGCCGACGCGCATGCCATGGGGATTTACTTTCTGACCCATAAAACTGTCTCCTCCCTCTTATTCTTTCTCCGCGACGGCGATCGTCACGTGAGAAGTGCGCTTGTTGATGCGGTAGCCTCTGCCCTTGGAGGCCGGTCTCATTCTCTTGAGGATGGGGCCGGAGGTGGCGAACACCTCAGAGACATACAGCTTGTCGTGATCCATGCCGAAGTTGTTCTCAGCATTGGCGACAGCGCTCTTGAGGAGCTTGACCAGCGGCTCGGAAGCCGACTTCGGGGTGTTCAGCAGGATCGCCATCGCGGTGTCAACATCGCGGTCGCGGATCAGGTCGCAGACGATCTGCACCTTACGCGGGGAGATGCGAATGTACTTCGCATAAGCTTTCGCTTCCATATCTCAGCAACCTCCCTTACTTGGTCTTCGCGTGGCCGCGGAACGTGCGGGTGGGCGCGAACTCGCCGAGCTTATGGCCGACCATGTCTTCCTGAATGTAAACAGGCACATGCTTGCGGCCGTCGTGGACGGCGATGGTGTGACCGACGAAGGAGGGGAAGATCGTGGAGCTGCGGCTCCAGGTCTTGAGGACCTTCTTCTCACCGGTCTTGTTCATCTCTTCGACTCGCTTGATGAGCTCCGGGGCAACAAACGGGCCTTTCTTAATGCTTCTGCTCATTCTTCATTGCCTCCTTTACTTCTCGTTGCGGCGCTTGACGATGAACTTGTTCGTCGGGTTCTTCTTGCTGCGGGTCTTGTAACCCATAGCAGGCTTGCCCCACGGAGTGACGGGGCCGGGACGGCCGACAGGGCTCTTGCCCTCGCCGCCGCCGTGCGGGTGGTCGACCGGGTTCATAACAGAACCGCGGACGGTCGGACGCCAGCCCATGTGACGCTTGCGGCCGGCCTTGCCGATCTGCACGTTCTCATGGTCGATGTTGCCGACCTGGCCGATGCAGGCGCGGCAGTTCGTACGCACGATGCGGACCTCGCCGCTCGGCATACGGATCTGAGCGTCGCCGTTCTCCTTCGCCATCAGCTGAGCGCTGACGCCGGCGGCGCGGACGAGCTGAGCGCCCTTGCCGGGGTTCATCTCGATGTTGTGGATGACCGTACCGACGGGAATGTTGGCGATCGGCAGGCAGTTGCCGGGCTTGATGTCGGCAGCCGCGCCGGAGACGACCTTGTCGCCCGCCTTCAGGCCGACGGGAGCGAGGATGTAGCGCTTCTCGCCGTCCTCGTACTCGACGAGCGCGATGAACGCGCTGCGGTTCGGATCATACTCAAGACGGAGGACGGTCGCGAACATGTCGTCCTTGTCGCGCTTGAAGTCGATGATGCGGTACTTCTGCTTGTTGCCGCCGCCCTGATGACGGACGGTGATGCGGCCGTAGCTGTTGCGGCCGGAGTGCTTCTTGAGCGGCTCGACGAGGGAGCGCTCGGGCTTGGCCTGCTTATCGACGCCCTCGAAGGCGGACACTGTCATGTGACGGCGAGAGGGGGTCGTGGGCTTGTAACTCTTGATAGCCATTCTCTTTCCTCCTTACACCATGCCCTCGAAGAGCTCGATGGTCTTCGAATCGTCCGTCAGCTGGACGTACGCTTTCTTCCAGCTGCGGGTCATGCCGGGGCGGCCGGCGCCCATGCGCTTGGCCTTGCCGCGGACGTTGAGCGTGTTGACGTCCTTGACCTTGACGCCGAACGCGGTCTCAACAGCGTTCTTGATCTCCACCTTGCCGGCGGTCTTGGCGACTTCGAAGACGTACTTCTTGCTCGCCACGTCCGCCATGGAACGCTCGGTGATGATCGGACGGATGATGATATCGTAGCTGTTCATGCGAACACCTCCTCGATGACCGCGAGAGCAGCCTTGTCAATGACGAGGTACTTGGCGTTGACCAGGTCATAGACGTTGATGAGCTTCGCGGGAGCCGTCAGCACGCCGGGCAGGTTGCGGGCGCTCTTGACGACGTTGGCGTTGACCTCGGGCGTAACGACGACGGCTTTGCCGTCGGCCTTGACCGCCTCAAGGAACTGGCGGAAGGTCTTGGTCTTGATCTCGTTCATCGCAATGTTGTCCACAACGATGATCTCGCCGTCCGCAGCCTTGGCGGAGAGGACGGACTTGAGCGCAAGGCGCTTGACCTTCTTGTTCAGCACATAGCTGTAGGAGCGGGGCTTGGGGGCGAACACGATGCCGCCGTGCGTCCACTGGGGAGCGCGGGTGCTGCCCTGGCGGGCACGGCCGGTGCCCTTCTGACGCCAGGGCTTTCTGCCGCCGCCGGAAACCTCCGCGCGGGTCAGAGCGCTCTGGGTACCCTGACGGCAATTCGCCAGGTGATTCTTGACGACCTCATGGACGACGCTCATGTTCGGCTCGATACCGAAGATCGCATCGCTGAGCTCTACGCTGCCGGTCTCTTTGCCGGCCATATCGACAACTTTGATCGTAGACATTTCTCAGGCACTCCTTTCCTTATTTCGTTCTGGCGGAAGCCTTCTGCGGGTTGCGTCCGGAGGCCTTCTGCGGGTTGACGCTGATGCCGGCGCCCGCCTGCTTGACCTTGTGGACCTTAACGGTGGTCTTGATGGTGACGAGACCGTTCTTCGGGCCGGGGACAGCGCCGCGGACAACGAGCATGTTCAGCTCGGGATCGACCTTGACGACCTCAAGGTTCTGGATGGTAACGGTCTCCACGCCGTACTGGCCGGCGCCGATCTTGCCCTTGAAGATGCGGGAGGGATCGGTGGTGGAGCCCATGGAACCCGCGTGACGGGCAACGGGGCCGCCGCCGTGGGTCTCGGGACCGCGATGCGCGCCCCAGCGCTTGATGACGCCGGAGTAGCCGTGGCCCTTGCTGGTGCCGGTGACGTCAACGAAGTCGCCGGCCTTGAACATGTCAGCCTTGACGATGCTGCCAAGCTCCAGCTCAGCGGCGTTGTCGAGATTGAACTCACGCAGGAACTTCTTGGGGCCGACGCCAGCTTTCTTCAGGTGGCCCATCTCGCCCTTGCTGAGCTTGCGCTCGGGAACGTCTTCGTAACCGAGCTGAACGGCCTCATAGCCGTCCTTTTCGGCAGTCTTCTTCTGCGTGACGACGCACGGGCCGGCCTCGATGACGGTGACCGGGATCACGTGGCCGTTCTCGTCGAAGATCTGAGACATACCGACTTTTTTGCCGATGATCGCTTTCATTATGATCCTCCATTAGGTTATTGGTCGGCTTAGTTGGACGGTAACGGCGTCCATTGCTCTGCCGACTTGACCCCCGTTTGCCTCACGCAAGTCAGCAAACGGACAGGCTGAGCAACTAAATAAGGTACGTTACAGCTTGATCTCGATCTCCACGCCGGCGGGCATTTCGAGACCCATCAGGGCTTCGACCGTCTTGGGAGTGGAATTGGTGATGTCGATCAGGCGCTTGTGCGTGCGGCGCTCGAACTGCTCGCGGCTGTCCTTATACTTATGGACGGCGCGCAGGATCGTGACGATCTCACGCTTGGTGGGCAGAGGGATGGGGCCGGAAACGGTGGCGCCGGTGCGCTTCGCCGCCTCGACGATCTTCTCTGCGCTCTGGTCGATGACCTGGTGGTCATAGGCCTTGAGACGAATGCGGATCATTTCTTTTGCCATTTGTTTGTTCCTCCAAATTTGTACGGTGTTTACGTCCGTACGGTGAGCCCCTTCTCTATACGCTTATCCGTGCGTATCATTCCTGCTCATGGAAAAACCGGCGCGCAAAGTACGGCCGGTCCATGGCACGGCGATCTACGCCGCGTAACGGATGTGAAACTCAGCCGCCCGATTTTCGGACATACTCCCCGAAAGTTACCTCGGTATCCCGAGCAATCTCCCGGTTCATCGCATTTCCGCGCACTCAGGCATGGCTTGCCCCAGTCGCGGACTTGCCTATGATACTAAATCACAGCAGCGTTGTCAAGAGAAAATTTTATCTTTTTCACGAAATTTTTTACCAAATTTTGTGAAAGTCGTCATGCGAAAAAAGAGCCCTCGTGCGCCACAACATCTTGTGCCCGGTCAGAAAAGCAGACGCACCGCATAGGCGGAAAGCAGGAACATCACACCGTCGGCAATCAGCGCCGCAGGGACGGTATATCGCGTTTTTGTGATTCCCGCGGCTCCGTAATAGACGGCAACGGTATAAAAGGTCGTTTCGCTCGATCCCAGCATCACCGCGGCCACGCGGCCGGCATAGGAGTCCACGCCGCAGGTCTCCATGATCTCGCTGCCTACCGCCAGTGCGCCGGTCCCCGAAATTGGGCGGACGAGCAGCAACGGCGCGCACTCCGGCGGGATGCCGACCGTTGCCAGCGCCGGCGCGAGCAGGCGGCCGAGGCAGTCCATCGCGCCCGACGCGCGGAGCATACCGACCGCCGCCAGCAGCCCTACCAGCGAAGGCAGGATATGCAGCAGAACAGCCAGCCCCTCTTCCGCGCCTTTCGTCAGCGTGCCATAGACGTCTACGCGCCGCGCCGCGCCGTATGCGCCGACAAAGCAGAGGAGGAGCGGAACGACCAGCTCGGAGATCCGCACATTCAATCCCTCCACATTCGCGCAAAAAGCTTCACCGCCGCCATCCCCGCCAGCACAGCCGCGCCGGACACAAGCCAGACTGCGGGCAGGATGTCGAACGGATCCGCCGCGCCCATAGCGGCGCGGACGCCTGCGACCGTCGTTGGCAGAAGCTGGACCGACGCGGTGTTGAGTACGACCAGCAGGCACAGCTCGTCGGTCGCGACGCCGCCGCTCCCGCGCGCCATGGCGCGGGCGGCGCGAATGCCGAGCGGCGTCGCGGCGTTTCCGAGGCCGAGCATATTGGCGGAGAGGTTTGCCGAAACCGCCGCAAGCGTATCGGCGTCCCGCGCGGTCTGCGGCATGAGCCGGCGCAGCAGCGGGCGGAACGCCTGCGCCAGCAACGCGGAGATCCCGCTTTGGTTCATAACCTCCATCACGCCTGTCCACAGGCACATGACGCCCGTCATGGAAACGCATAGCTCTACCGCGCTCCGCGCCCCCTCCAGCGCCGCGCCGCCGAGCGCGCCGAGGTTTCCCGTCGCCGCGCCGAAAATCAGCGACGCCACCACCATGCCCGTCCATACCCACGTCATCGCCACGCACGCATCCTCCCTTATTATAATAACAATTTTATTATAATAAGAGTATATGGCGCGCGGGGCGCAAAAAAGAACCGCCGAAGCGGTTCTTTTCGAATTGCGTCTGTCTGTTTAGGCGTGCCTGTGCGTTGCCTTCATGCGCTGCTCGTGGTTGAGGATGGTCTTACGGATACGGAGCGCGTGCGGCGTGACCTCCAGCAGCTCGTCGTCCGCGAGGAATTCAAGGCACTGCTCCAGACTCATCTGGCGCGGCGGAACAAGGCGGAGCGCGTCGTCGCTGCCGGAAGCGCGCATATTGGTGAGCTGCTTCTTCTTGCAGACGTTGACGCTGATGTCCTCCTGCTTCGGGCTGACGCCAACGACCATGCCCTCGTACACGGGCACGCCCGCGCCGATGAAAAGCTGACCGCGCTCCTGCGCGTTGAAGAGGCCATAGGTCACGCTCTCGCCGGTCTCAAACGCGACAAGGGAGCCTGTGTTGCGGCGGGAAAGCTCGCCCTTGAACGGAGCATAGCTGTCGAATACGGACGCCATGATACCCTCGCCCTTGGTGTCGGTGAGGAACTCGTTGCGGTAGCCGAACAAGCCGCGGGAGGGAACGAGAAATTCGATCTTCATGCGGCTGCCGACCGGCGTCATTTCAAGCAGCTCGCCCTTGCGGGCGCTGATCTTTTCAATGACCGAGCCGACGGCGTCGGCGGGCACATCCACGACCAACCGCTCGATGGGCTCGCACTTCTTGCCCTCGATCTCCTGATACAGTACGCGCGGGGGGCTGACCTGGAACTCATAGCCCTCACGGCGCATGGTCTCAATGAGGATGGAGAGGGACATTTCGCCGCGGCCCGCCACGTTGAAGGCGTCCATCGCGCCGTCGATCTCGCTGACGCGCAGGGAGACGTCCTTGAGCGTTTCGCGGTACAGGCGGTCGCGGAGCTGGCGGGAGGTGACATACTTGCCGTCGCGCCCGGCATAGGGCGAATCGTTGATGGAGAAGGTCATCTCCATCGTCGGCGCGCTGATCTTGACGAATGGCAGCGCCTCAACGGCGTCGGGCGCGCAGATCGTGTCGCCGATGGTGATGTCGCCGATGCCGGACAGGCAGATGATGTTGCCCGCGGTAGACTCGGTGACCGGCTTCTTGGCAAGGCCCTCAAACTCGTAGAGCGAGACCGCCTTCGCCTTCTTCGGCGCGGCGTCCGGATCGTGGTAGTTGCACACGGCGATCTCTTGGTTCTGGCGGAGCGTACCGCGCTCAATGCGTCCGATCGCCATGCGGCCCACGAACTCGTTGTAGTCGATGGAGCTGACGAGCATCTGGAACGGCGCGTCCACGTCCGCCTCCGGCGCGGGAATATATTCAAGAATGGTATCGAACAGAGGCTTGAGGTCGGTGCCCGCGACGCTGGGAGAGACGGAGGCGGTGCCCTGACGGCCTGAGCAGAACAACATCGGGCTGTCCAGCTGCTCCGGCGTAGCGTCGAGATCCATCAGCAGCTCCAGCACTTCGTCGATGACCTCGTAGACGCGCTGGTCGGGGCGGTCGATCTTGTTGACGACGACGATAACACGATGACCCAGCTCCAGCGCGCGGGAGAGCACAAAGCGCGTCTGCGGCATCGGACCCTCGGCCGCGTCGACGAGCAGGATGACGCCGTTGACCATCTTAAGGATTCGTTCGACCTCGCCGCCGAAGTCGGCGTGGCCCGGGGTATCGACGATGTTGATCTTCGTGTCGCCGTAGCGGATGGCGGTATTCTTGGCGAGGATGGTGATGCCGCGTTCGCGCTCCAGATCGCCGGAGTCCATGACGCGCTCCACGACCTCCTGATTCTCGCGGTAGACGCCGCCCTGTTTGAGCATTTCATCGACCAGCGTGGTCTTGCCGTGGTCGACGTGGGCAATGATAGCGACGTTACGCAGTTTTTCGTTTCTCATATGAATCACTCCAAAGTCAAAATCATACAACTTGGTTAGTATATGACGGTTCGACAGAGTTTTCAAGAGATTTTTCAGATTATTATTGACATTTTGCAGTGTATTGCAGTACACTATTTAGGCAAATTCCATAAGCCCACGTAGCTCAGCAGGATAGAGCGGCCGCCTCCTAAGCGGCAGGCCAGAGGTTCGAATCCTCCCGTGGGTGCCAAAAAATCGACGTGTTTCGACACGTCGATTTTTTGGCATTTCGGCTGCGCCGCTGTCTCAATCCACTTTCGACAGCCTCTGCATCGGCTTGATGAGCGCGACCGCGATCACAGTGGTCAGCGCGCCGGAGATCAGCACAGGGATATTATAGAGTGCGGAGTAGACCCATTCGTTGTTCATCGGCAGCCCGTAGATGTCATACATATATTCACCCCAGATCGTCGCGCCCGTGACCCACACGGCGGCGTAGCGTCCGAGACAGCCGAGAACGGAACCGCAGATCACGCCCGCCGTTCCCTTTCCGCGGCCGACGCCGGCAAGGCCGATCAGTGTGCATGCAATGACGTAGTCGCCGAGAATGGACTGCCAGCCGATGGCGATCCCGCCGCCGAGCATAAAGTCGATCACGCCGAGCGCGCAGCCCGCCAGCAGGCCGCGCTTTGTCCCCCAGCGCAGCGCGTAAAGCACGATGGGCAGCATCATCAGCGAGATCGATCCCCCCTCCGGCATATGCCAGAGCTTGATATAGCCCAGCGCCTCCGCCGCAGCGACCATGAGCGCCCCCTCGACGAGCGCGCGGGTGTTTTTGCCTGTGTTGTTCATAGCGTCTTCCTCCGTAAGAAATATGCACCGCAACGCAGGCGCGTCACGGTGCATAAAAATGCGGTATCTCACCATTCCTACGCCGGCATTGTCCGGATCAGGTATAAGGGTCGAAGCCGTTTGCTTCCTCTCAGCCTGCCGTGCAAGCTCCCCTGTTCACGTTACACTATAGCACGCGCCGCCGCGCGGCGCAAGCATTTTTTAGAATTCGGCGTTGCCGACGGTGCGCGGATGCAGCTCCACGTCGCGGATGTTGCTCACACCCGTGAGATACATCACCATACGTTCAAAGCCGAGGCCGAAGCCCGCGTGACGGCAGGAGCCCCAGCGGCGCAGGTCGCAGTACCACCAGTAGTCATCCGGGTTCATGCCCAGTTCCTTGATGCGCGCCTCAAGGATGTCGAGGCGCTCCTCACGCTGGCTGCCGCCGATGATTTCGCCGATACCGGGCACGAGGCAGTCCGCCGCGGCGACGGTCTTGCCGTCTTCGTTGAGGCGCATGTAGAACGCCTTGATCTCGCGCGGATAGTCCGTGACAAACACAGGGCGCTTGAAGATCTCCTCGGTGAGGAAGCGCTCATGCTCGGTCTGAAGGTCAGTGCCCCAGTCGACTTTGTAATCAAACCTGTCGTTGTGCTGCTTCAGGATCTCCACCGCATCGGTGTAGGTGATCCTGCCGAAGTCACTGGAGGCAACGTGCTCCAGACGCTCGATCAGGCCCTTGTCCACGAAGCTGTTGAAGAACGCCAGATCGTCGGGGCAGCGCTCCATGACACGGCGGATGATGTGCTTGACCATCGCCTCCATGCACTCCAGATCGCCCTCAAGGTCGCAGAACGCCATCTCCGGCTCGATCATCCAGAATTCGGCGGCGTGACGGGCGGTGTTGGAGTTCTCTGCGCGGAAGGTCGGGCCGAAGGTGTAGACGTCGCCGAACGCCATGGCAAAGTTCTCGGCGTTGAGCTGACCGGAAACGGTCAGGCTCGTCTTCTTTCCGAAAAAGTCCTTGCTGTAATCCACCTTGCCGTCTTCGGTGCGCGGCGGGTTCTCGAGGTCAAGCGTCGTGACCTGGAACATCTCGCCCGCGCCCTCGGCGTCGGAGCCGGTAATGATCGGCGTATTGACGTAGACGAAGCCGCGGCTCTGGAAAAACTCATGCACGGCGTAGGCGGCGGCGGAGCGCACGCGAAACACCGCAGAAAACAGGTTCGTGCGCGGGCGCAGGTGCTGGATGGTGCGCAGGTACTCGCGCGAGAGGCCCTTCTTCTGCACGGGGAAAGTCGGGTCGGACGCGCCCTCGACGGCTGCCTCGATCGCCTTGAGTTCCAGCGGCTGCTTCGCCTCCGGCGTCAGCTCCACCGTGCCGCGCACGATGAGCGCCGCGCCGACGTTCTGTGCCGCGATCTCCTTGTAATTCGCCAGAGTCTTGCTGTCCAGCACGACCTGAAGGCTGCGGAAGCAGGATCCGTCGTTGAGCGTGACAAAGGCGATCTCCTTCATGTCGCGCACACTCTTGACCCAGCCCATGACGGTGATCTCCTGACCGCCCAGCGACGCGGCGTCGGCAAACAGCGCCGCGATCCTCATACGTTCCATAGTGTGTTACACTCCTTGATTCTTAATGAATAACGTGCTATATTATAGGGCAGCATTTGTGATTTTTCAAGTCAAAAAAGGAGTGTTTCCATGTCTATGAACAAATATCTCGATATTGCGCCCGAGGTCGCAGAAGCGATCGCCGCGGGCAAGCCCGTCGTGGCGCTCGAATCCACCATCATCTCCCACGGTATGCCGTACCCGCAGAACGTTGAAACCGCCCTCAATGTGGAGAAGATCATCCGCGAAAACGGCGCGGTACCCGCGACCATCGCCATCATCGGCGGTCGGCTCAAGGCAGGGCTTTCTCCGGAGGAGATCGACTACCTCGGCAAAACCGGCTCTGCCGTCGCCAAGGCGTCCCGGCGCGACCTGCCGGTGCTGGTTGCCAAGGGGATGGACGGCGCGACGACCGTCACCACCACCATGATGATCGCCGCGATGGCCGGCATCAGGATCTTTGCCACCGGCGGCATCGGCGGTGTACACCGCGGCGCCGAGGTCACGATGGACATTTCGGCCGACCTCGAAGAACTGGCGGAGACGCCGGTCATGGTCGTCTGCGCGGGCGCGAAGTCGATCCTCGACCTCGGTCTGACGCTCGAATACCTTGAGACAAAGGGCGTGACCGTCATCGGTTACGGTACGGAGGAGCTGCCCGCGTTCTACACGCGTAAAAGCGGCTTCAGCGTCGACTATCGGCTCGACACGCCGGAGGAGCTGGCGGCGGCGTTCCACGTCAAGCGTGAGCTGGGGCTGCGCGGCGGTATGCTGGTCACGAACCCGATCCCGGAGGAATACAGCATGGACCCCGCCGTCATCAACTCCGCCATCGACGAGGCAGTGCGCGAGGCGAACGCGCAGGGCATCCACGGCAAGGCGACCACCCCCTTCCTGCTCGCCAAGATCAAAGACCTCACCGGCGGCGACAGCCTCGACTCCAACATCCAGCTCGTCTATAACAACGCACGCCTGGCGGCGAAGACTGCCGCGGCCCTCGCCAAACTTGAAGCGTGAGCGACAAGCTGTTTCTCGCGGCGCTGGCGTACCTGCTGCTCATCAACCTCGCCGCGTTCCTGACCTTCGGCGCGGACAAGCGCCGCGCAAAGCGCGGAGCATGGCGCATACCGGAAAAAACGCTGTTCCTGCTCGCCATCGTCGGCGGCAGCGTCGGCGCGATCTGCGGGATGCGCGTATTCCATCACAAAACAAAGCACTGGTACTTCAAGTACGGCCTGCCCGCCATACTCCTCGCGCAGCTCGCTGCGATCGCTTTCTTCACCCTGCGCTGACCATATCAAAAAATGCCCGCCGTCCGGCCAATGTCAGAAAGATAACAGAATAGGCTTTGACAAAATGAGTGCTGAGCGCCGTCCGGCAAGGGCGGCGCTCAAAACACAGGAAAA
>JBGVBS010000020.1:0-89697 GCA_045225715.1 Oscillospiraceae bacterium
TAAAGCCTGCGCTGAAATGCCCGAGCATGCTGCTGACCGTTTTGATGTCCACGCCGTTCTGGAGCGCGAGCGTGGCGAACGTGTGCCGCAGGTCGTGCATCCGGAGCATCGGCAGCCCCGCGCGCTTGAGGACGCGGTGGAGCATTTTCAGCATGCTGTCCGGCGCCATGGGGCCGCCGCTCGGCGAGGGGAAGATGTACTCGCTGTCGGATTTCTTCTCCTGCGTTTCCAGCATGCGCATGGCGCCCTCGCCGAGCGAGATCGTGCGGTATGTTTGAATTCCTCTGTCACATTGGAGGCGAAGATCGGCTTGGCAAAGAAACCATCGATGCCTGCGGCCAGTGCCTCTTCCCGGATCGTATCCCATGTGTAAGCGGTCATGATAAGGTCGTGCTGTTTCCCGCCTGATCCGCGAGTCTGAAATTGTGGTACAGCACATGATCCTGCGTCACATGCCGCATAATGCTTTCCGAGTTCAGCCGAGCGTGAAAGGCTTCATATTCCTCTTCGTTCAGATGGCTCAGCCGGTCAAGAAAAGCGGAGAGGGAGCGGTAGGTAAGCAGCTCCGGGATATGATCCAGATAACTGTCATTCGTGCGAAACACAGCAAAGTTGTCGCGAGTTGACTCAAATTGGAGTTAGCCTGTATGATCGTTCCTACTCAGCATTTCAGTTTTTCTCTTGTCTCTCGTCTCTCTTTTTCTCCGGCAACTGCACCAACACCACGGCGCAGAGCATCAGCGCGCAGCCGAGATACTCGCGCGGTGTCAGACGCTCGTGGAGCAGGATCGCGCCGCTGACCACCGCAAAGAAGGATTCGAGGCTCAGCAGCAGCGAGACCACCGTCGGGTCGCCGTCCTTCTGCGCGACGATTTGGAGCGTGTAACCAACGCCGCCGGAGATCAAACCCGCATAGAGGATCGGTACGGCGCAGGAGGCGATCTCGCGCGCGGGGAATCCGTCAAAGGCCATCGCAAAGACGAACGACTCCGCCGAGGCGACGAAGAATTGCAGGCACGCCAGCGCCACGCCGTCAAAGCGCTTGGTATAGTGGTCAATGGAGAGAATGTGGAAGGTGAACACCACCGCGCAGAGCGTCACGAACAGGTCGCCCGTCGTGAACACCATCTCGCCGTCCGCGGCAAAGCTCAGGAAGTACAGCCCCGCCACCGCGACCGCGACGCCGCACCAGACCACAAACCGCACCCGCTTGTGCAGGAACAGCCCGAACAGCGGCACCAGCACGATGTAGAGTGCGGTGATGAAGCCCGCCTTGCCGGCGGTCGTCATACCAACGCCGTACTGCTGCAAATTGGACGCGATCATCAGCAGCGTGCCCATCACAGCGCCGGCGGGCAGCGCCCCCGCGAAGGTCCCGCGCAGCGTCCCGCCCTCCTTCTTTGCGCGCAGGGCAAGAAAGATCAGCAGCGCCAGCCCCGCCAGCAGATAGCGCGTCCAGGTAAAGGTAAACGCGCCGAGCATGTCTGCCCCGCTCTTCTGCGCCACGAAAGCGCAGCCCCAGACCAGCGCCGCCAGCAGCGGCAGCGCGATCTGTTTGACATTCCTGTTCATATCGTTCTTGCCCTCCCTTTTCTTTTGTGGTACAATCCCATGTATCCTAACAGATAACAGCCCCAAAATCAAGAAAGAGAGCCGGAAAATATGTACCTCTTCGACCTTGACGGCACATTGATCGACTCCAACGGCATCTGGCAGGGCGTCGATTGCACGTTCCTCGCGCGGCGCGGCATGCCATACACAAAGGAGTACTACGAGGGCGTGGCGCACACGATCCTGCCGCTGGCGGCGGTGTTCACGAAGGAATACTGCCATCTGGAGCAGAGCTGCGAGGAGATCATCGCCGAGTGGATGGAACTGGCGAAGGACAGCTACGCCCACGTCGCGCTCAAGCCGCACGTCCGTGAGCTGCTGGACAAACTCAAATCGGAGGGAGAACGGCTGGCGGTTTTCACCAGCTCCGTGCCGTCCCACTGCGAGACTGCGCTTGCCGTCCACGGTCTCCGTCCGTACTTCGAGCGGATCGTCTTCGCGCACGACCTCGGCATGGACAAGGGCACGGCGGAGGCGTTCCGCCTCGCCTGCGAATCGCTCGGCGTCGCGCCGGAGGATTGCGTGTTCCTCGACGATTCGGTCAAGTCCTGCCGCGCGGCGAAAGAGGCAGGCGCGTATGTCATCGGAGTGTACGACCCGTTTTTCGAGGGCACAAAGGGTGAGATGCCGCTGGTCTGCGACCGGTTCATACACGGATTTGACGAATTGCTGTAAGACGGCAGTTGCAAATCGGGCGACAATATGATATTTTGTTTGAGTTGAGAAATTTTTACCGTATGGAGGATACTATGGACATCACCATCACCAACGACATCAAGTATATCGGCGTGGACGACCATGACATTGACCTCTTCGAGGGTATGTATGAAGTGGAACACGGTATGGCGTACAACAGCTACATCATCCTTGACGAGAAGATCGCCGTCATGGACACCGTTGAGGTGCGCTTCGGCGAAGAGTGGCTGGGCAAGCTGGACGCCGCGCTCGCGGGACGCACGCCGGATTATCTCATCGTGCAGCACGTCGAACCCGACCACAGCGCCAACATCACCGCCTTCATGTCGAAGTATCCCGCTGCCATGATCGTCGCGTCCGCGCAGGCGTTCCGGCTGATCGCCAACTTCTACGGCACGGACTACGCCGACCGCCGCATCGTCGCCGCCGAAGGCGCGAAGCTGGAGCTGGGCAGGCACACGCTCACCTTTGTCACCGCGCCGATGGTGCACTGGCCGGAGGTCATTATGACCTACGACGAGACGGACAAGGTGCTCTTCTCCGCCGACGCCTTCGGCAAGTTCGGCGCGCAGGACTTTGACGATCCCGAGGGCTGGGCGTGCGAGGCGCGCCGCTATTACTTCGGCATTGTCGGCAAGTTCGGCGCGCAGGTGCAGGGCGTGCTCCGCAAACTCATGGACAAGGAGCTTTTTGCCATCTGCTCCCTGCACGGTCCGATCCTGAAGGGCGAACTGTCCCAATATCTCAGTCTCTACAACACCTGGTCGGGCTATGCCGCCGAGACCGAGGGCGTGCTCGTCGCGTTCACGTCCGTCTACGGACACACCGCCGAGGCAGCGCATTACCTCGCCGAGCAGCTCATGGCGGCAGGCAAGCGCGTGTCCGTCATGGATCTCGCCCGTTGCGACGAATATGAGGCGGTCGAGGACGCCTTCCGCTACAGCAAGCTGGCGCTGTGCACCACGACCTACAACGGCGGCGTGTTCCCGATCATGCGGACGTTCATCGAGCACCTGACCGACCGCGGCTACCAGAAGCGCACCGTCGGCTTTGTTGAGAACGGAAGCTGGGCGCCGACGGCGGCGAAGGGCATGAAGTCCATGCTCGAAAACATGAAGGACTTGACCTTCGCGGAGACCTCCGTGAAGATCATGGGCGCGCTCACCCCCGCGAATTTCGCCCAGCTCGACCAGCTGGCGAAGGAGCTGGCTTAAACTCAATAAAAAGAAGAACGCCGCGCGGCGTTCTTCTTTTTTGTCGGAAACCTCTCCGGACTCGCTTCGCTCGTCCACCTCCCCTGAAAGGGGAGGTGGCATCCGCCGTCTCACGCAAGGCGGATGACGAAGAGGTTTTCGCCCCACCGCCGCCTCCGGCGAAGTTTTTTCTCGCCTCTATGCCAAGAAAACTTTGCAAAAACCTCTTGACAAGTAAACTTGGCAATGCTATACTTCAATCATGCCAAGAAAACTTGGCAAAGCAAAAGGAGGCGCACCTATGGAAAAGTCAGAGATTCTGGAAAGGAGCCGGAGGGAGAACCGGGGGCAGGACGTCGCGGGCTTGGAGGCGTTTCTCTCCGCCGCGAAGACGGCGTGGGTCGTGATGGTCTGCCTCGCGGCGGCGATCTGCGTCACGGAAGCCATCGTGCTCGGTCGCGCCTGCTACGAGCTTTTGTTCGTGATCTGCGCGGGGTCGGCGACGGTTTTTGCCTGCAAGTACCATAAGCTGCGCGCAAAACATGAGCTGCTCATCACGGTATGCTACGCCGTCGGGGCAGCCGCATTCCTGTTTGCGTGGGTCGCGCGGCTCGTTCAGGGGTGAGGGTCGCCATGAACAACGATCTGATTTTGAAAAACCGGCTGAAAGACGCGCGGTCGGAGAAGGGGCTGTCACAGTCGGAGCTTGCCGAGCTGGTCGGCGTGTCGCGCAACACGATCAGCTCCATCGAAACGGGACAGTTCAGCCCGACGGCGAAGCTGGCGCTCGTGCTGTGCATCGCGCTGGACAAAAAGTTCGAGGAGATTTTCTACTTCGATTAACCAAAAGACGGACAGCTCGCGGCTGTCCGTCTTTTGTGTTACATATTGACCTTGTGATAGACCTTTTTTCCCTTCTTGACCATGATGCCGCCGACGAGGCGATCCTTGTCGTAGGCTTCGTCGATGCTGGCGACCTTGGCGTCGTCCACCGTGACGCCGCCCTGCTGGACGAGGCGGCGGGCTTCGCCGCGGGAGGGGCAGAGCCCGGTCCTGACCAGCACGCTCAAAATGTCGATCTTCCCGTCGGCGAGGTCGGCGTCGGTCAGGGTCGTGGTCGGCACGTTCTCCATGCTGCCGCCGCCGCCAAACAGCGCCTTGGCGCTCTCCTGCGCCTTCTCCGCCTCCTCTTCGCCGTGGACGAGCTTGGTCAGCTCGTAGGCAAGGATCTCCTTGGCGCGGTTGAGCTGGCTGCCCTCCCACTTGTCCATCTCGTCGATCTGCTCGAGCGGGAGGAAGGTCAGCATACGGATGCACTTGAGCACGTCCGCGTCGCCGACGTTGCGCCAGTACTGGTAGAAGTCGTAGGGGCTGGTCTTGTTCGGGTCGAGCCACACCGCGCCGCTGGCGGTCTTGCCCATCTTCTTACCCTCGCTGTTGAGCAGGAGGGTGATGGTCATGGCGTAGGCGTCCTTATCGAGCTTGCGGCGGATCAGCTCCGTGCCCGCGAGCATGTTCGACCACTGGTCGTTGCCGCCGAACTGCATATTGCAGCCCACCGTCTGGTACATATGGTAGAAGTCATACGCCTGCATGATCATGTAGTTGAATTCAAGGAATGAAAGCCCCTTCTCCATGCGCTGCTTGTAGCACTCGGCGCGCAGCATGTTGTTGACCGAGAAACAGGCGCCCACCTCGCGCAGCAGCTCGATGTAGTTCAGCCCCATCAGCCAGTCGGCGTTGTTGAGCATCATCGCCTTGCCTTCGCCGAACTCGATGAATTTCTCCATCTGGCGCTTGAAGCACGCGGCGTTGTGCTCGATGTCCTCGCGCGTCAGCATCTTGCGCATATCCGAGCGGCCGGAGGGGTCGCCGATCATGGTCGTGCCGCCGCCGATCAGGGCGATGGGCTTGTTGCCCGCCATTTGCAGACGCTTCATCAGGCAAAGCGCCATGAAATGACCAACGTGCAGGCTGTCCGCCGTGCAGTCGAAGCCGATGTAGAACGTTGCCTTGCCGTTGTTGACCAGCTCGCGGATCTCGTCCTCGTCCGTCACCTGCGCCAGCAGGCCGCGGGCTTTGAGTTCTTCGTAGATTTGCATGTGAGTTCTCCTTTATTTCAATTGCGTTTTAAGACTGATAACAGGATATGAGTTTACATAATCCATTTCTTAATATGGTTATGTTTTCTTCCGAGATGGATGTTGCCCTGCGCGGCCGAATGAGCCGCCCGAAGCCGGCGACCTTTTCGCAGGCGCAGATGGCAAAGGCGTATCGGAACGCGCGGTTGTCCGAGGGATAGTATACCAGCCCGTCAGTCTTGAGGAACACGGTGGTGTGCTCGCCGTTTTCAAAGCTGTCGAGCATGGCGTCCAGCGCCTCTCCGTTCCAGCGGCTGTACCTGCTTGGCAGGATCAGCAGCTCGTCGCCCTGCGCGACGCAGCTGACGTTGACGACGGTCTTTTCCTTCGCCGAAGGATACCTCGCGCGAAAGCCCTTTGCGCCGCTCATGCCGCCCAGGCCGCCGTCGAGAAACGCGAACGCCACCTTGCCGCGGTTGCCCGGGCTGAGCGCCGCAGCGGTCTCCAGCAGCGCGGCGACGCCGGAGCTGTTGTCGTTCAGGTTCCGCGTCTCGGCAGGCCCGAAGCGCAGATACATCAGCGCCGCGAGCAGCAGGATCAGGAACAGCGGCAGAGGCAGCTGCGGCATTTGCAGCGCAAAGCCGACTCCCATCGAAAGAGCAAAGCTGCCCAGCAGCACGCACAGTGGCGTGAGCGCCAGATACAGCAGCGCCGTCGCGGGCCGCGTCGGCATGATCAGCGGCGGGAAAATCGTTTTCAAGCCCGTGTCGTAGTGCGCGACGAGAATGACGCGCGCCGTCTCGGGGTCGCCCGCGACCACGTTCGTCACGTGTCCGCCGACCTTGAGCGCGGTCTCGCGGCTTTGCAGATGGGGATCGTAACCCATCTCGCGCAGCGCGCCCATCAGATAGAGGCGAAACGCCTCTTTTTCCTTCGGTTTGAAGCGCACAGGATACTCCCGCGCAATGCGTTCGGCGTATTTGCTCATGCTTCGCCTCCCGTCAGTTGTCGCTTGAATCGCTCCGCCGCGTCGAGCAGCTCCTCCGCGCCGCGGAGCATGGTCTCGCTGACGGACTCACCGCCGGTGAGCCGCGCCAGCTCCTTCGATCGCGCCGCGCGGTCAAGCTCGGTCACGCGCGTGAGCGTCCTGCCGTTTTCCTCGCCCTTCTCCACGGAAAAGTGCGTATCCGCCATCGCCGCAAGCTGCGGCAGGTGCGTCACGCAGAGCACCTGCTTTTTCCTGGAAACCTTCGCCAGCTTCTCCGCCACGCGCTGGGCGGCGCGGCCGGACACGCCGGTGTCCACCTCGTCGAACACCATGGTCATGACGCTCTCCTGCGCGGCGAAGACGTTCTTCATCGCCAGCATGATGCGCGCCAGCTCGCCGCCGGAGGCGATGCGGTGGATGGGCTTCAATTCCTCGCCCACGTTGGCGGACATGAGGAAGCGCACCTCGTCCATCCCCGTCGCGTCGGGTTCCTTCTCCGCAAAGTCGATGGCGAAGCGCACCTTGGGCATATCCAGCTCCCGCAGCTCGCGCAGGATCTCGGCTTCCAGCGTCTTTGCCGCGCCCTTCCGTGTGTCCGACAGCTCCTTCGCCGCCCGGACGACGGCGGTTTTCTGCGCCTCCAGCTTCTTTTCAAGCTGCGCGATGCGGTCATCGGCATACTCGATGCGGTCCAGCTCGTCCTTTGAGCGCGCGAGGTAGTCCAGCATCTCCCCCACCGTGCCGCCGTACTTCTTCTTGAGGCGGTAGAGCTGGTCAAGGCGGCTCTCCACCGCGTCCTGCTCCTCCGGGGAGAACTCAAACGCTTCGCGCTTGTCGCGCACGGTCATGGCGAGGTCATACGCCTCGCTGTACAGCGCGTTCAGCCGCTCGCTGAGGTCGATGAACTCGTCGCCCATACCGCGGAGGCCGCGGATGGCGTCCTCCGCCTGACGGATGGCGGACGCCGCGCCGTTTGTCTCGTCGCCGCCGTTGAGCGCGTAGTCTGCTTCAGAGATGGCGTCAATGAACTTCTCCGCGTTGCGCAGGATGTTGCGCCGCGCGAGCAGGTTCTCCTCCTCGCCCTCTTTCAGCTCCGCGCGCTCCAGCTCCGCGATCTGGTGTCTGAGCGTATCGACGCGGCGCGCCTTCTCCGCCTCGTCCATTTTCAGCGCGTCGATCTCCCGCCGCGTGGCGGAAAGCGCCGCGTAGAGCGCGCCGTAGGCGTCCAGACGAGCGTCCATCCTGCCGAAACGGTCGAGGTAGGTCAGGTGCTGCGTCTCGTCGAGCAGCGCCGTTCCCTCGTGCTGGCCGTGGATGTTGAGCAGCGCCGCGCCGATCGCCCTGAGCTGCGCGACCGTGATGGGGCGCCCGTTGGCGCGGCAGACGTTCTTGCCGTCGCCGGACAGCTCGCGGGAGAGCAACAGCGCGCCGTCCTCGGGCGAAACGCCGTTCTCCGCCAGTACCGGAAGGCTTTCGTCCACGCCGTCGAAGGCGGCGCTGACGAAGGCCTTCGGCGCGCCGGTGCGGATGAGGTCGCGCGAGGTGCGCTGACCCAGCACCGCGCCGAGGGAGTCGATGACGATGGACTTGCCCGCGCCGGTCTCGCCCGTGAGCGCGTTGAAGCCGCGCGCGAACAAGATGTCCGCACGCTCGATGATGGCGATATTCTCGATGTGCAATACCTGCAGCATGATTATTTCTGCGTTTTCTTCTGCATCTCGCGGATCTCGTCGATGAACTCCAGCGCGCTCTCCGCGTCGCGCATGATGACCAGCACCGTATCGTCGCCGGCGATGGTGCCGACCATCTGCGTGATCTCCATGCCGTCGAACGCCGCGCCCGCCGCGCCGGCAAGGCCGGGCATCGTCTTGAGCACGACGAGGTTCTGCGCGTAGTCCACGCCGATGATGCTCTCGCGCAGGATGGTTTGCAGGCGGTCAGCGAAGCTGAGCTTCGTCTTATGCGCCGACACGGCGTAGCGGTAGCGCCCGCCTCCGACCGGCTCCTTGATGAGGTGGAGCTGCTTGATGTCGCGGGAAATGGTCGCCTGCGTGCTGCTGACGCCCTGCTCGCGCAGCCGCTCGATCAGCTGCTCCTGCGTCTCGATCGCTTCCTCCGCGATGATGGCAAGGATCTTCTCCTGTCTCTCATTCTTCATGGTTCAAAAGCCCTCCGAGCATTTTTCTCTGCAGGATCTCGCAGAAGCTGCGGTTTTCCAGCCGCACCAGCTTCGTGTCGTAACGCGAGCGCGTGATCTCCACCGCGTCGCCGTGGCGCAGTGAGAACGCGCGGCCGCCGTCCACCGACAGCACGACCGGCTTGTAGCCCGTCGCCTCCGTCTGCACCGTGATGGTGCGCTCCGGCGCAAGGACGTAGGAGTTGGCGTGGACGCTGTGGGCGCAGATTGGGCTGACGACAAAGTTCCGCGCCGTCGGCTCCACCACGGGGCCGCCCGCGCTGAGCGAATACGCCGTGGAGCCCGTCGGGCTCGCCACGACCACGCCGTCGCCCGCGACGTCCACCAGCTTGCCGTTCTCCGTGAAAATGTGCAGGCGGATGACGCGGGAGACGTTGCCGCGCGCGATCAGCGCCTCGTTGAGGGCAAGGCCCGAGTAGATCACGCGGTTCTCCCGCCGGACGCAGACGTCGAGCATCATGCGGCTCTCGACGGTGTATTTCCCCTCGCAGAGGTTCGTCAGCTTGCCAAGCTCCTTCTGTTCCAGTTCCGCCATGAAGCCGAGGCTGCCGAGGTTGATGCCGAGGATGGGGATGTCGCGGTGGGCGGCGGTCTTGGACAGGTGCAGGATCGTGCCGTCGCCGCCGAAGGCGATCAGCATATCCGCGCCGCGCAGCTCCTGCTGCAGCGGACGAATCTCCAGACCGTAGCCCTCCGGCTCCTCGCTGCCGCGGAACGGGATGCACACCACGTTCGGACAGCGCGCCGCGTCGAGGATCGCCTTCGCCTGCTTCGCGACGCGCAGCTCCGTGTCGCGATAGGGGTTCGGGCAGAGTATCACCTTTTTCAGCAATCGGTTCACCTTCCTAATGCTCCAGTTCTTCGTGGGACGCCGCCACCAGCGCCGCGAGATCGAACTCCCGCGCGGTCGCCGCTCCCTTTTCGAGATAGCCCAAATATTCGATGTTCCCCTCCGGCCCGCGGATGGGGGAATAGGTCAGGTCCAGCACGCCGAAGCCACTCTCCGCCGCGTGCGCCAGAAAGCGCTCCAGCACTTCGCGGTGCACAGCCGGATCGCGGACGACGCCCTTTTTGCCGACCTTCTCGCGTCCCGCCTCGAACTGAGGCTTGACGAGGCAGGCGACGTGGCCGCCGTCGCGCAGCAGGCCGTTCACCGCGGGCAGGATCAGCTTCAGTGAGATGAACGACACGTCGATGGACGCGAAATCCAGCTCGTCGGGTATCTGCTCATGCGTCAGATAGCGCGCGTTCGTACGCTCCATGCACACCACGCGATCGTCGCTGCGGAGCTTCCAGTCGAGCTGGCCGTAACCCACGTCTACGGCGTAGACCCTCGCCGCGCCGTTTTGCAGCATGCAGTCGGTGAAGCCGCCGGTGGACGCGCCGACGTCGGCGCAGACACAGCCGGAAAGCGTCAGACCGAATTCCCGCATCGCCTTCTCCAGCTTCAGTCCGCCGCGGCTGACGTAGCGCAGCGCGCTGCCGCGCACCTCGACCTTCGCGTCGGGCGCGACGCCGAAACCCGCCTTGTCGATCTTCTGGTCGTTGACGTAGACGACGCCGCTCATGATGACCGCCTGCGCCTTCTGCCGCGTCTCGGCAAGCCCCTGTTCGACCAGGAAGACGTCCAATCTCTGCTTGCTCATTGTGCGACCTCCATAGCCTTCGCCGCGATGGACGCGGCGTCCAGTCCGAACGCCTCACGCAGCTGCTGTGTGCCGCCGTGGGGCGGAAATGTTTTGCCGAGGTTGCAGAGGTACAGCTTATCCGGCGGCGTACCCTCCTCGGTCAGGATCGCGGCGAGGCGCTGGCCGACGCAGCCGACGCTGGCGCACTCCTCCGCGACGATCAGCTTCTTCGTGCCCGCGAACGCCCTGCGAACGTCGGGATCGGTGAAGGGCGAGATGCGGTTGACCTTGACCACCCGCGTCGATACGCCCCGCTGTTCCAGCAGCTCCGCCGCGTCCAGCACGGGCGCGATCATCGTGCCGTAGGCGCAAAGGGTGATGTCGCCGCCCTCGCGCAGCACGGAAAACGCGCCGTCGCCGCAGTTGTCGTGCCAGCGCTCCTCCCCGCCGCGCGGGTAGCGGATCGCCACGGGGCCGTCGATCTCAAAGACCGCGCGGCGCAGCATCGAGCGCAGCTCCGCGAAGCTCGCGGGGCAAAGCACCGTCATATTGGGAATGTCAGATAAAAACGTCGCATCGAAGATGCCGTGGTGCGTCTCGCCGTCCGCGCCGACGAAGCCCGCGCGGTCCACGGCAAAGACGACGTGCAGATCGGAAAGCGCCGTATCGTGGATGAGCTGGTCGTAGGCGCGCTGCAAAAACGTCGAGTACACGGCGAACACGGGGATCATGCCCTGCTTCGCCATGCCCGCCGCCATCGCCGCCGCCTGCGCCTCCGCGATGCCGACGTCGAAAAAGCGTTCGGGATACCGCGCGGCAAAGTCCGTCAGGCCCGTGCCGTCGCACATCGCCGCCGTGATCGCGCACACGCGTCGGTCTTCTTCGGCAAGCGCGCAAAGCTCCGCGCCAAACACGGATGAGAAAGTCTCGCCGCCCGGCTTCATCGCGCCGGTCAGCGCGTCGAACGGCCCGACGCCGTGCCATTTGCCCGGCTCTCGCTCCGCAGGGGGATAGCCCTTGCCCTTGACCGTACGGACGTGCAGCAGCACGGGGCATTTGAGCTCCTTCGCCCACTCCAGCGCGCTCTCCACCTGCGCCTCGTTATGCCCGTCGATGGGGCCGAGGTAGGTGAAGCCCATATCCTCGAAAAGCGATGCGTTGGGCAGCAGCGCGTCCTTCAGCCCGGTCTTCAGCTTGTGATTGAACGTATAGATCGCCTCGCCCGCGCGGCTCCCGCGCAGGACGCGGCGGTAGTTTTTCTTGAATTCGTAGTACGCCGGTTTGCTGCGCAGCCGGGACAGGTGCGCCGACATCGCGCCGACGTTTTGGGAGATCGACATGCCGTTGTCGTTGAGAATGACGATCAGCGGCTCACCGGACGCGCCGGCGTTGTTGAGCCCCTCGTAGGCGAGGCCGCCCGAAAGCGCGCCGTCGCCGATCAGCGCCAGCACGGAATAGTCCTCGCCGAGCAGCGTTCGTGCGCGCGCCATGCCGAGCGCCACGGAGACCGAGTTGGACGCGTGGCCCGCAATAAAAGCGTCGTGGACGCTCTCGCCCGGCTTCGGAAAGCCGGAAAGCCCGCCGTACTGCCGCAGCGTGGGAAAGCGCGAAAGCCGCCCCGTCAGCGCCTTGTGCGCGTAACACTGGTGCCCGACGTCGAACACGAGGCGGTCGCGCGCCGTGTCGAAGACGCGATGGATCGCGACCGTCAGCTCCACCGCGCCGAGGTTCGACGCGAGATGGCCGCCGGTCCTGGCGACGCTTTCCAGCAGGAACGTATGCAATTCCCGACACAGAAGCTCCGTCTCCTCGCGCGTAAGCGTCTTGACGTCCTCCGGCCCCTGAATATGCTCCAAGATCAAATCATTTTACCTCTTTTGTTTGCTTCCGATGCGGAACAGGCGCATGACCCTCGCCGCGCGGAATACGACCTCCGTGCTGTGGTTCAGCGCGACGCGCTTGCCGATCGCCTTGCCGCCGATGGTCAGGCCCGATATGAGCGCCGTCACCGCGATGGAGATGAAAATGCTCTGCGTGTTGAAGCTCGATTGCAGGCGCAGCACGATCGCCGCCGCGGTCGAGCCGCTGACGATGCCGCAGATGTCGCCCACCACGTCGTTGCAGAAGCTCGACGCCTTTTCCGCGTTTTTGAGCAGGAACAGCGCCTCGCGCGCGCCCTTCTCCCGATGGGACGCCATCGAGTGGAACGGCCTCGCATCCGCCGCGGTCACGGCGACGCCGAGGATGTCGAATGCGATGCCGAGCAGCACGAACGCGATCAGCACCGTCACCGCCAGCGCGTAACCCGCGCCCTCCAGCACAATGCCCGACGCGAGACCCAGCAGCGCCGAAAGCGCGATGGACATCAGAAAAATGCGCAGCACCCAGCGCCGGTAACTTCGCGGTTTGGATGGGTCGTTTTTTGCCATAAAAAACCTCGCAATGCGGGAGTTCAGAGGGGCTGCGCCCCTCTGATTTCGCGCCCGCAGGCGCGAAATGAGTCTGATCGTAATTTCCGACGACATGCGCGTCGGAAATTACACACTGCGCGGAGCGCCCGTGCGCCGCAAAGCGGCGTGCGGGAAGCGCAGCGAAACCCCCTCAAAAAAGAGGACGCAGTCCTCTTTTTTGAGGCTGAAAAGCGGCAGCAAAGTGGGGTAATCCTACGGCTTTGGTCGGGTTGGCTTTCCCCGCGGCCCGCCTCCCGTTGCCGGTCAGGCGGTTCCCCTTTGAGGGCCGTGCCGCGCCGTTGCCGACGCGCGGTACCCGATTGCCACTTAGTCCGCACTGTAATCCCCACCCTGCCCCGATGTGGACAGCCTAGGCGATTTCCGCCGCAGTCGAACCGTCTCTTAGCCTCTTTTGCAGCGCCGGTTTCACGGAGCGATCGCCCTATCCCCCGGCCAAGGGGATTTGGTTGTGTTCTCCGATCCGTCGACGCCACGCAAGGCAGGCTACTCCGCGCACAGCGTTCACGGCGCAAGGGCCGGGTAGCACCGCAACGCGGGTTCATAGCCCGCTCCGTACCAAGGTCGCTTACCATCCAGGGGAGTACGCCCGGCACGAGGGCGGGTCTCCACGGAAACAGGGTCGTGACCCCCATGCCATTAGGGGACGCCCGGAGTCCGCAGGCTCCGCTTCTTCCGACAACGAAAGGCATAGCCTCCCTTCAGCACCCACCCCAAACTGGGCGTAAGCAGCAGGCACCAAAGGTTTCACAGTTGTGCCCTTTAAAGGATTTTTAGGCCCTTCTTAGGAGACGGCAGATCTGACTAGGATACTGCGCCGCTGTTCAGCAGCTTGATATTATAAACAACTGCGGCTGAATATGCAAGATATTCAGCCGCATATTCACAAAAAGTTTTCGCCGCGTTACTCCATCTTCGGACCGAGGCCGATCTCGTCGGCGTGCGCTTTCATACCCTCGATGCAGATCTCCGCCACATCGCGCAGCTCCATGCCCAGCATCTCGCAGCCCTGCAGGATCAGCGCGCGGTTGCATTTCGCGGCGAATTTCTTGTCCTTGAACTTCTTCATAAAGCTCTTGACCTCGAGGTCGGTGATACCGAGCGGGCGCATCCTCGCCGCCGCCTGGATGATGCCGGTCAGCTCGTCCACGGTGAAGAGCGACTTTTCCATGTCCGTCAGCGGTTCGACGTCGGTGCAGCCGCCAAAGCCGTGGGAGAGGATCGCGCGCACGTCCGCTTCGTCCACGCCAGCGGCGAGCAGCGGCTCCTCCGTGTGGCGCAGGTGCTCGTCGGGGTACTTCTCGTAGTCGTAATCGTGCAGATAGCCCACCGCCGCCCAGTGCTCCGGATCGGCGCCGAAGTGCTTCGCCATCGCCTCCATCGCATAGCAGACGTTCAGCGAGTGCAGGATCAGATGCTCCTCCGTGACCATATCGCGGTTGAGCTCCTTTGCCCGTTCCATTGTCAGGTTCATATCCGTTTCATCCTTTCCGTCACCGCTCCTGCCGCTCTCTGTCTCTGCGGTGATACCTGTCCTTTTGCTCATACATCTGCATATCCGCGCGGACAAACACGTCGCGGAAGGTGTTCTTTGTCTCAAAGCTCCCGGCAATGGCGGCTGCGGCGGCGCGGATCGTTCTGTCGCCGCTGGCGTGTCCGTAGCGGTCATTGATGCGCTTAAGGTCGTCGAGATCGAACATGACCGTGAAAAAGTCCGCCGATCCGTCGAGAATCTTCGCGTCCAGCTCCTTCTGCCGCTCCAGATATCCCGTCGTATTGCCCACGCGGGTGAGCGTATCGGTATAGACCTGCGCGTGGACGTAGTCCAGATACTGCTCCATCTCCTGATGCATGGTGTGGATCCTGCGACCCAGCGCGCGGATCTCGTTCCACGCGGGGCTGCCGACGTCGTCCTCGGTAAACGAACCGAGCGCGTCGCCGTCGATCAGGTCGGCGGCGGTGTTGGAGACGTTGAGCATGCTCTTGCGGATCAGCGTATTGACCATGGCAGACGACTGCCGAAGCAGCAGCGCGCCCAGCACGATGTTCGCCACCAGCAGCAGCGCGCCGAAGAGAATGATATATTGCCTTGTGATACTCGTTTTTGAAGATTTTCTCACTGTTTGCTTTCCTCTGTCCCGACCGGGATCCGGTCTCCGGTCACGCCTCGCGCTCCGCGAGGTTTTTCGCTAGCTGAACCAGAAAATCATTTTCGTCAACGCCGTCGAGCGCGGCGATGGCCTCGTCCGTCAGGCGGCGCACCTCGGCGGCGCAGCCGTCTGTGCCGAGCAGGTCGGCAAAGGTCGTCTTGCCCTCGCCCTTGTCCGAGCCGATCGGCTTTCCAAAGGTTGCCTCGTCGCCGATGACGTCGAGCAGATCGTCCCGGATCTGGAATGCGAGTCCGAGCCGCATGGCGTAGCGGGACGCCGCCTTCGTCAGCGCCTCCGTCGCCTCCGCCGCCGCGCAACCCAGCTCCGCCGCGCCGCGGAGCATGAAGCAGGTCTTGCGCTCGCAGAGGTCGGTCAGCGTTTCGCGGTCACAGCCGTGATCCGCCAAGTCGAGCACCTGCCCCGCCACCATGCCGTCCGCGCCGCTGGCGCGGGCAAGGGCTTCGACCGCCCTGATCTTCGCCTGATCGCCGAGCCGCGGCGCCTCCGCGATCAGGCGATACGCCTCCGGCTGGAGCGCGTCGCCCGCCAGCGTCGCCAACGTCTCGCCGTAGACGACGTGGTTCGTCGGTTTGCCGCGGCGCAGCTCGTCGTCGTCCATGCAGGGCAGATCGTCGTGGATGAGCGAATAGGTATGCACCAGCTCCAGCGCGCAGGCAAAGGGCAGCGCGTCGCGCCAGTCGGCGACGCCGCCCAAGCGCGCGCACTCCAACGTCAGCACGGGGCGGATACGCTTGCCGCCGGACAGAATGCTGTAGCGCATGGACTCGTAGAGCGCGCCCCATGCGGGTTTCCCTAAAAACAGCGTGTCGAGATAATCCTCCACGGCGGCGCGGTACTCCTCATACCGCTCCCGGAACAGCTCAGCGTCCATTGCCTTCCGCCTCTCCGGTGAAGCCGCTCTCGACCGGCGCGCCGTCCGCGCCCTTTGACAGCCTGACCACCTGCTGCTCCGCCTCGTCGAGCAGTTTCTCGCAGGCGGTCACGAGCCGCGTTCCCTCTTCAAAAAGCTTCAGCGAATCCGCGAGCTGCGCGTCGCCCTTTTCGAGCGCGCCCACGATCTCCTCCAGCCGCGCGATGCTCTCCTCAAAGCTCTTCTGTTCCGCCATTGTCCGTACCTCCCATATCCCGCGTCTCCACGACGCAGCCGAGTCTGCCCTGTCCGAGCGTCACTTCGACGGTATCTCCCACCGCGGCGTCGGCGGCGCTTTTGAGCACCCGCCCGTCCGCCGCGCGCGCCATGGCGTAGCCGCGGCCCAGCACCTTGAGCGGGCTGAGCGCGTCCAGCGAGGCACAGAGCGCAGCGTAGCGCCGCTGACGTTCCGCCAGTTGCCGCTGCGCGACGGAGACGAGGTTTTTGCGTGTATAATCGAGCAGCATCCGCTTGTCCGACACGAACGCCGTCGGGTCGGTCAGCGCGCGCTTGCGCGCCAGCTCCGCAAGACGCTTTTTCAGCGCGGCAAGCCGCGCCGTCTCGCTCTGCTCCATGCGCTCCGCCATGACGGCGAGGCGGCGGCGCAGCTCCCTCTGGTCGGGCACGGCGATCTCTGCCGCGTTGGACGGGGTCGACGCCCGCGCGTCCGCGACGAAGTCGGAGATGGTCACGTCCGGCTCATGCCCGACGGCGCTGATGACGGGGATATCGCTGTCGTAGATCGCCCGTGCCACGCGCTCGTCGTTGAACGCCCAGAGATCTTCAATGGAGCCGCCGCCGCGTCCCGTGATGATGACGTCCGCAACGCGCCATTTGTTCGCGTAGCGGATCGCGCCCACGATCTCCGGCGGCGCCTCGGCGCCCTGCACCCGCACGGGCAGCAGCATGACCTTCGTCAGCGGCCAGCGGGCATTCAGGATCCGTATCATATCGTGCACCGCCGCGCCCGCGGACGAGGTGATGATCGCGATGGTCCCCGGATAGCGCGGGAGCGGCTTTTTGTGCGTGGGGTCGAACAGGCCCTCCTTGTACAGCTTGTCCTTGAGCTGCTCGAACGCCACGTGCAGGTCGCCCACGCCCTCGGCGGTCAGTTCGCTGACGTAGAGCTGGTACGCGCCGTCGCGCGGGAAGACGGAAATGCGCCCGAAGGCGATGACCTTCATGCCGTTCTCCGGCCGAAAGCGCAGGTGCGCGGCGGCGCTGCCCTTGAACATGACGCAGCGCATCGCGCCGTCGGCGTCCTTGAGCGTGAAATAGTGATGTCCCGAGGGGTAGAGCTTGTAGTTTGAGATCTCGCCGCGCACGAAGATCTCCTGCAGCTGCGGAACACGGTCGAGCAGCGCCTTGATGAAGCTATTCGCTTCGGAAACGCTGAAGATCATCTGCGGCTGTTCCACGCTCTCGCCACCTTTCCAACAGAAAAAGGAGCGCCGCTGACGCGGCGCTCATGATTTACTGCAACTCCCCGCGCGAAAAACTGCCGAGGATACCGTTGATGAACTTGACCGTCTCCGGCGTCTCGTACTTCTTGGCGATCTCGACCGCCTCGTTGATGGCGACGCCGACGTCAATGTCGTCGCGGTACATCGCCTCATACATGGCGACGCGCATGATCGCGCCCGCGACGAGCGGGATGCGGTCGAAGCTCCAGCCCTTGGCGTACTTGGCGATGTAACCGTCCAGCTCCGGGGCGTGCTCGGCGACGCCCAGCACGACGCCACGGATATACTCCGCCTGCGTGGGGCCCGGTGCCTCGACGTAAAGCTCATCCTCGGCGGCAAGTGTCTCGAAGCGCTCGCTGTTGATCTGCTGCGCGAACAGCTCCTCCGGCGTCAAGTCGGTAAAGCTCAGTTCATACGCCAGATGGACGGCGATCTCTCTTGCTGTGTTACGAGTCATGATCGATACCTTTATCTCTCTTATTCATTGAAGCTGATCCCACCGACGTGGACGTTGACTTCCTTGACCGGAAAGCCTGTCATGCCGCCGACCGCGTTGGAAACGGCGTCCTGTACCTTCTGCGCGACCTCCGGAATGGCATAGCCGTAGCGGGTCATGAGATAGACGTGGATCAGGATCTCCTCGCCGACTGTCTCGACGCGCACGCCGCGCACCGCCTTCTTGCCGGCAAGCTGCTCGGCGACGTTCTGGCTCGCGGCGCCGACGCCCTCGACGTCCTTCACCGCGTCGGCGACGATCGCCTCGATGACGTCCTCCGCGATATGGATGGTGCCGTTTTCCTCGGCGCGGGTCACATACTCAGCCATGGGAAACACTCCTTCTCATTCATTAGCTGAGGTATTTTACCATCTTTTGAAGGAAATTACAAGACTTATTTGGTGTTGTTCAGCCGACCTCCAATATTTTGATCGCACTGACCGGAAGCCCCGTTTCCCGCTTCACAACGTCCGTGATCCTGGCGATGTCCTCAGTCTGGAGGCCGTCGGTGGTCGTGGAAACCACAACGCTGACGCTCTGATCCGAGAGAAACACCACGCAGTCGTCGTAACCCTTGGCGGTGATCATGTTTTCGATCTGCGCCTCGGTCATCGTGTAGCCCGCCAGCGCCTCGATACCCTGCGCCACCTCGCTCGCCACCTGCGCGTCAAGCTCCTCGGCGGCGCCCGCCTCCTGCAGCAGCGAGAGCGCGTTGTCCCGCGCCTGTGTGCGCGACAGCCGCGCGGTGGCGAAGTAATCGGAAGGCGACGCGGATTCCGGCGTGTCCGCTGCCGCATTCTCTCCGGCGGCGATGACCTCCGTCGCCTGTCCAAGCACCTTGCCCGCGTCCTCCGCCTCCGCAACATTTTCGGCGTAGCGCCCGTTAAACACGATGGCGGCGACGACCAGCGCCAGCACTGCGCCGACCACGGCGTTTCGTTTCCAGAGTGTCTTCATGTTTTTGCCCCTCCTGAAAAATAACAGTATTTTCGGTATCCTCATCTTGGTTTCCCCTTTACCACAGCGATTTTGTCCGACGGCAGGCCCGTCAGCGCGGAGATTGCCTGCGTGAGCTGCAAGCGCACGGCGGCGCTGCCGCCGCCCTCGCACACGACCACCGCGCCCGCCCAGCGTTCTGTCCCCGGTTCGACGGTCAGCACGAGCCGCAGCGCACCCGCGCCGTCGAAGGCGGCAAGGACCGATTCGATCTCGCTCTGCACGCTCGCATGGCTTTCCGGCGTGATCGGCGGCGTCTCGCGGCGTCCGCCGGTCGGCAGCAGCATCAGCAGCGCGCCGAGCAGGGCGAGCGCGACGGCATACTTGTACTTCCCTGCCGCCGCGCGCAACTTTTCCAGCGTCTCCGGCATCATCCGCTGTCGATCCATGTCTGCTTCTCCTTTGCGATCCCAAGCTCCGACGCGATGACGTCCGACAGGGCAGCGCTGTACGCGCCTCGCAGCGTCACGCGCTCCGGCACGGGGACGCCGTCCCGCTCGCCCATCGTCACGGAGGCGCGGACGCGGACTCCCATGGTTCCGGCTTTGTCCTCAATATATGCCTCCAGCTTCCGCGCTATGCCGTCCGCGAACGCGCTTTGCGCATCGGAGCGCAGCTCCGTTTCCAGCCGCGCCGAAGCCTCGCGCCAATCCTCCGCGCGCCGTGCGGCGTCGGGCTGTACGAACCCTTCCGGCGCGCGCAGCAGCGCACAAAGAAGCAGCAAGCCGCCGGTGAAGCGGGCGATCAGCCTCGGTGCGCCGTCCGGGCAGAGCCGCTCCAGCAGGCTGACGATCGCCGCACAGGCGAGGAACCCACCAAGCCATTGTCCGAAAAACGCCATGCGCTCACCCCGCTGTCATTGTGATCGCAACCAGCAGCGCCGCCAAAAGCAGCAGCGCGGAGGTCGCCGTCATGGCGAACACCAGAGCGAACGTCTCACCCAGCGCGTCGAGAAATCCTGCCAGCGCTTTCGTGCCCACCAGTCCCGCCGCGAAGGCGGCGAGCTTGTAGAGCAGAAGCTGCGCGCCGAGCCGCAGCAGCGGAACGAGGCACGCGGCAAGCACGGCGAACATGCCCAGCGCCCCGACCGTGCCGCGCAGCGTCCCCGCGGCGGCGAGCACGCCCTCCGCCGCGTCCGCCAGTACGCCGCCCACCACCGGAACCGCGCCGCCGAGCGCCGCCTTCGCCGCCTTGACCGCCGCGCGGTCGGCGGATCCGGTCAGCACACCCGATACGGCGAGGTAGGCGGTGAACGCAGCGGCGAGCAGCTTGAGTCCGCCCTTCGTCAGCGCCTTCAGCCCGTCCGCCAGCGCGTCCAGCCGCTCCTCCCCCAACATCGCACCCGCCGCCGACGCGGCAAGATAGCAGTAGACCAGCGGCAGCAGGAAACGCGAGACCGCGCCGCTGAGCGCGTCGCAGATCAGGAGCGTCGCCATCTGCCATGCGCTCGCTGTCGTCACGAAGCCGCCTGCCGCCAGCGCGGCGGAAAACGTCGGCAAGAGCAGCTTGGCGAGGGCGCTCAGCTCCTCCACTGTCCGCGCTCCGAGACCGATGAGCGTCTTCAGATCTCCGGCCGCCAGCATCGACGCCGCCAATACGCCGCAGAACGGCACATAGTCCGCCCCGCCCGCGCCGGAGGCGGCGCCCTCCGCCGCGCCGCAGAGGATCGCGGCCAGCACCAGCAGCGCCGCGCCGCGGGCGCTCTCGCGCACCATGCCGGCAGCCGCGGCGCGGGCCGTATCGATCAGCCAGACGAGCCCGCCGTCGAGTACGCCGTGCTTTTCCGCCGACTCCATCAGCGCCTCCGGCAGCGCGCCATCCGGAAGCATGGGCAGCGCCGCCGCATGAGCGGCGGTCGTAAGCAGCAGCGCCGCCGCGAGAAGCAGGACTACGCGTCTCATAACCATCCTCGCAGCAGTTCGACCGCCGTGCGGAGCAGCGGTACGGCGCAGCCAAGGGCGCAGAACGCGCCCGCCGTTTCCATCAGCCGCGCCAGCGCCCCCTGTCCCGCGTCCGCGCAGAGCGCCGAGGCAAGGCGCGCGACGAGCGATACCGCGATCACCTTCCCCAGCGGAGCAAAGAGCGTGGGCGACAGGCCGGTCAGCTCCACAAGCTCACCGGCGAGCGACGCCGCGTCGCCCGCAGCGTTCAGTGCCAGCGCCCCGCCGGCGAGCATGGCGCCCAGAGCAAGCAGCAGCCCCAGCTCCGGCGAGTCCTTTTTGAGCAGCGACGCGAACACCGCCGCCGCGAGGCACAGCCCCGCAAGCCTGACAACGGTCTCCATCACGAAAAGCCGAAGAGCGCCTTGATGAGGTCGAACAGGGCGCTGATCTCCCGCACGAGCAGCATCATCGTCGCCACAAGTCCCGCCAGGCTGACCAGCATCGCCTGATCCGGCCGATCGGAGCGGATGAGCAGCTGGTTGAGCACCGCGACGACGATGCCGACGGCGGCGATCTTGAACACGAGGTCGATATCCATAGCTTCTCCTTTGTAGCCGTCAAATCAACAGTATCGCGGCAAGCAGCCCCGCGCTGAGGCAGAGCGCCGTCGTGAGCCGTTCGTCCTGCCCGCGCCGACGCTCGGCCGCTTCGCTCTGCTCGCGGAGCTGCCTAGCGCACAGCATCAGCGCCGCGCGGACGCTTTCTTCGTCGCCGGACAGGCGGCCGCCCATGCAAGCGACCAGCTCCCGCTCCTCTTCCGGCAGAGGAAGCGTCTGCGCCGCCCGCCGCCACGCCTCGCGCAGCGGGGCGCCGCGTTCCAGTTCCTGCAAGGCCCGTGCGAAAAACGTGTCCGTCCGTGCGTCGTACGGACGCCGCAGCAGCGTCGGCAGCGGCGTCAGCAGGAGCCTGATTTCCGTCTCCATCGCCTCAAACGCCGCCGCGAGCGCGCGGCGCGCGCCCTGCGCGGTACGCGCGCCGTCCAGCAGCGTCCGCCGCGTCAGCAGGCTTGCGCAGAGGATCAGTCCCGCTCCGACGGCCCGACGCACGGGATATCCTCCACCGCATACGTTCGCTCTCCGCCGCTGCCGTTGATGACGACGGCGCGGGAAAACACCTCCGCCGCCAGCAGTTCGCGCCAGAGCGGCTTGCGCGTCAGCTCCGCGACGCTTGCGGCGTGGATGGTTGCAAGCAGGCCCACGCCGCAGTTCGCCGCCGCGCACATCGCCGTGATATCCGCCGCCTGTGTGATCTCGTCCACGGCGATGACCTGCGGCGACATGGCGCGCAGCGCCATCGGGATGCCGAGCGCCTTCGGGCAGCCGTCCAGCACGTCTGTGTGATTGCCCAGCTCCGTCTGCGCCCTGCCCCGGTACATGGCGGCGATCTCGCTCCGCTCGTCGATGACCGCGACGCGCAGGGCGCGGCGCTCCGCGCCGCCGAGCGAAAGGCAGCGGATCAGGTCGCGCAGAAGCGTAGTCTTTCCCCCGCCCGGCGGAGACAGGATCAGCGTGCTTTGAAACTGTCCGTCGCCGTCGAACAGCCGCGGCGCAAGCGCATCCCCCAATCCGATCCGCTCATGCACGATGCGCAGGGCAAGGCTTGAAAACTCCTTGATGCTGCTCACCGCGCCGTCGCGCATCACAGCCGTGCCGCAGACGCCGAGGCGGAACCCGCCCCGCACGCTGAGCCAACCCTGCCGCAGCGCCTCGGCGGAGGCGTAGCGCGAATACTCCGTCACGCCCGCGATCACGCGCTCCAGATCCTCCGGCGTCACCGACGCGTCGCGGTCGTCGGGCACTGACAGCTCGCCCTCCGGCGTCAGCACCGCCAGTGGCCGGAGTACACGGAGCCGCAGCTCCTCCGCGCGTGCCTTGCGCTCGTCGGGGATCTCCATCGCCAGACGTCGCAGACGCGGCGGCAGCAGCTCCGCCGCCTGCTCGAACCGCCGTACCCTATCCTGTTCCATGCTGTCCGCCTCCCTTGTGATGCTCCACTCTATGCCGCGGCGGACGAGCATATGCCCGTTTCGGGCAAATAAACCTCCCCGCCGCGGGCGGCGCTGTCAAAGTTCGCCCTTTTTGTCCGTTCCGCACGGTGGTTTTTCGTCGGATTGACACCTGTTTATTTTCGTCCTGTGTGGTATACTTCACTAAATAAACTTGCGGGAGGTGCCGTTATGAGACGTTGGCTTTCCCTGCTGTTCGCGCTGCTGCTCGCATTCGCGCTCGCCGCCTGCTCCGGTTCGCCGCAGACGGTTCCCGCCGCGCCCGAGCCCACGCCGGAGCTGGTGCTTCTCCCCGCCGACAACGCACGCGAGGACGCCGCTTCGCCCGATGCGCAGGCCGACGCGACCGACGCGCAGGCGCCGCCGGACGCTGCGGAAGCGCCCGCCGAATCCGATCCGCAGGCGGAAGCGCCTGCGCTGCCCGAGGACGGCGTCTACGATTCCAAGGAGGATGTTGCGCTCTACATTCACCTGTACGGGCACCTGCCCGGCAACTACCTCACGAAGAAAGAAGCGGAGGCACTGGGCTGGAGCGGCGGCTCGCTGGAGCCCTACGCCCCCGGCATGTGCATCGGCGGCGCAAGGTTCGGCAACTACGAGGGGCTGCTCCCTGCCGCCGACGGGCGGAAATACACGGAGTGCGACATCGACACGCTGGGCGCGAAGAGCCGCGGTGCGAAACGCATTGTCTTCTCGAACGACGGTCTGATCTATTACACAGGCGACCACTACCAGACCTTTGAACTGCTCTATGGGGAGGAATGATCCATGAACGCTCTCATCGACGGCGCCGCCATCCAAACGCGCGAAGATCTGCACGACGCGCTCTCCGCGCAGCTTTCGCTGCCGGACTGGTACGGCCGCACGCTCGACGCTCTTTACGACTGTCTGGGCGACATCCGCAAGACCGCCTCTGTGCGCGTCGTTCACGCGGACACGCTCACCCGCCGCCTCGGAGACTACGCGGTGATGCTGCGCTGCGTGCTGGCAGACGCGGCGCTGGAAAACGAGCATCTGACGATATACTGGGAGGACTGAGCCATGTTTTTTCTCTTTCCTGCGCTGGCGCTGCTGCCCAGCCTGATCTATCTGGCCGCCGCGCTGACGCCCGCGTTCATTCTGCTGCGCTACGTCTACCGGCATGACGCCATTGAGAAGGAGCCCGCCGGACTGCTGGTCTCGCTGTTCTTCATGGGCTGTCTTTCCGCCCTCTGCGCCGGACTTCTGGAAGGGATCGCGGAGTTTTTCCTGAGCATCGTCATCTCGCCGGAAAGTCCCGTCTACACCATTCTGCTTGCGTTTTTCGTCGTCGCCGTCGCGGAGGAGGGATGCAAGCTGTTCTTCCTCAAGCGCCGCACGTGGAAACACCCCGCGTTCAACTACCGCTTTGACGGCGTGGTGTACTCGGTGTTCGTCTCTCTCGGCTTCGCCGCGCTGGAAAACGTGCAGTACGTCGTCAACTACGGTCTGGGCGTCGCTCTGCCGCGCGCGCTGCTGGCGATCCCGGGTCATCTGTCCTTCTCGATCTTCATGGGCGTCTACTACGGGCAGGCGCGACTGCTGGAGAATCTGGGCGACCACGACGGGGCAAAGCGCAGCATCCGCAAGGGCTGGCGCATCGCCGTGTTCCTGCACGGGTTCTATGATGCCTGCGCCATGCTTGCGACAAGCTGGTCGACCATCGTATTTCTCGTCTTCGTGCTCGTCATGTTCTTCAACGCGTACCGCGCGCTCAAGCGCGGCTCCGCGGAGGACGCGCCCATCGTTCCCCTATACGAGCAGCCGGACGAGCCCTTTGACAGTCCCCTATGAAAAGCGACGTGACCCGCGCGCGGCTGGCGCTGATCGGCTCCATGTGCATCTGGGGCACGATCGGGCTGACGCGGCGCTTTCTGCCGGTGCCATCCGGCTTTCTTGCCATGACGCGCGGCATTCTCGGCGCGGCGCTCCTGCTGCTTCTGCTGCGTCTGCGCGGCGGAAAGCTCTCGCGCGGCGCGATCCGCGCCAACGGCTGGAGGTTGCTCGTCTCCGGCGCGATGATCGGCTTCAACTGGATTCTGCTCTTTGAAGCGTATCGCTACACCACGGTCGCCATCGCGGAGGTCTGCTACGAGATGGCGCCGGTCTTCATCCTGCTTGCCGCGCCCTTCGTCTTGCAGGAGCGGCTGACGCTGCGCAGGCTTTTGTGTGTCGCGGCGGCGCTGGCGGGCGTCACGTTCGTGTCGGGGCTGAACACGGCAGGCTTCTCGCTGGACACCAACTGGCGCGGCGTGCTGCTCGGCCTTGCCGCCGCGGTGCTCTACGCCCTCGTCGTCCTGCTCAACAAGCAGATCCGCAACATCAGTGCCTTTGACAAGACTATCGTGCAGATCGGCTCAGCGGGCGTGGTGCTGATCCCCTACGTCCTGCTGACGGAGGACATCTCCGCCGTTGAATTTACACCTTCGGTCGTCGCGCTGTTGCTCGTCGTCGGCCTCGTCCACACGGGTCTTGCTTACGCGCTCTACTTCGGCTCGATGGACGTTCTGCCCGCGCACACGCTGGCGCTGATGAGTTATCTCGACCCGGTCCTCGCGATCCTGTTTTCCGCGCTGCTGCTCCGCGAGCCGATGTCGCCCGCGCAGGCGTTCGGCGCGGCGCTCATTCTCGGCGCGGCGATCGTCGCCGAGCTGCCCGAAAAGACTCAATCCCTTCAGGAGGAATCTCTATGAAAATCAAATGCGTTCTGTTTGATCTGGACGGCACCCTGCTGCCGATGGATACGGAAACGTTCACGCGTGCCTACTTCAAGCTGCTCACCAAGAAGATGCTTGCCCACGGCTACGAGCCGAACGACATCATCGACGGCGTCAACGCCGGCGTGGAAGCGATGCACGAAAACGACGGCTCCCGTCCCAACGCCGAGGCGTTCTGGGAGCGCTTCGCCGGTTTCGTCGGCGAGCAGGTCCTGAACGACAAGGCGCTGTTCGACGAGTTCTACGCCGTCGAGTTCCAGCGCCTCTCGTCGAGCTGCGGCTTTACGCGCAAGGCGAAGGAGACCGTCGAGCTGTGCAGGGAGTTGGGCTACCGCGTCGCCGTTGCGACGGAGCCGATCTTTCCGCTCTCTGCCATGGAGAGCCGGCTGCGCTGGGCGGGCGTCGATCCCGCGTCAGTGGAGTTGATCACGTCCTACGAGACCAGTACCCGCTGCAAGAACAGCGCCGATTTCTACCGCGACGCAGCGAACAGGCTCGGCGTCGCGCCGGAGGAGTGCGCCATGGTCGGCAACGACGTGGACGAGGATATGCCCGCCGAGGCGCTGGGCATGAAGGTATTCCTGCTGACGGACTGCCTCATCAACCGCGAGGACGTCGAGCTTGACCGCTGGCCGCACGGCGGCTTCAGCAGTTTGCAGGGCTGGCTGCGCTCGCTGAACGAAGCATAATCGGATACGCCGCAGAAAGCGCCGGTGCCGCGATTGGCACCGGCGCTTTCTGTTTCCGGGCATATACCGCGTCTTGACCGCCTGACACAGGTCGGATTCCGGCAATTTGCTTGAACCGCGGTGTTCGATATGCTATACTGCAATCAAATCATGATCGGAGGCGTCGGAATATGCAGGTCATTGATCTAACGCACAGGATCGCTCCGGGTATGCCGGTCTATCCCGGCACAGAGCCGCCCGTCTTTGAGCGCGCAAACACCTATGAAAAGGACGGATTCAAGGAAACCAGGATCTCCATGTATACCCACACGGGAACGCATATGGACCCGCCGGCGCACCTGTTTCCCGGCCGCACGGCGTTGGACGCTTTTCCGCCGGAGCAGTTCATCGGGAAGGCACTGGTGATCGACTGCCGCGATCTGGGCGAGGGCGAGCCAATCACGATGGAGCATATCGCGCCGTATGGCGAAAAAGCTGGATCCGCCGATTTCCTGCTGTTCAACCTCGGTTGGGACAAGCGCTGGGGAACAGATTCTTATTTTGGGGACTATCCCTGCATCGACGATGCGGTGCTGGACTATATTCTGGAAGGCGATTACAAGGGTATCGGCTTCGACGTGATCGGTCTTGATCCCATCGCCGACGGAAACCTGACCCGCCACAAACGGCTGTTCCGTGAAAAGGACATCGTCAACATTGAGAATCTCTGCAATCTGGAGCAGTGCGGTTCGGAGCCGTTCTGGTTCAGCTGCTTCCCGCTGAAGCTGGACGATTGCGACGGTTCGCCGATCCGCGCAATCGCATGGTTTGAATGACCGCGGACGGTTTTTCGCCGCCCGTGTCTCTCCGCATCAGATCGTCGCGGCGTTTGTGTTTGCTTTTTCCGCCCCTCTGACATATACTATCCTTATCCCAATGATCCCCCGCAAAGGAGAGCGAACCATGAAATTTTCCGAGATGCCCTACGTCCGCCCCGACATCGACGCCATCCGCGCGGAGCTGGGCGACATCCTCGCCGCCATCGAGGGCGCGAAGAGCGCCGAGGCGCAGATCGCCGCCGTTGAGACGCTGAACGCCGTCGAGGGCCACGCCGGCACGATGGCGACGCTGGCGTCCATCCGCCACACGATCAACACCCGCGACGAATATTACGACAAAGAAAACGACTATATCGACGAGCATATGCCGCTGCTGGAGGAGGACATTCAAAACATCAGCCGCGCCCTGCTCGCCTCGCCCCATCGCGCGGCGCTGGAGGCGAAATACGGCAAGGTGTTCTTCCTCGATCTGGAGATCGCCGCGCGCAGCTTCAAGCCCGAGATGGTGGAGCCGATGCAGCGCGAGAACAGGCTCGCCAGCGACTATCAGAAGCTCTACGCCTCCGCCGTCGTGGAATTCGACGGAAAGCGGCTGCCGCTGCCGAAGCTGGGGCCTTACAAGCAAAGTCCCGACCGCGCGACGCGGCGACGCGCTTTTGAGACGGAGGCTGCGTTCTTTGACGCGCACCGCGAGGAGCTGGACCAGCTCTATGACGATCTGGTAAAGTGCCGCACGGAGCAGGGGCGGATGCTGGGTTACGACAGCTATATCCCGCTGGGCTACGACCGCATGGGCCGCAACTGCTACGGCCCTGCCAAGGTCGCTGCATTCCGCGATCAGATCGTCTCCGACCTGGTGCCGCTGGTGGCGAAGGTCAAGGCGGCGCAGGCGAAGCGTCTCGGCGTGGGGACACTCAAATTCTACGACGACGCGCTGCTCTTTCCCGAGGGCAACCCCGTGCCGCAGGGTACGGCGGACGACATCCTCGCCGCGGGACTTGCCATGTACCGAGACCTCAGCCCGGAGACAGCGGAGTTCATCGACTATATGTATGACAACGAGCTGCTGGACGTGCTGAGCAAGGACGGCAAGGCGCCGGGCGGCTACTGCACCGAGATCTACGACCACCGCGCGCCCTTCATCTTCTCCAACTTCAACGGCACGGCGGGCGACGTGGACGTGCTGACGCACGAGGCAGGTCACGCCTTCGCAGCATTCCGCGCGATGAAGCACGGTTATCTCCGCCGCTTGATGACGCCGACGATGGACGGCGCGGAAACCCACTCGATGTCGATGGAATTTCTCACCGCACCCTACCATCACCTGTTTTTCGGCGAGGCGACGGCGCGTTACGAGATCGCCCATGCGGAGGAGGCGCTGACCTTCATCCCCTACGGCTGTATGGTGGACGAGTTCCAGCACCTCATGTATGAGAACCCGACGCTGACGCCGGAGCAGCGCAACGCGACCTGGCTCGATCTGGAGAAGAAGTACCGCCCGTGGACGGATTTTGACGGCCTGCCCTTCTACGCTCGCGGCGCGCTCTGGCAGCGCCAGCTCCACATCTACCTCTACCCGCTCTACTATATCGACTACTGTATGGCGCAGACGATGGCGTTCCAGTTCTGGATGCTGCATCTGCGCGACCCGAAGGAGGCATGGACGCGCTATCTTGCCTTCGTGGACAAGGGCGGTACGCAGACCTTTGAAGACCTTGCCCGCGGCGCGCTCATGAAGCTGCCCTACGACGCGGGCTGCATCCGCGAGATCGGCGGCGCCGTCGGCGATTGGCTGGAGCGGTCCGGCGGCTGCTGACGGGAACGAACAACAAGGAGGAATGCCCCTTGAATTACGTGTTCATCTCCCCCAATTACCCCCTGACCTGCGCAAGCTTCTGCAACCGGCTGCATGTTCGCGGCGTGAATGTGCTCGGCGTCGGCGACGCGCCCTATGACGCGCTGTCCGATCAGCTCAAGGGCGCACTGACGGAGTACTATCAGGTGTCCACTCTGGAGGACTACGAACAGGTGTACCGCGCCGTCGCGTTCTTCATCCACAAGTATGGGCGCATTGACTGGCTGGAATCGCTGAACGAATACTGGCTGACGGCGGACGCGCGTCTGCGCACGGACTTCAACATCGGCGTCGGCACCCGCGCGGACGGCATTGAGCGTCTGGTGGACAAGGCAAAGATGAAGCAGGTCTTTCTGGACGCCGGCATCCCCACCGCGCGCCAGCACGCCGTCACGACGCGCCGCGCGGCGAAGCTTTTTATCAAGAAGGTCGGCTATCCTGTCATCGTGAAGCCGAGCGTCGGCGCGGGCGCGAACGGCGTCCGCAAGCTGCACGACGACGCCGAGCTGGACGCCTTTTACGCCGCGCTGCCGGACGAGCCCTACGTTATGGAGGAATTCCTGGGCGGCGACATCTACACCTACGACGCCATCCTCGACTCCGCCTGCGAACCGCTGTTTGAGTCGATGAACTCCTACGCGCCGGTGCTGGACGCGGTGCAGAACGACGAGGACGTGCAGTTCTGCACCTTCCCGGAGCCTGCGCCGCAGCTGCGCGAGCTGGGCCGCAGGATCGTCAAGGCCTTCGGCGCAGACCGCCGGTTCGTGCACTTTGAGTTCATCCGCCTTGACAGCGATCACGAGGGCATCGGCAGAGCGGGCGACTTCGCCGCGCTGGAGGTCAATATGCGCCCCTCCGGCGGGCACGATCCCGACATGATGAACTTCGCCCAGTCTGCCGACGTGTTCAGCATCTACGCCGAAATGGTGACGGACGACCGGCGCTTCTTCCCCGCGTCCGACGACCGCTGGTTCTGCGCCTACGCCGCGCGCAAGGACGGTCACGCCTTCACCCACAGCAACGAGGAGATCAATGAGCGCTATGCTTCCAGCCTCGTGATGCAGGAGGAGATGCCGCCCATCGACTGGCCCGCCATGGGGCGCTGGGCATATATGGCAAGATTCAAGACAGATCAGGAAATGCAGGAGTTTTTCAGCTACGTTCTGGGCTGATACGAAGGAGGTCAATACCATGTATCGCGAGGAGATCACCCACTACAGCAGCTCCCTTGACCGCGAGATGCACATCATGATCTACGGCCGGGAGGGCATGCCGCTGCTGTGCTTCCCCACGCAGAATTCGAAGTGCCATAACTACGAGGACTTCGGCATGATCGACCAGCTGTCGGACTTCATCAACGACGGGCGCATACAGCTCTACGTCGTGGACACGGTGGACGAGGAGAGCTGGTCGCTGGAGCAGGGCGGCGAGAACAGCTGGCGCAGCGCACGGCAGGAGCAGTACTTCCACTACATCGTGGACGAGGTCGTACCGCTGATCCACGAGCACAGCGAGCGCATGCCCGCCGTCACAGGCTTCAGCATGGGCGCGAACCACGCCGCCATTGTGTTCCTGCGCCGCCCCGACCTGTTTCAGGGCGTCATCGCGCTCTCCGGCGTCTACGACTCCGCCTATTTCTACCACGGCTGGATGGATCCGACGCTCTACGAAAACTCCCCCGAATGCTTTCTCCCGAACATGCCGCCCGACCACCCCTACATCGCCATGTACAACCGCCGCAGGATCATCTTCTGCTGCGGTCAGGGCGCGTGGGAAGAGGACGGCGTCCGCACGCTGCGCAATCTCGACGGCATTTTCCGCGAGAAGGGCATCAAAGCGTGGTGCGACTTCTGGGGCTACGACGTGAACCACGACTGGCCCTGGTGGTACAAGCAGATGCGTTACTTCCTGCCGTTCCTGCTCGGCGAGCGGTGAGATGGCGGAGCGCAGCTACATCGCCATCGACCTCAAAAGCTTCTATGCCTCGGTGGAGTGCGTCGACCGCGGCCTTGACCCGCTGACCACCAACCTCGTCGTCGCGGACGAAAGCCGCACGGAAAAGACGATCTGCCTCGCCGTGTCCCCCTCTCTGAAAGCCTACGGCATCCCGGGCCGCCCGCGCCTGTTCGAGGTCGTGCAGCGGGTAAAGGAGGTCAACGCGCAGCGGCGGCGCCGCGCGCCCGACGGGAAGCTCTACGTCGGGCAATTCAGCGACACCGCGATCCGCACCGATTCGTCGTGGCAGCTCGACTATATCGTCGCTCCCCCGCGCATGGCGCGCTACAAGGAGGTCAGTGGCGAGATCTATAAAATCTACCTCAAATATGTCGCGCCTGAGGACATCCATATCTACAGCATCGACGAGGTGTTCATGGACGTGACGAATTACCTCGCCGCTCGCCGCACGACCGCGCGCGAGCTGGCGATGACAATGATCCGCGACGTACTCCGAAGCACCGGCATCACCGCCACAGCAGGCATCGGCACGAACCTGTTCCTCGCCAAGGTGGCGATGGACGTCGTCGCCAAGCATCTCCCCGCCGACCGCGACGGCGTGCGCATCGCGGAGCTGGACGAGATGTCCTATCGGCGCATCCTGTGGGGGCACACGCCCATCACCGACGTCTGGCGCGTCGGTCCCGGCATCGCCAGAAAGCTGGCGCAGCACGGCATATACACGATGGGCGACGTCGCCCGCTGTTCGCTTGGGAAGCCGAACGAGTATCTCAACGAAGATCTGCTCTACGAGCTCTTCGGCGTCAATGCCGAGCTGCTCATCGACCATGCGTGGGGCTGGGAGCCGTGTACGATGCGGGAGATCAAGGCATACCGGCCGGAGTTCAGCAGCCTTGGCTCCGGTCAGGTGCTTCAGCGTCCCTACGACTTTGCCGGCGGGCGGCTCATCATCCATGAGATGGCCGATCTTCTGGCGCTCGACCTCGTGGACAAGGGGCTTGTCACGGATCAGCTCGTGCTGACTGTGGGCTATGACGTCGAAAGCCTGACCGATCCCGCACGGCGCGCTCAGTATCACGGCGAGGTCAAATCGGATCGCTATGGGCGCAGGGTGCCGAAACACGCCCACGGTACGGAGAACCTCGGGCACTGCACCTCATCCACGAAGGAACTCGTCGCCGCGGCGCTGCGGCTTTATGACCGCATCGTCGATCCAAACCTGCTGGTACGGCGTATGTATATCGTCGCAGAGCGGGTGCTGCCGGAGCGCGACGCGCCCGCGTCGCAGCCGGAGCAGCTTGATCTGTTCTCCGAAAATGCCGTCGCCGGGGAAAGCGAGGCGGCGGAAACGGCGAAACGGGAGCGGGAGAAAAAGCGCCAGCACGCCATCCTCGCCATACAGAAGAAATACGGAAAAAACGCCATACTCAAGGGCATGAACTTTGAGGACGGCGCAATGACGCGCGAGCGCAACGGGCAGATCGGAGGGCACAAGGCATGAATCAGCGTTCCTACGACGACATCATCGACCTGCCGCGCCCCATCTCCGACGCGCACCCGCATATGCCGCTGCGCGACCGTGCCGCGCAGTTTGCTCCTTTCAAGGCGCTTTCGGGCTATGAGGAGGATATGGAGGAGACTGCGCGCCCTACCGACGAGCGGATCGAGCTGGATGAAAGCCGCATCGCGCAGCTTGATGCGCGCCTGCGGCTGCTTGGCGGGCATCTCGCGGACATGCCCGCCGTTACCGTCACGTACTTCCGTCCCGACGAACGCAAGAACGGCGGCGCGTACCGCACGTTGACGGGGCAGGTGAAGAAGCTGGACGTCATCGCGCGCTGCATGGTGTTCCTCGACGGCGAACGCATCCCGTTCGCGGACATCTATCAGCTGGAGGGCGAGCTGTTCCGTGGGTAACGGCAATCGTTTGTCTCCTCATTTTTTCACTTGATTTGCAAAATAACTCTTGACAAGCCGTGTTGTTTCTGCTATCCTAAGTGAGCTGTTGAAATTGCTGAGATGAAAATGCTGGTATAGCTCAGCTGGTAGAGCAGCTGATTTGTAATCAGCAGGTCGGGGGTTCGAATCCGTCTACCAGCTCCACTTTTCAGCTCAGATGTTTTGCGGCGGACAATCGCATATGGGGGAATTCCCGAGTGGCCAAAGGGGGCAGACTGTAAATCTGTTGTCAGTGACTTCGGTGGTTCGAATCCACCTTCCCCCACCAAATATCCGCACTGAATAGTGCGGATATTTTTTTGAGATACGGATCCCCGTTCCGGGCACGGTCGCTTCGGAAACGCTTTATTACGAGCCGGAAAAAAACGGCGTGACGGTCGCAGGCCGGGCGAGCGCGCGGCAGCGCTCATATTAATCTTGCAAAAGCTGCGATTCAGCGGTACGATAATTGCAAATCAGGAAGCGCACAGCGCGCATAAAGGAGTTTTGACTATGACGAACCGTTCCCGCCGGCTGGTGGTTATTGCGCTGCTGGGGTTAGCCGCTCTGGCAGCCGTGAGCATCAGCGTCTATCGGAACCATGCTTCCCGGGTTCACGAGCTGGCGCGTCACATCCGCTTTGATGTGCTGCACATCACCTCCGACCGAGCCGAAGAGGACTGGATCGTTCGAGCCAAAGACGCCACGCGGCTGATCAACTATGCGGACGGCTACGAGCTGGACTTCCCTGCCGGGACGGAGCTGGACCTGAGCCGGTCCTCCGTCCGGGTCGTCGGAACCGGGGACGGCTTTCGGGCCACTGTCACCATGGAGTACAGCCCTTACGTGGATCCCAATCAGGAAATGACCGACGGTCTCAGCTTTTTCGCTCCGGATTTCCCCTGGGAGGACGGGGTGGATCAGTACATTGGCTATTATCAGAGCCGCTTCCTACTCAACAGGGACTGGCAGGAAAACAACCGGGTGGACGTGGCAGCGCCGGAGGTCTTTGATGCGGCGGGCCACAAGGGCTATGCCTATCACGCGGTGATCCGGGACGTGGTCTCCGGGGAATATGACGCCTACAGCTATTTCTTCGTTCGCTGCGCCCATCAGGATTTTCTGCGGGTGGTATTTGCCTATGACAGCGGCAACACCGCCCTGCGAGACAGCCTCCCCGGCTTATTTGACAGCTTCCGGACCTTCTCCCCCTCCGAGCCGGGCCGCATGGAGACGGACTACCGTCCCGAGCTGCCGGAGGAATGGTCCGACGAGACCCGGGCGCTCTATGAGCGGATACAAAACAGCGGCGAGCTGCTCTGGGGCATCTACACCGGCGACATATTCAATACGGGTCTCCACGAGAAGATCCCTGAGCTGGAGGAAAAGCTGGACTTCCGCTTCCCCATCATCCTCGCCTACATCCACTCCACCATGGACTTCCCCACAGACTTTATGGAGGATAACCGGAACAGCGGCCGGGTGGTGGAACTGACCTATCAGCTTACAGAAAACAACAATACGGATATGCGGGGCTATTCGCCTCTGTTGGATCTGTACCGCGGCGTCAACGAGGACAGCGTCCGCGCCTTTGCCCGGGCCGCGAAGGAGTTCGTCCATCCCTTCCTGTTCCGGCTGTGCAACGAAATGAACAGCGACTGGACCAGCTACGGCGGCGTCAACAACATGGCGGATCCGGACGTGTTCGTCACCGCCTGGCGGCGGATCTATGAGATTTTCCGGGAGGAGGGCGTGGACAACTGCATCTGGATCTTCAACCCCAACGACCGGAACTGTCCCCCCAGCCGCTGGAATGAGGGCACGAACTACTACCCCGGCAACGAGTACGTCCAGATGCTCGGCGTCACCGGCTACAACAACGGCACCTACTACGAAAAGTGGGCTGAGGAATGGCGGGAGTTTGACCTGATCTACGACGAGATCCAGGCCCAATATCTGCCTCGGTTCTCTGCCTTCCCGTGGATCATCACGGAGTTCGCCTCCTCCAGTTTTGGCGGAGACAAGGTTGCCTGGATTGAGAATATGTTCGACCATCTTTCCGACTATCCCAACATCAAGGCTGCGGTCTGGTTCTCTTCCGCGGACTACGACGGCGACATCCCCGCCCGTCCCTATTGGCTGGACGAGACGGAGGATACCCTGTCGGCATTCCGGCAGGGTCTGAAGAAAGGCGAAAAGCAGAAGTAATGCCCCGCAGACGGTCAAAAAAGCGCCGCAGAACGGTTCGTTCTGCGGCGCTTTTTTTCATTGTCCGATCAGTTCCAAAAACACTTCTTCATTGCCCTGTTCCAGTTCTCTCAGCCGCGTCGTCGACTCGTTCAGGCGCCGCACATACGCCTCACGGTCGCGCAGTACGGTTTGCAGCGTCTCCAGCGCCTCATCTGCGCGGAAGCTGTCCAGCCGCCCTGCCAGCGGCATCCCCAGCGCGTGCGCGCACGCGCTGACCTTCGGGTCGTATTCCACGCCCAGTACCGGAACGCCGGAGCAGGCGGCAAAGATCATGCTGTGCAGCCTGGTGCTGACCACCGCGTCCATGCACGCGAGCATATCCGACATCGCCTGCGGATCATAGGGCGCGGAGATCTCATACGACGGCAGATCCATCCGCTTGCGCACCGACTCGCTTGCCTCCGCATCCGCGTTGAGCTGCATATCGATAAACACAAGGGTCATGGATCCGCTGACCGCGTCGCAGAAGCGTGCAAACTCCGCGACATTCGTCTCCATGCCCGCCGCAAAACGGACGGAGACGCCTATGATCGGCCTGTCCGTCGGGATCCCCTTCTCCCGCAGCGCGGCGGCGCCGCGTTCGCGCTCGCCGCTCCGCATGGCATAGACCGGGTCGGCGGTGACGCGGATGTTCCCGTTTCGGACCCCCATCTCCCGCAGCGTCTCCAGAGATTCCTCGTCCCGGAGCGTGATCGCATCCGCCATCTCTGCCACGGCGCGGACGCGCTCCCGGTTGCGCGGGGCGTCCACAGGGCCGATCCCGTTCGCATAGAACAGAACGGGCTTGCCGTACCGCTTCGCCATGCGGATCAGGGCTGTGTAATAGAGCAGCGACCGCGTGCTGGTATGATCCTGCAGCAGACTGCCTCCGCCGCTGATGAAGCAGCTTGCGCCGCGGATGGCGCGCCGCACCGCAAAGGGGTCGAACCGGTTTTCCGCCTCCACGCCGCATTGTTCCCGCGTTTCCGCCGGACGGCGTGACAGCGCGACCAGCCGCGCAAGCGGCGCCGCCTCCTTCAGGCGATCTCGCATAGCGAGAAGGATCGCGTCATCGCCGAGATTGCGGAAGCCGTAGTAACCCGAGAGCACGATACGCGTGTGTTCGCCGAGCACGGCACGGTACGCCGCCTCGCAGTCCCGCGCCATGCGCGCGACGGAATAGTGCTGCTGTATGACGCCGCGCCCGTATCTTCCGAGCGCCGCGCGTTCCTCCGCGCTTAGTTTACATAATGTTTTAATCAGGTCCTCGTACAGCCGATCCTCCGTGGACGGTTCGCAGCCGCGGCAGCAGAAGTTGTTGGACTGTGCGAGCGCAAGCTTGTCCTCGCCGAACAGGCCGATATAGCCCTCGTTTCCCGCGACAACGACCGGCTTTTCCGCCGCCATCGCCTCCAGCGCCGCGCGGCTGACGCCGACAAACACATCGCCCGCCGCGACGATCTCGTTGATGTCCGTGCGCGCGCCGGTCATGACCACAAATGTCTCGCCCGCCGCCGCGTTCGCCGCATCGGCAGCTGCCTTGACCTCGTCGAACACGTCGCCGCCGCCGGCAATCAGGATCTGGACTCCGGGGATCGCCGCGCGCAGACGCGGCGCAATGGCGACAAGCTGGCGCGCCGCCAGCGCGCGGCTGTCGTCCATGCGGCTGACGTACGAGATGACCGGGCGCTCCGGCGACAGCCCAAACTCCCGCAACACCCGCTCGCCCGAAACGGCGGGGGAAAACTTCTCGGTGTCGATGCCGTTGATGGTCACAGAGATATGCTCCGCAGGGATCCCGTAATTCTCGATCAGATATGTCTTGATGTCGTCGCTGACGGCGATCGTACGCTCGCCCCAGTCGGCGATGCGTTTGAGGATCGAGTTGACATAAAACACCCAATGTGCCGAGGTGACGAACGCAAAGCCCATCTGCCGGTGCAAAATGCCGCAGAGAAACGCAGGGATGCGCGCATGGGCGTGCACCACGTCGGGCTTTTCCTCGCGGATGACACGCCGCAGGACATGAAGCGAACGCAGCATCAGAACCGCGTTGCGCTTATGCAGCGGCGCGTGATAGCAGCGTATCCCCGCCCCGGTCAGTTCTCTCTCATAGACTCCGCCGTTGGATACGACCACGACCTCCCAACCCTCGCGGTGCAGTTGTCTGGAGAGCTCAACGACGTGCGTCTCCGCGCCGCCGATCTCCAGGCCCATGAGCACCATCAGGACTTTTTTGCTCATGCTGTCCCCTCAATGCTCTCGATGGACGCGAATATGCCGGATCGCGAAATGTACCGGGACTCCACGTTGACCGTCGCGCCGACCTTCAACTCCGTCGTGCCGCCCAGATAATAGCCGTCCGGCTTAGCGGCAAAACCACCCCTGACCTGAAGGAGAACGGTATAGCTCTCCGGTTTTTCCGTCAGACGCCCCACTCCGTCGCTGCCAAGGTTCGTCTCGGCAAAGGGCTCCGTGGCGACCCCCTCGACCACGCCGAGGAAACCGCCCGTCTTCGCTTCGTAGAGCCGGTCTCCGACGTAGAGGTTCGCCGCGTAGAACTCGCGCGCGTCGTCCAGCCGGATCGTGTAGAGGGCTGTGCCGTCTCCCTCATAGTCCTCCGTGTTTTCCGGGAGCTGCGCGTCCATCGTGTCGATTCCGATCACGTAGCCCTCTCTTGCGAAGCCGCGTCCCTTGATCGCGAGACTTGCTCCGATCTTCACGTGATCGGAGCCGATCACGACGTCACGCTCCGTTGCGAAGCCGCTGCCCTCAATGGTCACGCAAAGATCGATGGCCTCCGGGCATTCGTACTGCACAAAGCCGCCGCTCGCAGCCGAATACTCCGTTTCGACGTGCGGCGCGGAGGAGAACGACGCGACCTTGCCGAGGTAAGCGCCGTTAACCGAATTGTAGACGCTGTCTCCCTCGTGGAGCACGTCCGCTATCCCGGGGGTCACTTTTATGCATTCCACCGTGCATCGCATCGGCACGGTGTTCTTCGCCGCTTCCGCGCCCGCGGCGCGGTTCCGCAGCGCCATCACGCCGACGCCGACGGCGGCAACCAGTACGATAATGACAAGATCAACGATATTGAACCGGACCTTCTTACTTCTGTTTTCCATGTCCAGCCTCCTCCATAGCCCGAAGATAAACCGCCTCCACATTGCGGGCAAAACATTCGCCGGTAAAGCGCTCCCGATAGACCTCGACGGCGCGCTGTTTCATGCGCGCCAGCGTCTCCGGCTCATCCATCGCGCGCGCAAGCGCTTTCGCCAGCGCCGCGCTGTTCTTCGACGGAAAAACGAAGCCGTTGTCTCCGTCGCGGACAAGCCACGGGTTCCCTCCATAGTCGCTGACGATCGAGGGCAGTCCAAGGCTCATCCCTTCGAGCAGCGCAATGCTGGTTGCCTCGGTTCCCCATGACGCATTGAGCTGCACGTCCATGATATTCAGCAGCCTGGGTACGTCGCTGCGAAATCCGAGCAACAGCATGGTATCTGTAAGGTTTCGGCGTTCGATCTCCCCGCGCAGCGCGTCCTCATAGGTTCCCGTACCGGCAACGAGTATTTTGAAGTTCCTTCCCTCGGCGCGCAGCTTCTCCGCCGCCTCCGCGATCAACAGATGCCCCTTGTACGGCTCGACGCGCGCGGCGATCCCTGCGACAAACTCATCCGGCGCGATGCCAAGCTCGGCACGGCACGCGCAGCGTTCCTCCTCCGGTACAGCATCCAGCGGAGCGACGCCGTTGAGCACGACCGTGATCCGCTTCGGCGAGATGCCGGCGTCCGTCAGGTTTTCCGCCGCGGCGGGGCTGACTGCGATGATGTGGTCGGCATAGTGTTCGTTGACGAGCTTGTTGACCCATCGTCCCGGCGGGTATCTGAGCTTCGCCGGAACCGGAAAGGCGCTGTGGCGCGTGTAGACCACAACGCTGCCGCACCGCCGTCCGGCAATGCGGGCGGAGAGTGCGCCGTGGGCGTGAACAACGTCGGGGGCGATCTCCCCGATCAGGCGCGTGAGCGTTCGGACGTCGTCCCTGTGGTAGGAGCGGTCGGCGATGCCGTCGACCTCATAGACAACGGCGCCCAGTTCCCGCAGCGGCTCAACGAGCAGGCTGCCCCGCGGCACGGCGACGAGCGTCTCAAATCGGTCGCGGTCGGCATAGCGAAGATAGTTCATGATGACGCGCCCCGCGCCGCCGATGTTGCTGTCGCTGATCACATTGAGTACGCGGATCATGCTCCGCCTCCTTTCGGCATATCGCGCCGCGCGCTCATCATGCCCACTCCGAGCCAGGCCCAGAAAAGCATCATAACGCGATAGTTATAGAATGAGTAGTCCGTCATCGCCTGTACCAGAAACCCCAGCACGCCCGTGAGGCAGCCGATGCTCAGCAGACGCGCCGCGGGGTCGCTCCGGTCCTTCAGCGACGCGCACAGCACGCGGAAGTAACGGATCAGCACCCACAAAAAAGCCAGCAGCGCGAAAATGCCGGCGTCGCAGACGATCTGTAAAAACAAGTTGTGAGAGTGGGGCGCGATGATTGCCTCATAGCTGTAGAACGGGTACACGCGGTTGAACGCCGCCGTGCCGGGGCCGATGCCGAACAGCCAGTAACCGTCGCGCAGCATTTTTAGCGTACCAAGCCAGATGCTGACACGGTAGGAGGTCGATTGATCCGCCATGTTTCCGATGCTCGCAAAGCGCGAGACCACCGTCTCCGGCATCAGGGCAAAGAGCGCAAGCACGCCGAACGGGACGAGCGCCAGCAGGCGCGGCTGCCAGAGGACCAGGAACGCCGCGAGCGCGAACAGCAGGCCGAGCCATGCGCCGCGGGAGTACGTCAGGATCATGCAAACGCACATCACGCCGCAGCAGGCAAGATAATAAAGCCGCCGCCAAAGGCCCTTCGCGCCCAGCAGCTTCGCTCCGCCCAGCGTGACCGTCAGGATCAGGTACTGGCCCAGCATATTCGGGTTTTCCATGGTCGAGCCGACGCGGAAACGGATGGAGGAAAACATATCCTCATCCACCCACGCAGCGGACTGGTAGCCCCACTTGAACAGATATTGCAGGATACCGTAGCAGGAGACCGCCGCTCCCGCCGTGACCATCAGCGCGGTGAGGATATCCAGTTCCCTTCGCGTGTCCGCCGCATGGTAAAGCGCCGGTGAAAACAGGATGAACGCGATCGTCAGCACGCCGATCAAAAGGCTCCCCCGCACGTCCACGGAGGTCAGCGTCCCGATGAAATAACACAGCACATAAGCCGCAGCCGGCAGGTTCAGCGGCATGGGGGCAAGGCGGCGTTCCCTCTCCTGTACGGCTTTCAGCAGAACAGAGCCGCAGCCTACCAGCGCCAACCCCAGCACAGCCATCGTCGGCGCCAGCGGTGCAAGCACAGTCGCCATCGCACACCACAGGAAGCTTTGCAGGAAAACGCTCCCCTCCAGCAGGCGGCGCAGGCCCAAACGCTCCCATACGCCGCACAGTCCCAGGCGGAGCCGTTCTCCGGATCCGGACTTCCGGCTTCGAACGCAGCGCGGCGAGCAGAACCAGTTCACGATCAGGCTCTCGCGCCACAGCGCGCCGATCCGGCGGCAGAGCGCGTCAAAGGCGCGCCCGGCGGCTGAGCGATTCAGCGTGTCCAGCAGGGACCAAAGCGTTCCCAGGATCAGGCTTTCCCGTATCAAGAAGCATTCCCCCTTCTGTGCAGCAGCGCCTTGATCTGCGCCACGGTGCTCACGCGAAGCAGCGCGGTGAGCACAAAGTAAACAAGTACGCCGAGCAGCGTCGGCATAAAGACCACAAGGGCGCGGGACGCGACCCCGTCGCCGAGGCGTCCGGCCAGCGCGGTATACGACAACTGCACCGCGCCGCTCATCAGCAGCGAGCACGCGAGCATCTTCGCAAAATCCGTCAGCGCAGCGCGGCTCAGTACGCCGGGATAGCGCCGCGCCGCCGCGGCAAGCAGCACCAGCGCCGGCAGGATCAGGCTCGCCGCCGAAGCGAACGCCAGCCCTCGCAGTCCGTATGCCGGCATCAGCAGCGAACACAGGGCGATATTCGACAGCACGGAGACCGCACCGGCGATCAGCGGCACCCTGCCCTTCTGTTCCGCGTAAAACGCGCGGCTGAGGATGATCTGAACGCCGTAGCCGAGCATTCCGAGGGAGAGGAACGTCAGCGCGCCGGAGGTCAGCTCCGTGGACGCCTCGCCCCACTCGCCCCACTCGTAAAGCAGCCGCACGACCGGTTTCGCAAGCGCCGCAAGTCCTGCCGCCATCGGGGTGAGCAGGAACAGCATCGCGTTCAGCGTTTCCGCCACGCTTCTTCCGATCGCAGCGCCGTCCTCATGAGCGGCCTGCCGGGAGAGCTCCGGGAATATCACGTTGGCGATGGACAGCACGAACACGCCCGCGACGATCGTATACAGCGTATTCGCGTATTCCAGCGCGCTCGCGCCGCCGTCGATGTGCGAAGCATAGCGCGTCGCGACTGTCAGATTCAGCGGCTGTACCCAGGTGCTCACCAGCACAGGCCCCGCCAGAAGGAAGATCTTGCATAAACCATCATGCCGCAGGATGGGACGCCAGCGGTATCCGAAGCGGCACAGCGGCGGGAGCTGGATCAGCACCTGCGCCGCCCAGCCGATCAGAAACGCCGCGGCAAGTCCGATGATGCCGAACCGGCCCACGAAAAAAAGATAGTATAAGATGATCACCGCGTTGGACGCAGCAGAAAGCAGCGCGGGTATGCTGAATTCACCCAGAGACTGCAGGATCCCCACAAGGGAAAAGGCAAGCCCCGTCAAAAACATCAGCGGGAACAGGATGCGCAGCAGCGAGGTGCACAGCGCCGCGGTCTGCGCGTCGAAGCCATCCGCCAGCAGCGTCGTGAGCTGCGGCGCAAAGATCATGCCGACGACGCTGAGGGCAGCCGTCAGCATCGCCATCAGATTGATAAAGGCGCTGGAGAGGCGAAACGCCTCCTCCCGCCCCTTTCGTTCGAGGTATTCGTTGAAAACGGGAATAAAGCTCGCGGAGATGGCGGAGGCGAAGATCGCGTCAAAAAAATTGCGCGGAATACGGCTCGCCGTTAAAAAGGCCGTCGCCGCGACGCCGGTGGCAAATGTGTGCCCAAGCATCATGTCGCGCACCAGCCCAAGCGCCTTGCCGATCAGCGTGAGCATCATCATCACGCCGACCGTCTTGATGTTCCTTGTGTTCCGTTCTTCCTGCATAACGCTCCCTTATCCGCGATCCATACAACATTGCGGGTATCATATCAAAAAAAACCAGATTTGTCTACAAGATATGCCTATTTCACAAAAGCGGATTTCTGCTTGATTCATATGATCAGCCGCTTCTGCCGCAAAGCGTATCGACGATCTTCCGTGATCTGCTCTCCGTCGATAAAGGCAGCGCAGACCTCCAGCTCCCGATCCAGCAGGACAAAGTCGGCGCATTTGCCGACGGCAAGCGATCCGATCCTGCCGTCCATGCCGATGACCCGAGCAGGCGTCAGCGTCGCGGCAATGACCGCCGCCGCCAACGGAATCCCAAAGCTGACTGCGCGGCGCACGCCGTCCAGCAGGTGGATCGAGCTGCCGGCCAGTGTGTCCGTGCCACGCAGCGTCACCCTGCCGCCTTTCATGGCAACCGCCTGTCCTCCCAGCTCATAATCGCCGTCCGGCATGCCCGCACAGCGGGAAGAGTCGGAGATCAGCACCAGCTTGTCCCCAAACAGGCGGCGCGTCAGCCGCACGACGGCGGGATGAACGTGCAGCCCGTCGCAGATCAGCTCCACTGTCGCGCCCGCGTCGCTCGCCGCGGCGATCACGCCCGGCGCGCGGTGGCCGAGGGCAGCCATGGCGTTGAACAAATGTGTTGTATGGCTCGCGCCCGCCGCGTACGCCGCCATCGCCGTATCGTAGTCGGCGGCGGTATGGCCGAGGGACACTGCGCAGTCCCTGCTGATCTCCCGGATACATTCGATGGCGCCCGGCTCCTCCGGCGCGACAGTAACAAGCCGCACGGCGCCGCCGCACGCCTCATTGAGCCGATGGAACAGCGCGGCGTCGGGCGCGTGGATGAGGCCGGGATCCTGCGCGCCGCATCGGGCGTGGCTGACAAACGGTCCCTCCAGATTGACGCCCGCCGCCTTCGCGCCGTTTTCAGGACGCCGGAAATTGCGGATGACGCGCATCGCTTTCGTCAGTTCCGGCTCTCCCAGCGTCATTGTAGTCGGGCACCAGCTCGTGACGCCCCGCGCGGCATACCAACGCGACATTCTGACCATGCCCTCCGCGTCGCCGTCGCTGGCGTCCGCGCCAACGGCGGCGTGTGAGTGGATATCGACAAGACCGGGGAGCAGATAGCATCCCTGCGCGTCGGCGCCGCCGGTCACCCCCGCGCCGACGTCGCGGATCACTGTGTCAAATTCAATACCGCCGTCAACGAACGAATCGCCGATCAGTATTTTCGCGTTGGAAATCTTCATGGTTTTTCCTCTCTCCGCCGGTTTGCTTCTCCGCGAGTCAGCGCCGTTTCCCGGCGATCCCGGCCATCGGCAAATCGTCTAACGTCTGTTGGTAATGATACAATACATACAGCCGGCCATTCTGTCAACATTCGGCCCGATCCCGCCGGGGCTTCGCGCAGCTCACCGTCCCCCGCGCATGGCATAGTCAGCTTCGATCTCTTCCGACCATTTTGCGTCGATCCCCTTGCCCCTGCGCAGCTTGCTGACGGTTTTGCTGACCACCTCATAGTTGAGGCTCGTACCCGCTCCGTCGCAGGCAAAGCGCACCGCGCGATCCGCGCGGATGCCGAAGCTGCCTGCCGCGCTGATGGCGTCCATGTTCGCGCCGAGGAACAGGAATTCCCAACCGTTCTCCTCCTGCTCCCGCTTTACCATGCGCCGCACCTGAGCGTAGCTGTATTCCCGGCTGGAATTCTCCATTCCGTCCGTCGTGACGATGAAGACGGTCCTGCCGGGGCGATCCTCCTCGCGGGCATACTTGTGGACGTTGGCAATGTGCCGCACCGCGCCGCCGATCGCATCCAGCAGCGCCGTACTGCCGCGCACATAGTACTGTCTGTCCGTCATCGGCTCGATCTTCCTCAGGTCGACGCGGTCGTAAACCACCTCGCTCTCATGGTCGAACAGGACGGCGGAGAGGATCGCCTCGCCGCTCTCCGAGCGCTGCTTCTCCAGCATGGCGTTGAAGCCGCCGATGGTGTCCTCCTCCAGCCCCGCCATGGAGCCGCTGCGGTCCAGAATGAATACGATTTCAGTCAGATTGTTGTTCATAATAAAAACCTCCTTTGGATTTGTTGTCTGTACCATAGCAAATCCAACGGAGGTTTTGGTCAACCCGTAGTTGACATTTTGCCTCAGCATCCGAGCGTCGGCAGGCCGCAGTCGAACAGCGCCATGTTGATGGTCACAATGCTGTACTCGCCCCGCGAGATATAATACTGCACCACAAGGTCGGCCTTGCTGCTGCGCGTGAGGGAATAGCCCGCCGTTTCCAGCAGCTTCTGCGTCTGCGCGAGGTCAAGCCGCAGACCGATGGCAAGCTGGATCGCCGTGCTTTTCTTCGGCTGATAGTCCCTGCTGTTGACGATCTTGTTGAAAAGCTGTCGGCTGATACCCGCCCGGCGGTAGACCGCGGAATCCTTCTCGCCGCATTCCTTCAGCAGGTCCAGCAGGTGCTCGGTGAATCCGCGCTCCGCCATGCCGAGATAGTCCGCCAGATCGCACGACGGAGCGCACGCTTCTTCCGCGAGCGAGGCTTTTCCCGCAGGCGTACGCCGCAGCGCGCGCGCCCGTCCGAACCCGGAAAAGGCGGCGGGGCTCGCGCTGCGATCGCAGACGCCGGGGGCGTACTCCTTCGCCGCCTGTTCGGCAGCGTAGTTGTCGTCGATATAGCTCTTCAGTCCGGCAAATAATCCTCCGGCAAGCTGAACGGACTTCCGGCTGAACACCACCAGATAAACGCTCATCTCATGCCGCATCAGGAAGTCCGTGAAGGCATCGATCGCCACCCTCATGGCGACCTCCTGCGGAAAGGCGTGGTTCCCCGTCGCCAGCAGCGGAAACGCGACGGATTCGCAGTTCAGCCGAGCCGCGAGAGCCAGCGCCGCGTCGTAAGCCTCGCGGAGCGTTTCCGCCTCGTGATGCATGCCGTCCACCCATGCGGGACTGACGGCGTGCAGGACATACTTTGCCGGCAGGCCAAACGCCCTCGTCTCCGCGCAGCGGCCCGGCGCGATGTCGCCGATCGCGCGGCGCGCCGCCAGCAGCTCCGGCCCCGCCGCCCTGTGGACGGCGCAGTCCGTGCCCGGCCCGATCACAGGGCGTGGATCCGCGGTGTTGACGATGGCATCCACCCGCATCTTCGTAATGTCGTTGCGCACGATCTCAAACGGCATCTGCTGCTCCCCCAATCAACACCCCGCATCGGTTGTTTTCTCTATGATACGTGATGCGGATATGCCTGTCAAGGCGTCCGTCCGAAGGGATAGTTCTCCTCGCGGCGACGAAATGCGTCTTGACGTTTCGTGAATTGTCTGCTAGTTTAATCGCGGCATTCCCCATGATCCGGAATTACAAAAAAGGTTATATCGAGGAGAGATTGAATTGAAACGCAAAATCATTCTGAGCATTCTGCTCGCCGCGGCGCTCACGCTGAACCTCGCCGCCTGCGGCGCGAAGCCGGCGGGCGAAAACTCCGTACAGCCGGCGCCCCAGCCTGTGGAGACAACAGAGACGGCCGAGACGGTACCGGAAGCCGCGGAACCCGCCCCCGCGGAACAGATCGACTACCTGACGATCTACGCGCCTGTGCTGGACGAGACCTGTGACGTCCTTTACAACGGCTATGACTGGGAGGAAGAGTACCAATACGTCTCCACCGGCGTCATCGAGGCAGGCAATACAGGCGCGCCGGAAGAGGTGCTGGGACTGCTCGGCTACGCCATCGAGGACGTCAGCGGAGACGGCATTCCGGAGCTTCTCATCGGGACGGTTTCGGAGAGCGAACAGGCGAACTTTTTCAGAGACGTCATCTTCGCAGGCTATACCTGCAAGGACGGAGAGATCGTCATGTTCCTCGAGGGCTGGGCTCGCAACAGCTACCAGTGGCTCGGCGGCGGGCGCTTCTTCAACAGCGGCTCCGGCGGCGCGATCTACAGCTGCTTCGGCACGTTCCACATCAGTGAGGACGGCACGGAGCTGATCTGCGAGGATTTCTACTTCACAAACGAAAAGGATGCGTCCTTCACCGAGATTGGGATGTATCATAACACCACCGGCGCGTGGGACGTCAGTGTGTCTGAGGAGCTGGAGCTCTCCGACGAGGCGTTCTGGGACATGGAAGCGTCGCTTGAGGATACGCGCGAGCGCATGGAACTGACGCCCTTCGCTGACTATGATTACACCGGCTTCATCGCGCAGCCGCTCGACTGCAAGGTGCGCGCGGATTACTATGACGACGTGGCGGACAGCATATCCTTCTACGACGACGCGGCGAAGATGTTCGGTCTGAGCGCGGAGAACTGCGAAACCACCGTCGTCTTTCAGTCAAAAGAGGGCGTCGGAGACTTTAAGCTGCTCGCGCTGACGCTCCGCGATGTCGATGAGAGCGGAAACGCGCTCTTTGACGTCAGCGAGGTGTTCGCCATGACAGAACTGCGCGCAGGTTCTCCACTCGCCGTGCCGATGAGCTTTCCGGGCGATATTCCGAGCAGCGGCTTTTCCTACACGGATACGGATGGAACGATCCGGACGTACACTCTCAGCGTGAGCGGGAAAGACGGTTCGTTGGTCGTGGCGCCGCTTGACAGCGCCGGGCAGGAGCCGTGACCGGAACAAAGCGCATTCATACAGCAATACCCCCGCCGCTGACCAGCGGCGGGGGTATTGCTGTCAATAGTCGCAGCGGAAGACGCTCAGGCGCCGCTCATGTGGAAGGCGCCGCTTTCGATCTTCTCCAGCAGTTCCTCACGCGGGATGGGCTTGCTGTAGTAGAAGCCCTGTAATCTGCCGCAGCCCTCCGTGCGCAGGAAGTCGATCGCCTCCTCGGTCTCCACGCCCTCGCAGAGCGTCTCCATCCCCAGCGACTCCGCGAGTCGGATGACGCTGGAAATAATCTTGCGCGCGTTGGCATTGCCGTGGAACCCGCGCAGGAACTCCATATCGATCTTCAGCATGTCGAAGTCCATATCCTTGAGCACGTTCATGGACGAGTAGCCGGAGCCGCAATCGTCCAGCCAGACCGCGTATCCCAGCTCGTGCAGACGCTTCATAGCGGTCTTCAGTCCCGCCACATCCTGCGTCACCGCGCTCTCGGTGATCTCGACGTGCAGATACTCGCGGGGCACGCGGTACTTTTCCGCCAGCGCCTCCAGCTCGCCCACCGCGTCCATCAGCTCAAAGTCAAGGCGGGAGAAATTCAGCGACGTCGGCAGCACGGGCAGCCCGGCGTCGAGGCTTTCGCGAATGCTGCGGCACACCGTTTCATAGACGCAGAGATCCAGCTTGTGGATCATGCGGCCTTCCTCCAGCGTGGGGATGAACACCGCGGGAGACATAAAGCCCTTCTCCGGGTCGATCCAGCGCACCAGCGCCTCACAGCCCGCAAGCGTTCCGTCCGCCGCCCATACGACGGGCTGGTAATAGACCTGGATGTAGCCCTCGCGCACCGCGCGCTCCACGTTGTTGAGCACGTACTGGCGGAGCAGGTACTCGCGGTCCATCTTCCCGTCGTACGCGAGGGCAAAAACGTCGTCCGAGCCGAGGATCTGCTTGAGCGCGTAGTGCGCGCGATCCACCGCGCGGCGCGGGCTCATGGCGGGATCGGACGCCGTGAAGGTGCCGACACGCACATCCATGTAGGTCGCTGCGGGGTATGCCGCGCGCAGATCGTTTCACACCCGCTCGGCGCGCGCGAGGGCGTCCGCAGCGCAGGAAAGCGCGCAGAACAGGTCTCCCGACTGCCGCGCGACCGGCTCGCCGGGAAACGCAGCCTCAACCGCGCGTCCCAGCCGGCGCAGCAGCTCATCGCCGCCGTCGTAGCCGCTCTGATCGTTGAAGGTCTGGAAATTGTGTACGTCGAAGCACAGATAAACGGGTTTCCTGCCCATGCGGATACTCTCCGCGGCGTACGCCGTCGCGTCTGTCTCGAACTTCATCTGGTTGGGGATCCCCGTCAGGCTGTCCGTGACCGCCGCCTTCTCCAGCTCCTGCGCCTTGCAGGCGTCACGATAGCGCTGGTAGTAGACGCTGATCTCCAGCACGCCTAGGATGATCAAAAAAGTGACGTAGTTGATCGTATCGCCGGAATTCATGACGACCTGCTCGCCCGCCTTGTTGAACGAGTAGTTGTTCAGCAGGTAGAGGAAGGATCCCGCGGTGAAAACGGTCAGCAGGATGGACAGGTAGGGACGTATCACAAGGATGATCGTACCGTACATCAGCATGGTCAGGAAGCAGGTGATCATCCTGCCCCTCGAAAAGTCGCTCATCGCTGTCTTCGCGCCGAAGTAGATGCCCGTCGCGTAAAACAAAAAGACGAGCAGGCGGCTGTATGTCCCAAGCCGTTTCATCCCGCCGTTCAAATAGAACTTGGCATAGAGGCAGATCAGTGCGCTGACCAGCAGCAGGATCCAGTAGCTGTACGTATAGTGAAGAAACTCGCCGAATGTCTCGCACATGGCGCCGTATTTGACGATGTAGCGTATCAGCATATAGATCTCGACGAAGATCACAACGATCGCGAGGTACTTTGCGCTCTGGACGTCGTCGTCCCTCAGCTTCGCCTCCACATAAGGAGGGTTGCGATAGAAGCCGAGCCCCTGTCTGATGCTCTGCCAGAAGCTTCTCCTGCTATTTTGCTTGCTCATAGATGCAATTCCTCCGTTATATGCTATGCCGCAGCCGAATCACGCGATCCTTCAACAGGCTAATAATATAGTATAAAACATATCCGCAGTTTCAAGACCGAGCCCGCGCGATTCTGTCCCGCCCCGTTAAAAAAGTCCCGCGGAGCAAAGAGGCTCGACAGATCGGTGTCGGCGTGTTATGCTGAAGCACAGGAAAGGCTGGTAAACGCGAATGATAAACATTCTTTTCGTCTGCCACGGCAATATATGCAGAAGCCCGATGGCAGAGTTCGTCATGAAAGATATGCTGCAAAAAGCCGGGCTCAGCAGGTCGGTTCACGTTTCGTCCGCCGCGACCACCACTGAGGAGATCGGGAATCCCGTCTATGCTCCGGCGAGGAAGAAGCTCGCCGAGCACGGCATCAACTGCGAGGGAAAAACAGCGCGGCTGATGCGCTATCCGGACTATGGGCGTTACGATCTGGTGATCGGCATGGATCAGGAGAACCTTTCCGATATGCGGCGCATCTGCCTCGGCGATCCCGAAGGCAAGATCCATCTGCTGATGGATTATACCGACCGTCCGCGGGATGTCGCGGACCCTTGGTACACGCGGGATTTCGAGGCGACGTGGCGCGATATTGAGGAAGGCTGCAGCGCTCTGCTGGCGTATCTGAGAAAAACCGTTCCTCTCGGATAGCTCCTTTCCCGTCGCGCGTTTTTCCATGATAGCAGCGACAGTCCCGGGCCTTCCGCCCGGGACTGTCGTGATAGAGGCATTGCTTACGGTTCCGTCATCACGCGGATGAACTCCTCACCGTTCTCCTTCCCGCCGTCCGGCCTTCTCCTTCTTTCGGGCGGCAAGCTCGAAGGGGATCGTGACCGCCAGCATATATCCGCCGAGGATAGCGGTGGACGGCAGCAGATAGAGAAACGGAAACGGAAGCCAGCGATGGAACAGTTCCAGCAGCACGTTCCCCTCCGTCTCTACGGAAAAGAAGTAATTCGCCTTCGGATGCAGCCCGCTCCAGCGGAGCAGAATATTGAAAATAAAGACGCAGAACGCGATCCCCAGCGCCGCGAGGATCGTCTTCGGCAGGTCGCGCAGCCGCGGGCGGAACAGTCCGAGCGTCGCAAGCGCAAGCCCCTCCACGATCACCATGAAATGCGTCCCGTAATAGCCGAGCATACGCGGCAGAAGAAGGGAGTATCCGTCAAAACCGTTGCCCGGCATCGCCAGCGCCATCATGGCGCCGAGAGGCCCGAGGAAAAAGCAGAAACACAGCAGCGGCCGGCTTTTCTTCCATACGGCGAGCGGGATCAGGATCATGTTGATGTTGCAGAGCTGAAGCGGCAGCTCGCCCCACCAGTTGAACCCGCCCATTTGCGCGGTGATCGCGTTGTAATCCGCGTCCATGGAGAGGAAAAACTTATACAGGACAAACCCGGCCAGCGTGACCGAGCACGCCGCGATCAGCGCAAGCTCTCTGGTTTTTCTGCTTTTCTTGCGCAGCGCGAGGCTGGCACATACAAGTAAAAGCGCAAATCCCGTCAGCACGGCAAAGAACAGCGCGTTGAACGGCCTCATGATCCAAGCGTCAGAACTCATTTTCCAATATCTCTCCTACCCGCGGCATTCTCTTGAGCGGTTTCCCACGTCCCGCGCAAGACGTCTTCCCCCGCTCATTTTTTGACGCCAGGGGCTTCCGTTATCCTGTATTCGATCTTGCGATCCGGATCATACGGAAGGTTTTTCGACACGCAGTCGTAAAGAATGTTGATGACCTCGATCTCCTGCTCACCGTCAAACCGGGCAAGCGGAAAATCCTCACCGAACAGCTCACGATACTGTAAAAGCAACAATTCCAGCATAATTCCTCCAAAGTTGATGCCCTGCGTCAGGCGTTTTCCATCAGAGCCTTGAAATACGCAAGCTCCTCCGCGGGTCTCTCCGCGGAATACTCGAAGTTCAGATACCCGTCGAAGCCGGAGTCTTTCAGTGCCGCGCAAATCGCCGGGAAGTCCATGGCCGAGGCGCGGGGCGGGATCCTGTCCTCGCCGGTGACGTCGATCTGATAGCAGAAGCGGGCGTAGGCGCGGATCGTCTCCGGCACATCCAGCTTCTCCACGAAGAGATGCATCAGATCCAGTGACATCCTCACATTGGGCGAGCCGATGCGCGCCGTCAGTTCCGGCTCCCTTCCCGTTTTCCGGTTTGTCATATGCCGTCGTGTGCGCCGTCCGGAAACGTTCCGGACGACAGCATGGCATACCTACATCCGGATCAGCTCATAGTCCCGCGTACCGAGGCCGATCTTCTCGCCGTGGGCAAGCGTTTCCTTCCAGCGGACGTTCGGATTGCTGTCGAGGAAGTGGTCGTGGTGGCAGTGCCAGCCCTCTCTGGCGAGGTTGTCGCCGAGCTGACTGTTGCGCACCGGCTCCGCGGCGAGGCACAGGTCGGCGCAGGCCTGATCGAGCGCAACAGGGTCAAAGGACGCCAGCATTCCGATGTTCGGCAGGATGGGCGCGTCGTTTTCACCGTGGCAGTCACAGTTTGGCGATACGTCCATGATGAGGCTGATGTGGAACGCGGGCTTGCCGTTGACGATCGCCGCCGTGTACTCCGCCATCTTGGCGCACAGCGCCTCCAACGCCGTGTCCTGCTCGGTGCTGATCGCGTCAAACGCGCAGGCGCCGATGCAGCGCCCACAGCCCTTGCACAGCTCCCAATCGATGACCGCCTTGCCGCTCTCGTAGGAGATCGCGTCCGAGCCGCACTCCTTCGCGCACTGTTTACAGCTTCGGCACAGGTCGGGATCGACGACGGGCTTGCCGTCGCAGTGCTGCTGCATCTTACCCGCGCGGCTTCCGCCGCCCATGCCGACGTTCTTGATCGCGCCGCCGAAGCCGGTCATCTCATGTCCCTTGAAATGGGAAAGCGAAACGATGACGTCCGCGTCGTAGAGCGCGCGGCCGATCATCGCCTCCTGGCAGTACTCACCGTTCGGCACGGGGACGACCGCCTCGTCCGTGCCTTTGAGTCCGTCCGCGATGATGACATAGCAGCCCGTCGTGACGCTGTTGAAGCCGTTGACCTCGGCGTTATAGAGATGATCGACCGCGTTTTTCCGGCTGCCGGGATAAAGCGTGTTGCAGTCCGTCAGAAACGGCTTTCCACCCAGCTCGCGGATCAGGTCGGCGACCGCTCTGACGTAGTTCGGGCGCAGATAGGAATAGTTGCCCAGCTCGCCGAAGTGCATCTTGATTGCTACAAACTTGCCCTCAAAGTCAATGTCCGCGATGCCCGCCCTGCGGCAGAGTCTTTTCAGCTTCTCGCCCTGGCTCACGCCCACGCGCGTGCGGAAGTCGGTAAAATAGACTTTCGCTTTTTCCATAATCGCTCTCCTCCTGTACGGTGATCCTTATTTTCCTGTGTCCGCGTCGTTTCCCTGATTTTGCGTGAATTAATTATACACCACAGGGTTCGTTCTCTGTCAATCTTTTGTTTTGCTTTTGAAGATAATAACGCAAAGGCTTTGGGGCGTTTCCTCGATTGACAAGCGGAGGGCGGGCACATATAATCGCTTTACCATACAAGTCTACCGGAGGAAGGGCAATGGAGCGCAAAGACAAAACCGTGGCAGAATCCAGAGTGGAGACCTTTCACATCATCATGCCGGAGAATATGAACGACTCCGGTCGTCTGTTCGGCGGCACGCTCATGTGCTGGATCGACGAGGTCGCCGGTCTGGTCGGGCGGCGGCACGCGCAGATGAACGTGACCACCGGCACCGTGGACAACCTCAAATTCCTGCGCGGCGCGTATCTGCGGGAGATCGTCGTGATCTCCGGCAAAGTCACCCACGTCGCCAACTGTTCCATGGAGGTCAAGGTCGAGTCGTTTGTGGAGAATGCCGCGGGCGAGCGGGAGCTCATCAACCGCGCCTATCTCACGATGGTCGGCATCGACGAGAACAACAAGCCCTGCCGCCTGCCGCGCCTGATCCTGAAAACCGACGAGGACAGAAAAGAGTGGGAGCAAGCTGAGATCCGCCGCCAGATCCGCCGGAAGCAGCGCGCGGAGGGCATCTTTTTCTTTGAGGACTGATCCGCTTCTCGTCTGAACACACGTAAATTACAGGCGGCTTCCCCGCGGGGAGGTCGCCCGTTTCACTTGTCTTCCAATTGCTTCAATGGCTCACGATCCAGGCGTCCAGAAAGCGCATCTGCTCCTCCGTATGGAACCAGTGCTCACCGCCGTCCATGACCGTCAGGCTCGCACGATGCTTCGCCGCGAACGCCGCGATCGTCTCATAGGTTGTCAGGTTATCCCCGCCTCCGTACAGGATCGCGGTCGGAACCGTCCATTGAACGGGGTGCAAACGCACGTAACGCAGATAGTCCCACGAAAGGTCTTCCCCGAACGCGGTATGGATCAGGCCTTTTTCTTCCAGTTCCGCCTCGCTCACGTTCGCCCACGACATCATATCGCGGATCAGCCGCTCCATATCGACGATGGGAGAGATGAAATATGCCTTTTGCAGCAGCGGGTCGATTCCGGCGTTCATGCTGAAAAACGCGCCGATGCTGTTTGCGATCAGCGTGACGCCGCCGTACGCGCGGCTCAGCGTTTCGACCGCTTCCCGTATCTCCGCTCCGGTCTCCCACGGGGTAAAGGTCTGATAATCCAGCCCAATCACCTCGTGGGCGGGAAACAGCGGCCTGTAATGCTCGCATTCCGCGGCGCCGCCGCCCTTACCGTGGACGTATAGGATCAGTTCCTTCATGGTATTCACCTCCAGGATCTCGTTCTCTTTTCAGTTTGTCGAGAAATCGCGCCGCGTGCGCGCCGTTCATCCGCGTATCGCGGATCGGAAGGGCACTCATCCCCCTGCCGGTGTGTCCCCTTGCGCTCAATGCCCCCGATGCTTCTCTTTGCGCTTACGCTGTTTGAGTGCAAACCGACGTTCTTCCTCCGCCTCGCGCTCCTCGCGGGTCTTCACCCTGCGCTCGGTTTTCTGTTCCTCACGCTGCCTTTGGAGCACCTGCTGAGCCTTTGTACCGACGCCGGCTCCGGCAAGCTTCTTCCGCGCGTTTCGCGCCCGACGCTTCGGATTGTCCGCCGCCAGCCGCACATCCGCCGCAACAGGCGGGCTGAAAACCAACTTTGCATAGCTCCGCAGGACGAAGTCCCACACCTCATAGTCCTTCGGCTCCGCGCCGAAGGTGACCTTGCAGACGGACAGCGTTCCGTTCTCGACGCGCTCGAAGACGCCGATCCAGAACGGCTCGTCAAAGAACACGGTCAGGCGCGCTTCATTCATTCGTTCCGTTCGTCGGCGTCGCCCGACGCCGCACGCTCCTTTTTCCGGCAGGCCGCCGCAGCGGATGTAAAGCAGACTGCCGCGGCGAAGAAGACCGTGCCCAGCAGAAAGTGCTCGTCCACGATGTGGAAGGTTGCCGCGCAGTATAGCAGCACCGCGGCAAAGCTCATCCATTTCGACACGTTATTTTTCATTTTCATTCTCTCCGTCCCCCTTATGATCTGATTCAAGCAGCCCGAACGCCGCACCCATGCAGATTCCCATGCTGACGCCTATCGTCCAGTTGTGCATGGCGGTCGAAAACGCAACGCTCCAAAGTACGGTCACGCACAGGGCAAAGCCTTGTTTTCTGTTCATTGTCCGATCCCTCCACCGTATTCAGCCTTCTCATTTACTTCCTATCGTTCGTTAGTTTCTTCCTGAAAAGGGAACCGGTCAGCCGCTTACAACCAACCGGCGTCCCGCCATTTTATTTCCGGTATGCTTCAAAAAACTGTATCGCGTGCTTTTCGACCAGTCCGAGAATCTCCTCTTCCCGATCAGGTTCCCGGTCGCAGAGGTTGATCCAGACCGTAATGGGCGCAGAAAACTGCGCTGCCATGATCGCAGGATCCGCGCCCCTGAGGATGCCCCTGCGTATCAGAAAACGCATCATGCCCGAAAAGTAGCGCATGATTTCGTCATAATTCATCTTCGTTTGCAGCTCCGCCATGTTCGCGTTGCGGAACTGCTCGATCTGGAGCAGCTTCCTGCCCTTTTGAATGTGCGGGTCGTGCAGGATGTATTGCATCTGTCCTTGCACCAGCCTCGCCGCGTCCTCCGAAGTCATATTCTCCTTGCCGCTTGTGAACGCCGGGTCGTCCCAGTCCGCGCGCGCAAAGATCGAATGACGCGCATAGCTGCCCAGAACCATTCCGACCACCGAGTCCAATATCTCCTGCTTATTGGCAAAGTGGCTGTAAAGCGACGCCTTGCGGATACCCACCGCGTCCGCAAGCTGCGAGGTGCTGGTCGCCTCATATCCGTTGACCGAAAAGAGCTCCAGCGCCGCCTCAATGATCTCTTCTCTTGTGTTGCCCTTTTCCATGGCGCACCTCTCCGAATCGTATTTCTGTCTCTTCTACTCTTGATTGCAGTTTTTATTATAGCTAACGAACGTTCGTTTGTCAACAGTTTTTTGCGGCAAAGCGGAATCATCGTCCCCTTTCCGTGCTGTCGGTATGATGAGCCTCTTCGCGGAACATCATGAAGCGCCGGATCAATGATACCGTCCTGCAAAAGCCAACCGCCCGCAGGAAAAACGGCGCAGCCTCCGAAAAGACCGCGCCGTTTCCATATTCAAATTGTACCTGCTCCCTTCCGCGGCTTTCTGATACCGCGCAAGAGATCTTTTGACGGATGCCGCCGATCAAAGCTTCCAGCCCGCCAGCACGCCGTGCCAGTCGCGGGGAACGTCGCCCTCGAAGTTGTCCTTGATCTTGGCATCGCGCACCCACGCCAGCTTCTCGCGCGTTGCCTCGGACATGGTGTAGGGCAGGCCCTCGCTCTTGAGGAAGTCCACCACGTTCTGCATCTCGTGCTCTCGGCGATCCGCGTGGATGATGGAGCCGGAGAGATTGCGGTCGATGACGTTGACGATGTCCTCGCCATAGGTGTTGACGAGAGAGGCGACGATGTCCTCCTCCACGCCGAACTTCTGCGCCGCCTGGAACAGCTCCATGAACAGGACGCTGATGCCCTTGGCGTAGATGCTGCGGATGAACTTCATGCTGGTCGCCACGCCGGGAACGGTGCCGACGACGTTCATGCGCATATGGTAGGGAGCCATACGGGCCTTGAGCTCCTCCGCGGCGTCACCGCTGAGCAGCATGGAGACCTTATGCTTGTCCTGGAGCAGCGGACCCATCATCGCACCGTCCACGTACTCGCCGCCGCGCTCCTTGATCATCGCTGAGATCGTGCGCTTGTCCGCGGGAGTGGCGGTGGAGACGTCCGTGTAAATCAGGCCCTCGTGCACGCCGTCCAGCGCGCCCTCGGCGGCAGAGATGGCAAAGTTGGAAGGCACCGCACTGAAGATAACCTGCGCCCTGCGGGCAACCTCCGCCGCGCTCGCGCACTGCTCTGCGCCCGCCGCGTCGCCCTTTGCCTTGATCTTCTCGCTGAATCTGGGATCGTTCTGCATGGCGTCGAAAAAGACGATCTCCTCCACGTTCTCACCGTGCAGGCCAAGTGCGATGGACGAATCCGCTTCGTCGAAACCGATAAAACCGACTGTCATACTGAGTTCCTCCTTGATTTTTTGAAATAGGGTTCTTCACGGGTGTTTGACAACAAAATAAAAATCAACATAGTGTTAGGCTTTGAAAAGCCTATATTTTTTTGTCAATTCTGTATTTTTCTATTGCACGTTACATATAGATACTGTATAATGTTAATGAAGAACATTTTCGCTCAAATAACGGTAAAAGAAAGGACTTAATCAAATGGACTATGATACATATCTTAATAAATGTACTGATATACGAAAAATAAATGATTCTCTTTTGACTCTTTTTTCTGATGACCTAAAAAAGGCTGGCCTTGCTGATAAAACAATTCAACGTCATCTTTCCAATGTTGATTTTTTCATTAATGAATACCTTATCCGCACAGATGCCCTGCCTATGGAATCTGGTGTGACTATGATTGATGATTTCCTCGGGAACTTTTTCATCCGCAAATGCATGTGGTCCACTCCTGCGAATATTAAAACGACAGCAACTAGCATCAAAAAATTTTATAAGAGCATGCTTGACCATGAAAAGATTGCTGAACACGACTATGAACTCCTATGCGCTATCATTAAAGATTCTCTGGATATATGGCAAGAAGACTGTGCTATCTATAATGACCCCGATTCACCTAATCCATTCTTTATGTTTTAATTGAGGTTATTATGAGACTTGGATGGACAAAAAACAAAAATTCAACTACATATAGAGCAGTAAAGACCATTCGGGTAGATGGAAAGAATAAAACTCTTCCTATCAAGACATTTGGCTCGGATCGATTCATTTGCGAAACATACGGTGTAACAGATGCAAAAGCATGGGCAAAAGAACAGGTCAGACTTATGAATGAAGCGGAACTCAACGAGAATGCCACATATACAATAGAATTGAACCCTTATACAGATCTTGTGTTGGATGAACAACAACGATTCAATGGTGGATATCTGTTCCTGCAGGATGTTTATTATGAACTGGGACTGGACAAAATCTGCAGGGCGGTTTCCGGCAGACATTCCTATAGTTATGACCTCAACAACATACTTTCAAGGTTGATCTATACAAGAATCCTGTTCCCTTCATCCAAAAAGAGTAGTTTTGAGGATTCCAAAAGATTCATCGAACAACCTTCTTTCGAACTGCATGATATTTACCGCGCACTTTCTGTCATCGCAGAAGAAGCCGACTATATCCAAAGCCGTTTGTTTAAAAACAGCACAGAGCTTACCGAAAGAAAAACAGGTATCATTTATTATGATTGTACAAACTTTTACTTTGAGATCGAGCAGGCAGAAGAAGATAAACAATACGGATTGAGCAAAGAAAACAAACCTCTTCCCATTGTAGAAATGGGACTGTTCATGGATACAGAAGGAATACCGATTGCTTTTTCCATCTCACCAGGAAATCAAAACGAACAAAACTCTCTTATTCCTCTCGAAAAGAAGCTGATTGAAAACTTTGATTTGTCTCGTTTTGTAGTATGCACAGATGCCGGTCTTTCTTCTGCAACCAATCGTTTTTTTAACAACTACGATAAAGAAGATGGAATGCGCTCTTTTATCACAACCCAATCCATCAAAAAACTAAAAAAACATCTGAAAGAATGGGTTCTTGATCCTCATGGCTGGCATCTTCATTCAGATACAACTGGAAAAGAGTACTGTCTTAATGAACTGGATGAAGAAAAGGACAAAGATAACATCTTTTTCAAAAGCAGATGGATCAAAGAAAAATCAACGATCACAGTTAACGGCATAACAAAAACCACAATCATCGAACAGCAGCTGATCGTATCTTATTCCATTAAATATCGCGATTATCTCCGTTCTGTCAGAAACCGTCAGATTGAACGTGCGGAAAAAATAGTACAAAAAGGTGCTGCTTCTGTTTCTAAAAAAAGAGCGAACGATCCGAAACGCTTCATCAAAACAGATCACGCAACTGCTGACGGAGAAATAGCTGAAGAATCTTCCATTTATATCGATCATGATCTTATCGCATCAGAAGAGTTATATGATGGTTTTTATGCTGTATGTACGAACTTGGAAGAGGCAGCTGAAACTATTGTAAAGGTCAACAAACGACGTTGGGAAATAGAAGAATGTTTCCGCATAATGAAAACAGATTTTGAAGCACGACCAGTTTATGTAAAAAGGCAGGAACGAATCCTTGCACACTTCATGACATGTTTTATCGCTTTGATTATTTATCGTTATCTTGAAAAGAAGCTGAACGAAAAATACAGCATTGATCAAATCTTATCCACACTCAGAGATATGGATTTCGTTAAGCACGATGGAAAAGGTTATCAGCCGATTTACACTCGAACTTCTATAACAGATGATCTGCACGAAGCCTTCGGCTTTTGTACATCAAAACAGATAATTCCAACAAAAAAGATGAGAAATATATGTTCTCAGACCAAAAAATAAATATGTAACGTGCAACTGTAAAACGAAATAAAAGTCCTACAATCCACTGTTTAAGCGCATTGTAGGACTTTTAGATTCAAAAAACTGTCAAAAACAGGATACTGAGTTCCTCCTTGATTTTTTGAAATAGGGTTCTTCATTTCTCCTATTCGGTAACACAGGTCCGCCCACAAATCAAACAGGGAATTATTGTGATATTCACAAAATCTCCATGTAGAGTTGCATGATGCCCGTCGTTTTGGCGCTCAGGCGAAGACCGAAGCGGCAAACGACGGGCAATATCATTTGACAATCGAAATAATAATGTTAAAATATATCTGCCTGTTTGTATAAGGCGATTTCGGGCGCAGGCCTGAGGAGCAGGCGTCAAGCGCCTTGCCGGGAAACGGGCAGAAGGACGGAGCACATGAGCAAACAGAACAACAGCCAACAGGCGAGCTTTATGATGAAGCTCGCTACCTTTATTGTCGATAAGCGGAACCTGGTGTTTCTGCTCATCGGCATTTCGCTGGTATTCTCCGCGATCTCCCGCAACTGGGTCGAGGTGGAGAACGACTTGACGGCATACCTTCCCGCAACCAGCGAAACGAGAAAAGGCCTCGACGTCATGGAAGAACAGTTTACGACCTTCGGCTCGGCGAAGCTGATGGTGGCGAACATCACCTATGCCCGCGCGCAGGAGATCGCGGACGAGATCGCGGCGACGGAGGGCGTGGACAGCGTCGCGTTCGACGACAGCACCGGCCACTATAACAACGTCTCCGCGCTCTATGACATCACCTTCGACCATCCCGAGGAAGATGAGCGCTGCCTCGACGCGCTGAGCGTCATTCTGGACCGTTACGCGGCGTATGACACCTATTTGAGTACATCTCTCGGCAACCAGCTCGCGGAGATCATCCAGTCTGAGGTCAGCGTCATCATGGTCATTGTCGCGGTCATCGTGGTGTCCGTGCTGTTCCTGACCTCCCAGACCTACGCGGAGATCCCCGTGCTGGCACTGACCTTTGTCAGCGCCATGGTGATGAACATGGGCACAAACTTTCTGCTGGGGAAGATCTCCTTCGTCTCCAACTCGGTGACGAGTATCCTCCAGCTCGCGCTGTCGCTGGACTACGCGGTCATTCTCTGCAACCGCTTCAAGGAGGAGCATGAAACGCTGGACGTGCGCGAGGCGGCGATCGTTGCGCTTTCCAAGGGCATTCCGGAGATCGGCGCGAGCAGCCTGACCACCATCGGCGGTCTGGTCGCGATGCTCTTCATGCAGTTCCGCCTCGGCCCCGATATGGGCATCTGCCTCATCAAGGCGATCTTCCATGCGCTGTTCTCGGTGTTCGTGTTCATGCCGGGACTGCTGGTGCTGTTCGGACCGCTGATGGACAAAACGCGGCATAAGAGCTTTGTTCCCAAGATCCCCTTCGTCGGCAGGTTTGCCTATGCCACACGGCGCGTGATCCCGCTCGTCTTCGTCGCGCTGGTCGTCTGCGCGTTCTTCGTCTCGCAGCGCTGCCCCTACGTCTACGGCTACGATACCATCCGCACCCCCAAGCTCAACGAGCAGCAGATCGCGGCGAACATGATCAAGGAAAACTTCACCTCCTCCAACTTAGTCGCGGTGGTGGTGCCCGCGGGCGATTACGAGAAGGAGCGCGCGATCCTTGACGCGCTCGACGCCATGCCGGAGGTCGATCACACGATGGGCCTCGCCAACATCGACGCCCTCGGCGGCTATAAGCTCGCCGACAAGCTGACGCCGCGCCAGTTCGCGGAGCTGGCGGACATCGACTACGAGCTTGCGCAGCTGGTCTACAGCGCCTATGCCACGGATCAGGCGGAGTACGGCAAGCTGATCGGCGGCGTGTCCACCTACAGCGTACCGCTGATCGATATGTTCCTGTTCGTCTGCGACCGCATCGACGAGGGAATCGTCACGCTGGACGAGGAGACGACGCAGAAGCTGGACGACGCGGCAAAGCAGATGCGCAACGGCAAGCTCCAATTGCAGGGCGAGGACTACAGCCGCATGCTGGTCTATCTCAATCTGCCGCAGAGCGGCGACGAGACCTACGTCTTCACCGACACGATCAAGGAACTGGCAGAGGAGCAGTACGGCGACGGCAGCGTCTACGTCGTCGGCGAATCCACCAACGCCTATGAGTTCAAGAAATCCTTCGCCCGCGACAACGTGGTCGTGAGCCTGATGTCCATTCTCATCGTGCTGGTGGTTCTGCTCTTCACCTTCAAATCCGTCGGCATGCCGATCCTGCTGATCCTCGTCATCGAGGGTTCCATTTTCATCAACTTTTCGATACCCGTATTCACGCACGTCGATCTGTTCTTCATCGCGTACCTGATCGTGTCGTCCATCCAGATGGGTGCGAACATCGACTACGCCATCGTCATCGCCAGCCGCTACACCGAGCTTCAGCACGAGCAGGAGCCGAAGGAGGCGATCATCGAGACGATGAACTTCGCCTTCCCGACGATCCTGACCTCCGGCTCCATCCTCGCTTCAGCGGGCTTCATCCTCGGGCAGATCAGCTCCGAGGGCACCATTGTCGGCATCGGACAGAGCCTTGGGCGCGGCACGGTCATCTCCATTATTCTCGTCATGTTCGCTCTGCCGCAGATCCTGCTGGTCGGCGGACGCGTGATCGAAAAAACCTCGTTTTCCATGCCTGCCGTTATACGACGGCACGAAGCCAAAGGGCGCATCGTCGTGGACGGGCTTGTGCGCGGCGAGGTGCGGGGCACGGTGACGGGCGTGATGCACGCGACCATTGAGGGCGAAGCGGAATTGGAGCTGCTCTCCGGCGGCGCGGAAGGAGGCGAAGCGCATGAGGCGTAAGATACTGAGCTTGGCGCTGCTGTGCGCGCTGCTCGTTCAGCTCTGCGTCCCCGCGTTCGCGGACACGGGCGATACCATTTATATCTCTGACGCGGATGATCTCGTCGCTTTTGCGGAGCAGTGCGGCTATGACGCGTGGTCGCGCGGAAAGACCGTGATCCTTCAGCGCGACATTTCGCTCGGCGGCGTGGAGTTCTCCCCCGCCGCCAGCTTCGGCGGCACGCTTGATGGCGGCGGACACACGATCTCCGGCCTCAGCATAAGCGCGAGCGTCTCCCCTGCGGGCCTGTTCGGCACGATCGCAGAGACGGGCGTCGTGCGCAACCTCAGGGTCGAAGGAACCCTCGCGCCCTCCGGCAGCGGCGAGGCTGTCGGAGGTATCGCCGGCGTCAATCGCGGCCGCATCGAGGGCTGCGTCTTTTCCGGAACCGTGGAGGGCGAAAAGCGCGTCGGCGGCGTTGCGGGCGAAAACGCGGCGACGGGCACGATCCTCCGCGGCGACGCAAACGGCGGCGTGTTCGGGAAGAACATGACCGGCGGCGTCGCGGGCGCGAACCATGGCGAGATCGCCGGCTGCACCAACCACGCCTACGTCAACACCAACATCCTCGATCCGGCGCTGTCGTTTGATAAGCTGGATCTGAGCCTGACGGGCGCGTTCGACAGCCTGACGAGTCCGGACACCTTCAACGCCGCGGTGGACAGCGGCGGCATCGCGGGCTTCTCCGACGGCACGATCCTGAACTGCCGCAACCACGGCAGCGTGGGCTATCAGCACATCGGCTACAACGTGGGCGGCATCGTGGGCCGCAGCAGCGGGCACGTCTCGCTCTCCACGAATGCCGGGGCGGTCTACGGCCGCCGCGAGGTGGGCGGCATCGCCGGCATGGCGGAGCCATACGTGAAGGCCAACATTCAGGGCAGCTCGCTTGAGACGGTGAGGCGGCAGCTTGCCGACCTTTCCGGCACCATCAATAAAACGGTGGACGACGCCGAAGACGCTTCCGGCACGATCTCCGCGCGCCTGACGGCGATCAACGGCGGCGTAGACGGCGCAGCGATTCATGCGCAGGCACTGACGGACCGCCTTGCGGATACTTATGACGCAACTGTCGCGGAGATCAACCGCGGCAGTGAGATCCTGAGCGAAACAGTCGGGCAGCTCGAAGCCGTGGTGAAGGATCTGATCGCCGTGTCGGAGACCACGACCGAGGCGCTGGACGCGCTGGAGCGTTCCCTGAACGACCTGAACAACGGCCCGCGCGGCAATGCGTTCGAGGAGGCGAAAGCGGCTGAGGACGATACCGAAGCGGCAGCGGAGCAGCTCAAGACCGGCGTTGCGAAAATGCGCGAGGGCTTGGATACGATACAGACGGCAATTGCCGCTGTTCCGCTCGACAGAGCTGCGGCGTCGCAGGGCACCGGCAGGATCGCCGAGGGCCTGCGAGAGGTCAAACCGGCGTTGGACGCTCTGAAAAGCGCGATGGATCATCTCGGCAACGTCATGGAAGACGTCGAAGCCGCGTCCGCCGATCTGCAAACCGCGGCGGGGCGGCTGGAGCTTGCGTCGGACGAACTGACCGGCGCGCTGCGCGACGCGGACAGCCTGCTCCGCTATCTGGACGCGCAGGAGAAGCTGGAGTTCCAGCCGCTCGGGAGTGAAACGGACGCCGAGGCGGACGCGCTCTACGACTCTCTGCGCGGCGTGTCCGACAACATCGAGCTGCTCAACCGGGAGGCAAAAGCCGCCTCCGACGCGCTGCTTGAGGATGTCCGGCAGATCAACCGCCAATTCACTGATCTGATGAACACACTTCTGGACGTCGCGGAGGACGTCGGGGGCGCGTCTGTGAGCGCGCTGGTGGAGGATACCTCCGACGAGGACGTCGACGCGATCCTGACGGGCAAGCTGCTGCTGTGCCGCAACGGCGGCTCGGTCAACGGCGATATCGACGTCGGCGGCGTTGCGGGCGCCATGATGGTATACAATGAGCTGGATCCGGAAAACGACAGAGAGAGCCTGTCCTCCGCCATGCGCCGCCGCTATGAGCTCAAGTGCATTTTGCAGGACTGCTCCAGCACCGGCGCGGTCTCCGGCAAGCGCGACAACGTCGGCGCGGTCTGCGGCAACGCGGCACTCGGCGTCATCCGCGGCTGCGAGGGCTACGGATCCGCATCGAGCGAGAGCGGCGACTGTGTGGGCGGAATCGCGGGCTTTGCGCGCAATATCGTGCGGAATTGCTGGGCGAAATGCTCTTTGTCCGGCACAAAATACGTCGGCGGCATTGTCGGTGGAAGCGCGGAGGACGCCGGGCTGCGCGTGGAGGACTGCCGATCGCTGGTGGAGATCACGGACAGCGCGCAGTACGCGGGCGCAATCAGCGGCAGCGAAAACGGCGCTTTCTCCGGAAACCTCTTTGTCAGCGACACGCTTGCCGGTATCGACCGCGTCAGCTACGAGGGCAGGGCGGAGCCGGTCTCCTACGACGAGCTGCTTGCGCAGGACAGCGTTCCGCAGGCGTTCCGCGGCTTTACGTTGACCTTTGTCGCGGACGGCGCGACGGTCAAAACCGTGCCGTTCCGCTATGGTGACAGCTTCGACGCCTCGGCCTTCCCGGAAATACCCGCCAAAGAGGGCAAGTTTGCCCGCTGGGAACGCGAGGATCTGAATGACCTGTGCTTTGATACGACGGTCGAAGCGGTCTACGCTTCGCAGCTGATCGCGCTGGGCAGCGATTTTACCCGAAGCGCGGCTCGCCCGGCGTTTTTCGTTGAGGGCGCGTTCGACGATGCGTCGTTATTCGACGCCGAGCCCGCAATCTTCGACTTTGACACGGGCGCGGAGGGCGCGTGGCGTGTCATCCGCTCCTGGCGACGTTCGATCTACGAGCAGTGGCAGCTGACGCTGCCCGACAATGATACCCACACCGTGCGCTATCTGCCGGCGGAGGGCGCGAGCGCGCACCTGGAGCTTTACGCGCTGGGCGAAGACGGCGGCTGGACTCGGCTCGAAACCGGCGGCATGGGCAGTTATCTGACCTTTGACGCGACGGGCAAAACAGTGGCGCTTACGGTCGTCGCCGCCTCCACGCCGTGGTGGGTCTGGATGCTCGTCGTTGTGTTCCTGCTGGGCGCTGCAGCTCTGCTGGTTGAGCTGATGATCCGAAAGCGCCCGAAACAGCCGCCCCAGACAGATGAAGAAAAGGCAAAGCTTGCGCTGCGCGGAAAGCGCCGCAAAAAGCTGCGCGTCGTTCTGATCGCGTGCGTTCTGGCGTTGGGTATCGCCGTGGGCGCGGTGGTGCGGTTCGCACCGGAGATCTCGGAAAGCATGGGGCTTTATCGTATGGTGCGCAACTACGCGGAGCGCAGCGATCTCGACCTGTCCCTCTCCGTTTCGGCGCGGCTCGAGGACGAGGTGCTCACCGCCGACCTGACGCTTTATACGACGCAGTGCGAGGGCAGGCGCGTCTCCTGCGCACAGTGGGACGGCGTTCCCGTTTGGTTCTGCAACGGTACGATGCTCCTGGAAAACGGAAGCGCCTATCACATAAACGGCGCGCCGGGGGATTACTCGGAGCTGCTTTCTCATGCGGCAAGCCTGTATCGGGCGGTGGATATCGAGGTCAGCGACGCCAACGGCGTCAAGACATACCGCGCCTCGGCGGAGGGCGAGGACGCCCGGAGGGTGCTTGCGGCGCTCCTGCCCGGCATGGCGGACACGCTGCCGGAATCGAACGTGGTGGAGTTGAGTCTCATCGTTACGGACGGCGAACTGACGAGCCTCCTGGTTGACTGGAATGCCGGGGACGACAGTGTCTCCGCGGAGCTTCGAATGCTCCACGGCACATATGACCACACGCTTCCGCAGGCGGTGCGCAGCGCGATTCTCGCCGGGGAAACGGAGAACGCACAGGAGATCGGCGAACCGCTGAGGCGCCTTCTGAGGGCGTGGATGGATGCCGCTTCGCGCCAGACGCTGACGGCGGATCTGGCGCTCAAGGCGAACTGTGGGCCTTTGCTGATGGACGAAACGCTCACCTGGCAGCGCAGCCGCGCCTACTGCGAGACGGTCTGCTGCCTGACCGGGCGCGGCTCCGCGCTGTATTACACCGACAGCGCTGCCTGCACGAGCGGAGGCTTCTCCATCGACCGCGCGGAGCGGACGTATACCGATACCGCAAAGCTGATCCGCCTCGCCTGCACGGCGCTTTTGCTGGGCGACGCGGAGTGCGCGGAGATCTCCGGCGGTTGGCGCTATACCATCCGGCTCGACGCGGACAAATTGGCGGAGTTTGCTGAGCTGGCGGCTCCCGACACGCAGTCGCTCGGCTTCAGCGCAGAGGATGGGACGGTGCGGCTGGACATTCGAGGCGAAACGCTTTCCGCGATTTCCATCCGCTGCGAAGGCGCCATGCGGATGGTGCTGACAGACCTTCCCGCCTCTGTCTCTGCGCGGCTGGAGTTCGATCCCGGCGCCGCGTTCCGCGCACCATCCGACGCCGTGCTTGCGGCGTTGGAGTTGGCGCCGCGCGGGTGATTCTCTGACAAAACAGGCGCAAGGCGTCGTCGTTCCTCTTGTCGGAACGCGGCGCCTCGCGCCTGTATCTGAATTTTTTTGGTGACATTGCAAAAAAAGTAAAGGTGTATTTCGTTGGAAACGGCGAATCTCCTCCGGGTGGTTGACAACAGCGGATCATGCCTGCTAGAATGTTTTCGGAAACGTTTCCGGTAACATTACCGGAAACATTCTGCGCTTGCGTTCCCGGTGAACTGTGGGGTGGAACAGATGCTGACGATCAAGGATATTGCGCGGCTTGCGAATGTGAGCGTGAGCACCGTTTCACGTGTGCTGAACGACCGGCCCGACGTGAGCGAAGAGAGCCGCAGGCGCGTGCGTGCGGTCATTGAGGATCAGCACTACATTCCGAATAATTCGGCGCGCAGCCTTGTGCTCACCAGCTCAGACGCCGTCGGCCTGATCGTGCGCGGTATGCAGAACCCGTTCTATACGGAGATCATTCGAACGATCGAAGAAGCGCTGGACGCGGCGGGTTATTCGCTGGTCATGCATCAGATCGGCTTTTCGGACGACGAGATCGCGGCGGGCGCGGTCATGCAGCGGGAAAAGCGCCTGCGCGGCATCATCTTCCTCGGCGGGCGCTCGAACTACACGCCGGAGGAGGTCGCGCAGCTGAGCGTGCCCTTCGTCCTCTGCTCCTACACCAACGCCTTCGGGACGCTGGACAAGGCGGCGTATTCCTCCGTCTCCATCGACGACGAGCGCGCCGCCCGCGACGCGGTGGACGAGCTGATCCGCAGCGGCCACCGGCGCATCGCGGCGCTGGTCGCCGAAAAGGACGACGGCGCCATCAGCGAGCTGCGCTACCGCGGCTACTGCCGCGCGCTGCAGGAGCACGCCATCGCGCTGGACGACGCGCTGGTGATCTCCACGGGCGACAGCTTCACCATCAAGGACGCTTACCGCGCCATGGCGGAGCATCTGGCGCGAAACGACGATTTTACGGCGCTTTTCGCCATCGCGGACGAGATGGCGATCGGCGCGATGCGCGCCCTGCGCGAGCACGGCCGCGACATCCCCGCGGACTGCTCCGTCATCGCCATCGACGGCATCGCGGTCTCGGAGTACATCCACCCGATGCTGACCACGCTCTGCCAGCCCGGGGAGGAGCTGGGGGCGCGGAGCGCGGAGCTGCTGCTCGCCAACATCGAGGGCTGCGGCGCGCACGCCCAGCTCACGCTGCCGACGCGTCTGCGCCGCGGCGCATCCATCCAAGCGATATAGACGGCGCACGCCGTTTATATAAATCAATGAAATGAGGAGATTTGTCATGAAAAAGATTCTTGCACTTGTTCTCGCAATGGTCATGACCCTGGCTCTCGTTGCCTGCGGCAGCAAGACCGAAACCGCGCCGGCCAGCCCCGGCTCCGAGAGCGCCGCGGCGCCCGCCGCCAGCGGCAAGACCGGCTCGGTCTACTGGCTGAACTTCAAGCCTGAGTCCGACGACGCGCTCCAGCAGATCGCCAAGCTGTACAAGGAAAAGAAGGGCGTCGACGTCAAGGTCGTCACCGCCGCTTCCGGCACCTACAGCCAGACCCTGACCGCCGAGATGGATAAGAGCAATCCCCCGACGCTGTACGTCGTTGGCAACGCCAACTCCGTCCGCGACTGGAGCGACTATGCCCTCGACCTGACGGGCACCCCCATCGCCAACGAGCTGAACACCGACGCCTACAACCTCTACGATGAGAACGGCAAGCTGGTCTCCATCGGCTACTGCTTCGAGTGCTACGGCATCATCGTCAACCCCGACCTGATCGAGAAGGCCGGCCACAGCATGGACGAGCTGAAGAACTTTGAGGGTCTCAAGGCCGTCGCCGAGGACATCCACGCCAACGCCTCCACCCTCGGCTTTGACGCGTTCTCCTCCTGCGATATGGATTCCAGCTCCTCCTGGCGCTTCACCGGCCACATGGTCAACCTCGTCTACTACTATCAGGAGCGCGACGGCGGCAGCAAGTGGACCGAGTGCCCGCCGACCCTGACCGACGACTATGTTGAAAACTACAAGAACCTCTATGACCTGTGCATCAACAACAGCCTGACCGACCCGACCGCGCTCGCCACCGGCGGACATGACGCCGAGGCCGAGTTCAAGGCTGGCAAGGCCGCGTTCTTCGTCAACGGCTCCTGGGAGTTCAGCGCCGTGTCCGAGACCATCCCCAACGCGACGATGATCCCCTACTACTGCGGCGTCGCCGGCGAGGAGAAGGCCGGTCTGAACTGCGGCACCGAGAACTGCTGGGCGATCAACTCCAAGGCTTCCGCCGAGGATCAGCAGGCGACGATGGACTTCCTGGTCTGGCTCGTCACCGATCCCGAGGCGTCCCGCATCGCGGTCGACAGCTTCGGCGCCATGCCGTACAAGAACGCACAGAAGTCCACCAACAAGTTCCTCGCCGCGGCTGACGCTTACGCCGCCAACGGCTGCTATGTCATGGATTGGGCGACCAACTATCAGCCGGGCGTCGACGATTACCGCGCCGCGCTGGTCTCCGCTCTGAACGCCTACAACGCCGACCAGAGCGCTGCCAACTGGGAGACCGTCAAGACCGCCATGATCGACGGCTGGGCTGTCCAGTACAAGGCGCAGAACGGCTAAAACAACACCACATCGGCAACCTGACGGGGCGGGCCTTTCGCCCGCCTCGTCTTCAACATCGCCCTCCCGACCGCATGAAGCGGGGAGGGTGCAACCGGCATCAAGTGTGTGAAAAGAAGGAGTTGGTTTTGTTGAGCAAGAAAATCAGCGGCGGCAATTCGACGCGGCGGCAGACGCGCAAGTGGTCATGGCTCTTCATGGGGCCTGTGGTCGCGGCGTTCGCCATCGGCTTCGTCTGGCCGTTCATTCAGGGCATCTACCTTTCGTTCTGCAAGTTCCGCCTGATCCGTGACGCGCAGTTCATCGGCTTCGGCAACTACCTCACCGCGCTGCAGGATCAGACCTTCCGCTCGGCGTTCTGGTACACGGCGGGCTTTGCCATTGTCTCGCTGGTGCTGATCAACGTGCTTGCCTTTGCGGTCGCCTACGCGCTGACGCAGGGCATCCGCGGCAGCAACCTCTACCGCACGGTGTTCTTCATGCCGAACCTCATCGGCGGCATCGTGCTGGGCTACATCTGGTCGATGATCTTCGACGGCATCCTCCATCGCTACGGCACGTCCATCGTCGAGAACCAGACCTGGGGCTTCTGGGGTCTCGTCATCCTCGTCTGCTGGCAGCAGATCGGATACATGATGATCATTTACATCGCGGGCCTGCAGGCCGTGCCGGAGGAGCTGCACGAGGCGGCGAAGATCGACGGCGCAAGCAAGTGGCAGACGCTCTTCAAGGTCACGATCCCCAACGTCATGCCCTCCATCACGATCTGCACCTTCCTGAGCCTGACGAACGGCTTCAAGCTGTTCGATCAGAACCTCGCGCTGACGGGCGGTATGCCCATCGTCATCCAGCCCGACGGCTCCTCGGTCAAGACGACCGAGATGCTGGCGCTGAACATCTACAGCACGTTCTACAACTCCAACGCGAAGTACCCCGGCGTCGCGCAGGCGAAGGCGGTCCTGTTCTTCATTCTGGTCGCCGGTCTCGGCCTCGCCCAGCTTGCTTACACCCGTAAGAGGGAGGTGCAGCAGTAATGAAACAGCAGTCGATCGCTTCCGAGCGCCGCAGCAAAACGATCCTTTCGGTCGTGCTGGCGGCCATCTGCGTCGTCTACGTCCTGCCGGTGTTTGCGGTGGTGCTCAACTCGTTCAAGATCAACACCTTCGTCAAGACCGATACCTTCGCCATGCCGCGCGGCGAGATGTGGGCGGGCTTCGACAACTTTGTCAAGGGCATGACCTTCGGCAACTATCCCTTCATCAAGTCCGTGCTCTACAGCGTGCTCATCACCGTGCTGTCCACGTTCCTCATCCTGCTCTTCACCTCGATGGCGGCATGGTACATCGCGCGCGTGAATTCCGTGTTCTGCCGCACGATCTATTACCTCTGCGTGTTCTCGATGGTTGTGCCGTTCCAGATGGTCATGTTCACCCTCTCCAAGACGGCGGATAAGCTGCGCTTCAACACCCCGTGGACGATCCCCGTCGTTTACCTCGGCTTCGGCGCGGGCCTTGCCATCTTCATGTTCGTCGGCTTCGTCAAATCCATCCCCGTGGAGATCGAGGAGGCGGCGGCAATCGACGGCTGCGGCCCGATCCGCACCTTCTTCTCGGTCGTGCTGCCGATGCTCAAGCCGACGCTGATCTCCGTCGGCATTCTGGAGATCATGTGGGTTTGGAACGACTATCTGCTTCCCGTGCTCGTGCTGGACATCAACGAGTACCGCACCATCCCCATCCACATCCAGTACCTCAAGGGCAGCTACGGCACCGTGGACCTCGGCGCGACGATGGCGCTCATCCTGCTGAGCATCATCCCCGTCATCGTGTTCTACCTCCTGTGCCAGAAGTACATCATCAAGGGCGTCGCCGCCGGCGCGGTCAAGGGATGACCCGGATATCCAAAAAAGCCATATCGGCAACTCAATGATCGAAACAGCGGAAGCGCTCCCACGAGGGGGCGCTTCCGCTGTCATTTTCATTTGTAGTCACAGACGAGGAACAGAGGCTTGACCGCCACGACCTCGTCATACTCCCGCTGTGAGACGGTGACCGAGGAATTGAGCGCGCGCAGGTCCTCCTTCACGACGGAGAGCGCCTGTGCGGCGTTCGCCGCCCTGCCCTCGCAGATCGCGCGGATCATGCGCTCCAGCACGATGGGATGGGCGTACCGCGCGGGAACGGGGAAGTCAGCCCGCTCACTGATGCGGTCTTGCATCGCCTTCACCGCCTCGTCCCAGTCCGCCTGCGCCTTCTGTCTGCTGTTCCACCTGCCCGGCAGCGCGTCGGACGAAAGCGCGAGGAGGAACAGCGCCGCGCCGCCGATGAGGAACCAGAGCGCATCGGCGCGCTGCGCCGTAAAGCTGAACGCGCCCCAGATCACAGACGCAGCGCCCAGCGACGCGCAGACCGCACCGCCGACGCGGTACGAAGGCTTGATGTGATCGACGACGCGCTTCCGCTTCGCCGCGGCGGTGAGCAGATCATAGAGCGGCGGGTTCTCCTCCAGATAGGTCTGCGCCTCGCGCAACTCCTCCAGAACAGACTGCGCCTCGGACGGCAGATTCTTTTTATAACGCGCCCGCTCTGCCGCCTCCTCCGCGGCGAGCTTCTCCGCCGCGCGCCGGCTTTGGGTGGGAATCTCGGGGCGCTCCCGTTCCACCGCGGCAAGCAGCCGGTCTACGTCGTCCTCAAACTTGAACGGGCACTCTCTTTCCCTGCCGTCGCCGTACCGGACGACGAGGAAAGCAAGCGAGCCGAAGACGCCCTTGCCGGAAAAGCCGCCTCTGCTCATGGCGACGCGCTTGAACACACGCTCTATCTCTCCCCACGGCAGGTAGAAACGACGGTCGATGAAGCCTCCGCCGAGGTACAGCGCCTCCTTGCCGACGCCGCAGGGGCCGAATTTCAGGCAGTTTTTTCATCTGCCGCCAGAATCTCACGCGAAAGCGTGGCTTCGCCGAGGGGCGACGGGGTAAAGATCATGGTATCCCTCCCGAAACGGCGGCGGGCAGGAGTGTTCTCCCGCCCGCCGTACTATGCTGAAAATCCATCCTTTTGCGATGCGTCAGGCGGCCTTTTTGGCGCTGCGCAGGAAGACGACCAGACAGGCGGCGGCGAAGATCAGGCCGACCGGATAACCTACGGCAGCGTTGTTCTTAAAAAAGGAGATCAGGCCGAGGCACTCGCCCGCCATCATGAAATAGGTACTGGATACCGCGCTCATGAAGGTCGCGGGAACGGCGCAGATCCAGTAGTTCCGCCTGTTCAGCGCAAGGTACATGGCGCCCGCCCACAGGACGATCATGGCAAGTGTCTGGTTCGTCCAGCTGAAATAGCGCCAGATGACCTGATAGCTGAACCAGCCGAGCGTATTGCCGAAGCCGAGGAACGCGCCGACGCCGAGAACAGGGATGCAGAGCTTCAGACGGTTGGCGTAGCTGCCCTGATCGAGCTTCATCCAGTCGGCAAGCACCAGACGGGCGGAGCGGAACGCGGTATCGCCGGAGGTGATCGGGCAGGCGATGACGCCGATCATGGCAAGGATGACGCCGACGCTGCCCATGGTCTTGATGCAGACGTCGTAGATCGCGGCGTTCTGACCGCCCTTGAGCGCCTCTGCGAGGCCGGTGCTCAAGCCGCCGGTCTTCTCATAGATCGCGCAGCCCGCAGCCGCCCAGACCAAAGCGATGATGCCCTCGGCGACCATCGCGCCGTAGAACACGAAACGGCCCTGGCGCTCGCGCTTGAGGCAGCGCGCCATCAGCGGAGACTGCGTGGCGTGAAATCCGGAGATCGCGCCGCAGGCGACGGTAATGAACATGAAACTCCATACGGGCAGGCCGGAGGCATGCATATTGTAGAAATTGTCCCACAGTTCAGGGATCTGATAACCATGCATCGGGATGCCGATGGCAACGCCGACCGCCATGAGGATCAGGCAAATGCCGAATACGGGATATATTTTGCCGATGATCTTATCGACGGAAATAAACGTTGCAATGAAATAATAGATCAGCACGATACCGAGCCATACGGTCGTGGAGGCAAAGGCGCCGGTCACGCCCTTCTCGGTCAGCAGCTTGACGAGCAGCCCCGCGGGGCCGACCGCGAAGACCGTGCCGACCATGATCAGCAGGACGACGGAGAACACGCGCATGACGTTCTTCATCGTGCCGCCGAGATAGATGCCGGCGACCTCAGAGATGGAAGCGCCGTTGTTGCGCTCGGAGAGCATACCGGAAAAGTAGTCGTGGACAGCGCCGGCAAAAACGGTTCCGAAGGTGATCCACAGGAACACGACGGGCCCCCACTGAGCTCCCGTGAGCGCGCCGAAGATCGGGCCGAGGCCTGCGATGTTCAGGAGCTGCACCAGGAACAGCTTCCACTGCGGCATGACGACATAGTCAACGCCGTCGTTGACGGCAACAGCCGGCGTCTCGCGCTCATCCGGGCTGAAGATCCGATCGACGACTTTGCCGTAAAACAGATAGCCGCAGATCAGGATTGCCAGACACAGGAAAAAGCTTACCATTTCATTCCCCTCCCCCATGATATTTCATGAGAAATATGCGCGAGGCAAGGCGAGTCCTGCCGATCGCTCATATACCCGGAAACGATGGTAGACCCATATCGCCGAAAAGTCAAGGACACCGCGGCGGCACAGAGCTTGCCTTTTCACGGACTTCGTACTATACTGCGCTATGTGATCGGAGCGTGATCCAACGCGCTCCAACGGAATACATTTTGGGGAGGGGATCGCTTGTGATAGAGACGATGGAGGAACGCGGGAAGCTGACGATCCGTTTGGCAGGCAGGATCGACTCCACCAACGCTCCCGACGCGGAAAAAGAACTCATGGAAATCGCCGCGGAACATCCAGGCGATGAGTGGATCATCGCCGCGGACGATCTGGAATATATCTCCAGCGCCGGATTGCGCGTGCTGATGAAGCTGAGAAAGCAGGCGAAGAAAGCTGTTGTAATTCGGAACGTCGCTCCCTCCGTTTACGACATTCTGGAAATGACCGGCTTCACTGAGCTGTTCACGGTGGAAAAGCAGCTTCGACAGATAAGCGTCGAAGGGCTTCCGATGATCGGAAAAGGAGCGAACGGCGAGGTCTACCGCCTGGATGAGGAGAGGATCATCAAGGTCTATAACCCGTTGACCAACACGCCGGACAAAATCAGACGGGAGAAGAACGCGGCGCGCCAGGCGTTTATCCACGGCATCCCGTCGGCAATTTCCTATGACATCGTAAAAGTCGGCGATCGCTACGGAATAATCTATGAGATGATCGACGCCATGACGCTCGGCGAAGCGATGGCAAGGCGCCCAGAGCGCCTAGAGGAGTACGCGCATCGCATGGCGGAGCTGCTGAAAACGCTGCACGGGACGGCGTTCGAGCCGGGCGTGCTGCCGGACGCGAGAGACGGCTTGCAGGTCTGGGCAGACGTCGCCGAGCAAAGCGGATGCTATTCCGCGGACGTCATCGCAAAGCTGCGCAGCCTGATCCGTAGCATCCCTCCGCGCGACACCTTCATTCACGGCGATTTCCACCCGGGGAACATCATGGTGTCAGGGGATGAGTTCATCCTGATCGACATGGGAGACGCATCGGTCGGCGATCCGATCATCGATCTGCTCGGCGCGTACCAGATCATGAAGCTGGTTCCCCAGCGCAAGGGCGGGTCGGAACGCTATACCGGCGTACCCGGCGAGCAGATGACGCGGGTGTGGGATATTTTCATCCGGGATTACACAGGGATGACCGAAAGCGAAATGCTGGCGGCTTATGAAAACAGGCTGAAATTCTACTCCCTGATCCGCACGCTGGCGGGCATTACATTCTCCGAGCTGATCCCGAAGGAGGCGCTCGGCGGACTGGTCAAGGAGGTGACGAATGCGTTCCTGACCGGGTACAGCATCATGCAGGGGAATCCGGGCTGAACGCACCGTGCCCGTCTGCGTTGACCGCGGTCCTACCCAGATCGAAAGCGAGTCCCTTGTTGTGGATATCGTATCGTTTTTTTACTCTCAAGGCGGCAGACGACAGAGCAAAGCAGTCTTAATAAGCGCGAAAATTCCCGGAAATCATACGATTTCCGGGAATTTCTGGTGGAGCTGAAGGGATTCGAACCCACGACCTTACGGATGCGAACCGTACGCTCTCCCAAGCTGACACAAAACATCACGGGGAAAATGCGTCGATCCGATGCAATTATTCTGCCGATTCGCCGCTTTCGGGTTCCGTGCAGCACGCTTTTGCCCAGTCCAGCAGCTCGCCGGCGTGTTCCAGTGCCGCCTTCGCGTGCCGCTCCTCCAAACCGAGCTCACTCGGATAGCGCACCGCCACGCCGTAGGGCGTCAGCTCGTCGGCGTAATCGTAATACTTCTCGTCGATCTCGGCCATGTTTTTGATCTGGTTCAGCAGGAACGACAGGTCGTGCAGCTTCGGCATCCCGCCCTGCACGCCGTGCGCGACAATGACCGCCTTGATTGCCTTCTCCGCCGATTGCTGGCAGTGATAGCAGATGATTTCCAGCGGCTGCGGGCGATAAGTCTCAAACAGGTGCCGCGCCACGCTCAGATCGGTCTGCGCGAAATCGAGCCATTCCTTCGCCGCGTTATCCATACAGAAGCACCCCTTTTCGGAACACCTCGTTTTCGACGGTGGGCTGGTCCTTCCGCTCGTTGAAGCGGCTCTCCGTCCCGACGATGATATCGACCGGGCGGCGCTTGATCCGCCGGATGGAGCGGTACGCCCGCGACGTCACCTCCGCAATGTCCTTCGTCCCGTCCTTTACGACGATGTAGAAGTCAAAATCACTCTGCTCGCGGTTCGTGCCGTCCGCAAAGGAGCCGAACAGATACACGCGCAGGGGAGCGATCTGCGAGACAAACTGATCCCGCAACTCTTCGATCTCGTTCATCGGCATATCCGCACGCTCCTTTCACAGCTTTCTTACCTCATATTATACCACGCCGCGGAAGATAGCAACAGGTTTTTTGCAGCCTACCGCTGTAAATCAGCGCTCTTCCCACACCTTCCGCTGCTTATCGAGCGCGTGGTCGAAGCTGATCTGGCCGTTGGTCTCCTTGACCTCGCGCGCCGCAAACGCGCGCAGCTCGCGGCGTTCGATCTCGCTCGCCCCGAAGTGCGCGGCGATGGTGTGGCAGGCCATGTTCAGCTCGACGCACCATTTGAACAGCAGCGAACGCATCCGATTGTTATTGTTTTCGAGGATGCCCTTGATCATGGTGGACAGCACCTCGCAGAGATACTTCGAGGCGTCGCGGGTTTCGAGGTAGCCGATATAGAATACCAGCGCCTTCTCCGCAAACTCGCTGCGGCTCCGGCAGTTGTTGAGCGGCATCCAGAAGTCTACCCTTTGGATCGTCTCGGGCTTGAGCCACATGGTCGCGCCCTTCTTGTTTTTGTCGTTCATTTTGTTCTCCTTTCGCTTTCGCACCGCTTTTGGGCCGCTCAAACACCCAAACAGCGGGCCTTTTTCTTCTCTGCGGTTCGGTTTCGGTGCGGAAATCCTGTGGTTTCGCAAATTCCGGTGCGGAATTTGGGCAGAAAAAAGCCCCGCATCGCGGGGCTTTGTGGGCGAGCCGTGCCGCGAAGCGGTGCGGCTCTTTATCCTGTGCTTTTTTCATAAACCTTTTCCATTCTGCGCTCTCCCTGCCGAGCCGACGCAACCCCAGCCCGAAAACGCCGCAACGCGCCCTCGGTTCATCGCAGTGGAGCGACGATACCGCTCTCTGCGTTTGCATCGAACACAGGCGCAACAGCGGCGCGACACGGGGTTAGGGCAGAGAAACGAAAGAGGTCGCTTTGGGCGCAGGAAAAGCCTTACGCACAAAACGACCTCGGTTGGTTTTGTTCAGTTGTCTGCGATTTCATTTCTCCGTCAGCCTGTCCATTCCCGTACCCAACGCCACCGAAATCTTATAGAGCGTCTCGACCGAAAAGTTGTACCGAGTTTTCTCACTCTCGATCTGACGGATAAAGTCATGCGAAAGCCCGACCAACTCTGCCAGCTGCGCCGACGTTATGCCTTTTTCCTTGCGATACTTCTTGATATTTCGTCGGATCGTATCATAAATCTGTTCGTCGAATTCAATTCGCTCCATGATAGCCATCACCTAACAAGAGTATAACCAAGCTATCATCGCTTGTATGTTAGGTAACGGCTCACATTATTGTTGATTCTTTGCAAAACCGTGCTATAATTGTGAGGAAATAGCTAATAACTTTTCAAGTGGTGGGGTGGGGCCATGGATGCGCGAAAAGACCTTCTTCTTAAATCCGCCGCGCGGCTTTACAGCCTCGGCGTGGATTTGGAGATGGCACGGGAAAAACTGCGGAAGCTGGTGGAACAGGACGTTCCTTACGATTCCAGGGAGATGAAGAATGCCTACAAGGAGTTTTCTGAGCTTGATAAGCAATGGAAAGAACTGGAAAAACAACACATTGAGCTGCGTGATGAAATCGTGGACGCCTAATCCGAAAGCTGCGGGTCAATGCGTATGAAGCACTTGAAAAACAGTCAAGGTGTGCTATATTATTACAATATGCTCATGAACACTATTCCGTTGCGGCAGGGGGTGGTATACATTGTCTATGACTGTATGCAAAGAGTGCGGAAAAGAAATCAGCACACAGGCATCCATATGTCCAAATTGTGGAGCGCCACAATTTCAATCCAGATTTCCGGATGGCTTGGAAAAGACCACTCATAAAGAGCCAATGTCAACCAAAAAAATCTTGAGCATAGTTGCACTTGCACTCTCAATACTCGGAGTTTTTCGTGGCGGATTGGGTGTTGAAATCGCCGCGCTTGTGTCAAGCATTGTTGCGTTGTCTGTACATGGCAAATTCGAGAAAGATGCGAAAGCATTTGCGCTGATTGCTTTGATAATTAGCATTATTATGATACTACTTTATGTGTTGTATCTTTTCGCCGCAGGCAATGCTTTGATGAAGCTATACGATAATCTGGGTGATTTGTGAATGCGTTAGGCTACAAATGAAGGAGTTTATACCTGTGACGAGAGATCAATTCAAACTGCTTCACAGCGAAACCATGCTGTATCTACAGTGCATCGAATATGATTTGAAGCGAATTTACTCTGGCATGTCATCTGGGGATTTTGATGAAAACATGGATCTGTTAGAGACTTCCAATTTTGGTAACACCCTAAAAAAGCTACGACACTTGGACAATAGCGATGGGAAGCCGTATCTATCAGCAGTTGATTATGACCTGTTAGATCAAATTCGTGAGATGAGAAACTATTGGTGCCATCAGTGCTATCTCGATTATGTATACATATACGATGAGTACCGTCGAGAACGACAGTTCCAAAAGATTGCCAATAGGCTTTACAATGAACATAATCGGATTTTCAAGCTTCACAAAAATCTTGAAAAGTTCTATTTCAATGAGTTTGAATGACAATCTCATATCAGCCCATGTTAGAAAACAGCAAATTGAGCGCCGCGCAGCGGCGCCGCCAGCAACAAAAAAGACGCCTTTCGGCGTCTTTTCTGTTGCTGGTGGACCTGAAGGGATTCGAACCCACGACCTTACGGATGCGAACCGTACGCTCTCCCAACTGAGCTACAGGCCCATATTTGGTTTGCTGAACTAGTCAGCTTTGGTATAGTAACACGGTTTTCCTGATTTGTAAAGACCCAATTTTAAAAAAATGCAAATTTTTATCTTGCAAGTTTTTGCGATCTATAGTAGAATAGTTAGCGATGTCCTCCGCAGACTGCTGCGGAACCGGTCTTGCGCGATGGATACCCGCGAACCATGTCAGGCGGGGAACCGAGCAGCATTAAGCGGGACCATTCATGCGCCGCAAGGGCGCCGGTTCCGTGGCAGTCTGCGGAGGAATTTCTATGTTATGGAGGTGCCGTCATGTATCAAGCGCTTTACCGCAAGTGGCGGCCCAAAACGTTCTCCGACGTGGTCGGGCAGGAGCATATCACCGCGACGCTCCGGCGGCAGGTCGCCGAGGGACGGTTGTCCCACGCTTACCTCTTCACCGGTACGCGCGGCACGGGCAAAACCACATGCGCGAAGATCCTTGCCAAGGCGGTCAACTGCGAGAATCCGCAAGACGGCGACCCCTGCAACCGCTGCCCGTCTTGCCTCGGCATCGAGTCCGGCGCTTTCCTCGACGTGACGGAGCTGGACGCCGCGTCCAACAACGGCGTGGACAGCGTGCGCGCCTTACGTGACGAAGCGATCTACTCCCCCGCGCAGGTCAAAAAGCGCGTGTATATCATCGACGAGGTGCATATGCTCTCCACAGCGGCGTTCAATGCGCTGCTGAAAATCCTGGAGGAACCGCCGGAGCACCTGATGTTCATTCTGGCAACGACCGAGCTGCACAAGGTGCTGCCCACCATTCTCTCCCGCTGTCAGCGCTTCGCGTTCCGCCGCATCCTGCCCCGCGACATTGAGGCGCGGCTGGACTATGTGGCAAAGGCGGAGGGGATCGACCTCAGACCCGACGGCGCCGAACTGCTCTCCCGCCTGTCCGACGGCGCGCTGCGCGACGCGCTGAGCCTGCTCGACCAGTGCGCCGCAGCGGGCGGCAGCATCGGCGCGCAGGAGGTGCTTGACACGCTCGGTCTCGCAGGAAACGTACAGAGCGCGCAGCTGCTCGGCCATATCCTGCGGCGTGACGCCAAGGCGGCGCTTCTGCTGCTTCACGAACTCTATGCCGGCGGCAAGGACGTCGGCGCGGTGATCGGCGAATTGTCCACGCTCGCGCGCGACCTGCTGATCCTGTCCACCGCCCCCGAGGGCGGGGCGGCGCTGCTCAGCGGCGGATACGATGGCAAGACCCTCGCCGCGCTGCGGAAGGAAGCGACGAACGCGCGGCTCATTCAGATCTGCACCGTTTTGCAGGAGACGGCGGCTGCGATACAGCAGAGCGTCAACGCCCGCACGGACGCGGAGCTGTGTCTGCTTCGCCTGTGCGACGAAAGCCTGTCCGGCGATTTGACGGCGCTGAACGCCCGCATTGCGCGGCTGGAGAACCAGATCGCGGCGGGCATCGCCCATGCGCAGAGCGCAGGCGCGCCCGCTCCAGCGCCTGTCCCCAAAGCGCCTGAAGAGGAACCGCCGCCGTGGGCGGACAAACCCGAGGACGACGGCCCGCCGCCCTACGGCGAACCGATCGCGCCGGAACCGCCGCACGTCCCCGCGCCGACACAGGAATCGGCGCCCGCGCCCATCGCGGAGCCGCAGCCTGTCCCGGCGGGCGAGGCGGTAGACGCCGACATCTTCCTTCGGCTGATGGAAAACTATAAAAACCGTCTGCCCTCCCACCTGCGCGGCTTCGTCGGCACGGCGAAAGGTCGGCTCGCAGGCGACGAACTGACGGTCTACTGTGCAAACGACACACACAAGCATATGTTTGAAATGTACCACGCCGCGGACGTCATCGCCGAGGTAACGGCGCTTGCGGTGCAGCACCCGGTCACGGTGCGATTTACGGTGGGCGAGCCGGAGGGCGAGGCCCATGACAAAATGCGCGATCTCTTGCAGATCGGCGGAAAATTCAGCGGATTTACCGTAAAATAACAGGAGGATACAGCAATGGCAAAGGGTTACAGCGCAAAGCGCGGCTTTTCCAACGGCAGCGGCCTGTCTGCGCGCCAGATGAATATGCAGCAGCAGATCGCCAAGATGCAGGAGGACATGGCGGCGCGCCAGCAGGAGGTCGAGCAGAAGAGCTTCACTGCCAGCGTCGGCGGCGGCGCGGTCAGCGCGACGGTCAACGGCAAAAAGGAGGTCACGGCGCTCGCCATCAAGCCCGAGGTCGTCGATCCCGAAGACGTGGAGATGCTTCAGGACATGGTGATTTCCGCGATCAACGAGGCGCTGCGCCAGGCAGAGGACGCGATGAACGCCAGCATGAACGCGCTCACCAGCGGTCTCAACCTCGGTTCCTTCGGCGGCTTGGGCGGTCTGGGCGGTCTGGGACTGTAAGACGCAGCCGCCGTCTCGATCCACATTTATCATCAAAAACGCCGTCCGCGTGTTGAAATAACACGCGGACGGCGCTTTATGGTCTGATATCATTCGTCGGTCCAACCGTCTCCGCCGCAATGCAGGCACGACTTTCCACCGTGACCGTTGCAGGCGCTGCAATCACGAGTCTGCCATTTCCCCGATACAAAACGCTCGACTCTGCCGCTGCCCCCGCACGCCTTGCAGGTGTCCCATCCGTTGTCGCAGAACAGGCATTTGCTTCGGGTCGAGAGCTTCCCTGCGCTGTCGGAGGATGTGCTCTGCGCGTCTGCGTGGACATCGCTTTCTTCCAGCGGTACACACATCAGCGCCTCGATCGTTTGGGGCTCATTTTCAAATTCCATGCAGAGGTAAACGACGGTCTCTTTCTCTTCTTCCACATGCAGGAACCGCACTGTTACAGCACGAAACACTGTATCGTCGCTCTTGACGGCGCAGACATCCCTTCCGTTTCGATGCATGGCGATCAGCGGGCAATAGGTCATGGAAGAGAACCGATCGCTACCTTTCTCCAGCCAGCCCGCGTCTTGGCGCAAGTATTTGTCCGAGCTCGCCAGATCATCCGCCGCCAGAATGTCCCCCTCCATAAAGTATCGCGCGGGAAGTGCGAGGTAGAGTTCCTCGTCTCTGTAAAAATCCTTGACCGTGAATTTATCAATGGTGTTGGTGCGCCGCATCACGGCACTTCCCTCCAGAAGCTCGCCGTCATGGAGCACAGTGGCGCGTCCGAGTGAGCAGCTCAAACGCCCGTCTGTCGTCGAGTAGTCGCCTGAGCCGTTCTGATACAGTCCGGCAGCAAGGCTCTGTCCGACAAGAAGTCTTCCTCCGTCGGTATTTTCTCCGTTGTACCGAAGGCCAAGATCCACGATCTCCATTTCCAGCGGAATACATACGATGGTCTTAATTAGGGCGTTGTCAGTCGTTCCCTGGACTACAAGGGTACATTCCCTGTGTGTATAACTATCCTCCATTGTTGAGGTAACGCTGCCCGTCCCGGAGTAGTCGATCATCCAACTGAAAAAGCTGGCTCCGAACGAGGGATACTCCTCGTAATAACGATCGGACAAGGTAAGATTGTGGCCTTCCCTCGTAATATCCTCCACATAACGTTCGAACAGCTCAAGCTCCTCTTTGCCGCCGGTAAAACTGAACACCGTATACCCATGCTCAAGGGACTCCTTGCAGGACATACTGCCCCCTAAATACCGCATGGGGTCCTGAACGTAAACCGTGTTTTCAGTTTCTCTGTAGCCGGAGCTCAGATCCGTCGCAAGGTCCAGCGCATCAGTCACGAGCTTCAAGCCTTTTGGCGCAGGGTCCTGCACATCCTGTACATCCCGCGTATCCCTTGTATCCCTCGTATCCGTCTGAGCTCCGCAGGCGGCAAAAAGAGAACACAGCAATGCCAGCAGCAAAACGGCAAACCATTTCTGTTTCATAGACATCACATAGTCCTCCCTGCTATCACCCTCGCGGAAAACAGTCCTTTTCACCTTTACCTTCCGGCTCCGGCTCATCAGGTCTTTTCGGCACTCGGCGGCGCATTATATCGGCAATCACACAACGATCACATCTTCTCCGGAGCAGTCACGCCGAGGATACCCAAACCGTTGCGCAGCACCTGCCGCGTCGCGGCGGCGAGCGCAAGGCGCGCAGCGATAATGTCCTCCGCCTCGCCCTTGATGCGGCAGGCGTTGTAGAAGCGGTGGAACGTGCCCGCCAGTTCGACCAGATAGCGGTTGATGTAGCTGGGGTCGTAGTCCCGCGCCGCCATTTTGATCTCTTCGGGGAAACGGGCGAGCGCCTTGGCGAGCTCGCGCTCCTGCTCGCTCGACGCCAGCGACAAGTCCGCGCCGTCGCGCAGCTCATGGCCCTCCTCCGCGAGCGTACGCATCAGGCTGCAAATGCGGGCGTGGGCGTACTGCACGTAGTAGACCGGGTTCTCGCTGTCCTCGCGCACGGCGAGTCCGAGGTCGAATTCCATCTGTGTGTCCGGCTTGGTGTTGAAAAACCAGCGGCAGGCGTCCACGGGGATCTCGTCCAGCAGGTCGGAAAGCGAGATCGCCTTGCCCGTGCGCTTGGACATGCGGACGGTCTCGCCGTCGCGTACCAGCTTGACAAGCTGCATCAGCACGATGTCGAGACGAGCTGTCCCGTCCAGTCCCAGTGCGTCCAGCGCGCCCTTGAGCCGCGCGACGTGGCCATGGTGGTCGGCGCCCCAGATATTGATGACCTTGTCGAAGCCGCGCACCGCGAACTTGTTGCGATGGTAGGCAATATCGGCGGCGAAGTAGGTGTAGAACCCGTTGGCGCGGCGCAGCACGTCGTCCTTGAGGTCGAGCTTCTCCACGTCTTCGCGCTTTTTGCCTGCCTTGATGAGGTTGTCGCGGATGATGTCGGCGGTTTTGAGCCACAGCGCGCCGTCCTGCTCATACGTCCAGCCCGCGTCGGTCAACGCCTGAACGCTCTCGGCGACGTAGCCGGAATCGTGCAGCGCAGACTCGTAGAACCAGGTGTCGAACTCGATGCCGTAGCGCGCGAGGTCGCTCTTCATCTTCGGCAGGTTGCGTTCCAGCCCGAAGCGCGCCAGATCGGCGTGGCGCTTCGCCGTATCGCAGTTTACATAACTGTCTCCATTTGCTTCACGGAACGCCGCCGCAAGCTCGCGGATGTCGTCGCCATGGTAACCGTCCTCAGGGAACTCGACCGCTTCTTCACCCAGCACGAGCTGAAGATACCGCGCCTCAATGCTCTTGGCGAACTTCTCGATCTGATTGCCCGCATCGTTTACATAAAATTCGCGCTCCACATCAGCGCCGCTCCAGTCCAGCACGCTGGCAAGCGTGTCGCCGAGGACGCCGCCGCGGGCGTTGCCCATGTGCATCGGGCCAGTGGGGTTGGCGGAAACGAACTCCACCATGTACTTCCTGCCCTTCAGGCCGTCGCCGCGGCCGTAGGCGTCACGCTCTTTCTCCACGGCAGCAAGCGTGTCGGCGTACCATTTGCCGCCAAGTCGGAAGTTGAGGAAGCCCGGGCCGGCAATTTCAACGGAGGTGAAATAACTGCCGTCCAGATTCATGTGCGCGACGAGCTGCTGCGCGACCTCGCGCGGACTCTTGCGCATTGCCTTCGCCGCGGCGAGGCAGAACGTGGTGGTATAGTCGCCGTTGGCGGTATCCTTTGGGATCTCCACCGGCGCGGGCGTCGTCACGCCCTCCGGCAGAAGCCCCTCCGCCGCAGCGGCGAGATAGGCGGAGCGGGTCAGCTCCGCAATCTGATCTTTTGCGCTCTGGATCATATTCATGTGCGTTACCTCTGCTTTTTTGACCAAGTTTTCGACTGTATCTTTGATAGTTTAGCATATTGCAAATCGGGGCGCAACAGCTTATTATTAATCATATGAACTAAAACTTTTTTTGGTCGAAAAAGGAGTTGTGTCATGGCTAAACGAATCGTGATTGCCCTTGGCGGCAATGCGCTTGGAAAGAATCTGCATGAACAGATGGACGCCGTCAACGTCACCGCGAAGGCCATCGCCGACCTCATTGAGGAGGGTTACGAGCTGGTCATCGCGCACGGCAACGGCCCGCAGGTCGGCATGATCCAGAACGCCTTCGCCGCGTATCGCCGCGAGGACGAAAATCGCGACGTCATGCCCCTGTCGATGTGCGTCGCAATGTCGCAGGGTTACATCGGTTACGACCTACAAAACCTCATCGGCGAGGAGCTTGACCGCCGCGGCACGGGGATGCACATCGCCACCGTGCTGACGCAGGTCGCCGTCGATCCCAACGATCCCGCGTTCCAGCATCCCACCAAGCCCATTGGCGCCTTCATGACCGAGGCGGAGGCGAAGAAGCTTGCCGCCGAAAAGGGCATCGATGTGGCGGAGGACGCGGGCCGCGGCTGGCGTCAGGTGGTTGCCAGCCCGAAGCCGACAGAGATCATCGAGATCCACACCATCCAGGCGCTGCTGGACGGAAAGCACGCGGTCATCGCCGCGGGCGGCGGCGGCATCCCCGTCGTCTGGGCGGACAAATACCACCTCAAGGGCGTGCCCGCCGTCATCGACAAGGACTTCGCCTCGGAGTGCCTCGCCGAGCAGCTGGACGCCGATATGCTCATCATCCTGACGGCGGTGGAGAAGGTCGCCGTCAACTTCGGCAAGCCCGACCAGCGCGGGCTGGACACGCTGACGCCTGCCGAGGCGCGGCAGTACATCGCGGAGGGGCAGTTCGCACCCGGCTCGATGCTGCCGAAGGTCGAGGCGGCGGTCAGGTTCGCCGAGTCCAAGCCCGGACGCACGGCGCTCATCACGCTGCTGGAAAAGGCGAAGGACGGCATTGAGGGACGTACCGGCACCCGCATCACCGGATAGGTCATGGAGCAGACGCGCTGGTACAAGGACAGGGTCTTTTACCACATCTGGCCGCGCAGTTTTTTGGACGGCAACGGCGACGGCGTCGGCGACCTGCTCGGCGTCTATGAGAAGCTGGACTATATCCGCTCCCTCGGCTGCGACGGGATTTGGTTCTCGCCGCTCTACCCCTCCCCGGGTGTGGACTGTGGGTACGACATTTCCGACTACCGGAATATTGACCCGCTCTACGGCGGCATGGCGGCGTTCCGCAAGGTGCTCGATGGCGCGCACGAACGCGGCATGAAGGTCATCATGGACCTCGTCGTCAACCACACAAGCGACGAGCATGAGTGGTTCCAGAAGTCGCGCCGGCGTATCCCGCCTTACACAGACTATTACATCTGGCGCCCTGCGCTGCCGGGCGGCAAATTGCCGAACAACTGGGACAGCCAGTTCGAGGGCAAGGCGTGGCAGTGGGACGAGCTGCGGCGGGAATACTATCTCCACCTCTTCGCCGTCAAGCAGCCCGACCTCAACATGGACAACCCGCTGGTGCGCGAGGAGGTCAAGGGCATCCTCCGCTTCTGGCTGGAGCAGGGCGTGGACGGCTTCCGTGAGGACGTCATCACCTTCATCTCCAAAAAAGACGGCCTGCCCAACGACTATTTCATGCCCGTGACGAAGGGCATCTTCCGCTACAACCACGGCCCGCGCATCCACGACTATCTGCGCGAATTCCGCGAGGTGCTGGACGGTTACGATGCTTTTGTCGTCGGTGAAGCGCCGCTGCTCGCGCCAAAGCGGGCGCTGGACTACGTGGACGAGGAACGCGGGCAGCTCAACGCGGTCATCCAGACGCAGGTGATGAACGCCAACTGTGTCATGATCGACTACGTGCCGCTGCCGTTCTCGGCGCGGCGGCTCAAGCGCGCCTTCGACCGCTGGCAGCATGGGCTGGACGAAAAGGCGTGGAACCTGCTCTACCTCGAAAACCACGACCATCCGCGCGTCATCTCCCGCTACGGCAGTGAGAAGTACCGCGTCGAGAGCGGCAAGATGCTCGCGGCGGCATACCTGTTCCAGAAGGGCACGCCCTTCATCTATCAGGGGCAGGAGATCGGCATGACCAACTGGCGCCCCTCCTCCGCGTCGCAGTACGAGGACGTGCAGACCCGCTGGCACTACGAAAATATGCTCTCGCGCGTCTTGCCCGACAAGCTGCGGCTCAGGTGGTGCCACCGCGGCTCGCGCGACAGCGCGAGGACGCCGATGCAGTGGAGCGGCGCGCCGAATGCAGGCTTCACCGCCGCGATGCCGTGGCTGCGCGTCAACGACAACTACCGCGCCGTCAACGTGGCGGCACAGGAGAAAGACCCCGATTCGCTGCTGAACTTCTACCGCGCCGCGATCGCGCTGCGCAAGAGCCTGCGCTGCGTGCGCTATGGGGAATACCGAGACCATCAGCCTCTCTCCGGCAGCCTCTACGTCTACTCCCGCGCGCTGGGCGGCGAACGGCTGCTGATCGTCTGCTCCTTCGTCGAGCGCCCGGTGCGCTTCGCCGCGCCGAAGGGCTTCGATCTGTCGCGCGGCGAATTGATGCTCAAAAACTATGACGACGCGCTCGACGGCAACGGCTTCGTGACGAAGCCCTACGAGTGCCGCGTCTACATGTTTCAAGAACCGTAACCCCCCTTTCTTTGAGGAGCGGCGTCGGGGAATCCCTTGATTCTCCGGCGCCGCTCTGCTATACTGATAGGGCTGAAAAAACTTTGGGAGGCTCATATGGAGACCAGACCTTTCGTCCCATGGGACATGATGAACGCGTTCATGATCGACGTATTCATGCGCTACGGCGTGCCCGCGGAGGACGCCGCGATCTGCGCGGACGTGCTGTTGGAGAGCGACCGCCGCGGCATCGAGAGTCACGGCTGCAACCGCTTCAAGCCCATCTACCTCGACCGCATCAAAAACGGCACGCTGCTGCCCGTGACGAAGCTGGACGTGCTCAAGGAGACGCCGACGACGCTCGTCCTCGACGCGAACAACGGCATGGGCATGGTGGCGAGCCATCACATGATGGAACAGCTCATCGAGAAGGCGAAGACCTACGGCATGGCGGGCGGCGCGATCTGCAACTCCACGCACTACGGCATCGCGGGCTACTGGACGACAATGGCGGAGAAGGCCGGCATGATCGGCATTTCGGGCACCAACGCGCGCCCCTCGGTCGCGCCGACCTGGGGCGTGGAGCCGATGATGGGCACGAACCCGCTGACCTTCACCATGCCGACCGACGAGGACTTCCCCTTCAACTTCGACTGCGCGACGAGCATTGTGCAGAACGGCAAGATCGAATATTACGAGCGCAGCGGCAAGGAGACGCCCGCGGGACTGGTCGTCACGAAGGACGGCGGCACGATGACCGACTCCGGCGCGATCCTGCGCGAGATGCGCAAGGGAAACTGCGCCCTGCTCTCCATCGGCGGATTGGGCGAGGCGACCGGCGGCTACAAGGGCTACGGCTTCACGACCATCGTGGAGATCCTGTCCGCCGCGCTGACCGGCGGCCCGTACATGAAGGAGCTGAGCGGCAAGAACCCCGACGGCTCGAATAAAATGTACCGCCTCGGTCACTTCTTCTTCGTCATCAACCCCGAATTCTTCATGGGGCTGGACACGTTCGCGCGTACGGCGGGCGGCATTTTGCGCGGCCTGCGCGCGAGCGAAAAAGCCCCCGGCGCGGAGCGCATCTACACCGCGGGCGAGAAGGAGTGGGACGCGTGGCAGGAGCGCCGCGACAAGGGCGTTCCCGTGGGCGAGAGCATCCAGAGAGAACTGATCGAGCTGCGCGACGAGTTTGGGCTGGACTATCAATTCCCGTTTGAGGGGTAACCTCTCCGGCACTCGCTTCGCTCGCGCCACCTCCCCTTTCAGGGGAGGCAAGAAGGAAAGGAAGGATCATGAATATGGATTACGCAAAGGAATCGCTTCGCCTGCACGGCGAATGGAAGGGCAAGATCGAGGTCGTGTCCACGGTGAAGACCGACACAAAGGACGACCTGTCGCTCGCCTACACCCCGGGCGTGGCGCAGCCGTGCCTTGAGATCCAGAAGGACGTCAACAAGAGCTATGAGCTGACGCGGCGGCACAACCTCTGCGCCGTCATCACGGACGGCAGCGCGGTGCTGGGGCTGGGCGACATCGGGCCCGAGGCAGGGATGCCCGTCATGGAGGGCAAGTGCGTCCTGTTCAAGAACTTCGGCGGCGTGGACGCCTTCCCGCTGTGCGTCAAAACAAAGGACGTGGACGCCTTTGTCGATACGGTCTACAACATCTCCGGCAGCTTTGGCGGGATCAATCTGGAGGACATCGCCGCGCCGCGCTGCTTTGAAATCGAGCGCAAATTGAAGGAACGCTGCGACATTCCCATCTTCCACGACGACCAGCATGGCACCGCCATCATCACGCTGGCGGGGCTGACGAACGCGCTCAAGGTCGTCGGCAAGCGCCGCGAGGACGTCAAGGTCGTGACCAGCGGCGCGGGCGCGGCGGCGATCTCGATTACGAAGCTGCTGCTCTCGGCGGGGTTCACGAACATTGTCATGACCGACCGCAAGGGCGCAATCTACGAGGGGCGCGAGGGGCTGAACTGGATCAAGGAGGAGATGAGCAGGGTCACGAACCGCGGCATGGAGCGCGGAACGCTCGCCGACGTGATCCGCGGCGCGGACGTGTTCATCGGCGTCAGTGCGCCCGGGACGCTGACGGCGGACATGGTGCGCACGATGAACCGCGACGCCATCGTGTTTGCCTGCGCGAACCCGACGCCGGAGATCTTCCCCGAGGAGGCGAAGGCGGGCGGCGCGCGCGTGGTGTCCACGGGACGCAGCGACTACCCCAACCAGATCAACAACGTGCTCGCATTCCCCGGCGTGTTCCGCGGCGCGTTCGACGTGCGCGCGAGCGACGTCAACGAGGAGATGAAGATGGCTGCGGCGCGGGCGCTGGCAGGGCTGATCGCCGACGACGAGCTGAATGAGGATTACATCATCCCCAAGGCGTTTGACCCCCGCGTGGGGCCCGCCGTGGCAAAGGCGGTCGCCGACGCGGCAAGGGAAACGGGCGTGGCGAGGATATAAGCAAAGGCGGCGGGTGCGCTCCCGCCGCCGTTGGTTATATCCTCGCCACCCCCGTTTCCCTTGCCGCGTCGGCGACCGCCATTGCCACGGCGGGCCCCACCCGGGGGTGAAAAGCCTTGGGGTTGTT